>JAKFVU010000057.1 GCA_021732025.1 Candidatus Obscuribacterales bacterium | reverse complement strand
ATAAAGGTACATTTGATCTCAATGAGTCGGAGGGTAAGGCCATGAAACTGATTTGCACACTCTGTAATTACATTCTGGAAGAAGCTCAAGGTTTGCCAGAGTCTGGTATCGAGCCCGGAACTAAGTTCGAAAATTTGCCGGAAGATTGGCAGTGCCCCGATTGCGCCGCTGCTAAAGAATTTTTCCAGACATGTTCTTGCGCTAGCCTTCCTCTTTACGAGGCAACTAAGGTAGCGGCGCCGGTGACACCAACTCATATTTGCTCCGAGGTTGCTTAGGCCGACATAAAGTTTCAAGAGAAACGAAGGGTGGCTGTTATGAAAGATTTTAGAAGCGAAACTGTAGGAATGCTGGTTGCTGAGCAACCCCTGCGAGCTTCTGTATTTGACCGCTTTGGCATAGATTATTGCTGTGGTGGTAAGCAGTCACTGGTTGTCGCCTGTGAGCAAGGTGGTATTGCCCCTGATACTGTTATCGCCGGTCTCATAGCCAGTGATGCAGAAGTTGAGCTTGACCAAGCTGGAGAAAATTGGCTCAATGCCAGTCTCACAGAATTGGTTGATCATATTCAGCAAACACATCATGCCTACTTGAAGGGCGAACTGCCTCGCCTCGAGTTGCTTGCCAAGAAAGTCGCTCGAGTACATGGTGTGCGCGAACCTAGATTGCTTAAGGTAGAGTCAGTATTTTCAGCTTTGAGCACAGAGATTCTTGAGCACACTGCTAAAGAAGAGTTGATTGTGTTTCCATTTATGCGCAGCCTTGAACATGTTGCAGGCAAAGCTAAAGTGCCACTAGCAGCCGTTGAGAGTGCTATTGATTGTTTAGAGTCAGAGCATAATGAGGCAGGCTCTGCACTGATGCAGCTGCGTGAACTCACCGATGAATACACTCCACCTGAAAATGCGTGCGCTAGTTGGCAGGCACTGTTGGCTGGTTTGGCGCATCTCGACAAAGATTTACGTGTTCATGTACACAAAGAGAATTCGATTCTCTTTCCCCTAGCAATTAGAACGAAAGCTTTGACTTTCGCTTAGAAAGGACGGTAAGAGCGTCAGTGCGCGATTTACAAGTGTTTGTGGACAGCAAGGTAGAGGTTAAAGAAGGAGCATAGTTATGTCGTTGAATGTTGGGTTACTGAGAGAGACTTTTGCCAGAGTAAAAACTGAAAACGGCGGAGCCACTGCGTTAGGAATGAGTTTCTACAAAAGATTGTTCGAGAAGTATCCGGCGGTGATACCACTTTTTCACACTCCGCCGGAAGAGCAGCATAAGAAGCTGATAGCTTCATTGGGCGCGATTGTTGGTGGCGTGGAACAGCCAGAGCGGCTATTGCCATATCTGCATGCTATGGGTATTCGCCATCTCAAGTACAAGACTGAGACTGCTCATTACGGTGCCGTGGCCGAGAATCTCTTGGCGGTGCTGGCCGAGCATTTGGGTAAGGAGGGTGAATGGACCTCTGAAATGCAAGAGACTTGGAGCGCGGCCATCGCCGTTGTGGCCAAAACTATGATTGAAGCAGCGGACAATCCACTTGCTTACAAAGACGAGCTCACTCAAATGGGCTACGAACCAGACGGATTTCGCAAGAACGATAGCCAACCCTGGGTGGAAAAGCCGGTCGTTGCTAAATAGGTGTGTACAAGATTGAACATATGTAAGTGAGGGAGTGCTAGCATGTTCCTCACTTACTGGCGGCCAATAGCAAAGAGGATTTGTCTATGTCATGGAGATGGAAGCTGTCAGTACTATTCGTGCTGATAGCCGGATTTTCGACTTTGATTTTTATGGGACATGAGACCACTAATCAAGCGCCGCCGATACCCGACAAAGTTGTTGATTCAAGCGGTACTGTGCTTTTTACTGGTAGTGATATTCTTGCCGGTCAAGCTGTTTTTCAGAAGTATGGTTTGATGGATGTTGGTTCATTTTTTGGACATGGTGCATACAACGGTCCTGACTTCTCTGCAGATTATTTGCATCGAGCCGGTGAAATTGCTTTGCAGCAAATGGCGCAAAAGCGCTTTCAGAAAGCTTATGCAGACTTGGATGGCGGTGCTCGCGGTGATTTAGAGAGTACTCTACAATCGGAACAAAAAGTAAATAGATACGATGAACAATCGAAGACTTTGACTTTTACTGATGGTCAAACCGAGGCCTATCGACAGCTTGTACCCTATTATGATACCGAATTTGGTGTCGGTAGAAAATTGCCGCTACCTACTAATTACATTGCTGACACCAATGAGCGTCTGCAACTCAGCCGATTTTTTGCCTGGGGTTCATGGGTATGCAACACTAATCGGCCGGGCAAGGATTACACCTACACTAATAACTGGCCTCCCGATAAACTAGTAGGCAATGGCCCCAATTGGCATATCTTCTTTTGGAGTGCCATGAGCTTAGTGATGCTAGTTGGTGGCATCGGCCTTACTCAGTTTCTACTCAGCGCGTTTCCTGGCCTTGGTTGGTCACCGGACGGTCAAGGCATGACCGACAACGTTAAGTCATATCAACCATATCGTTCGCAAACTTCGCTCTATCCGTACTTCACAACAGTTGTGCTGTTGTTTTTGTTTCAAACGTTCTTTGGCGTTGTTACGGCTCACTACATTGTAGAGAACGGCTTTTACGGATTTGACATTCGCACTATCTTCCCCTATAGCATCACTCGTAGTTGGCATTTGCAACTTTCCATTTTTTGGATTGCCACGGCCTGGCTAGCGGCTGGAATGTTTATGGCGCCGATGCTTTCAAAGCATGAGCCCAAAGGTCAACATTGGTTAGTCAAGATTTTGTTTGTAGCAATTCTCATTGTTGCCGTTGGCAGTATTGCTGGAGAATGGCTTGGTATCAAGAATATGCTCGGCAATCTGTGGTTCTGGTTCGGCCATCAAGGTTGGGAATATTTAGAACTTGGTCGCTTTTGGCAAGCTTTGTTGACAGTTGGAATGGTGCTTTGGGCTGTCATTGTCTTTCGCAGTATTCAGCCATTGCTTAAAGGAAAGGATCACGGTAGCTTGCCGTACATGCTGCTTTACGGTGTCATGGCCATCCCGCTGTTCTTCAGTTTTGGCATGATGTATCACCCGGGCACCAACTTTGCCGTCGCGGACTTCTGGCGTTGGTGGGTGGTGCACCTTTGGGTTGAAGGAATTTTTGAACTGTACACAACTATTATTGTTGCTTACTTCTTTTGTAGCCTGGGCATGGTCACTGAGAAATCAGCCCTCTCTGTGATTTACATCGATATTATTCTCTACCTTGGTAGCGGTATTGTCGGTATTGGTCACCACTATTATTGGACTGCCCAACCAGCCATTAACATGGCGCTTGGTTCTATGGTCTCGGCCCTAGAGGTGGTGCCGCTAACTCTATTGACTATGGATGCTTGGAAGTTTATTGAACTAGCGAAGGTTGATGGATCGATAAAGAATTTCTCTCACTATTGGGCCATGATGTTTTTAATCGCTGTAGGTTTTTGGAATTTTCTTGGAGCGGGCGTTTTTGGATTCTTAGTCAACACTCCAATCGTCAGTTATTACGAGCATGCTACTTACCTCACTTCTAATCACGGACATGCTGCCATGATGGGTGTCTACGGTATGTTGTCTGTAGCGGCGGTGCTATTCTCAACTCGCTACCTTATGACTGAAGATGCTTGGAGTAATCGTCTTGCCGGGCTTTCGTTCTGGGGTTTAAATCTAGGCTTGCTATTGATGTTGGTGCTCAATATTTTCCCCGCTGGTGTGATTCAGATGATTGCTAGTTATCAGCACGGCTTCTGGTTCGCTCGTAGCCCGGAATTTATTCATTCGAACGTGTTTCAGACTTTAACTTGGATGCGAGTTGCCGGCGACTTGGTATTTGTTTGCGCTGGTGTAGTGCCGCTGGTCTGGTTAGTTGTGCGCGGGATGTTCAGCCGCAGACCGGCTCGAGTGGAAAAAGTGAGTGGGTAACGAGAAGGCAGTTAGCAGGGTAGTAGGCGGCAGTTTGAACTCTTATACCTAAAACCCCGGCGGGCCCAAGTCTTTCGACTTGAGCCCGCCCCTTTTATCTGGAAAAATTTTTCGAACACTTTCTGCGGATCTACTTTATCTGCGCAACGACTTTATCTTCGGATCTAGTCTGGTGAGTAGGTGTCGCACTGTGGAACGGTTTCGTAGAGGAGGTTGTGAAGTCCTGACTTGAAAGCTCTCGACAGATCCTTGAGTTTCGATTTGATGGAACTTTTAAGGGAGACATTCTGCTTGTGAACTTCTAAAGTGCGAGCTTGATGACTCTTGTTGAAATCCATTTCGTTGAGATAGCGCACTTCGTTAAGGCTTATCTTTTGAAAGGATTTGAGTTCAAGTACATCAACGCGTGCCATGGGTTCGTCCTCGTTGCTACCGTGTGGTTCGATGAGAACAGTTTATGTTCCAAATGTGGCAAAGATGTGGAAGCGGAAAAGTATTTTGAAATTAGGGCGATATCGGTCTAGTTTTGGCTGGTCGGATCCAGTTAGAGCGATATCGGTTTAGTTATGGCTAGTCGGATCCAGCTCTGTCTACTTCTCAGCCGGTCGTCAAATCCATCTGTGGATCGAACTTGTAACCGACCCCGTGCACTGTAGAAAGATTTGAGGGCTGCCCTTCAACATCGAGCTTTTTGCGCAGACGTTTTATATATGTGCGGATTGTTTCAGGTGAAGCTTCGTGGTCTGATGCCCAAACTCGGTCAATTAATGTTTCCGGACTGAAAACCTGGTTCGGGTGACGCATGAAAAATTCAAGCAAAGCAAACTCTTTGGGCAATAGTTGAACTTCCTTGCCCTGGTTGGTCAGCTTAAAATTGTTGACGTCCATCTCCAATTTTCCCACTTTCAAGCTCGTGCCTTGGAAGCTTGTGGGCCGGCGAAGCAGTGCTCGAACCCTAGAAGACAGCTCCTTCAACTCGAAGGGCTTGGTTAAATAGTCATCAGCGCCAGAATCTAAGCCTGCCGATTTGTCGTCGACGTGCTGACGGGCCGTCAACATTAAAATCGGCGTCAGACCCTTTTTTGCCCTAAATTTCTGGCACACTTCCAGACCACTTATTCCGGGTAAATTCCAATCCAAAATTAAGCAGTCAAAATGGTAGACGGCCAAAAGTTCCAAAGCCGACTCGCCGCTGGCGGCGATTTCAACTGTGTGGTGTTCCGACGCCAATAACTGTGCGATCAATATTGAGAAGTCTGGCTCATCTTCAACTAATAGGATTTTGGCCATTGTGGCGTGTCTGGTCCTTTCAGTAAAAAGCCATCTGGGCTTACTATGCCCGTCTTCTGGCAGATTTAACGTACTCAGATGTGGGTACATTGATGAATACATTAATAGAGTATAGAAGAATGGGAGCATCCCCATTGCTGTCGTGCCGTTGAAAACGTAATCTCTAACGGTAAATCGTAGACTTCCTCATAGCTGAAAACGCTATCCCCGCAAATGGCATGCCTGAAAATCCCGAAACTCTAAATTCTAAGTTTGACAAAGCTGGGCCCGGCGATGGCTCTTTGGCGTCCCTCAATAAACAGATTGATATGCATCAACAGGCCGCTGACAACAAGTCAGTGCTCGATAAGCTTGTGCATATTGTGTATGACAAAGATGGCCAGTCTTTAGAACAGCTCAAGCAGCTTAAGCAGCAAGCTGAAGCTCAAGCTGTTAAGGGCGTTTTACCGGCCAATAGCGGTTTGCGCGATGAAATCCGTCAAGCTGTTCAAGGTGACCAACAAGCTGTTAAGACTCAGAACGAAGTTGATTTCTACGCTGGAAGCTTCGTCAAGGCCGTTCCACTTTTTGCTGGAGCGAAATCGCGGGCTATGCTGGCTGGGTCAATTGTTGCCTACGGTCTAGATTCCGTTCACGCCAAAGATACCGCTGGTGAAGCGTCAGTTAACCTCGCCATGGGTGGCCTCAAAGGTTTCGCTCTGAAGAAGACCTTTGACTACGTCGGCGCCAAGAGTTTTACTCTCGCTCCCGCCGAGACAGCATCCGTCACTGCAAAGTACATGGGCGTGGGCTTAAAAGGTATGGCATTGGGTGCCAGTTCTCGAATTTACGAGAGTGGCTTAACTAGTTCTACTTATCTCAATGATCAGGGCAAGCTGACGGGTGATAGTTTTACCGCTGGCATTGGCAAGACATTTAGCACTGCCATAGATGGAAAAGCTATGGTGATGGATGCGGGGCTGTTTATGGGAGCCCATGGAGCCTTTGCCGGAATGAGCAAGGCCGGAATGAAACTCTTTGAAGGGACGGCCGTTGCCGAATCGATGGCGGCCTCTAAGCTCGGCAAGTTTGTCAATGAAAGCAAGGCGCTTCCTAACGCTGGTATGGGTGCTACTTTTGGCTTTAGCTCTGGCGCTACTAATGAATTTATGCGGCAGAACGGCTCGGAAGATTTTGCCGGTGGCTACGACATTGCTCGCATATTAAAACGTGGTGCCCTGCAAGCCATCACTGATGGTGCTGCCGGCGGGACCGGGGCGACAGCTTTGCATTTCTCTGCCAGGCCTAATTTAGCTAGCCATTCTGATGTTGCCCCACTGACTCCAGGCCGCAACAATCGAGCGTTTGCTGGAGAAGAAGTGACACCTCCTAAGGTTGAGGTGGCAGCGGAGCCAGCTAAGTTAGAAGTAGCAGCTGAGCCAACCCTACCGAGAGAAGCTGCAGCTAAAGAAGTCACTGCCACTGAGCCTGTTGCTGAGGTCAAGCTCAGTGAACTTGATCAAAGCCCTGAGAGTTTTTCCAATACCCGCACACACCAAGTAAGCGAGGCACTTAAGGCCAGCTTTGATCAAAGTGTGGCCTTAGCTAGTAAGGCTGTAGATTACCGAGCTACAACTGACGATGTAGTGGCATTCTTTGAACATGCTGCCGGGGATGGACGTTCTGTTAGCGTGGCCATGGCCAAAGTCGCTGAGCAGGCAAAAGACCTTGGCAATATTCCGATGGAGAAATTGATCAAGCAAGCCTTTAGCAGCTCGCCTGAAAGCATCGCTACCCTTAAGGAAGGTGTTCAATTAGCCGAAGCCGCAGCTAAAAGCAATGCTAGTCCATTAGATGTATACAAACTTCTCGATTATGCTTACGGTCAAGGTCGCAGTGCCGAAGTGCCACTGCGGATGGTGACTGAATTGGCCGGCGATCGAGAAGTTAATCAAATTGTGCAAGAAGCCTATGCTGGCTCTGGTAATCTCGTTCGCGTGATCAATCGTGTTGATCGATACACTGACCCAATTCCACCCGAGGTTAAGCAATCGTTCGGCGCTCTCATGAAAATGCCGGTGACAAGTGCCGCTGAGCATTTACAGTTTAGAGAGAGTGTTAAACAATGGGTCAATGAGAATCCCGGTCATACCAAACTGATGGAAGCCTATGGCAACCAGACCAGAATTGGTATTCATGCTGCTGTTATTGATGCAGTTTTGCACACCGATATAATGAGTAAATTCCCAGAGCGTAGTGTTACTTCACCGAATTTGCTCGAGCAGCTTGAAGCCGTTACTGGACGTCGTTCGCTCGATGGTGTTGAGCCTGTAGCAGAAACTGTTCAACCAGTTGAATCATCGGTAAGAGCGCAACCTGAGGCCTTGGCCCAAGCGCAGAAACCAGAATTCAGTGCTGATCAAGCGGCTGGCGATCGCTTAGAAGCGGCTCGTGTGCAAGCTGAGCGGATAGCACAAAACCCAGATGCAGCCATACTTCATCAAGGTGGCCGTGCCGTTATTAGTCCTGAGACTTTGATCAAAGAGTTCCAACAGGCAGAAGGAAGTATCAAAGTCGTCAAAGGCACCATCCTCAGTGACTTCATCGGCAAGATGAGTGATGCCGATTTCGCTGATTGGTTAACTCATGCCTATCAGCCAGCTAATCAGCCGGGCATGCATCCTGATGTAAACAATCTCGCCTTGATGCATATTGGAAACGGTCGGGTACTCAATCGTGGTGAAGTGCGCGATGCCCTCAGTGATCCGGATCACGCCAAGCTTGATATCCCTACACTGCGTAAATTCCTGTCTGCTCCAGAGAAGACAACTTCAGCTCCTATTTCTGAAGCAGAGATGAGCTTTATTGGTCAGCGCCTACAGCTAGCCTTTGAGCGGATACAGACTCGCAATGATATGAATCCTGAGACGGCCGGTAAGCCAGTCGATAATTTAGCTGTGCTGAAGGAAGCACTGCCAAGCTCATATTTGAGAAGTCTGCGCGAGCGATATTCTACTTTGGCAAACGATGGCAGTGGTCAATATGAGTATCCTGCTGGATTCGATCAGAACCTTGCCAATTGGCTTGAAACCAGCCGTATGGTTGAAATGCAAAGTCCGAAGTATCGTCCGCCACGGCCGATGAACAATCAACTTTCTGATCGCTTGAATGTTCTTGATCTCGCTATTGATATGCAGAATGCTGCCGCTAATCCGCAGCTGGTAAATCGACTCCTCGATTTGGGCACACAGAACCATTTCGCTGTTAAAAACATTCTGACTAAGTTAGACCCCACCACCTCAGCTCCTGAATATACAGAGCTTCTCAATTTAGTGGTGCCACGGACAGGTTCACTAGAAGATGTTAGAGGTCTTCTTGATGCCGTTCAATTTGGCAACAAATCAAATCAAAATGCCAATAAAGCTAGAGAGCAAGGCAAAGACGCTGCCTATCACGACTCTGCTCGCGAAACAAATGAGGCCTTTGCACTATCAGTTGTAAATCGATTGATTCCACAAGGCGAACCTGGATGGCAGCGAGCACAGCAGATAGTTTCTGATATGATTTCTGGCAAGATTCGCGATCCTCGTCCTGAGAATCCAGGCTTTGGTCCGGCTGCTGGCCGTGGGTTTGACCGAAACGGACCAGGTGGTGCGCGCGGTAACTTCCGCAGCAATCGTGGGGGCGACACTCCACCAGAGAGACCTAGAGTCGAGCAGCCTCTGCGTGGTGCTGAAGTCAATAACTTCAGACCGAAGAGCACAGGAGAACCAGTGGTAGAGCAAGCTGTAAAGCCTGTGCTCGAACCAGTCGTCGAACCAGTAGTAGAGCCTGTCGTTAAGCCGTTGCAAGAAGCACCGGTGGCTTTAGAGCCGCCAACCGATGCTAGTATTTCGCAAGGTTTGGCTGACTTACTGAAGCAGCCTGTTCCAGAAGAATTCACTGCTCGCCTCGTTGAACAAGGTCTAGTTCAACCAGAGGTAGCAGCCAAGCCAGAAGTCGCAATCAATAACGATCCACCGGTGGTTTACGAGCCCCAGGTATACGTAGCCGAAGGTGGTAATAACGGTCGCAAGGCCCCCAAGAACAAGCAGGGGCGTCGTCCGGTTGAAGAAGACGATTGGGGCGATGAAGGTGATGGCGGCTACCGCAAGGGTACGCGCGATAAACAACAACGCGGTGGCAAACGTGACTTCAAGCGTGGCTTTGACGAATAGTTAGACAATCAGAACTATTAGCTGTCAAGCAACGCTTGCTTATAAGCCTCGAAAGTAAAACTGTCGAACAGTACGAAACGTACTTGTTTCAGGTGCCCACTTTCATCCATTTGCTCAACCACACTCTTTACTGCGGCAATAGCAACTTGGGCTGCCTCAGCCACGGGGTAGCCATAGGCACCGGTACTTATCGAAGGAAAAGCAATGGTGCTGATCTCATTATCAATTGCAAGCTGTAATGAGTTTTGGTAAGCATTACTGAGTGTTTGCTTTTCATTGGTGTTGCCACTGCGCCAGATAGGTCCGACTGTGTGAATGATGTATTGCGCTTTCAGCTTGCCACCACCCGTAATGACAGCATCACCAGGCGCGCATTGCCCTTGAACCGCTCTAATCTGTTTGCATTCTTCTAAAACTGCTGGACCCGCCGCGCGATGAATGGCACCATCCACTCCACCTCCACCCATCAAAGATGAATTGGCTGCATTGACAATGGCGTCAACATTTTCTCTGGTGATGTCGCCTTGGTGTAGCGAGATCGTAGTTCCATTGAATAGTTTGTGGCAAGCTTCAGGCATTGCTTAGGTGTGAGTAAGAAGGCGAGGCAGCCTTGGAAAAATTAGACTGACCCGATACATCTGTTGTAGGCAGTGTTGTCTTGGTAAGAATCATACCCTTACTGTCTAAACTAATTTCTGTTGTTTCACTTGCGGTTCGTACAATTTTTCTTGTGGGAATAGCAGCATTAGAAGTATTGTCAAATTGTGCGGTGGTTTCGCTTATTAGCTTTCCGCTGGCGTCAAAGCGACTTTCGCTAATTGGCCTTCCAAGCCGATCTGTGTAGGTGATCGATGAACTGTCGGCAGACTTGATGTGTATTCTTGAAGAAGAGAGATCGCTTAACGTGGTGATCGTTTTTGTTGATCCTTCTTGTGGGTTTATTTGAATGGTCTGGTAACAATTGGCAGCTTCAAACGGGGCATCAAGATCAGCTACTGTCGCGACTTTCGTCTTGTCGCTTGCTAGCGAAAGTTGGCCCATGCTCTTAAAAGGGCTGCGAAAATCTTCTACACCAGAGGCTGCATTGTTTGTTTTTTCGGGAGCTGGGCTAAAGAGATTGCCGAGGTTTTTGATCTCAATCGATTTGTGACTTTCAGCAGATGACCATTGAGCTGGTATTTGTACAGCTCTTTGTTCTTGCCTCTGTTCGAGGATAGTGCTGAAATTCTGAGTAGATCTGCCTTCTGGCTCGAGTCCAGACTCGCGGTTGCTCTCTGGTCTAAATGATAGGGTTGGTAAAGTAGCAGCTAAGCTTTGTGGTGAAGATGGCATGTCATAACGATTGGCTGGACTAAACTGATCGTGAATGAATCGCGCCAGATTCGCTCCTGACTCACTCTTCGACACAGCTGCAAGCTGTTCACTTGCCGAGCCATTGTTATTAGGTTGTGCGGAATCACCGAAGTGCCGCATGCAGCCACCTGTTTGTTTTGTTTACTGATTTAGAAAAGAAAGACCCGCTAAAGACGAGCGAGAACTCTATATTAGCGAACGCTAAGTTGATGTCAAGCGCTTTTACTCAGATCTAATCTATTTCGAAAACTATTGATAGAAAGATGTTGCTAACTATTCGAAACGTCACGGGCTAAAACAATTCGCTGTGTCGATTTAGACATATCGCGGGCGCCCTTGGCTGCACTCAATAGTTTGTCTAGTTCTTGGCTGTCTTCTGGAACACCTGCTACTCCAAAAGCAAACACCATGCCTTTGGGATCCATGTCTGCTGTTAGTGGTGCTTCTCTCAAAACGTCCACGATACGGTGAGCCAGAGCGCCTGCTGCCTTGGCGTTCGAGTTGGGCAAAATCAAGCCGAAGTCAAAGGTCTCGTAATGGCCGAGCATATCAATTGGTCTTTTGACCAGGCTAATTCTCTGCATGGCTCTTTTCACTGCTAAGGTCTGCAATGCTTCAACCGGCCCAGTTGCCCCACCTTTTCTATGGCCAAGACTAAAGACAACAAGAGAGAAAGGGAAGTTGAAATACTCATAGCGTAGATATTCTTGCTGTAAGAAGTAGAGAAAAGCAGGATAGGTAAGAATATCGGTTTCTTGCCGAATTAGGGCCTTGTTCACACTTTGCAGTGTGCCTTCGTCGATGCCTAGGCCGCGACCGGCGGAACGAGCCTGTTGATCGGTTACTTGTACGAGGCCACAACTGATCAAATTGAAGAGAATTGGCACGTACTCTGGCTTGCGCATTGGCCTTTTGGCCAAGATATCGAAAAACTGACTGTGGTTGTCGATCAGTTCATAGAAATCTATTTGTGGTTGAAGGGCTATTGGTGCACCTTTTTGCAGCCGAGCAGTGAATTCCTGCTCTGAAATAATGGCATTACGTTTAACCAAACAAGATTCAAGCTTGAGACCGGCTGAATCAAGATATTGACTCTGGTCTAAAAGCGAGACACCTTCCATGAGCATGGCGTCTAGTCTTCTTTTCACTGTGGTTTGAGCGCTTTTTTCGTCCGGCCAGAATCTAAATTCGCCGGCTGTCCAAGTCACTAACTCGATTAGTGCAGTGTCGCCAACAGCTTCTTTCATCTCGGCGTGCACTGCTGTGCCATCGATAAAGTAAACACGGCAAGATTCTTGTTTGTCCTTGACGTCTAATCGCCCTGTCATTTTTGCCATGGCCAACGATTGCAGCAGGTTGGGTGCCTGCATTTTTGTCAGGTCACCTTCTAGAGTGGCCTTCACCCCAGGTTTTGGCGCGTCAAAAACGACAGCATTTTCTTGTGAATGACTTTGATGGCTGGGAACCGCCGGCACTTCTGTCGATTGAGTGCCGATGGGATTGAGGTTTGAGAGCGTATCGCGGCCCATCATTTGTTCTGTGGCCAGATTGTCGGCGAAGAGATCGCAGCCGCAGCCACTCATGACTAGGTTTGTCACCATACTCAAGTCTGGTTCGGGATGCTGAAATATTTGTTGGTGCCCTTGGGAGGTTACTGCGGTCAAGGTCCAAATGGGATCCATCGAGATTCCCTGGTCGACCTTCACCGTGACAACAAACTCTTGAGAGCCTTCCGTTACTGAAAATGGTAATTCAACTTGGCGGCCCGCTTGCTTGTTTGCTTCTTGGGCCAAAAACTGAATATCGGTGTAGTTAGGTACAACCGATTGCTTCGGCAGGCGAAAATTTCGCGGTGCTGGAGTATTTTGTTTCCCGGCTTGCGAACGCGATGAGAACATGTGATTACCAATAGACTTATTAACGGCCAAATCGATAGGCCTCTTATCTTATCTGTGCCACATATTAGACTTGGTAAATCAGAAAACAATAAAAAAAGAGGCACTGGCCTTATTATGACCAGTGCCTTTATCAGTCGCTAAGTTTCGTTTTACGGATAGAGACCGCGTAAACGCTTGGCTTCGGCGATGCGAGAAACACCAATGCGCAGAGCTGCCATTCTCACGCTTAGTTTGCTCTTTGTTGCTAGCTCCAAAACTTGATCGCAAGCGCGACCCATGATTTGCTCTAGGCGCTGGTTGACTTCGTCTTCGCTCCAGAACAAGTGCATCATGCCTTGGACCCATTCAAAGTAGCTGACGGTGACGCCGCCAGCGTTGGCAAGAATGTCAGGGATGACAATGATGCCGCGCTCGTGAAGCATCAAGTCGGCTTCAGGAGTGGTTGGGCCATTGGCGCCTTCAACAACAATTTTGCAGTTGAGCTTGTTGGCATTTTCTTCAGTGATTTGGCCGCCCAGGGCTGCTGGAATAAGTAAGTCGCAAGGTAGTTCAAGCAGGTCTTTATTGTTTATTGGTGTTGAGCCGGTGAAGCCTTCTACCTTGCCCATTTCTGAGAGATAGGCAAATAAACGAGGAATGTCGATACCTTTAGGGTTGTAGATACCGCCATGTACGTCGGACACACCGACGATTTTGTAGCCAGCTTGGTGCAACAGCTTGGCGGCAATAGAGCCGACGTTGCCGAAACCTTGAACTACTACAGTTGGCGCTTCGCCTTTGAGACCGTAGTGACTAACTGCCCGGCGGGCGCAGTAGGCAACTCCACGACCAGTGGCTTCTGTGCGTCCATAAGAGCCGCCGATTGATACTGGCTTGCCTGTCACAACTGAAGGCACAGTGTGGCCGACGTTAATGCTATAGGTATCCATGATCCAGGCCATGGTCTGCTCGTTTGTGTACATGTCAGGAGCAGGGATGTCTTTGTCTGGTCCAAGCAAGGTGATGATTTCAGAGGTGTAGCGTCTGGTTAGGCGCTCGTTTTCTCCGATGGAGAGTTTCCATGGCTCGCAGCGGATGCCGCCCTTCGCTCCACCGTAAGGAAGGCCCATGAGGGCGCATTTCCAGGTCATGAGCATGGCTAAGCAAGATACTTCGCCCAGGTTTACCTCTGGATGGAAGCGAATGCCGCCTTTGGCTGGTCCAAGGGTGACGTCATGGTGAACGCGGTAGCCCGTGAATGACTTGACTGAACCATCATCCATGCGCACTGGCACGGTGACGATTAGCGCTCTTTTAGGGTAACGCAGGCGTTCGTGTAGTTCTCTATCTAGCCCCATTTCCTCGGCAATTTCGTCGAGTTGTCGCTGGGCCATCAAAAAGTGTTCGGTTTCGCATTCCATTGTCGGAACTTTGGCCGACTTGACCGCTACCATCACAACTACCCCCTAAAAGTGTTTGACCTTTACTGTCGTTGCAATATGTTAACTCCGATATCGAAACGATATGGTCAATTTGGGGGGTACAGGACCACTTAATTTTTTCTCAGTACCAATTGCTGGCAAAATTATTTGGACACTTGCCTTTAAACGAGGCCATCATTCCTATAGTGTATTCACGATAAGCTTGGTGTAGTTAGAGTAATTTCGGGTAAGACTGAGACAAGGCTGACGTCGCTAAAGAAACTTTGTCTGTTTTGGTATTAAATATGGTGCCGGTAAAATAATCGATGAAATTGTCCTTTGAGAACATTCTCAATATTTTCCTAGTTTTTATCCCATTGCCGATTATTGGTGCCTACCTGCACTGGCCGGCTCATATCATTTTCTTCACTGCCTGTCTCGGTATTGTGCCTTTAGCCGGCATTATGGGAAAGGCGACAGAGGTGTTGGCTGACAAAGTTGGTTCTGGAGCTGGCGCTCTACTTAATGCCACTTTTGGTAATGCCTGCGAATTGATTATTGCTATCTCGGCCTTGCGAGCTGGTCTCATCGACGTGGTCGAGGCCTCTATCACAGGCTCGATTATAGGCAACGTTTTACTAGTATTAGGCGGAGCCATTCTAGCTGGTGGAGTGAAATATCGCACTCAGTATTTCAACCGCACCGCTGCTTCGACCTCTGCTACTTTGTTAGCCTTGGCTGCCATTAGCTTGACTGTTCCAGCTGTATGTCAGCTTGCAAACAAGCACCATGTTGGTCATGGCGACTACAACTTAGCTCTCTGGATTGCCGGTGTGCAGTTCGTTACCTATTTACTGAGCCTGGTTTTTGCTCTCAAGACTCACAAACAACTCTATCAAGCTTCTGACGATGACAAAGGCGAAGACCTTGGTGTCGGTGGTTGGAGTGTGCGTGGTGCAGTTATGGTTCTATTGGCATCGACTGTGGGCGTGGCAATTCTTAGCGAATATCTGGTGCATGCAGTGGAAGAAGCCGCTGTCACCCTTGGTTTGAGCCACATATTTATTGGTGTAATTTTGGTCGCAATTGTAGGTAACGCAGCAGAACACAGTACAGCAATTCTCATGGCCGCCAAGAATAAGATGGATTTGGCTATTAATATTGCCCTGGGGTCAGGGGCGCAAATTGCCTTATTTGTGGCTCCCGTGATTGTTTTTACCGGCCATGCTATCGGCAAACCAATGGATCTCTGTTTTTCTGAAATCGAAATTTTATCGATTGTGGTATCAGTCATTATTCTTTCGTTTGTGGCCACAGATGGCGAATGCAATTGGCTTGAAGGTGTGCAACTTTTGGCAGTCTATGCCATCTTGGGCGCCGCTTTCTTCTTCGCTCCAGGCTAGGCCCTGATAATTCCTCGGAAATAATGAATGCCTGAACTACCTGAAGTAGAGACCGTAAGACGTGGCCTGCAATTAGCCCTGGCTGGCGATGCCATTGTTGCTGTTGAGGTTTTGCGAGATGCCTCGATCGCGTATCCAAGTGTCGAAGATTTTGTGGCCGGACTTCCTGGCCATAAGTTCGGCCAGGTAATTCGCCGCGGCAAGTATCTGTTGATAGAGCTAGATCGCGGTGCTGGCCTGGCTTGCCATCTGCGTATGTCGGGCAGACTTTTAGTGCGTAACTCTCAAACAGAGACTAAGTTAAAATCCCGAGGGAAGACCAATCCGCCAAAAGTCAGTCCGTTAAAAACCAAAGTGCAAACTGGCTCTTCTGATAAGCAAGAACCGCGCTTCCTACGGGTGCGCATCATGCTGGCGAGTGGACGAGAACTGCACTTTGAAGATATGCGGGTTTTTGGGCGGCTGTGGCTGAAACCTAAGGGAATGACTTTCGAAGAAGTCATACCTAGTTTGGCAAAATTAGGAGTCGAGCCTTTAGAATCATTGACCAGTGCTCATCTGGCTAATGCTTTTAAAGGTAAAATTCAAGCGGTGAAAACCGCCTTGCTTGATCAGAATATTCTCGCTGGGGTCGGTAACATCTATGCCGATGAATCGCTGTTTCTCTCAGGAATACATCCGACAATCCCGGCTAGTGAAGTGAACCAAGAACAGCTAGTTCGGCTGGTGGAGAATGTGCGCTCAGTGCTTAGTCGTGCCATTGAATCTGGTGGCTCTACTTTGCGCGATTACACAGATAGCAATGGTGTCAATGGCAACTACCAAAATTTGGCTTGGGTTTATGGTCGAGAGGGTGAGCTCTGTCGGCAGTGCTCCACTGTGATTGAAAGAATTAAGTTGAACGGACGCTCTAGTCATTTTTGTATACAGTGCCAGCCCCTAAAGCGCCAGCCTAAAAAACAGATATCTGCCAAAACAGTTTCTACCACTCGAAAGCAAAGCAAAAAGTAATCCAAAGAGGAAGCCATTACAATGACCAGACCGAGCAACTTTGTCACCAATATTTTGGGCGCTACTTTTTGCGCAACTTTTGCCAGTGTTGCAATTTTTGCTGCAGCCCAAGCCGCTCTGGCAGCCCCGAAAAAGACGCTAGAGAAGCTGCCAGTCAATAGCAGCAATAGTCTGAAGAACGACGGTCACAAGTTAGCCAATTCAAATGGCTTAGAGGGCCTAGATGACATTGTCCTCAAGATCATGAAAGACAATGGCATAACCGCTGGCCAAGTGGCAGTAGGTAAAAATGGCCAAGTGGTCTACTCAAAAGCTTTCGGTTTCGCTGACAAAGAGCACAAAGTCGAAACCAAGTGCAATTCGCTTTTTCGCATCGCTAGTAGTTCTAAACCAATCACTGCAGTCGCTATTATGACTCTGGTGCAACAGGGCCAGTTGAGTGTCAATGATAAAGTTGTAGATATCTTGAAAGACTACAGACCGCCAGCTGGTGAAGCCTTTGATCCTAAATTAGAGACCGTCACAGTGCGCCATTTGCTAGAGCATACTTCCGGTTTTTCTAATGAAAACGGCGACCCTCAATTTGAATATTTGCGCCTTGCTGCGCAAAAGTATAGTTTGCCACAACCGGCCTCTCCTCAGGCTATTGTGCGCTATCGCTTGACCAAACCACTCGATCGCGATCCTGGTCTCAAATATGAATATTCAAACTTCGGCTACAACATGCTTGGTCGCATAATTGAGAAGGTAAGCGGTGTTGATTACGAAACTTACGTCAAGAACAATGTTCTAGTGCCGGCCGGTGCCACTTCAATGTCACTGGGTCATACCCGTCAAATTGAAATGTCTCCACTAGAAGTGTTTTATGATGATCAAGGACTCGGTGCTAGAGCTTGGTCTGTCTATGCCGCTGAACCTGAGCAAGTGGCATCGTCTTACGGCGCCAGCTATTCGCAAGAAGCCATGGACGCCCATGGTGGATGGATCGCCACAGCTGAAGATTTGGTCAAGTTTATTGCAGCAAGCGATGGCAGCAATAGCTCTTGTCACCTTTTAGATCCTGACACCATCAGTCTAATGCTGGCGCCGCCAAACTTAGCGACTAACACAAAAGACAAGAAAAAGACCAGCAAGAAAAAAGACAATAAATATTATGCCAAAGGCTGGAATTTTGATAGGAAGACGGGGCAGTGGGCGCACAGTGGTGCTCTGACATACGGCACGGCGAGCTTCGTGTGTCACTTATCGGGTGGTGTTCAGATAGCTGCTATATTCAACCACCTGCCCGAGAATTTCCCCAAATTCTTTATGAGTATGCAGCCCAAGATTATCAATGCAGTCGAAAAAAAGAAGAGCAAGCTTTAGGCCTTAATGGCAATAACGCGCACTCCGCACATTTCTATACCACCTACTTGAGCCTGCTCTTTTTCCCAATTGTAGATTAAGCTGGCCCGGTCGGCACCAGATTTAGTGGCAGGCAAAAGATCGCAAAGATAGTGAAAGAGATACGGGACGTTGCGCTCTTCTATGATCTCAAATTGGTCTAAAAGAGCGTTCTTGACGCGCTCGAAAGAGCTGACGTGGTGCTCGATTTCGTGATGCCGACGCCAAATTGTTATTGCTTCTGATTGTTCGTGACCGGGGCCTAGGGTATTGCTCTCGCGCCTCTCGGCAATGAGCCAGTTATGACAGTGCTTAGTGTCTTTAGAGTCTTTGTTTCTTTCGGCTGCCACCAGTTGTGCCAAGTTGAAGAGCCAAATTGCTGTTTTTTGATCGACGCGTTCATAGCCAAATTCTTCTATAAGGAGCAAACCACCGGGCTTGAGTAAGCGATTGGCCGAAGAAATGGCCACGTCTAATGGTTGCATGTGGTGTAGCGAACGACTGCAAATAATGGCATCGAAGGGCTCGTGTTCAAACTCTTCAAACTTGGTGTTGAAGCAATCTACTCCTAACGCCTTTGTTTTTTCTACGGCACTTGGATTTTGATCAATAGCTGTAACCTGCAGACCACCCTTCTTCATTGATGCTGCGATTGCTCCATCGCCGCTGCCCACATCCAGCACCGTAGACTTTGGTTTGAGGCATCCGAGGGCAAAGCTGGAGGTGATTCGGGCGGCGAAGCTGAGCGGGGTTTCCATTTCTGTATCCTGTTATCTATATAAAGCGCGAGACTAGATTTCTTTTTTTGCCAAGAAGCGGTTGTAGAAGAACAGTACCGCTGCTGGAATACAACAGATTACAATGAAAGTAAGGAAGTGCAAAACGGTGGCAAAGGCAAGAGCCTGATCTGGCGGAATGTGAGCAGTCATTACAGTGGCTTCTTTGACCAAGAGGTGGAAAGTACCGACTGAACCAGGAGTTGGTACGAGAACGCCGGCTGAGCCAATGGTGAAAATTATCAGGCACTTAACTGCGTCTATTTTTTCTTCTAGGCCAAAGGCATAAACCATTTGATAAAAGTTGAACCAATAGGTAGACCAAATGGCTACGCTTAAAAAGGCTATGTAAGGATACTGAATGGGGCTCTTAAGCGCTTGTGTTCCGGTGTCGAATTGCCCTGCTAGCTCAGTGAACTTCTCTCTCAATTTCTCAGGCAGTCTCTTCTTCGCTATATCTAGACTGAGCAGTTTCTTGAGAATGGTACCCACAAGTGGCAAGACTATTAGTCCGACCACCACACCGGCTAAGAGCGTTAAACCGCCAGGCTTGAGCCAGGGCATCGATGCCAAAAGTTCTGGTGGCAGAATTGTTAGTGTGGCACCGATAAGCGTTACTAGCAAAGCAATATCGAGCATACGGTCAATGAGCATGGTCGACAAGACTCCGGCCCAGGGCAGATTCTCAGATTTGCAAATTGATAACAGCCTTACTACTTCGCCACCACGCGGGATGACAACGTTGACGGCGTAGCCGATCATTACGGCATAGAATGAATTGTATTGACTGATTTTTTTATCAGACAATGGCCGCAGCAAGATTGTCCAGCGATAGGAACGTAAGAAGGTACCGAAGATGCCCGAAACGAAGATTAGGAGAACGGGTAAGGGTTTGATGTTCTGCGAGTACTTCAAAAGTTCTGCTAGGTTGGTGTCCTTGAATGCGAACCATAGAAGAACGATGGCGAAGATCGCTGCTAGGACCTGTTTTAGGAGGTTCTTAGCCTGAGAATTTTTGGCGACTGATTCCTGCATAAATCTCTGTTTGGGTTTGCTAGTTTGAGGTGCTGTTGAATGGGGCATCTAGGGGATACAAAGCTCTAAATGCGGAAGATCAATCTCTCGAAGATAGAGCTGAGCTTAGAAACACCCCATACTACTAGACAAGTCCTAGACAAATACAAGACTAAGATAAGACTGATACTAGACTGAAATGCTCTAACTAAGATTCTCGAGAAGTTTTTTTGCTGTTAGATAAATCGCTAAATATCTTCTTGGCCGGGCACAATACATAAAGAGATATCTCCTCGACCTGTTGAAACCAGGTTTTACTAAGGTCAAATCTCCCTATGAGAGCGCTTCTTAGAGAAAACAACCAAAACAATACTTGTTCGAATGCTTGGCAAGCGCCTTGTCAATCGCTTCAGTAGGTACTAGAACTAGCGGGCGTAAGAATGTTGTCTAACTTTGGGAACGCTGTCTAAAAATGAAATCGATGTTAAATTAGGAGGTTCTCGCTCTTGAAAAATCGTTCTCGGGCGTGGATAGGAATCCCAGATAGTTCGGTGAAATGATGGAAGCCAGGAAGACCAAAGTATTGCTAATTGAAGACACAGCCGGGGGCGCGTTCGCCCTTAAGGATGTGCTCAAGAAAGTTTCGGGGCCCGATGCCTCCATGGAAATCTCCATGGAATTTACAGAAAATATCGCTAAAGGCTTGAAGCGCTTGGGCGAAGGCGGGGTCGATGTCGTTTTGCTCGACTGCTCGAAAGATGGCGCGGGCAATGATGGCGCAGATAAATTTAGGCAGCTGAGAGCGCAAGACGCTAGTGTGCCGGTGGTGGTGGTTGGCAATAGCAGCAAAGACGATATCGCCACGCAATCGATGGGCACTGGTGCTCGTGAGTTTTTAGTTAAAGATGAAGTTGATGCTCGAGTGCTCTTGCAGTCTATTCGCCATGCTATGCAGGTGAAGCAACTTGAAGACCAATTGCATGAAGCCAATAAGAAAGTACTTGAAGCCAATCAACAATTAGATACCATTGCTAATATCGATGCTGCTACTAAAGCGCTCAGCCGAGCTGGTCTAGAAAAGGCTTTAGAAGCAGAGTATGTTCGCGCTCAGCGTGGCGGTTGGAATCTTGTCACAGTCCTCATTGACTGCGACGACTTTGATCGCATCAATCAACAGTTTGGCCATGCAGTTGGCGACGTTGTTCTTCATGAAATAGCTGACCGTGTGAGAGAGACGGTCCGGCCGACCGATCACTTGGCTCGTCTTGGTGGCGATGAATTCTTGCTGATTTTGCCCGATACCCGCTTTGCCGAAGGCATGTTGGTAGCAGAGAAGATTCGTTTGGCTGTAGCCGAAAGCCCTTTGAGATTGGCCTCTGAGACAGTGCGCGTCACTGCCAGTTTAGGCGTATTGGCCTTGCCCTATGAATTTTGCTCAATAGAAGAAGTGCTGTCTTTAGCTAGACTGGCTGTGCGCGAGTCGAAGATGCTCGGTAAGAACCGCGTGTCCTCTGGTGAGAAGCACAAGCAGGCCGGCGCTGGTCAATCACCTGATAAAGCTGCTCTTGAAGAATTGACAGAGAAGTTGCGCCGTGGTGATTGCTTCCGCGCAGTATCAATGCCAATCTTCCACCTTAGCGATGAGAAAGTGGTGGCCTACGAAATACTAAGTCGTGGTCCCGCTGGTGCTTTCGAGATGCCTGATGATCTCTTCCGCGTATCGGTCGAGCACAACTTGCTCACAATAGTCGACCTACGTTGTTTGAAAACCTGTTTGGCAGCATGCCCTGATCCTAAGTTTGATCAAACGGCCCGCTTCCACGTAAACCTCTTCCCTTCAACCATTATGGACACGCCCATTGAGAGGTTGATGACGCTGTTTCCATCTAATAAAACTGATGGCAACTATGTTATTGAAATCAGTGAGCAGCAGTTCATTGGTGACCCTGCTTATCTCCGCGATCATGTCCAGGCCCTTAAAGAACGTGGCTTACTTGTGGCAGTGGACGACGTTGGCTTTGGTCGTAGCTCGCTTGAAAGTTTGATTATTCTAGAGCCAGACATCGTTAAAATCGATCGTAAGTATGTCTCGGGAATTTCAGAAGAACCTGCTAAGGCCAGACTTTTGAAGCGCTTGGTTAAAGTCGTCAATTCGCTCGGTGCCGAGCTTGTTGCCGAAGGCATCGAGTGTCGCGAAGAACTAGAATTACTGGTCGAAATGGGTGTGCCATTTGGTCAAGGTTGGCTCTGGGGCAAACCGGCATAAGTCACATCAGCTTAGGTCAATTAGTCGGCCATCAAAGAAATTCTTGTCGACCAATCAGATATTTGTGCGCGGCAATGCAAATGCCCTTGCGCATGTACAGGCCAACAAGGGTGTGAGATCCCATGACAAAGTCTAGTTTTTTGCCGCTTAACGAGTTGACAGGGGAGAGCACACCGTTCAACTGAGACTGTGATGGTTGGCCAGCATAGGCAATGATCTGTGCTGTGGTTTTTCCTTTGGCAAATTTGATAAATTGATCAGCGCGCCACACTTGATACTCGCGGTCGAGGTCGTCGCTATGTCGCTTAGCCTCGACGCAAACGTCCCCACGAAAAACTAGGCTAACCGGTACGCTTCTTTCGCCAAATCCATAGAGCCAGATATCATCACCCGGTGTGCACTTCCAGCAGTCTATTTTGCCTCCACGAAAGCGCGGTGCTCCGGCATAGGCCTCAACTTGTGCCTTAGTCATTCCTTTGGCCAGTCGACAAAATTGCTGTGCCGCTTCTTCTTCGGCAGCGCGAAAATAAGTTGTCCATGTACTGCGATGATTGACATTGGCCACCCGGGTAAGAGCGCTCAAGTCTTTGAATACTTTACTGTTAAGTTGTTTGCCTTCAAGGCCGTGACCTGCCCTAGAGTTCAAAACTGGATGCAAAACTATATCGACCGCTTGGGGGTTGGCGGGCTTAAAAATCGGCTTCTTTTTTGCCGTAATATCTCCGTTGAGATTTCCCTCTTCTATTGCTTGAGCCTTTGATTCAGCGGCTTTGGCTTCGGCGATGCGACCAACCCGTTTGAGAATGCCCGCAAGTGAATCTAGGCCGTCGGCAACATTAGAACTGTTGATTCCATAAATGTCTTCCGACAAGGCGATCAGCCGACGGCAGTATTTCTCGGCCGATGCGTAATCGCCAGTTTTGATAAATAATTCTCTGAGGCGGTAAAGATCGCCTTCTTTGTTGTAATAGTGCTTTCCTTCGAGTTGTTCTTCGATTTTAAAGGCGCGCTCTTCAAGAGCGACGGTGCTAGCAATGTCACCGCTACTTTCTTTTTTGAGAGCTAACTTTCTAAGGGATTGCACTTCTTTTTCTTGCATATTTTGGGCTGAAGCGCAGCCAACAAATAGCGAGAGACTTGTGGCAATTGTTATAGCGCTTGCTACTTTGGGCCAGCTAAATGTCAGTCTTGGTGATTGCCGCAATTTTTTTTCTGCCTCTGCCTTGCTTTTGCCTGAGCGCGCCTGTGTGGATGATTTTAACAGGTGAGATAGAGTCAAGGCTTTGATTAGAGTCTGATGCCATAATGGGGCCATGCTTTATAAAAACGCAGCGACCCTATTGATGCTCTCTCTCTCCCTCTGTCTCAGCCTGCCGGCGGGTCAGGGGCAGGACAGCAGTACTCTCGATAACTACCCACGTATTACGGCCATGGAGAGCGCTATCCTAGGCAAGTCGTATGGCGGAGATTTGCCCAGCCGTTTGGCGCGAATGGAAGTAAAAGCTTTCGGCAAGTCGTCTGACAAAGCTGATTTGAGCGATCGCACCGATAATTTGCAAACCTATGTCGAAACAACTTTGCACAAGCCCATGGTTGTTCCGGGGCCTGGATATCAGGAAGCCGATGATAGTGATCAAGCGCTTGCGGGGGCTTCTGGCCGCGTTGAGCAAACCGATGCTGGTGCTAGCGCTCCGGCCTCTTACCCGCGTGTGACGGCTCTAGAGCAGGCCATCCTAGAACAGGTTTATGAATCAGATACTTTGTCCGATCGCCTTGGGCGGATGGAAGTGAAGGCTTTTGGCAAAGCTTCGGTTGATTTGGCTCTCGGTGACCGCACCGATGCGCTCGAAGATTATGCAGAAAAGAAGTTGCACAAGAAGATTCTTGGTCAGTCTTCAACCACTGTAGATAGTGCTGAATCTGGTGGCAATAATGCTGGAAGTTCAGGCACTCCTGGTGGTGGCAGCTTTTTGGCGAAAATGGGCAGTGCTTTGCTGGGTATCCCCGCCAGCGGCATGCCAGCTTCTGGCGGCCCGTCGTTTTTTGCCCCGGGCTTTGGCCCCTTTGGCGGCGTGAGAGTACGCCCTCGTAGTGCCGTGGACAACCCTCAAACGCAAAGTGCAGCTGCAAATGCCCAACCGAGTCATCAACCGACTGCGGCAGACCTAGCTATTATTGATGCAGCGACCCCACCAGCTCCTTCAGTTCGATTAGCGACTAAAGTGGCTTGGTGTGAGCAGCGTGTGTTTGGCCAAGCTTCTTATGAAAAGCATTTGACTGATCGTTTGAGTCTACTCAATAGCGCTTTGAAGTTTGATCCAGGCAAAAAAGGTCTAGATTTGATGGATGATATCGACAAACTGATTAAGGCTGCAGAAGCTTTTAAGACCGGGGAAAACTAGTCTTTTTGCCTTCTTGACCATTTCTTTACGCGCCCGTATATAACATTGACACCTTCTTTATGCATTTTGAGGCATCATGTTGTCAGTGGATCTCTATTAAGGTAGGGCAAAGTAAATGGACACTTCAACGTTGGCAACATGCTTCCTTTCAATAGTTTGCGCCATGGCAAGTGTGCGCGGCATTCAGCGTGCTTGTAACTGTGCTGTCGACAATTACCTAAAGAGCCATAAAAGATTGCCTTAATAAAATACTGTTCGGCAGCGGTGATAGGGCTGCATCATACTCTTGTCTAAAGTTTGGGCTAGGAGCCAAAGTTGACTATCGATTTGTGCCGCACTACTTACAATTCCATTTTTCTCAAGACATTCTTTGATCAGTTCGACTGCGATCACTGTTGCTGCTCGTATTTCGACTTCTTCTTCGCTGCCCGGCAGCAGTTCAATGCTTTTATCAATGCGCTCTGCCAGGCCTGTCTCGTAAGCAATGACATTGTGGTGGCGTAGAAATTGCGGCAGTTTATAATCAGCAAAAGCTGTGAGCCCTTCAATATTT
Source organism: Candidatus Obscuribacterales bacterium (assembly GCA_021732025.1). GTDB lineage: Bacteria > Cyanobacteriota > Vampirovibrionia > Obscuribacterales > Obscuribacteraceae. Next base: position 97,285 of record JAKFVU010000057.1, on the reverse strand, counting down.
GCTATGGGCAGCACTTGATTGATATCAGAAACCAATAGCTGTGCACGTTTTAGAAAGTAGATTTTTCTGCCCTTGTAAAACGCAGTGTCATCAAAACCAGGTAATTCGTCAGCAAATTGTTGTGCTAATTCTGGTGCAGAAGTGTTTTCGAGTTTTGCCTCAATTATTTCTCTGCTACTGATGAGCTTCTTGGCCAAGCTAGTTATGAGGCTATGACGCTCCTTCAGCAAGAGAAGTGAATCTATATTTTGGCTCCATTGACCAGCTAGTAGCATTTTGAATTGTTCAAAATCTAAGTTTGCTAAAAATTCTAAGTCGAGAAACTTGGCATTGCTAGCCATGCTTATCAGTAGAGCAATGGCTCCGTCATAGTGGAAATTTGTGTCTGCCTCCTCTTCGCGGGAGTAAAATACTTGAGTACTCAAGTATTTTGTTTTCGAGATGTCTGTTGCTTCTAATTTCACTGCTCCTGCTAATTTCACCACTCCATCTAATTTCACAGTCCAGCGCTTGCCGTCAGGTTCACTACTCCAATAACAGAAGCCAATTGTGTGGAAGATCGTCAAAAATAGAATCTGGTTTGGCAGAGCGAGAGAGGCCCAATAGCTTTTTGCAAAATCAGGAGCGCTCGCTAGCCAATGCTGATTATGTTTAGGAGTAAGCCTGTCTTCTCGTAGTTTTAGTGCAAGTTGTCTTGCCGCTTGTAAATCAAGGCTGACATGAGTTGCTCGTTCGATCACATACACCGCCGCTTGTAAGAGCGGCTGATCTGCTTTTGTAGTGGCAAGGCGGAGCATAGAATTGTCGTTGAGCATGAGAATTAGTATACAAACAGATATATCGTGTGAAGTATTGCTTGTTGTAACAGCTGGGCTATGGCCTGCTATAGCTTGGTTTCAACCATTGTGTCGTAATCGGCCCTTCAGCTTTACTTAACATTTTCTTGCCATCACAGTGAGCATGGCTAATAATCGAGTCCTCGGGGTTTACTTCTGAGCTTTTATAGAGATGCTCAGATTTGGCTCAAGAGCTTAATCGGTGGCCAGAAATGGCCAGGCTTTGCATTGGAAAGACGTTTGAACGCAGCTAATACCACCTTTGAGAAAGACGCTTGTGGGGTGGGTTTCGTTTATCGCCCACAAAGCAGCTATCAGGTCGTGCGCGACGCATTAACCGCTTTGAGTCGAATGGAGCATCGCGGTGCTTGCGGAGCCGATGGTGTCACCGGTGATGGCTCCGGAATTCTTACTGCTATTCCTTGGGATCTTTTTGCTCAAGAGGGCTACCAATCTAAAGCTGTGGGCATGGTATTTCTGCCAGAAGCTGCTGCTGATTTTTGTTTGGAGCTGTTCGAAAGCTGCTTACTTGCCGAAGGATTTAGCCTGGCAGACAAGCCTTGGCGGGATGTTCCACTCGACAAAAGTGTGTTGGGACCACTAGCGCAGGCGACTTGTCCGCGCATTAAACAAGTTTTTGTCAACCCGCAGCCCCAGTGGTCTGACGACCTAGTAGAGCGTAAGTTATTGTTTGCTCGCAAACGCACTATGTTTAAGATGCGCAGCTACGGTGACAAGTACTCTGACTTCTATATTGCTTCGCTTTCGGCAAAGACAATAGTCTATAAGGGTATGGTGCGCTCTTACGAGTTAGAGCTTTTCTATCCTGATCTGCTTAATCAATCCTATTCTAGTCAATTTGCCGTCTATCACCGCCGCTTTAGCACCAATACTCTGCCTAAGTGGCGCTTAGCGCAGCCGTTCCGTTTGCTCGGTCATAATGGCGAAATTAATACACTTCTAGGCAACCGTAATTGGATGAAATGTCGGGAGATGGTGCTTGATCATCCCGAATGGGAAAGTGAGAATAACCACGATCTTCATCCTGTAGTCAGTGCCAATACATCTGATTCTGGCAGCTTGGACAATGCTTTAGAGCTTCTGGTGCGTCTCGGTCGTAAGCCCGAGTCTGTCCTAATGCAGCTAATTCCCGATGCCACCAATTCGGTTGTTAGTAACGCCCAGGCTGGTTTCTACAAATATTTTGCTGCCATTCAGGAGCCCTGGGATGGCCCTGCTCTAATTGTATACAGCGATGGTAAAAGTGTCGGGGCTAAGCTAGACCGCAACGGCATGCGACCTGCTCGTTTTTCAGTGTTAGACGATGGCAGTGTTTTCTTGAGTTCAGAAGCTGGTGTTGTCGACTTCGATCAGGCTCATGTCGTGCAGAAAGGTCGATTAGGACCAGGCCAAATGTTGTCAGTTGATATTGCTAGCGGCAGAGTGTGCAGCGATAGCGAAGTCAAAGACGAAGTTGCCTTAGAGCGTGATTATAGTCAGTGGGTGGCTTTAGAGCGAGTGGAATTTAGCCCTGAGCCCTTCGCCGAGCAAATCAAACTTGCTGATAGCGATTTGATTGGCTTGCAGACCGCCTATGGTTATGGCAAAGAAGATATCGCTCAAATATTACTAGTAATGGCTTCCACTGCTCATGAAGCTATTTATTCGATGGGCGATGACACACCGCTGGCGGTGCTCTCTAGCCAACCTCGTTTGCTCTACGATTATTTTAAGCAGCGCTTCGCCCAGGTGACTAACCCGCCCATTGACCACCTGCGCGAGAAGCTCGTGATGTCGCTTGATTCTTACTTGGGGCGGCAGGGCGGTTGGTTTGTGCCTAGCCAAGAAGGTGCCCAGTCGATTCATTTGACTAGCCCAATTCTCAATGAGAAAGAACTAGAAAAACTAATCCACACAGGCAGTGAAAACAAAGCTTTCGACTCTGAAGTCGTTTCGTTGTTGTTTTTGCCCAGCGTGAGCAACTTAGATGTAGCCTTAAGCAATCTATGTAAACGGGCCGTGGAGGCTGTGCGCGATCATAAGACCATTTTGGTTTTGAGCGATCGTGGAGTCAACTCTGAGAGAGTCGCTATTCCCGCCTTATTGGCCGTTGGCGCTGTCCATCATGAACTGATTCGCCAAGGTCTCAGACTTGAATGTTCAATTGTGCTTGAGACGGCACAGTGTTGGACCACCCATCATTTCGCCTGTCTCTTTGGATATGGAGCTCAGGCTGTTTGTCCTTATCTCGCCCTAGAGATTGTGCGGCATTCCTGTGCTGACAACGAAGTGAAAAGCTTGGTGGAGCTTTCTAATGAGTCGGCTCAGGCCAATTTTAGAGCAGCTATCGAAGAGGGTTTGCAGAAAGTTCTCTCGAAGATGGGTATCTCTTCTTTGTCGAGCTATATCGGTGCGCAAATATTTGAATGCGTTGGCTTGGGCGAGAATGTAGTGGAACGCTGCTTTGTCGGCACACCGTCGCGCATTAGTGGCTTAGAGATTGACGACATCGAGGGCGATGTTTTCGATTGCCACAGGCGTGCTTTTCCTTTTAGTCATAAACAGCTAATCAACTATGGCATGATGAGTTCGCGGCCAGGTGGTGAGTATCACGGCAACAATCCTATGATTGTCAAAGCCTTGCATTCAGCACTTGGTATCAATCGCAAAGTAGTGAGCATACAAGAGCGTCAAGAACAGTTCCGTCAGTATTCGGCTCTAGTGCGCGAGCGACCACCTCTAGCACTGCGCGATATGCTCACATTCGCCTCTGATAGAGCGCCTATTGCTCTTGAAGCAGTAGAACCAGCGTCTGAGATAGTAAAGCGGTTTTGCACTGGCGGTATGTCACTTGGTGCCCTTTCTAAAGAAGCCCATGAAGTCTTAGCAATTGCTATGAACCGCCTTGGGGCCAAATCTAATTCTGGTGAAGGTGGTGAAGACCCACTTCGTTACTATCCCATTGCCGATGTTAATGCCGACGGCACCAGCGCCAATTTTCCTGGTTTGCGAGGCCTTAGACCCGGTGATACCGCCAGCTCTGCTGTGCGGCAGGTGGCTTCGGCGCGCTTTGGTGTAACACCAGAATATTTGGTAACAGCTCAGCAGTTAGAGATCAAAATTGCTCAAGGGGCAAAGCCGGGCGAAGGTGGACAGCTTCCAGCTCATAAAGTGTCACCGTATATCGCCAAACTGCGCCGCGCTAAAGAAGGTATGCAGTTAATTTCGCCGCCGCCCCATCACGATATTTATTCTATTGAAGACCTTTCACAGCTCATCTACGACTTGCGCCAGGTTAGTGCCCAGGCTCAAATTTCAGTCAAGCTAGTGGCAGAAGTCGGTATTGGTGCAGTGGCTGTGGGAGTGGCTAAAGCTAATGCCGATATTGTCCAGGTTTCGGGCAATGATGGTGGCACCGGGGCCTCAGCTCTGAGTTCGATTAAGCATGCCGGAGTGCCTTGGGAGCTTGGTTTGGTCGAAGTGCATCGAGCGCTTTTGGGCAATGATTTACGCCATCGTGTCTTGTTAAGAGTTGATGGTGGCTTGCGCTCTGGCTGGGAAGTGGTGATGGCCGCTATGCTCGGTGCTAATGAATATGGCTTCGGTTCTATTGCATTGATTGCCGAGGGTTGCATCATGGCCAGGGTATGTCATACCAATAATTGTCCGGTTGGTATCACTAGCCAAAAAGAGAAATTAAGAGAGAAATTTACTGGCGTTCCTGAACAAATAGTTGAGTTCTTTCTCTTCATTGCTGAAGAAGTGCGTATGACCTTGGCAGAGCTCGGTTATAGCTCACTTCATGATGTGCTTGGCCGATCAGAATTGTTGAAAGTAAAATCTGACGTGAAGCCGTACAAAGTAGAGAAAGTCAATCTCGATTTCTTGCTAGAAAAAGCTGAGTTACCCGCATCAATTGATCGCCGTGATGCCTGGAGGCTGCCTCAGGCGCCGCATAGCGATTCTAGTAGTCTTAATGATCAAATATTGGCAGACCCTGAGGTGCAGGCGGCGATTGCTCACCACAGTGATGTGGTCAAAGCTTACACTATCAAGAACACAGATCGCAGTGTCGGGGCCCGCATTGGTGGCACGCTGGCTAAGCTCTATGGTGATACTGGCTTTAAGGGGCGTATAGCCTTGCGTTTTAAGGGCTCTGCTGGTCAGAGTTTTGGCGCTTTTATTGTCGATAACGTTAAGCTCACTCTCACTGGCGAAGCCAACGATTATGTCGGCAAGGGTATGAGTGGTGGCACAATTGTCATCAAATTCCCGCAGGGGGCCCCAGTCTATGAGCGCTCGTGGCTCAATGTTATTGCCGGAAATACTTGCCTCTATGGTGCTACTGGTGGTTACTTATATTGCGCCGGTCAGGCCGGTGAGCGATTTGCCGTGCGTAACTCAGGGGCGACAGCTGTAGTTGAAGGTAGCGGTGATCATTGCTGCGAGTATATGACTGGTGGTGCCGTGGCTGTATTAGGACCGACTGGTCGTAATTTTGCTGCCGGCATGACCGGTGGTTTAGTCTTTGTCTTAGACAGTGAAAATAAGTTTGCCGCTAACTATTGCCACGAGCCAGATAAGCGTTTGAGCCCTGTCGGCAGGGCTGCGGCTACCTATTTGCGTCAATTGATTGAGCATCATCACCAAGCCACCGGCAGTTTGCGCGCTTTAGAAATATTGCAAAATTGGCAAACTTTCTTGCCCCAGTTTGTGCTTATAGTGCCCCAGGGTGAAGAGGGCAATGAATTATTGAATGACTTTGATAGTCGTATTTTGGGAATTAGCTAAGTTGATGAACACCGGAGACACTGCATGGGTACTGATGTCATCATCATTAGTGATGTTAATGACACCGGCAATTGGTTTGTTTTATGGTGGCATGGTTGAACGTAAAAACTTACTTTCATGCATCATGCTTACGTTTGGCAGTCTGCTCATCGTTACTATGCAGTGGGTTATGTTGGGCTATTCTCTTTGCTTTGGCAAAGACGTCGGCCACATTATTGGCGACCTTTCATGGTGTGGTCTGGGCAATATTGGTATCAATAGTGTCACCAGCTATGCGCCCAATATTCCTCATCTAGCGTTCATGCTCTTTCAAATGAAGTTCGCCATCATTACACCAGCTCTTATTGCTGGGGCCTTCGTAGAGCGGGTTCGTTTTAAGGCCTTTATGCTTTTCACTCTTTTGTGGACCACACTAATATATGACCCGGTGGCGCACTGGGTTTGGGGTGACGGTGGCTGGCTCAAGACCTTAGGATCACTCGATTTTGCTGGTGGCACAGTTGTGCATATTACAGCTGGTGTTGCTGCTTTAGCAATTTGTATTGCCCTAAGACGTAAGAAGAGAGCGATTGATGGACGCTTTCAGCCTGATAGCGTGCCCCTGACTTTATTTGGTGCAGTCTTGTTATGGTTCGGTTGGTTTGGCTTTAACGGTGGTAGCGCCCTTGGTGCCAATGCTTCTGCTGCTCAAGCTCTCGTCACTACCACTGTGGCAGCCGCTGCTGCGGCATTAACGTGGATGGTGGTCAGTAGTCGAGAAGGCAAGAATACTGCAGTAGGTGCCGCTACCGGGGCGGTTGTTGGGCTGGTTGCCATTACCCCTGCTTGTGGCTACGTTGATGTCGGTGCTGCCGTTATTATTGGTGCTGTCGGTGCCATTGTCGCCTTCTTCTCTATCAAACTTTCTGAGCATCTGAAAATACAAGACTCGTTAGATGTTTGTGCCTGTCATGGTATGGCCGGCACTTGGGGGGCGCTAGCTACAGGCATTTTTGCCAGCAAGGCCATTAACTCTAATGGTGCTGATGGTTTGCTTTATGGCAATGTTCACTTATTTTTGGCCCAGTTAGCATCAGTGGTGGCAGTATGGGTGTTTACCTTTATTGGTACATATATCATTGCCAAAATCGTTGATCATTTTATAAGTTTCACGGCTAGCGCCACAGAGCAAGAGCTTGGCCTTGATCTTTATCATTATGGTGAAGAAGCCGATAGGCCCTTGATCTTTAGCTAGTCTTTTGTCCAGTTCAATTCTTGCTGGACTTCGTAGCCATCGGCAAAAGTATGCTCACCTAGAGAATTTTCTTTGGCCTGAATAACGACAAAGCAAAGTTCATCACTATCGTTGTTGCGCATACATCTTGCCGCCTTAGGCGCAAGTCTGATACAGCTACCTTCTGAGACGGCGATGACCTGACCATCGATTACCATTTCACCTTGCCCTTTGACGAAGATATACATCTCCTCGTTGGCTTTGTGGGCATGGCTAAATGGCATTACTTTGCCAGGGGCGAATACATTGATTGATACTTCCATGGCCGTCGTATCCACTAACTCTTGAAGAAATACTTTTCCTGGTTTTACGACGCCGAAGCGAGGATGCTTCAATTCGTATTGAGCCAGTTGCGAGAAGCTGCCGCAGTGAACAGCTTTGAAATTGTCCCCTTGGTCAAATTTATCTGGTTTGATTAAGGTTTCTTTTTCAGTTGTGCTTTCTTTATTCATTGATTTCTCCCTGCTGTTTTTCTGCGTCATTACTTTTTAGTTTGATGCTGCCGATCCGCTACTTCTAGTATTAACTTGTAGCTTGCAATTTGCAAGTATAGTATCAAAAAAGTAACGTAATTGACTGGGAATTGAATGTTTTTTTTGAGCAATTTTTCAAAGGTAGTAATATCATTTGGAAAAGTAGAGGTGGATATGGCAACGGCTGCAACTAAGACAATTCTGATTACAGGTGCGTCAAGCGGTATCGGAGAGGCAGCTGTACGTCTCTTCTCTCGTAAAAATTGGAATGTATTGGCTACCATGCGCTCGCCCGAGAAAGCTGGTGATTTAGCTAGCTTGCCCGGTGTATCGATTTTGCGGCTGGATGTAACCGATCAAGACACTATTCGTCAGGCTGTCGCTGAAGGACTAGCAAAGCATGAAGCGATAGACGTCGTTGTCAATAATGCCGGATACGGCATGGTTGGTGCTTTTGAAGCAAGTACAGCTGAGCGCGTAGAGCGTCAATTTGCCACCAATGTGTTTGGTTTGATGAATGTCACTCGTGAAGTATTGCCTTCGATGCGTGAGCGTAAGTCTGGAGCAATCATCAATATGTCATCTGTGGGCGGCCGCATCACCTTTCCGCTGTATAGCGTCTATCACGCTACCAAGTTTGCGGTGGAGGGCTTCTCTGAGTCTTTGCAGTACGAGTTAAGGCAGTTCAATATCAGAGTGAAGTTAATTGAGCCAGGGCCAATAAAAACGCCATTTTATGATCGTAGCCAAGATCTAGTCAGCAAAGAAGGCCTTAGCGCTTACGATACTTTTATAGCCAAAGCACTTCCGCAAATGCAGAAGGAAGGTCACTCTGCACCGGGGCCAGCCGGGGTAGCCTATACAATTTACGAAGCGGCTAATGATAGTTCTTCTCGTCTGCGCTATCCCATCAACGCTGAAGCGATGCTAACCCTGCGCAAGATTTTGCCGGATAGAGCGGTGTTTAAGCTGGTGCGCACGGTGCTAGTCAAATAAAGACTGGCTCCATCAGCGGTGGCTAGTTATGTTAGCCGCGGTTTAAGTGTAGAGTTGCTTCTAAAGGCTTGTCAATAGTTGGTCGCTGATATAGTAGTGCTTCTCTTTGTCGAGGAGTTTTTGTGAGACAGCTGAAATCCACCATCATTGGTACTGTCGGCATCATCGCCCTGTTGGCAACAGCTAATTTGTCGGCCCGGGCCGGTGCTGTCGAATGGGAAAAACTTTTGAACGAGGCCCAAAGCGCGGCCCAGAGTAAGAATTATGATGGAGCCGTGAAGCTCTACGGCGATGCTGTCAACGAATGCCTTAGTGCCAAGCTTGAAGATAAGTTTTTAGCTAAAACCTACAATGATTTGGCCTTAGTTTATGAAGCTCAAGGCAAGTTTGCTGATGCCGAAGCTAACCTGACCAAAGCCCTTGCCATTAAAGAAAAGTTAGCCTCAAGTGACGATAGTGGTTTGCCATCAACTTTGGGCAACTTAGCGCAACTTTACCGTCGTCAGGGTAAGTTTGACCTGGCCAAAATTCAGTATGAAAAAGCAATCACCATAATTGAAAAAAATTCTAGTGCCAATGACGCTAAATTGGCACCATTTCTCACCGGCATGGCTTCGATGTACTCTGATTCAGGACAGCTAGCAGACGCTGCCAAAACATTGCGTCGTGTCATTAAGTTGATGGAAGACACTAAAAATAAGTCCGGTCAGACAGTGGCTATGAACAATTTAGCGGTGGTTTTGCGCAAACAGGGCAAGGCCGACGAAGCTGAAGCAATCTACAAGCAAGTGGCCGAATTGGCTGATACTCCCGATAGTACTGGCCGCGAGCTAAATGCTGCCCATAACAAAGCAGCAGCGCTCAATAATTTGGCTCGCAACTATCGCGAGAAACAGCAGTTCGATAAAGCAGAACCGTTGATGAAACAAGCTGTAGATGTATTGCTTAGTGACCCCACTAGCAATAAGGCCGATCTCATTATCGCTGTTGATAATTTGGCCATGGTCTATCGCGAGCTTGGCGATTACAAATCGGCCGAAGCTCAATATCGCAAGGCTTTAGAACTGCAAAAAGCAATTCCTGGTGCAAAACCTATAGCTGTGGCTGACCGCATGCAAAATTTGGCTTTGGCGCTGCTGCCGCAAGGTAAGTACGATGAAGTAGAGGCTTTGCTCAAGGGCTCGCTTAATACCTACGAAAAAGAAGAAGGTGCAAATGGTGCCGGGGTTGCAGTTGCTCTAACTAATTTAGAAGAGCTGTACCGCGAACAAGAAAAGTTTGATTTGGCCGAGCCTCTGCTCACCAGAGCTCTGAATATTCGCAAATCTACTTTGGGTGCAAATAGCCCTGCTGTGGCTGCCACAACTAACGATTTAGCAATACTGTATAAAGAACAGGGCAAAGATGACCAGGCTGTAGGACTTTTCCAAGAATCAGTACGCATCCGCGAGCAAGAACCTGAATCAGAAGAATTGGCTAATGCCCTGAATAACCTAGCTCGTGTTCTTCGCGATCAGAAGCGTTATAGCGAAGCTGAGCCACTGTACAAGAGAGCCCTGGCAATTCGCGAAAAAGTGTTCGGTCCTAATCATGAGAGTGTTGCTGCGATTCTGCGCAACTATGCTATTTTGCTGAAAGCTGATAACCGCTTAGACGAAGCTAAAGTGCTAAATGCCAGGGCTCGCAAAATTGAAGATGCCGCTCCCGACGGCCCCAGCCAGTGAAGCTCACATTGACAGCGAAGGCCTCTGCTTTGAGCGCTCTGCTTGTTGCGCTGTCTCTGCCTACGTCGTTTCCTAGCGCCGGCGCTATTGCTGCCAGCGACTCTAAAGAGAATCTCTCTACTAATGCTTCGGCTAGAGATGGCTATTGGCGTACATTTTTAGAGCAAGGACAAAAGCAGCTAGCTTCTAAGTCTCTGACAGAAGCGGAAGTTTCTTTCCGCCAGGCCCTCCGTTCAATCAAACGTGAGCCGCATAGTGTTGATGATTTAGTGTTGTGTATGAAGAGTCTGGCTGATCTCTTGCAGATGGAAGACTTCAAAGAAGAGTCGTGGAAGCTTTATCGCCAGGCATTAAGGCGCCTGGAGCGAGAATACGGCAAAGACAGTGCTAAGCTTTTACCGATTCTTGTCACCATGGGCAGTGTCACCGAATTCGAGGGCGAATATAAGAAAGCCGCCGTTTTGTACCAAAGAGCAGCCGATTTAGCCCGCGCACATCTTGGGGCGCAAAGCTTTGAGCTAGCTAGCTGTTTGCATCACCTCGGCCACGCTATTGCGCAAGATGGCCCCTTCAGTGGTGCCGAAGAGAACTACCGGTCGGCTCTGAGTATCATGATGGCTCAGACTTCTTTGTCGTCGAGCGATTGTCTGCTTGAGCTTTTGAGTGATTACATTGATCTTCTGCACAAATATACCGGGCCAGCTAAAATATTGACCTCTCAGTACGAGAAAGAATTGCTCAAAGACCAAGTACAAGACTTGGGTAAGACTAGGGCTGTACCTCAGTCGGCTTGGCAGCAAGAGTTGCTGAGACAAAAGCAAAATCAAAATAACAGCAGTCGCATTGTTATTGAAAACGCACCAGAAAATAGCACTAACCTCGAAACTTTTTCTACTGTGGCACAGCTACTCTCGACACTTTCTTCCTCCCCTGAATTCAATTCGTTTGCAACGCCGGTTCTTGATCGAGGCAATGGTGAAGATCAAATTGATTATTTCGAGCGCATGGTGGCAATTGATGTCAAAACTCTCGGCCCCAATCATCCTAGTGTTGCTCGCGATTTGAAAGGGCTAGCTGCCGTTTACGTGACGCAGCACCGATACAGTGAAGCAAGGCCACTACTCGAACAGGCTTTGAAAATTTATCAATCGGTCTATGCAGCAGATGATCTCTCGGTGCAGCGCTTGCGCCTCTTGCTTTCGTTAATTTCCGAGCAGGCCCTGGCTGCTGCTGGCAATTCTAGTACTACAGATAGTGCCAGCGGTAGTGCTGACCTGGTGGCAATTCCCTTACAAGCCCAAACATTTGAAGTAGCTCAGCGTTTGAATGAACTTGCGTTTCTCGATTATTCGCAGGGCAAATTAGAAGATGCCCGCAATCACTATGCTTATGCTCTTTCGAGTATTTCTAATGCCACTGGTCGGCAAAGTGTATTTGTCGCGGCTTGCTTGCAAGATTATTTGTTGGTGATGCTCAGCAGTGGTCGCAAGGAAGAAGCTGACAAGATGCAACTGCAAGCTCGAAGCATTCTGGCTGAAGCACTTTCAGCTCAGCTTCTACGTGCTTACAAATAAGTACTGGTAGATAGCTTAGTCGTTATCATTCCAGGGGCGGCCCCGCTGGATGTCAACGTGGCCATTTAGTTTGTAGGGAACGGGCGAGCCGTTGTCAGGGGCGATGGTGAAGCCGCCGTTGTTGATTGGATCTAGCTTGTCAGGCACCCAGTCACCTGTAACTTCAATTACCCGACCTGGAAGTTTTGCTCTCTCATTGCGTCTGGCTGAACTGTCAGAGTCAAGGCGACCTTTCTCATCAGCTTCAACTTCGCGTGCTCGAGGAAAAAGCCCTGAATTGCTGCGCATTACTTGCAGCCAATCGAAGTCGTCAGGGCCTGCAAGGTCAGGATCGCGAGCTTTAGCATAGTCAAAGTTTGAGCCCTGGTCGCGGGCTGAAAATAGATCGGGCGGCAATACTTGCTTTTCGAAGTTGAAGCTAAAGTCGTTGTCTAATATCGGTGTTGAGTAGCTAGCTCCAAGTGAATTAGGCTGATCCTCAGACCTGTCGAATATATGCTTATTTCTTTCAGCTCTTTCAAGCTTATCTTTTTCTTCTATTGCATCTCTCAAGCGGCGCAGTTCTTTTTTTTCGGCCCGTTCTTCACTGAGCTTACGCTCAAGTTCGGCCAGTTCGTCCATGCTTGAGCCCTGCCGCAGCTGTTCCGAGAAAAAACTGTCGCGAAAAGACTGACCAGAATATTGCCCAAACATTCTGCTTACTGCTTCTTTATCGTCAGCAAATACTGGCGCACAACTTAGGTTAGAAGCGAGCGCAGATAAGATTAATAAGACAATCGGCTTTGACGAATTGGGCACCATGGAGAGCATTATATAATCACTTTGGCTAACACTTTTCTTTGCGCTGGCAGTATCGGCCTGCCAAGTGCTCGGCCGAGTTGTTGACATGCGTGAGTGGTCGCCAATGGCTGTCTGCGGTTTCAAAAAAACAAAGTCGATAGCACCATTCTGTTTGGTAGATTTTTGCTTGCGTCTTCTCTTCGTTGTCATTGCCAACATAATTTTTGCTGAGTTTTTTGTTGTTCCAGCTTTCGCCACCGGTCGGGAAAGTGCGGTAATCGACTTTCAATTTCAACCAATAAGACCGACCTCTGCTGTCACTATTCGAGAAGCCGTAGATGTTGCGCTGCGCAATTATCCAACCATTTCTTCTAAGCGTTTTAAGCTCAAAGCCTCTATGGCCAATGTCACCTTGGCTAAAACTCAGTATCTTCCAAACTTGAATATTGATATTCAAGAATCAGCAATAACCGGAAATCGTGTGGCCAGCACTGTGATGAACAATGTCTCTGGCTTTGATACAGTGCCAATTGATTCTGGTCCGGTGTCGCAAAAATCGAGCATGCGACCATTGGTAAATAACTTGCAAGGCGTCAACTTGAATTGGCTATTGGTCGATTTTGGTTTGCGTCATGCCAATGATAATTTCGCTTATGCCGATGCACGCACCGCCCGTGCTGATGTTAATTTGACCCAGTTAGATGTGGCTTACGATGCCGCTGAAGCTTTTCTTGAAGCAGTTGCTGCTAAGCAAATTATTTTGTCAACTGAAGCAGCCTTGCAGCATATGAGAGCTGCCAACGTGCGCGCAAAGACACTTGTGGCTGAAGGGCTTAAACCAGGTGTAGAAGCGGCTGATTGGGACTACGAAGTAGCAAAGTCGCGCATTAGTTTGATAAAAGCAGAGAAAAATGCTCGCCTGGCGCTGGTGGGCTTGGCCGAGAAGATGGGCACGGCCACTACTGATATCGACATTGTCTCTGACCCGCTAGTGCGCAGCCCTTCTCAGATTCAGCCCATGCGGGCAATAGATTTGAGTTCCCATCCGCTGGCTTTGCTTAAGACCGCCGAGATTGGCCGCTGGAAGGCCAAGCAAGTTGTGCTAGACAAAGCCTATCGCCCTCACCTCTGGTTCAACTCTTCAGTTTGGGGCAAGGGTAGTAGTGATGGCGTTAATCCCATTCGCCCCGTGGGTGGTGGCGCCCTGCCCCAGGTATTTAACTACATGGTGGGTGCATCTTTTAGTTTTCCAGTGATGGAGTATTTTCCGCTAAAAGCGCAAAAGCGCATTGCTTTAAACAACGAATTAGCTGCTAGAGCCGACTTGAACCTGGCTATGCAAGTACTCGAGAAGAAAGATGCCCGGGCTCGGGTCATGCTCGATCAGGCAAGAAAGATTGCCGATGAGACACCGGGGCTGGTTCAAGCAGCCAGAGTGCGAGAGCTGAAAGTGAGCAAACGCTACAGCACTGGGTTGACCGATATGGTCAGTTTGGCCCAAGCTGAAAAAGCCTTAGCCGAAGCCGAAGTTGAAGATGCCGTTGCACAAGTCGAAGTGTGGCGGGCCATTTTGCTGCTCTCGTATGCTCAGGGAGATCTCAAACCCTTCCTCGATATCGTCGACATAGTCGAAGGTCGAGCTGGTCGCCGCTAAAGCAGCAATGCAAAAGATAAACAAGTAAAACAGGACAGACCAAAATGTGGATCATCAGCTTTGCACTTAGACGACCGATTTCAGTAATCGCTGCGGTTATAAGCATTGTCTGTGTTGCTTTCTTGGCTGTCAGCAGCATGAAGCGCGATATCTTCCCTGATTTGAAAATCCCTGCCATCTATGTCATTCAGGGTTATGGCGGCATGTCGCCAGAGCAGATGGAAGGGTACATCACATCGACTTACGAACTTTATTTTCTCTATGTTCCTGGCATTGAGCATATTGAGTCTCGCACCATTCAAAACGTATCTGTGATCAAGGTCTTCTTCCAACCCGATACCGATATGGCCAGTGCCATGGCCACCATTGTTGCCATGGCCAACCGTGCTACAAGCTTGATGCCCCATGGCACTTACAATCCGTTTGTTTTGCGCTTCGATGCCGGTAGCTTACCGGTGGGCCAGTTGGTTCTGTCGTCCGATACCAAGACAGTCAAAGACCTTGAAGACTTAGCTTACACGCGCATTCGCCCCTTGCTTGCCACCGTTCCTGGTGCTGAGGCGCCGCCTCCTTTTGGCGGTAACATCCGCAGTATTGTGCTTAGTGTCGACGCCGATAAGCTTCGCCAGTACAACATATCAGGTGCGGAAATCATTGAGGCTTTAGCTACTGGCAACAAAGTTTTGCCGGCGGGCAATGTGCGCACTGGCGATTATTTGCGCATTGCTCCGGTCAATTCTGACTTGCCAGATATTCACCAGCTTGATTATTTGCCCATTCGCACAGGCCATGGGCCTCAGATCTTTGTCAAAGATATAGGCCGAGTAGAAGATTCATCAGATATTTTGGCTGGATATGCCCTCTTTCAAGGGCGGCGCACTGTCTATATTCCTGCGGTCAAAAGAGGCGATGCCTCAACAGTTTCGGTAGTGGACGCATTAACTTCGGCCTTACCTCGCATGCAGGCCGTCTTGCCTGCTGACGTTAAAATTAGCTATGAGTTTGACCAATCAAAATATGTGCGCGAGGCCATTACCGACGTCTTTCATGAAGGTGTACTTGGTACTATCCTGCCTGGTTTGATGATTTTACTTTTCTTGCGAGATTTGCGCAGTACGGCCATTGTAGTCACTACCATTCCTTTGAGCTTGATGTCATCTATCGTTGGCCTTTGGCTCTGCGGCCAAACAATAAACATCCAGACACTAAGTGGATTAGCGCTGTCCATCGGTATTCTGGTGGATGAAGCCACAGTCTGTATTGAGAATATGCACAGTCACTTGGCCAATGGTGTGGAGAAAACGCGGGCTGTATACGAGGCCTGTGTCGAGACCATGGTGCCTCGGCTACTAGCCATGTTGTCGGTTGTTGCAGTGTTTATTCCCTCGTTCTTCATGGTTGGCATCACCCGCGAACTTTTCATTCCACTTTCATTGGCTGTTGGTTTTGCCATGATTGCTTCGACAACGCTGGCCTCTACCCTGGTGCCAATTATGGCTATTTGGCTCTTGAAAGACGAGCACAGCGGGGTGCCAGATGGTGAAGGCGATGAGGTGGCAGAAGCCCACGCCACAGCGGTTGGTCGCGGACCCAAGAAAGAGCACAAACCTGACTTTATTGACAAAATGAAAGATGGCTTGGCTAGTCTTTTGCACGTGCTAATGCCCCTGCGCCTTATTGTTATTGGCACCTATCTGACAATTAGTATTTCGCTTGTGCTCTTGCTCTACACCAATATTGGCAAAGAGCTATTTCCTGACTCGGGCAGCTCACAGTTTCGCATGCGTATTTCGGCACCGACTGGCATGCGCGTAGAAGCTCTCGAGCAGCGTGTGCTCAAGACCCTTGAACTGATTAAGGCTGAGGCGGGCGAGGCCAATGTAGAGAAGAGTCTAGGGTACGCCGGGCAGCAACCACCGATGTTCCCTATTAGCTCGGCTTTTTTGTGGACCAGCGGTCCACACCAAGCCGTAATTGATGTGCAGTTGAAAGAAGACGCTCACATAAATATGAGCCAATTCAAAGACAATATGCGCAAACGCTTGGCTAAGGCAATTCCCGATACCAAATATTCGTTTGAGCCTGGCGACATCGTCAGCCAAATTATGAACCTTGGATCGCCCACACCTATTTGTGTGCAAATATCTGGACACAACCTCATCGCCAACAAAATATTTGCAGCAAAGGTTCTCTCCGAGATGGCTAAGATTACAGCGTTGCGCGATTTGCAGTGGGGCCAGGCCCTCGACTATCCGTCGTGCGAAATAGATATTGATCGCGAACTGGCCGGTCAGCTAGGCCTGACACCAGAAGAAGTGGGCATGTCTCTGCAACCAGCCTTCTTCTCTAGCCGTTTTGTCAACTTGAGCCTCTGGCGCGATCCCGAAAGTGGCTTCTCATACCAAGTACAAGTTCAGGTACCCCAAGACCAAATTAAATCAAAAGACGATATTGCTAGCTTCCCAGCGATGAATAGCACCCGCAAAGAGCAGATGGCGCCCCATGGTGTGATGGAAGATCCTGATATCGCTAAGCTTTATCCTGGTAGCCAAACCAGGAGACCGCAGCATCCATTGATCGGCGATGTTGCCACTGTGCAGTATGGTGTCACCAATGGTGAATTCGACCGTTACAACATGATGCGCATGGTATCGCTTACTGCTAATTACAGCGGCGGCGATCTCGGCCGAGTGGGCGAAGAAGTGAAGGAAGCAATCAAGCGCGCTGGTAAGCCACCCCATGGTGTTTTCGCCGATGTCACAGGACAAGTTCCTCTTCTGAAAGACACGTTTGCTCACTTATTGGGTGGTTTGGTTCTGGCTGTATGCGTTATTGCCTTGATGCTGCTTGGCTATTTCCAGGCTGCCCGTATTGTGCTAGTTGTGATGTCGACTACACCAGCAATTCTGTTAGGGGTTTTGACCATTCTTACATTGACTGGTACAACGCTCAATATTCAGTCGTTTATGGGCGCCATCATGGCCACCGGTGTTGGTATTGCTAACGCCATCTTATTGGTTGTCTTCGCTGAGAAGACTCGAGAAGAGGGCAAAAGTGCATCTGAGTCGGCCATTCATGCCGCCCAGATGCGCATGCGCCCAATTTTGATGACCTCGATTGCCATGGTGGCAGGTATGGTGCCCATGGCTATCTCCAACGGCCAAAGCTCATCGCTGGGTCGCGCTGTTATTGGTGGTCTTTGTATGTCGACAACATCAGTACTGACACTCTTGCCCTTGGTTTTTGCCATCATCCAGACCGGTGCTCGCACCGGCACTCATTCGCTGCATCCGGAGGACCATGGTCACTAGTAAGAAAGTTATTTTGAGCATCCTCGTCTTGGCACTTGCTGTCGGTGGCTATTTCTTGTGGCAGAAGCTAGAGCCTAAGAAAGTTGAAGAAGTGAGCAAAGACGTCTTGGTTTCTGTCCCGACTGTGACAGTTGTCTCTAAAACACTATTTCGCGAAGATCAGCTGCCCGGTGAAATCGACGCCTATCAAGACGTTTTGATGTACCCCAAAATTAGAGGCTTTATCAAGTCTATCAATGTTGACCGTGGGTCAGTAGTGAAAAAAGGCCAGCTCATGGCCACCATGTATGCCCCAGAATACCTTGCCTCCCGCAACGAAGCTCTCGCTCGAGTGGCGGCAGCTAAGGCGGCTGTAGCCTCTGAAGAATCTGATTTGCAAGACTTGCAAGCTGACTTGAAAAAGAGGCAGGCTAATCTGTTAGCCGATCAATCTACCTACCAACGAGTTTACGCCGCATCATTGGTGCCCGGAGTAGTGGCTGACAATGACGTGGTGCAGTGGGCACAGTCTGTAGAGGCCGACAAGCAAGAAGTAAATACTTTTATCAAACGCATCAATGCCAAGGCTCACGAAGTGACGATGCGCAAAGAAGAATTAGCGGCACGTATCAAGGGCTTTGAGAACTATTCTGATTTTGCTTCTTACCTTGAGATTACAGCGCCATTTAATGGTTATGTCACTGAGCGCAAGATGCACGTTGGTAGTTATGTTGGGCCTGATGGCAGCGGCGCCTATCCACCAATCTGTCGGGTCAAGCAATTAGACCTGTTGCGGGTGGTGGCACCAGTGCCCGAAATTGATACCGCTGGCGTTATTGTTGGCTCGCAAGTTCCGTTTTCGGTCTCGTCTTTTCCCGGACGTAAGTTCGTTGGTACGGTCGCCCGCATCAGCAATAACTTAGACAAAGATACACGGACAATGCCAGTAGAGCTGAATTATTTCAACCCTGACTACAGCATTTTGCCCGGTATGTTTTGCAAAATCTATTGGCCCACTCGACGCCATCAAACCTCTTTATTTGTACCAGTCTCAGCAGTTGTCTCAACACCGCTCAATACTTTTGTCTGCAAAGTAAAAGATGGAGTGGTTGAATGGGTCACTGTGCGCAAGGGCCAAATTATGGATGGTATGGTCGAGATCTTTGGCAATATCAAGCAAGGTGATATGGTGGCAGAGAAGGCCAGTGAAGAGCTGCAGAATGAATCGAAAGTGCTAGCTCAGCCGGTTAAGTAAATTACTTAGTCAATATTTGCTTAGCTTTTTCTTCAGCTGCAATAGACTCACTTTCGTTGCCGAGGCTGCGCAATACTTGAGCATAATCTTTCAGACAAGCGGCAAATAGTGGATCATTCTTGCCCAGTGCCCCTTCTGTACTGGCTAGAGCCCATTGATAAAATGTCTTGGCGTCACGCAGCTTGTCTTGCGAATAGTAGAGAAAAGCAAGGTCATTGAGTATTCTGGCCGTCTCTACACTATTTGGTCCTAGTGCAGTTTGCGAAAGAGTCAGTGCGTTTTTGTAGAGGTCTTCAGCTATCTGTAGTTGCCCGAGATGCATTTTTACCGAGGCTAAGGTGGCCAGTGTGCGGATGGTTAGTATGTTATTCGAGCCGTAGGCTGCTTTGTAGATACCGAGAGCTTTGGCCAGCAGTGCATCGGCGTCGCCATAGCGTTTTTTGTCTATGTAGTACAGTGCAAGGCCGCTTAGATCGTTGGCTGTTGATGGATGATTTGGACCAAGCGAGGCAATATCGGCGGCAATTTTTCGTTGATAGAAGTCTTCGCCTTTGCCATAGTGATTTTGATCGAAGATGGCTTCGTTCATTGTTTTGTAGGCTGGTGTGAGAGCTTGCTCTGAGAAGTTCTGATTGATGCCTCTGAGCAAAATCTTTGACTCTTCGTCTGATTGAAATGTATGGTCGCTGGCAAGTTTGCTTGCGCTTTGGTCTTGCCAGGCTGATTGGCTAGATTTGGGGCTAGCGATTTGGCTTGAGCTTAGGCTAGAGCTTATTGGTTTAGTGTCGCTGGTTGCGGTGTCTTTCTTGAAATCTTTAAGGAGGTCTTGGCTCGATTGATCGTCGCCTTTGATCAAGTCTTTGTAATCGCTAATCAGCGATGGCAACTGATTGCTTGCCTCCAAGCTCGGTTGGTTCAGCAAAATCGACATGGCTCGTTTGTAGTGTTTCTCCGCTGGTTCTCTCAGGCCCGATTTATAGGTTGAGCGTGCCAAGCGATGCAAGCTAGATACTATCTCAGGACTGTACGGGCCGTAACTTTTTTCATTCAATTCGAATGCCCGTTGGTAATAGGGCATGGCCGCTGAATGGTCACCTTCCGACTCTTGTACTGAGCCCAAGGCAATCAAAGCCGGGGCAATTTTGGCACTGTTCCTGCCATATTTCTTTTCAAGAACAGATAAGACTCTCTGATAGGTTGCTTGAGCGTCCATAGTTTTGTTGCGCAAGGCAAGGGTGTCAGCCAGCCTTGTCAGGCACTTTGCCAAGTCATCAGCACTATGTGGACCTTTTTCAACTTGAGCAAGAGCACGGCGAAAATAGTCTTCTGCTTGAGGCAGATTTTGCTCGCTCAGAGCTGTTTGGCCTTGGCCGTAGGTTGATTGCCAGCTGGTCGCTGCTGCCCAAGCCCAATTAGATAATCCGGTGTCGAGGGCAAGCAGAAGGCTGATTGCGACTAATAGTCTCACGGTCATGTTGTCACCAATATATTTTGCCTTATTATAAATAGAATCAGCAAAATTTACTCGGTGTCTCTTCCGCTTAGCTTTCCAAGTGTATCGGACTTGTCTATGCACTGAATGCGGTGGCGTTAGTTGTCGTCGTCGTCAACCACTGTGCATTCAACGTAAGCCACGCCTCTAGAAATGGTGCCCAGATTTGTCGCAGCTTGCTTCGAAAGATCCATTACCCGCTTGCAGGCATAGGGGCCGCGGTCATTCACTTTGACGATTACAGTTTTTCCGGTTTTTGGATCTTCAACCATCACTCTAGTTTTAAACGGTAATTTGAGGTGAGCGGCAGTGAGCTTGTTCATGTTGAAAATTTCACCAGAGGCTGTTTTGCGCCCATGAAAGGGTACGCCGTACCATGAGACATTGCCCTTAAATTCTTTGCCCGGGGCAACTGCTGCCGGTTTCCCTGCAGCCTGTTTGGCTGCACCACTTCCAGCCGCGGCGCTGGCAGCTGGTACAAAAAGCAAAGTTCCAAGGCTCAGTGTTGCCAGAGCTGACAGAAATAATTTATAAGACATACCGAGTCCCCTGAGTAACAATTTCTAGTACTATGTGCCCGCATAGCTGTTAATCAATCTGTCAGTTGGGCTATTTGAATGGTGATTAATATTTCTTTCAATCACAGCTTCAAAAGCTCAGATCGTTCTCTGGCCATGGGCCGACATTGACTGACCGCCCTGCCTGTTTGTTCCCTTTTGACGACAAGAGCCTATAATTACTAAGCGCTTGAAGGCTGTATGGATATAATTCACTTCTTTCTTTTTCTACTGGTTTCGGCTGTCTGTGCCGGTATTGCTGCTCGGGTTGTGCCCGGCATTGGTCGCAATGGCTTCTTTGCGGCCGCTCTTGTTGGGATAGTAGGCGCCTGGATCGGAGAATCAGTGATGGGTCCTGTTGGACCAACGGTCGAAGGTGTGCCACTGGTGCCAGCAATTATTGGCTCAGGCATTTTTATTTTTTCACTTTCTTTGCTGTCGCGGCTCTTTCAAAAAGGCCAGAAAAAGGCCTAAGGCGTGCTTGGCATTTTCTTGGTATGAGCGTTGAGCCAGCCCACTATGCCAAGAGTAATATCGTCTTTGAAAGGGTTTGCCTCAAAGATAAGATGCTCCCGGTCTCCTAACAGCACAAGTGTTTTGTCTTGGGTGCCGACCGATTCAAAAAGGTCATAAGTGCCTTCTTTTTTCACTAGACGATCTTGATTGCCCTGAAAGACTATGACCGGAGCCTTAGTGATTTTTCGCGCATACTCAGTATTTTGGCGCATAAACTGCTCGAAATTGAGAAGCTCTTTGGCGGAGAGATTGAGACGAGATTTTGGATCATCGCTCCAGCGTAGCCTCGCTTGCTCGTCTGAGGTGGAACGGTTGACCACACCCTTGCCTATGTTCAGTTCTTTGTTCTTGTTAGAAACTAGATTGAACGCCACCTTGAGCTTCGTTCCGGTCTCTCTGTGCCGCTGACCGGCCGGAACTGAGCAGACCACTCCATCTATCAACTCTGGGTTCTTGGCGGCCACGCGTAGGGCGAGGGCTCCCCCCATCGATTCGCCTAATAGAAAGAGTGGCAGGTCTTTATAGTCTTGACGAAGTTCGGTCAGTACATTGACTATGTCGTTGACACAGCTGGCCATGTCTAGAGTTTCATTACCTTTCGATTCAAGAAAACTACCGAAGCCTCTTACGTCAAATGAGACGACAGTGATGCCTTCTTTGCAAATGCGTTTTGCAAACGACTCGTAAGCGCGGTGATGTAGTCCCAGTCCATGAATGCAAACAAGAACGGCTTTGCGCTCCACTCTTGGATCGACCCAGACCCAACCAGGTGCTTCGCGAAAACTGCTGGGCTTAAGGTTCCACGCCCCTAATTTTTCGCTCGCTGGGTGTCGCTCGCAGTGATCGAACATAGAGGTCTGACCGCTTTGCGTTTGTAGATTGCGATCGCCGTTGCTATTGTTAGCACTGGCTTCTGAGCCGTACACCGCTATGGTTAGAGCGTTGGCTAATTTCTTCTTCTTCTCTAATTCTGCCGGCGTATCAGTCAGAGCTGCTTGCTTTAGCTGTTCGTCGTCGATACCATATTCAGTGGCAAGTCTTTGGCGATTGTTGTAGCGGAATATGTAAATAGATTTTTGATAGATTGATGTGGCTTCATCGCTCCTGTTGCAAGCTTTGAGAGCTTCGGCAAGAGAGTAGAGTGACCAACCGTAGCGAATATCGGTGTCACCAAAATAGTTTTTATCAAGCAAAGCCATTGCTCTAAATATTGGCTCGGCTTTGCTGAATAGTTCTAGGTGCTGGTAAGAGCCGCCGAGGTTTTCTAAAACCAACTTATTTAAGTCGTATGAAAGATAAATAGAATTGTCTTCAGCTAATTGACTGAGAGCGGCCTCGAAGACTTTTGCTGCTCCGCTGTAGTTGTGCTGTCTATAGAGGGCTTCGCCTTTATAGATTTGAATGAGCGTACTGATGCGACGCTGATAGGCTTTGTCTAGTTCGTTGCTCTTTGCCAGTTCGGCACAATGAGGTAGTAGCCGTTCGACTTCTTTGTAATTGTGTTCATGAAAGAAACAGCCAGCCACAGCAAGTTCGCTCTCTAGCTGTTTTCTGGCACCAACAGCACAGCTGGGTTGCTTGTTCCAATAACTTTGCAGCTGCTCATAGATGGCCCGAGCCCTGCTGTATTGCCTCGTCTGGCAAAGACAATCAGCTAGGTCAGACAAAGCCTTCAACTGCTCTTGACTAAAGTTTTTTGCCTCTGAATCTTTAGCTGTTTTGCTTTCGCAGGTACCAACTTGGGCGACGATTTGTTCATACTTCTCAACAGCTTCTTTGAATGAACGTTTAGCGTACAGGTCGTCGGCTTCAGTCTGTAAAGATGCAGAGAGACTCTGCTCGCTATCTTGAGCGGCAGTTGGGGCTGACCAGCATGTTTGGAAAGAAAGGGGATAGACCATTGCCACTGCCAGGCTTGCAGCTAGAGGTAATCTAATGTTGGTTTGCCAATGCCCGATTTTCATCATTTCCTCTTAAGCCGACTAATTTTGCTATTCTTTGTTGACCATGGCAAGACCCCGCCGCCTGCGAGCCCAAATTGATAGTGCCCTAATTCGTGCTGAACAATTGTGTGCTGGCTCCTTGGCCCGGCTGTGTCAAGAATATCCGCCTGCTAGTCGTCAATGCACAGAGAAACTGCTAGAGCTAGTTGAGGCCTTAGCAAGAGCCATGGTACTGCATCAAGATGAAAACATCACAGACTTGCGCCAGCTGGTCGAGCTATCTCAGCAGTTCGTCGAGCGCCAGTTAGATAGACTCAGTCAACAAGAATTCCATTTTGTTAGTGGCAGAGGATTGCAGGCATTTTTTCTTTTGCAATTGTTTGAGCGCTTGCGTCAAGAGGTTGTATCTTCGGCCAAAGAGCAATTTGTCCGCAGTGCTAGTGCTGCATATTTCACCCCCATTGATCTGTCTTATTATCTTGTGCGGGCGGCTTTCAGCGCCAAAGAGAATTGGCACAAGCAGTCGCATCTTCTAGATTTTTGTGCCGGCAGCGGAGCGCTATCGATAGCGGCCCTTGACTATTTGGCCTCTGGCCAAAAGGCTGAGCGCCTAAGCCTTTTAAGTAAGCACATCTTTGCTGTCGAAATTGACCCACTAATTTTGCGTAGCTATATCGCCTGCCTGTCTGTTGCCTGCGGCTGCACAATAGAAGAGACAATGGCAGCTGCCTCTGTTCAGCAAAATTTTGTAGTGGCCGATGGCCTTTCTAGTGAACTGCCCAATAAATTTGATTTGGTGCTGTCCAATCCTCCGTGGCAGGGCTCGTCTTCTTATTTGCCTTTTGTCGAGCGTAGCGCTCAACTTTTGGCTCCCGGAGCTGTTGCCGCAGTGCTCACACCGCAAGGGATAATCAGTGACCAAGGAGCAACAAGATTGCGACAGGCTCTCTTCAAAGATTTCCATTGGCAGAGCTGTGAGGGTTTTACCAATGAAGACCTTGCTTTTGACATTCATCCTTCTTTTAAATACGCACTTTCTATTTTTGCAAAGCCCCGATTACTTGATCATTCATCTCTAACCAGGGTTCGCTTTGGCTCGGTGGCCAGCCGCTCTTTGGCCGCAGACACAAGAGCGTGGTGCAGCTACAGTTTTGATTTGGCCCGACTATTCAGCCCCAGTTCGTTTGCCATTGTTGAATGTGATTCTCAAAATCAGTTGGCATTGTTCAAGGCCGTAACTGAGAAAAATGTGCCGCTACACGTTTTCCATGAAAACGGCCAAATGCAGATGGAAAGAGGTCGTTATAGGCAATCGAAAATGGCATCAACAGATTTTGTTTCTCGCGCCTTTTACCTTCGCTTTGCTCGCGATTTTGATATGAGCCTTGACAAAGAATATTTTATTACCCCTTCACGAGCACGAGAAGCTGGCTTCAAAGCCGATTGCTATGGCCGCCACCTGCTAGGAAAATGGCAAGATTTGGAACGAGAGTCAGCGCTCTCTCATGTAATCGCCTCATCTGATTTGATTTTGTCGCAAGATCAATCTAGCTATATTGAGCGAGATCAAGTAGAAGAGTGTCTTTTGCCTTTAATTGAAGGGCGCATGCTCAATCATTTTGATATTGCTAGCAAAGTCTATATTGCAGGATGCGGTCGCCAAGCCCTATGGCATGAAAGTAGTTTGCTCGAGGCGCAGATTGCGCCGCAATATTTGCTTAGACAAGCCGATTTTTGCCAGCGTCGCAGCGCCAATGAAAACACGAGAATTGGCTTTATCTCAGTCTCTGCCCCTACAAATACGCGTTCGATGGTGGCAGCTCTTTTGCCGAGTTTTCCTGCTGGCAATTCTGTGCCATTTCTAGCAGTCTCAGCTGCCACTGAAAGTGATCGCGCTTACTGTGGCCTGATCACGGTTTCAGTGCTCAATTCATTTGTCTTCGATTTTGTGCTGAGAACCAGATTTAGTGGCAACAATCTCAACTATTTTTTGCTCGACCAGTGTTCTGTGCCTCAGGCGCTGCTTGAGCCAAAGAGCCGTGAGCGCCAGATTGAGCTTGATTTAATCGCCCAAGTCGCTGCGCTGTTATCGCTTTCGCATTTATCTTTGGCTTCAACTATTTGGGCCTGTCTTAATGGACTTACTGAGGTTGGCTTCTTCGCCTCAGAGTTAGTAGGTTTGACAGAGAGAGCTGCCATGAATGGCAATGTGCGCTTACCTTGGCCTCAACGCCAACGCTTGCGTGCTTTGCTTGATGCACTAGTGGCCAGGCTCTATGGCTTAAGCCGTGAGCAATTTGCGGAAATATTGTCAGGCTGCATTGCCACCGCCTCTACCCGGGAGAAGCCCTTAGAATACAGTCGCGGCTTCCATAGAGTGGACAAGCAACTAGACCTTGGACAACGGTTGCCCAATCTTGCCTATCAAATTTTTCAAGATATTGAAATGAATCGTCTTGATTTGAATCGTTTGGCCAAGGTCGGATTTACTCTGGCGCAGGGGGCAAGTGGTCATAGGGGCAGCTTTTTGGAGGAAAATGAGGAGCGCTTCAGAGAGCATATGGCTTGGTTAAAATTGCATCAAAATAGATTGAACCCATTTCATCAAAAATCTGGAGTAAAATAGCTGACCTTCCAGATCACTGTAATAGATAAGCAAAAGGTCCAATCATGAATTCGCCAGCCCCTCCGGCCCCTTCTTCAGCCACTGCAAAGTCCTCTGATTTTATTAGAGACATCATCAACGATGATTTAGAAGCTAAGCGGCATCAGAAGGTGATTACGCGCTTTCCACCAGAACCGAATGGCTTTCTCCACATTGGCCATGCCAAGTCGATTTGTCTAAATTTTGGTCTAGCCAATGAGTATCGCGAAAAGCTACCTGATTCTGGCACCCGCTGTCACTTGCGCTTTGATGATACCGATCCGGCCAAAGAAGACACGTTGTTTGAAGATGGCATTCAAGACGATGTGCGTTGGTTAGGTTTTGAATGGGATGGTCTATATCATGCCAGTGATTATTTCGAGAAAATGTATGAGTACGGCGAGCATCTAATTAGTGCTGGTAAAGCCTACGTTTGCAGCCTCAGTGACGCTGAAATCAAAGAGTACCGCGGTAACGTCACTACCCCTGGTAAAAATAGTCCTCATAGGCAACGCTCAGTTGAAGAGAATCTTGATCTCTTCCGGCGCATGCGCAAAGGTGAGTTTAAAGAAGGCGAGCATGTACTGCGGGCCATAATTGATATGGCTAACCCCAATATGAAAATGCGCGATCCGCTGCTCTATCGCATTCGCCATACTGCGCACCACATGACTGGCAGCACTTGGTGCATTTATCCAATGTACGACTATGCCCACCCAATCTCTGATGCAATTGAAGGAATCACTCACAGTATCTGTACTCTAGAGTTTGAAAACAATCGCGAACTCTATGACTGGGTAATTGATAATCTGATTGACTATGCCAAGTTTCCTAGTCGCCCTCATCAGTATGAATTCGCTCGCCTCAGTCTCAACTACACTGTTCTCAGCAAGCGTCGTTTGCTCGAACTAGTTGAAGGTAAGCACGTCAGTGGCTGGGATGATCCGCGCCTTCCTACAATCGCGGGCTTGCGTCGACGTGGTTATACAGCCGAGAGCATTCGTGCTTTTTGTGCCAGTGTTGGTATTTCTAAAGCCAATAGCACAGTAGATATGGCTCAACTAGAGTTTTGTATTAGAGATGATCTAAATCAAAAAGCACCGAGAGTTCTGGCTGTATTGAAGCCACTAAAAGTGGTGATTGAAAATTATCCAGAAGCCGATGTAGAAGAACTTGATGCTTCATATTGGCCACACGATGTGCCAAAAGAAGGCAGCCGTAAAGTGCCATTCTGCAAAGAGATTTATATCGAGCAAGATGACTTCATGCTTGAGCCGACGAAAGACTATTATCGTTTAGCTCCGGGTAAAGAAGTACGTTTGCGTTATGCCTATTGCATCACTTGTACTGATGTAATTAAAGATGCAGAAGGCAATGTGGTAGAAGTGCGTTGCAGCTATGATCCGGATGTGAAGCCAGGGGACAATCCTGTCGGTCGCAAAATCAAAGGCACCATTCACTGGGTCAGTGCCCGTCATTCGCTCGATGCTGAAGTGCGCCTTTATGATCGCCTTTTGTCTGAAGAAGCACCACCAGCAGGAAAAGATAGCGAGTTTCTCAACGCGATTAATCCAACTGCCTTGCAAGTTTTGAAGGGTTGCAAGCTTGAGCGCAGTTTGTCTGAAGCTAATGCTGGCGATAGCTTCCAGTTTGAGCGCCAAGGTTATTTTGTTGCCGATATTAAAGACAGCAAGCCTGGCGCCCCTGTCTTCAATCGTATTGTCACCTTGAAAGATTCTTGGGCGAGAGCGAATAAGAAGTCCTAGATTTCAGGGCGGGCAATCTCAAAGCGGTCGTTGATAGTGCTATATAGATTGCCACTCAAGCGTCCTACTGGTTGAAGAAC
This sequence comes from Candidatus Obscuribacterales bacterium, assembly GCA_021732025.1. Lineage (GTDB taxonomy): Bacteria > Cyanobacteriota > Vampirovibrionia > Obscuribacterales > Obscuribacteraceae. Next base: position 69,641 of record JAKFVU010000057.1, on the reverse strand, counting down.
ATCAAGATCAATAGAGAGTTGACCGCTGTTAGCATCGGCCTTGACCACTTCATCGCTGAGGTGTATGCAGTTAATTTCACCGAGTACAAGTGCTGAGCCACCAAGATCATGTATGTGAAAGACCTTGCATTCCATGCTAATTAAGGCCTCGCCTACCCGCGGAGGTTTGACCGTGGTGCTGGGGGTAGCGGTTAAATTGACAGCCGAAAATTCGCTGACATCTGGTGGATAGTCAGCGCTAGATTGATTCATCTGTTCTGCCAAAAATTGACTGACTACATTGACTACAAATTCTCCAGTTTCTCGTACATTGGTCAATGTATCTTTGGCAATGGCCGTTGAATCAGCTGTGGCCGGGCGTTTGTAGCCGGGTGAGAAGCCGAGCATTGGTGGTTTGATACTGAATACGTTGTAAAAGGAAAATGGTGCCAGGTTATTCAGACCGTTTGTACTCTGGGTCGACACCCAGGCGATGGGTCGCGGCACAACTGAGCCAATGAGAATGCGGTAGAGCTGTTCTGTTTTTGTCTCACTACATTTGATGATCATACTTATTGAATTTTTGCTTTGCGAATGGCGAGCATTAGTTCAAGCAATGGATGATCCATTTCTGATACTACCGCTCGCACGTCGTGCAGCATTGCTGAGCGGGCATCTAAGAGGTCAATGCTAACTATGGGTTGTTGGTGCGTCCCTGTTATGTGACCAATTACTTCTTTTCGTTGCCTCTGACTGCTCTTTGTATTAATAACTTTGAGATCTTCCCAGCGCTTCATCAAACTCTGTTGCCTGGTTAGGCCGGTAGCGCTATTTTCAGGCACACTGGTCAAATAATTCCACACTGTTGGGGGATAATCTCGTTGAGTGTGGGTGGCATTAATATCAAATAGTTTCGTCAGCATATTTGGTGTGCCTTCCACTATTTTCTTTTCACCAGCTTGCTGCTTTAGCGCTAAGAGAGCCAGTGCCGTTTGGGTTATGCCTTCGCCAGTGTCGATGCCATTGGCGCTCTGCTCATTTACATCGCCGAGTTTTAAGGCACCACCGACGATGCCCGTGATACCACCTGATAGAAAGTTGGCAATAGTGTTGAGGCGAATTACTTTGTCTCTGCGCTCTTCTAAGAATGCTTGTAGATCATCGGCTTGGGCTATTTCGGTTTCTAGATTACTGAGGCAACTTCTTACTTCAAAGCTTTCCGAAACCACCGACTCAGTCAAAGATTGCTTGAGGAGCAGGCTTTTAAGCAAGGTTTCGCTATTGGCTGACGACGAGCTTTGCTCTGTGCCGTTGGCTATTTTCAGCAGTTTTTCTAAATCACTGTTTATGCCAATGGTGTGAGCCAGCCTGAGAGCCTCAGGGGTCAAGCCCGTGGCTCCTTCAATGGGCCCGAATGGGGAACTTTCTGGTTGAGTGCCGCTGTCAATTTGCTCGGGGTTTATCCTGCGACTGTGCACGTGCTTGGCTTGAACTGCTGTTGGCTTCAGTGGCGGTAGCCCACCGCTGCTGGCCAGTGCCGGCAGCATGGTCTGGACTATATAAAGAGGCAGGGCAAGGCCTAAGAGGTTATTGAACTGCACGGGTGGGCTCCAATCAGATTGCTTGAAAAGTAGCACGATTTGGATGTCGAGTGCAGCAGGAACATTTGGAAAATAAGTTAGTCTTGCTAATAGTTAGCTATACTAAGAATAGTTGTAAGGGTCTAATCTTTGATAGACCGGAGGGCGCGTGAAAGCAGCAGAGACAAGACCGGCTAGCCTTGAGAGCGATTTGGCTATTCGCCGGGAAGACCAGAGCCGCGAAGACCAGAACAATCTACTGGCCGGTAAGGTCATGGAAACTGTTCCGTACATCATGTATTACATTCGCAGCCACGTGCTTAGGCAGGTGGAGACACCGGCATCACTACCACAACTGCGGGTGATGAGCTTCATCAACAACTGTCCAGGTTCTGGTTTGAGCCGACTGGCTGAGTCTTTGGGTGTTGCTAATGCCACAGCTTCAACAATGATTGATCGTCTGGTTAAAGGCGGCATGGTGATTCGCACCAATGATCCCAGCAGTCGAAGAAACGTTATCCTCTCTCTCTCCCCTGCCGGTGAAGCGCATCTACGCGGCAGTCGCGCTGTGGCAGTCGAAGAATTGTCACATGTGATTGCTCAACTGCCTCCAGAAAAGTTGGCTAGTGTAGAAGAAGCCCTGGCATTGCTCAAGACTGCATTTACCGAAGCGAACGCCAAAATTTAGTGATTAAGAGAAGAAATGAAAGAAGAACTGGATACCACTACCAAACCAGACAAGACTTTTATCAAGCCTGAAGGTGAGCACGATCAATCTCCTTTGCCAGGAAACAAGAAGTCGAACAAAGTAGTTTTTGTCTCTTTAGTGGTGCTACTTATTGTCGGAAGCGCTGCTACTGTTTATTCACTACGTCACGATAAAGACAACAAAGACGGTATAGCTGCAGCCATTCATAGTCGCGATGGTCAGTCGGGCAAAGTGAGCAAAGATGGCTCTGGTAGTAAAGATGGCAAGTCAGGAAAAGACAGTAAAGGCAAAGATAAAGTAGTACCAGTGCTGGTGGCTGTTTCTGGTGAAAAAGCTTTGCCTATTGAGCTTAGAAGCATTGGTAACGTCGCTCCTTTTTCGGTGGTGAACATTACCCCCCAAGTTGGTGGGCAACTACTTAAGGTGCACTTTACCCAAGGTCAATCAGTGAAAAAGGGTCAATTGCTATTTCAAATTGATCCGCGCTCTTATCAGGCCGCCTTAGCTCAAGCTGAAGGCAATGTCGCACGAGACAAAGCGCAAGTTGAAGCTGCTCAAGCCAATCTGGCCCGTGACCAAACTATGATCGGCCAGGCCTATGCTAATTTGCGCAAAGACAAAGCCCAGGCGCAGTACAACGACGTGCAGGTGACGCGTTACGCTGAGCTGGTGCGCGAAGGGGCTGTGTCGAAAGAACAGAGCGATCAGATTGCTACTAGTGCAGCCCAAGCACAGGCAACTATCGATGCTGACATGAAGATGGTAGAGAACGCCAAAGCTGTAACTCGCGGTGATAGGGCCGCTATCGAAACCGCTCGCGGCACGCTCGGTGCCGACCAGGGCCTGGCTGATCAGGCTCGACTACAGCTTAGCTGGACTAAAATCTATTCACCCCTCGATGGCCGCACCGGCAGTCTCAACGTTTATGAAGGCAACGTGGTCTCACCCACTTCCACTACACCTCTAGTGACAATTGCTCAGGTAAATCCTATTTATGTCAATGTCACTGTGCCAGAGCAGTATCTCAATGATCTGCGCCGCTCTCAGGCTGACGGTACCCTGAAAATTCAAGCTCTGGTTGAAGGGCGTAAGGCTGAGGCCGTGAAGGGTCATATCTCGTTTATGGAGAATACTGTTAACACCAATACCGGTACAATTTTATTGCGTGCGAGTTTTGAAAATATCGGTCAGAAGCTATTTCCTGGCCAATTTGTTGATGTTGTCATTTCTATGCCACCGGCAGGAAAATCGGTGGTTGTGCCATCGCGTGCGGTGCAGACTACACAACAGGGCAATTCTGTCTATGTGCTCAAGCCAGATAACACCGTTGATTTGGTTAAGGTCAAGCTAGGCCAGACCTCAGGCGAGTTCATCGCAATTGTCGATGGTCTTAAAGTTGGTCAAACGGTTGTTACTGACGGCCAGCTTCAACTCGGCCCAGGCTCAAAAGTAAAAGTGCAAAAAGAAACTCAGGCAGTTGATGTTATAGGCAAATGAACCTTTTGAATCTCTCTCGCCCATTCATTATGCGTCCGGTGATGACGACACTATTGATGGTGGCGTTAGTGATTTTTGGTCTGATTGCCTATGTTACCTTGCCTGTGAACGACTTACCAGCAGTTGATTTTCCTACCATTAGTGTCAGCGCCGGATTACCTGGGGCCAATGGCGAAACAATGGCGTCGGCTGTAGCTACGCCCTTAGAGAAACAGTTTAGTGCCATCGCCGGCCTAGAGTCGATGAACTCCACTTCTGCTACGGGCATCACTTCTATTACTTTGCAGTTTGCATTGAACCGTAGTATCGATGGCGCCGCTCAAGATGTGCAGGCTGCGATTGTCGCTGCCCGCCCTTGGTTGCCGGCCAGTATGCCCAGTCCTCCCACCTTTCGCAAAGTAAATCCTTCTGATTCGCCCATTCTATTTGTCGCCCTTAGTTCAAAGACTTTGCCCCTCTACGCAGTCGATGAATATGCCGAGAATGTCATTGCCCCGCGCATTTCTATGACCTCCGGTGTAGCACAAGTGCAGGTGATGGGTTCGCAGATTTATGCACCGCATATCCAAGTTGATCCGCGAAAATTAGCGGCCTATGGTATTGGCATTGATGAAGTGGCGGCGGCCATAAGGCAGGCCAATGTTAATTTGCCCACCGGCACTCTGCATGGCCCTGACACTTCTTACAACATTAGGGTGAACGGGCAGCTCTTCAATGCTGACGCCTTTAAGCCGCTCATCATTGCCTATCGCAAAGGTGCACCGGTGCGCATCAGTGACATCGGCACAGTGATAGACAGTGTCCAGACCGATAAAGTGGCCAGCTGGTACAACGGCCGCCGCGGCATCATTTTAACGGTGCAGCGCCAACCAGGAACGAACACAATTGAGATTGTAGATAACATCAAGAAGATGATGCCAAACTTCAGGGCTATTCTTCCTGGGGCTGTTGATTTAGAAATTCTCTATGACCGCAGTATTTCAATTAGGCGCTCTGTGGGCGATGTTAAAGCCACTCTCGTTATCACAGTGTTCTTGGTTGTTCTAGTTATTGTAATGGCTTTGGGGAGCTTACCAACTACTCTGATTGCCAGTATCACATTGCCCATTACTCTGATGGGCACTTTTGCCGCCATTAAGCTGTTTGGCTTCACTCTGAACAATATTTCGCTGATGGCTTTGACACTATCAGTTGGCTTTATTATTGATGACGCTATTGTGGTCTTAGAAAATATTGTCCGACACATTGAGGCCGGCGAGCCGCCATTGCTGGCCGCTGTTAATGGTTCGCGGGAGATTGGCTTTACTGTTGTCTCGATGACAATTTCGTTAATTGCAGTGTTTATTCCCATTCTGTTTTTAGGTGGTATCATCGGGCGCCTCTTCTTTGAGTTTGCCGTCACCATATCAGTTGCAATTCTAATTTCCGGTTTTGTCTCTCTTAGCCTTACACCAATGCTCTGTGCTCGCTTCTTGAGCGCCAGCACTAAGCGCAATTGGTTACACCGCTTTTCAGATAATTTGTTTGGCAAATTGCAATCTGCCTATGACTTTACTTTGAAACCGGCTCTGCATCACAAGCGTATCGTATTGCTCAGCTTCGTCCTAATGCTTGTAGCCACTGGCTATTTGCTCAAAGAAGTGCCAAAAGGCTTCATGCCCAGTGAAGATACCGGCCAGATTTTTGGTATGACCCAGGCTATTGAAGGCATCTCATTTGCTGAGATGGCGCGCCACCAACAGCAACTGGCCGCCATAGTGCGCCAGAATGAAAGTATTCGTGGCTCGATGTCGAGTATTGGTGCTAGCGGACCAAACCAGGCTGTTAATCAGGGCCGTATATTTATGGTCTTGAAAGATAAGGCAGACAGGCCCGGTCAGGCTTCGCTTGATGAAGTTATACAGCAGTTGCGCAAAAGCACTGCCAATGTTCCTGGCATCAACTTGTTCATGCAAAATCTTGGTGGCATTCGCATTGGTGGTCAGCTAACCAAGGCCCAATATCAAGTAACTCTTTCTGGCTCTGACCTGCAAGAGTTGTATAAAGCCTCTCGCGAGTTCGAGACAAAGCTCAAAGCTATGCCCAATTTGCAAGATGTTAATAGCGATTTGCAGGTGAAGAATTTGCAGCTCAATGTGCAAATTGATAGAGACAAATGTGCCCGTCTTGGTATCAATGTGCAGCAGGTGCAAGATGCCCTCAATAACGCTTACTCAGCTCGGCAAGTGTCAGTGATTTACACACCGACTAATCAGTATTGGGTCATACTCGAAGTGGAGCCCCAGTACACTGAAGACCCATCAATGCTGCACTGGTTCTTTGTTCGTGCTGGCAATGGGCAACTGGTACCGCTTGATACTTTGGCTACGGTTGATCGAGGAGCTGGTCCTCTATTGGTAAACCACTTGGGCCAGTTCCCTGCTGTGACAGTTTCGTTCAATCTAAAACCCGGGGTGGCTTTGAGTGAGGCGGTTGCTCCGGTGAAAGAGTTGGTGGCAACCGGACTACCTGAAGATGTATCTGGTAGCTTTCAAGGAACAGCTCAAGCTTTTGATAGCTCGACTCAGAATTTAGGGGCACTACTGCTCATTTCTATAATTGTTATCTATATCGTTCTCGGCATTCTATATGAAAGCTTCATTCACCCTATTACTATCCTTTCGGGGCTGCCCTCGGCCGGTTTGGGTGCGCTCCTAATTCTCATTATTTTCAATCTGAGCTTAGATGTGTATGGCTTCTTAGGCTTGATATTGCTAGTTGGTATTGTCAAAAAGAATGCCATCATGATGATTGACTTTGCCGTTGATGTCGAACGCGCCCAGAATCTAACAGCAGAAAAAGCCATCTATCAAGCCTGCCTCGTGCGCTTCCGCCCCATCATGATGACGACTATGGCAGCCATTCTCGGGAGCTTGCCCATCGCTATCGGCTTTGGTGAAAGTGGCGGCTCTAGGCAAACACTTGGTATGACAATTGTTGGCGGTTTACTAGTGTCGCAGTTGGTGACTTTGTATATTACGCCTGTATTTTATATTTACTTAGATCGCTTTCAGCATTTTATTAAAGACAAGACAGTCTTTCGTTTGCCACGCCGGCGGCTTGCTGAAACCAAATATGAGGATGCCAAATGAATCTCAGCGCCATCTTTATTAAGCGGCCGGTGATGACTACCTTGGTGATGATTGCCATTCTTTTCTTCGGCCTAATGGGCTATCAATCTTTGCCGATTAGCGACTTGCCCAACGTCGATTTTCCTACCTTACAAGTGACCGGTACTCTAAGCGGTGCTAGCGCTGAGACTATGGCGTCAGCCGTCTCGATGCCGCTAGAGAAGCAGTTTGCCACCATTGCCGGACTGACTCAGATGACTTCGACTAGCACTCTTAGCCAGTCGCTCATAACTCTGCAGTTCGATCCAACTCGCGATATGGATGGAGCATCTCTTGATGTGCAAGCGGCCATTACAGCTGCATCCAAGCAGTTGCCGCCGCAAATGACGATGCCGCCCACTTTCTCTAAGGTTAATCCGGCCAGTCAACCGGTTATTTATTTGGCCGTAAGCTCTGACAGTTTGCCCCTGCATCAAGTTGATTATTATGCCGAAACCTTGATTGCCCAGCGCATGTCACGAGTGAGTGGAGTGGCTCAGGTGCAAGTTAACGGCTCCCAGGCCTATGCTGTGAGAGTACAGGTAAATCCCCAGAGACTTGCCACTTATGGCCTCGGTATTAACGATGTTATGAATGCCGTGGTGTCAGCTAATCAAAACCAGCCGACCGGAACACTTTGGGGCAAGCATCAGGCTTTTACTATTGAATCAAACGGTCAACTGCTTAATGCCGATGCTTACAAGCCAGTCATTGTCGCCTATCAAAATAATGCCCCGATACGACTTGAGAACTTAGGTCATGTCATCGATAGTGTGCAAAATGATAAGTCAGGCGGTATCTACAACGGCAAACCGGCCATTATCTTAGCAGTGCTAAAACAGCCAGGAGCTAACACTATTCAGGTGGTGGATAGCATCAAAAAACTACTGCCATCCTTCAAAACACTGACTCCTCAAAGTGTTCATATAGACGTTCTTTACGACCAGTCGCAGACTATTCGAGAGTCGGTCAAAGATGTGCAGATCACTTTGCTGTTGACAGTTGCTCTGGTAGTTTTGGTAATTTTTGTCTTTCTCGGTAATCTCTCTGCCACAGTAATTCCTAGCTTAGCCTTACCTATTTCGGTGGTAGGTACTTTTGCTGCGATGAAACTTTTGGGCTTTAGTTTAGACAACCTTTCTTTGATGGCTCTCTCTCTTTCTGTAGGCTTTGTTGTCGACGATGCCATTGTTATGCTAGAGAACATTGTGCGCCACATGGAGATGGGTGAGACGCCGATGGAGGCGGCCTTGAACGGCTCAAGAGAAATTGGCTTCACAATTTTATCGATGACTCTATCGTTGGTGGCAGTCTTTATACCGGTCTTGCTTTTGCCTGGTATCGTCGGCCGCTTGTTTAACGAATTTGCCGTGACAATTTCTGTTGCTATTCTTATTTCGGGCTTCATTTCTATTAGTCTCACGCCTATGCTTTGCAGCCGTTTTCTCAAAGCCGAGAAGCACGAGAAGCAGAACCTCTTTGTTAGAGCTTCAGAGAACGTTTTCAAACGTGCTCTTGAGATTTATGACTGGTCGCTTTCTATTGCACTGAGCAATAAGCCTTCGGTACTTGTTGTTTTTACTATGATGTTCGTTGCCACTGGCTATCTCTTCACCATAATTCCAAAGGGCTTCATGCCCACTGAAGATACCGGTCAGATTGTTTGTATGACCGAAGCCGACCAAGGAACCTCGTATGATGCCATGGTCAAATTACATAAGACTTTGACCGATATTATTTCGCAAAACCCTAACGTTCATAGCTATATGTCTAGTTTGGGTGTGGGTAATGGCAGCCCAAATATAGCTCTCAATCAAGGCCGCATCTTGATTGTTCTCAAGTCAAAAGAAGAGCGTAAAACCTCAGTTCATGATGTTATCGCTGAACTGTCACCAAAGCTTGCTACTGTTCCTGGTATCAACTCATACTTGCAAAACCCACCAACGATTACAATTGGTGGTCAAGTAACTAAGTCGCTCTATCAATTTACTTTGTCGAGCCCCAATCGCGAAGAGCTCTATGCCGCTGGTCATGCCTTGTTTGATAAAGTGAAGGAATTGCCCGGTGTTGTTGATGTGGCCAGCGATATGCAAGTCGACAATCCAGAGGTGCATATTGAAGTAAATCGCGATAAGTGTTCACAGCTGGGTCTCACTATGCAGCAAGTAGAAGATGCATTGTCTAGTGCTTATGCAACCCGGCAAATTTCAACTATGTACACTCCGGCCAATCAGTATTGGGTGATCATAGAAGTTCAACCTCACTTTTACCGCGACCCATCTCTGCTTAAACAGCTCTTCCTGCACGCCCCTTCTGGCCGGCTAGTGCCCTTAGATACTATTGCTGAAATTAAGACTGGAATTGGCCCGTTGTTGGTTAACCACCTCGGACAGTTTTCATCGGTGACAATTTCTTTCAATCTTCTACCGGGTAAGTCATTAGGCGAAGCTGTGAACGAGATCAATCGCCTTGCCCAGTCGACAGTGCCAAAGTCTGTGACAACGGCCTTTCAGGGAACGGCAGAGGCCTTTGAAGACTCATTCCAAAATTTATGGATGTTGCTAGCAATCGCAATATTAGTCATCTACATTGTGCTTGGTATTCTCTACGAAAGTTTCATTCATCCCATCACAATTCTCTCTGGCCTGCCCTCGGCGGGTCTTGGCGCATTACTCGTGTTGCTTTTGACCAAGCACGATTTAGACATATACGGATTTCTCGGCTTGATCATGTTGATTGGTATCGTCAAAAAGAATGCCATTATGATGATTGACTTTGCCTTAGATGCCGAGCGCGAGCAAGGCAAACCGCCTGAGCAAGCAATATATGAGGCTTGCCTCACTCGCTTCAGGCCAATTATGATGACCACCATGGCTGCTCTTATGGGTGCAGTGCCAATTGCTGTTGGCTTAGGAGCCGGGTCCGAATCGAGACAGCCCCTAGGTTTAACTGTTGTTGGCGGCTTGCTGGTATCGCAAGTGGTGACACTTTATATCACCCCAGTGTTTTATATTTACCTTGACCGTCTGCAAACTCGTTTGATGAGAAAGCAAGAAAAGCCATTGGTTGAAGTTGTGGAACCGAGAGTTTAGGCACTTGGCCTTCTCCTTAATAAGTTAACTTGTCGATTATCGATAATCGATTATAATTAAAAATAACAGGTTAGGACAAAAGGAGATAAACCATGTCTGAGCAAGACCTTATATTTGGAGTGTTTGACAACCCCGAACAAGCTGCAGCTGTCGTAGCGGGCCTGCAAGAAGGCGGTTTGGCGAGTGAACAGATCAATTTTGTCGCCGGTGATGGTGAAGATGTACGTGCGGTTGCCGGCCGTTTGCGCAATCCGCAACAGAAAGTGGCCATTGTTTTTGGCGGCATCGGTGCCGTGGCCGGTGCAATAGCTGGGGCTTATATGGCACCGGCAATTCCGTATGCTTTCTCTTTTCAGGCTCTGACGACGATGATGGCGGCCGTTGCTAGCGCTTTAGTCACCGGTTATTTTGCTGGCATTGTCGGTGTGCTGCTAGCCTCAAACCAACCACCAGCCTTCACCAATGTCTATGAGGCGGTTCTGCCCAAAGGAAAGGTAATTATTTCAGCCGAAATCGCCAGTCATGTTGTTCGCGCAAAAGCATTTGAAATTATGGACTCGCATGGCGCTTTAGAGATTGTTTTTCAACGCAGCGAATTGGCTGGCACAGTCGAGAATTCTAAGATGGTACTGCTTGATAGTGAGTCTCCGCAGGAGCTGGACGTTTCAGCAGCTGCCTAAGCACTATCTACTCACTAAAAGCTCTTCCACAGCGCCTTGATCCATTCCGTAGAGGGCACGAGTTTTTGCAACTTCTTCGGTTGGGCTATTGCCAAACATTCGTTTGAACTCTCTACTAAACTGCGAGAGGCTGTTGTAGCCGACCTTTTCTGATGCTTCGGAGGCATTCAAATCGTCTTGCACCATCAGTATTTTAGCTTTGTGCAGCCGTAGTGATTTTATATACTGCAAAGGCGAGGTCGCCGTCAGCTCTTTGAAGTGTTGGTGAAACATGGTGGCACTCATGTTGAGAGAGCGGGCCAGATCATCTACGCTTATTTCACTGGCAAATTTGTCGTGAATATGTTCGAGCACGCTATTCATATCACTCAAGTGACCGTGACGTGTGGCTAAGGCGTAAAGGGCATTGCCTTGCGGACCTTTGAGCACTCCGTAATATATTTCGCGCAAAATTTGGCCGCTCAATACTTTGAGATCACACAACGCCTCAGGCGAGTTTTCACTTGCTGGTGCCAAAATTGCCATCAATCGCTCAATCGGATCAAGTATGTCGGCAGTCAATGGTGTTGCGTATGAAGCCTCAGTAACCTTGTCGCGCTTTGGTTTTATGTCCATTTGCAGAACCAGCTCTCGAAGCACCGGCAGCTCTATATTGATTGTGATAGCTAGTAGCGGATTCTCTTCACTAGCAAATGTTTCGCACTCAAACGGCATCGAAATAGCAGTGACAAAATAATTGTCGGCGTCATAGGTGCAGACGCGATCGCCAATGTATCCCCGTTTTTGACCTTGAAGCACGATTACGATGCTTGGCTGGTAGAGCACAGGCCGACGGGTCAAGTGCGTCTCTACCCGGGCTACAGTAACCTGGGCTAGGCAGGTCTTGCGCACACTAGGCTGAGGGACAATGCGCATTGTCTGCTCAATAATCGATTTTATTTGTTGGTTACTCATAAAACGATTATACCCGTGCTCAGTGCGCTTTTGAACGCTCGGCCGGAGAATTAGGCAAACATTGCGTACTTTTCGGCGTATTCAAAACGGTAGGGCGGAGTTTTAATAAAGGTATCAACAACTTCGTTCGAGTTCTGCCTGCAGCAATGCTCAGGCTTGCCTCTTGCGTCTCAAGGAGAGAGAAATGACGAACGCTATAGCGACTAAACTAATAAATGCCTTTGCTGCTAGTGACCCAAAGGGTGCATTGCAGGCAATTAAAATACCCCGCAGAGAACTACTGGCCGATGATGTTCAAATTGATATTTTATTTTGTGGGGTGTGTCACTCAGATTTGCACATGGCACGCAACGAGTGGAGCATAACTCAGTATCCGGTTGTGCCTGGTCATGAAATGGTGGGCAAGGTGTCGGCTGTGGGCCCAGCCGTGACGAAATTCAAAGTTGGAGATTTGGCCGCGGTTGGCACGACCGTTGATTCTTGCGGACAATGTGTTGATTGCAATGAAGATCTAGAAGTTTATTGCGAACATAATGTTGGCACATACAACGCTGAAGACAAACATATTGGTGGCACCACTTTTGGTGGCTATTCGCATAATATTGTCGTGCGTGAGAGATGTGTTCTGCGCATGCCCGAGGGTCTTGACCTGGCTTCAGCAGCACCTCTTCTCTGTGCCGGTATCACAACTTATTCACCTCTGAAACATTGGAATGTTGGTCCTGGTAAAAAGGTTGGTATTGTTGGCTTGGGTGGCCTCGGTCACTTGGGTGTGAAGTTTGCAAAAGCCCTTGGTGCCCATGTGGTTCTTTTCACCACCTCGCCTTCTAAAGTAGAAGATGCCAAAAAACTGGGTGCGGATCAAGTCGTATTGTCTAAGAATGCTGACGAAATGGCACAACATGCCACCTCATTCGATTTGATTCTAGATTGCGTTTCTGCTGATCATGACCTCAATGCTTACTTCCATTTGCTCAAAAGAGATGGCACTCTCACTCTCGTTGGTGCACCGGAAAAGCCATTGTCTGTGCAAGCTTTCGCCTTGCTGCCTAAAAGAAGAAATTTTGCCGGGTCAGCTACTGGCGGTATTAAAGAAACTCAAGAAATGCTCGATTTTTGTGCTAAGCACCAAATTACTGCCGAGATCGAACTAATTGAAATGTCGCAAATTAACGATGCTTTTGAACGATTGCTCAAGCAGGACGTGAAGTATCGTTTTGTCATTGACATGCAGAAGTCTAAAGAAATAAGCGCTTCGTAAAAAGGCGCTGAGGAGAAATCATGGAAAAGCGGAAACTGGGAAAGAGTAATCTCGAAGTGTCGGCTCTCGGCTTGGGCTGCATGGGGATGAGCTTTAGCTACGGCAAGCCAGCTGACAGAGATGAGATGATCAAGCTGATCCGAACAGCAGTAGAAAAGGGTGTAACATTTTTCGATACTGCTGAAGTCTATGGCCCTTTCACTAACGAAGAACTAGTTGGTGAAGCACTTGCGCCCCTGCGCGATCGGGTAGTGATTGCCACTAAGTTTGGATTCAATCTTGACCCGACCGGCAAAGAGAAGTGGCTAGGGCTAAACAGCCGACCCGAGCAAATCAAAGCAGTTGCCGAAGCATCTTTGAAGCGTCTTAAAGTAGACGCCATCGATTTGTTTTATCAACATCGAGTCGACCCCGCGGTGCCCATAGAAGAAGTTGCCGGAGCGGTCGGAGAACTAATTAAGGAAGGCAAGGTAAAACACTTTGGCTTGTCTGAAGCCGCTGCTGATATGGTGCGCCGCGCTCATGCGGTGCAGCCGGTTACGGCTCTTCAGAGTGAATACTCGCTTTGGTGGCGCCGACCAGAAAAAGAAATTTTAGCGATGCTAGATGAATTGGGAATTGGCTTTGTTCCCTACAGCCCCTTAGGAAAAGGATTTCTAGCCGGAAGATTTGATAGTCAGTCAACTTTTGAGAGCACTGATTTTCGCAGTACCTTGCCTAGGTTTACGCCAGAGGCATTGAAGGCCAATCAAGCATTAGTTGACCTTCTAGAAAACATGGCGAAGAAGAAGCACGGCACTCCTGCTCAAATTGCTCTTGCTTGGCTACTGGCTCAGAGTCCTAATATCGTTCCCATTCCGGGAACAACAAAATTAGCTCGCTTAGAAGAGAATCTCGGTGCTTTGAAAATTGAATTAACGGCAGCTGACCTTAGTGAAATTGAACGTGCCGCTGCGTTAATTGAAGTGCAAGGCGATCGCTATCCAGAACACTTAGAAGCAATGACCTATCGTTAAACTGATAGGTCCCACTACTGTTATTTCGCAGGTGGAGGCATGAAAAACGGGACTGCCTGATTGCCAGGCTTCTTGGGCGATTCTTTCTTCTTGAGACTGTCTATTGCCGGCGGTAAAAATGTAGGAATAGGTGCGCTTTTTTCTTTTGCTTTGCTGTCTGGAGGTGGCGGAACAAACAGAGGCGGTGTGAGCTTTTCGGTTACTGCTTTGAATGGTGGTGGAAGGAATAGTGGTGGCACAAGTTTGTCTGCCTTTGGTGGCAGTGGTGGTGCAAATGACGGCGGCGGAGTAAATACTACTGCTGCTTCCGGTGCACTTGACTCAGGGTTAGGTGCAAAAGTAACAGTAGGATGATTGGCGTAAAGCAGGGCTATTGTTGCTCTGTCTCGCTTGGTCGGCATGCCTGTTTGCTTAGGGAAGGCGCGGAAATACATAACATCGTAGATGCAATTTGAATGATCGAGTCCTAATGCATGGCCAATCTCGTGCATGGTAACAGAAGCCATGGCTCCGTTCTTAACGAATGTTCCAGGGGTGAATGGGTCGGTTGTACGCAAATTCACTACTGCCAAACTTAGCTCGTGATCTATAGGAGTGAGGTTTGTCACACCGGCTGATACCCTTACTTCTGAGTCTGAATTGAGGACATCAGGTGTCCACCGAACTTTTATGTCAGCGTCAGCTTGATCTTTCACTATTATGTATTTGAGTTTTTTGCCAGATGCTTCACACCAAGTATCCAATGCCTTAATTACATAGTTGCGAAAGACTGGTCGATAGCCGGAGATGCCTTTTGCCGGGCTAATGAATATTTTGATTGGCAGCTTTTTGCACGACCAATTCCAGACACGATCTTTTTCTTGCAAGAGCTCTAAGTAGTCTGGACGATTGTTATTAGAGCTTTTAAGTTTTTTGCGATCTTCTTTTAGTTCTGATATCAATTGTTCGGCCTGAGAGCGCCGGCTTGAGTCGCTCTCTAGTTCGAGGTAGCGCCGCAGCCACGATATTGCTGCATCAAAATCGGCCTGGTCTTGATAGCTAATGGCTAAGTTGTAGGTGACGTTTGCATCTTTACCGTCATATTGCAGAGCTTTCTTGCCTTCGGTGATTGCTCTGTCTAGCTGTCCGTTTTGGCGATAGGCGAAACACAGGTTGGCATGAACACAAGCTGAATTCGATGACGGGTCGGCTGTGCTCGCCAGTTCGAGATATTTGATTGCTTCCTTTAACTGACCGGCGCGAAGCTTGACTGCGCCTTGCTTGGTGCAATCATAAGATTTGACACGAGCGCTCAGCTCTCTTGCTTGAGCGCGACCGGCGCTGTCGGCCACAGCAATATATTGGTCTAGAGTGGCGAGGCAGAGATCAATTTTTTCAGTTTCATAATAAATTAGAGCCCTCATGTAGAGAGCGTTTGTTTGGGTGGGGTCAAAATTGTAGGCGGCTTTGGTCTCGGCGATAGCTTGTTCGTAGTTTTTCAGTTTTTCATAGCAATCGGCTAGGCTGAGGTGAATTCTCCCCGAATAACTAGTGGGGTCATGGCTCGCGGCCTGCAGTAATACTGACAAGGCTTTTGCATAGTTACCTTGTCTTGACAGCTCTTCGCCGGTAGCTAGATTTTTGTAAGCCTGGTTCTCGATTTCATAGCTGTTAGTGAGACCGCGACTTATGGCTGGAAGTACAGTTGCTGTTGACCAAGTGGCCAGCGCGAGGCAGATTAATGCAGCGGTAAGCTGGGTTGACCGATTGACTTTCATTTTGTTTTCATGTCGCTTTTCTTGTCGCCCCTGGCTCTGACTAGCACAATGATTTTATACCTTTGCAAGGATAGTATTACTGGCAAGTCGGGGCTACACTAGATAAGATTGCAAATCTGTGGGGGTTCAAATGGCAGATAAGCCGGTTGTGCAGGCTGTTAAACAGAAAGGCAATGAGCTGGTGAAAGCTATGCTTGATTTGCTTATTCTTGCTTTGCTCATGGGTGGCTCGGGCTTTGGTGGATATTTTCTAGGCATTCACGAGCGTTTGGCTCCAGTGCTTAGTGTGCCACCTGGAACAGCCAATGCTATTCCTCCAGCATTAGCTGTTGCTGCCCCGACAGCTAAGAACGATAGCAAAGCTGAACCGCCAAAAGAGAGCAGTAACGCCGTGAAGAGCAAAGTTAAGTACTGGATTTCATCATCTGGTGTTGACTATACGGGCTATTCTATTACCGTCAAAATTAACGATACCCCGGTCGATAACTTCTTTGGGCCTGGCAAGAACGTTGATATTACGCGCTTTGTCAAAGAAGGCGACAACGAAGTCACCTTCGAGTCGAAGGCGCTCGGTGCTCAGTACAACAAGCATCCTGGTGATGCAGCTTCAATCTTAACTGTACAGCTCGTTTCGGGGGCCCATGTGCAAGAGAATTTCGAGCCTTCTGCCGTGATCTTGAGTTATGCTCGCAATGCCTCAGAGAAAGACGATGTTAATGACACCAAACACTTCACTGCGAAATAGGCATGAAAGCTAAGGGACGATTTATTTCATTTCTGCTTGTGGTCGACACTTTCTTTGTGGCGTATGCCTATGGCTTTCATAGTCGCCAAGTTTTAGTGGTTGATCCGAAGCTGCCACCACTGGTAGTGAAAGTGGTAAAACCTGCCGCTCCTGTAAGTAATTCCGGGCCAGCTAAGGGCGTAGTTTCTAAAGAAAAGAAACCTGGAAAACTAGTAACTCAAAAGACACTGAAGAACACCGGTTTAAAAAAGACGCCAGCAAAATCGGCTGCTACTGCTTCTTCTCATGCGGCAATCATAAAGACGAGCAAGGCGCTCAAGAAAACAACGAGAGCCGCTGCCAAGCCAGCAGATTAATTGAGCTAATGGCCAAAAGTCAGACATAATTTGGCGCTTTACTGGATTGGTATCCCGATGAGAGTGCCGCCAGTGGATAAGCATTTTGAGCAAGCAAGAAGTGAGGGTAGCGATGCCGCTCGGCAGCTTCTCAGTCAGGAGTTCGCTAGTCATGCTAGACAGGTCGTAAAAACCAGCAGTAACGATACTGCTAGCCAAGACAAGTTGAAGAAAGACCTGCTCGAGAAGTATGGCGTAGAGCGCACCGTCGAAGACGGCCTCGCTCGTTATCGCTTGCCTGGCTCTGCTGATGGTAAGGTACTATTTGAGACTAAGGCCGGCCCCACAGAGCTAATTCAGTCAAGAGAAAAACTTGACAGCATGGTGCAGGGCAAGCTGCACCAACTTTATGAGCAATATCACGTCACCTTTGGTAAAGAGGGGGAGGACGCTGTTCGACCGCGCATACTTAGTAAGAACAAGGCAGGTCAGTTAGTAGATGGACCCATGGCGCACTCACGTGTGCCCCGCTTGAGCGAGCTTATGGGGGTTGAGGCTGCACTATATTCGTCACAGCCTAGTCAGTTTACCGATGCCAAAAATCATGGTCTCAAATTTTACTTTCTCAAAGATCCGATGTTTGGTCATAGAACCAATACTGCAGCCCTTTATGCATCTGACTTGAGAAGCAAGATGGCTGTGTTCTTTGAACCTGATTTGCAGCCATATAGGCCGATTACTGCAGAAGACTCAGTGAAGCGCCAAGAAGATGTAAAAAGCAGTATTGAATCTCTGGCTTCTCACGAGATTGCTCACAATGGCGAGCGCAACATGGCTACGTGGAATTTGGAGAAGTTTAAGCCTACAGCTGAAAAATTAGGGTGGACTCTGTCTTCCGATTCGCGCTATTGGCTAATTAAAGGGCGGGAAGAAGAACTGTATCGCCTCACTGGCGACGGTATGAGTAGCGGTAAGTGTTGGATTCGCTGTGATATTAAGGGTGGTGCCCTAGATGAGCAAGGAAAAGCAGTTGCAGATGTTAAGGATGCTCCTCGCTTTACTAACAGAGAAGTGCGGGAGAAGGCTCTGATCAAGCCACCTACGAGCTATTTTACTAACCCAGATGAGATGCTTGCTGACTCATTGATGTTGTATCGGGTGGGTGAGGAAGGTCGTAAAATTCTTTTGAAGAGCGGTTCGCAGTTGTTTGACGCTGTTCGTGAATTCGACCAAGCCGAAATTGATCTGCGTTTCGGTAAGACTGCCACTGGTTTGTCCAAGAAAGTTAGACAAGAAGATGGCAAGTTAGTAGACAACCAATAGCTAAATACTAGCAAAAGAGCAGATCAGCTGCTGCTATCTGATTGCAGGGCACAGGCCTCTAAAGCCGTGGCGTCGCCCGCCAATGCTAAAGCTGGTTCTGGTTTCGGTCCGCTCTGAGTAATGAGCCAGACTGCTGCCAAAATCACTCCAGCGCCAATGAATGTTTGCATGCTAATAGTTTCGCCAGCGAGCCACCAGCCTAAAAATATTGCCACCACCGGATTGACATATGCATATGTGGAGACATGGGCTGGATTGACCTGTTTTAGGAGCCAGATATAGACCGAGAAGGCAAGCATTGAGCCGAAAACCATGAGGTAGAGCCACGAAAGACCAGATACTAATGATATGTGTAGTTGTGCCAGCGCACTTGGGTTGAATTCACCGGCACAGGCAGAGCAAATAAATAGTACCAATCCGGCAAAAAGCATTTCCATACCGGCTGCTAGTTGTTGCGAATCAGGTAGATGTGCCGATCTCGAGTAAATGGCACCGGCCGCTGAACCCAAGCATCCAAGTAGAACGAAGCTTACTCCTACTAGATCGATGCTTTCGGCTCCAGCAAATTTTTGTGGTTCAATGAGAAAGACAAGGCCGCTGACTCCTGTAATTAATCCCAGTATGACTCGCTTGGTTGGTTTGATTCCTTGGGGCTTTAACCATTGCAGCAGTACAATAAATACAGGCACCATAGCCACAAGTAGTGACACCATCCCCGATGGCACAGTCTTTTCTGCGAGCACCACTCCCATGCTTCCCACAACTAACAATAAACAGCCGAGGGTGAGTGTGGGCAATATATGGCTGCGTTTTGGCAGTGCTGCTCCGCGAAAGAGCATCCAGCCGCACATGAGAATTCCCGCAGTGAAAAAGCGAGAAGCACCCATCAAGAAAGGTGGAAAGCTCTCTAAAGCAAATTTGATAGCAATGTAGGTGGAGCCCCAGATCAAATAGATTGTCAGAAAAGCCAGAATTATGCGAATTTTGTTTGGCTTGTGAGATTCCAAAATGCTACCTTTTTGTTCATTGCTCATTGTTCA
The DNA here is from genome assembly GCA_021732025.1 of Candidatus Obscuribacterales bacterium. Taxonomy (GTDB): domain Bacteria; phylum Cyanobacteriota; class Vampirovibrionia; order Obscuribacterales; family Obscuribacteraceae. The sequence goes on along the minus strand of JAKFVU010000057.1, from coordinate 50,524 downwards.
TCTAGAACTTGGTCAAAAGAAAAGCAGAGAAAAAACGAGTCTTTCTCTGCTCTATATATTACTAGATTGCTGAAATTAAGCCGCTGAACTCTTAGCTAGATGCTGAGAGAAGCGAACTCAATTTATTCGATGATTGCGAATCTTCTTTATCATTAGTGTCTGACGAACCAGGTTCTAAGTCATGACCAGACAACCAGCCATTGGCGGCAACGATTGCACTTCTCAATCCATCTGGTTTGGTGTCGTCTAAGGCAACTTCTTTATAGAGTGAAAGTAGTTGCATGGTGGTCATTAGGCAGACATTTTTCTTGGCAGCATATTCGGCCAATTCTAGTTCTTCAACAGACGAACCGACACCGGTTGGGGCCTGATCGCTGATTTTGCTGACAATCAAGATGCCTTTAGGTTCGGTACCTTTTTCGCACCAGTAACGTGTCTGCGAAATTGAAAGCTGGCCAAGGTGCGAGCGTTCTGCTTGGGTGGTGGTCCAAATAACACGTGCGATACAAACATGTTTGTCATCAACTTCTAGTCTTAATTCATGTTTGTCATCAGCAGCAATAGTTACCTTCCAGCCGATTAAGCTGAGAACTTTGCCGCAGGCCTCAACCAGTTCGTCACCGGTTGTTGTCAGCAGAGTATTACGCACCCCTTTGGTGAGAGCAACACGGGTTTCAACATCGCGAATTTTTTGTTGCGCGAGTTTCACCTGTTCGTTCAGTTCATCGAGCTCTGTATTGAGCTTTGCGATTTCATCTGAGAAATATCGTTTTGTCCAATCCGGCACGTCAGTAGCCCCCGCTCGTAGTGTCATTGCGTCATCTAAATTGATAGAACCTAGATCTAAGCTAGAAGACCCACCCAATTGTTTGGTAGTTCCCGAACCATTAGATCCTGATTCCCCACTGATTTCAGCGTTAAGTGGCGATAAGGTAGAACTTTCGGCCACGGCGACTTCTGGCTCAGCTTGTGCCAATTCGGCTTCGGTTTCCTTTTCGGCATCCTCTTGATTGTCTGCGGCTGCTTTTGCCGTAGATTGTTCAGTTTCATCAGCTACCGCAGTAATTGATTCGGCCTCGGCAGCAACTTCCTCTTGATTAGAAAGAAGGTCTCCTAAAGCAACTTTTGCCTCACCCTGCGGCACTTCAGTTTCGGCCGCGGATGCACTGACTTCTGAATCATCGCTTTCTGCACTTGTCTCTGTGCTAGATTCAGCTTTGTTGCCCAGTGATGATGCCAAGCCTGTGGGTTGGAGAGCTTCGAGGGTAACAGTGTCGCTCGGTTTGTTCAGTATTTTAGGTGGCAAGCTTCCGCTACCATTGCTGTCGGCTGTTGCGTCAATGGCAGAATCTTCTACATTATCTGAAGCTGCACTAGCCTCTGTGTCTGCGCTGGCAGATTCTGAAGCATCAGAATATTTGTATTCACCAAGGCTCCCCAGTGCTTCTTCGGCAGGTGCCTCGGCGGCAACTTCGGTATCGGCAGCAGAATCAGTTGTAGAAGAAGTCTCTAAGTCTTCTAGCATCTCTTTATCTTGGGCTGCTAGCTTGGCTTTTACTGCATCTTCATTGCTTTGCACAACTTCTGTAGCGAGGGGTTGTAACAAAGAGGCAAGTGAGGCTTTAGGAGCGTCTGGTTTCGGTTCAATCTGAATCGAATTGGCCGCTTCCTCCATTTTGTCGAGCATTTTGGTATCAGGCATTGCCATTTCTTGTGTGGCAGACTTAGAAGAGCCATCATCTACAGCCTTGAGGTTGACGCTAGTGTCGGTCATAGGGGAGCCATCTGACACAGGCATTGGATGGCCTTTGACCGTAATGCCTACGCCGTCTGAACGCTCACCACTAATTGCTGCCACTGTTGGCGGATTAACTGGTTCAGAACCCGGTGCCTGTACCGCTTCAACTACGAACCAAAAGAGGGACACACCTACTTTTAATACGTCGCCGTCTTTAATATTTTCTGGGCTGGTGATCTGGTTGCCGTTTAAGAATGTGCCGTGACGGCTCTTAGCATCCTGCACCGTAAACTCGTCGTTCTCATAACTAATGATGAAATGAAAGCGCGAAATTGACTGATCGCCACTAATAACGATGTCGTTCAAGTCGTCGCGGCCGACTCGACATCTAGGGGTAGCGACTGGGATCTTCCGGTTGGAGACCAGGTCGACTAGAAATGCAGTTGGAGTGTTGTTTCCTTCTTCGTTGCCCATTTTGCTGCTTTCTTCTGGAGTTGATTTGATACCTAAGGATGACCACATTTAATCTGTGGTCTCTATGAATGTTCCACACCCAAGAGAATATTAACGCCCAACTCGCATCTGCTTATACACTTGCGACAATTTAGTTTGATTATCAGCCTCACTCTTAATATTATTTCCACTGATTACAACTGGTGATATGGGTAAATTAGTTACAGCTATCAACTGGGAGCATCACTTGAAATGACCGATTTTGTTGACTCGCAAGCCGCTTATGTGGGCACTGAGTTCGTTCAGTATCTGAAAACGTTGCCTTGGTGTCGCCAAGAGAGCGGGCATCTTGTCGCAGTTCATAAACTTACTTCTGAGATCATTGAAGTAGTACGCGAGAGCGAAGTGAAACTTTACCCAGGCGGCATGGTAGTCAAGCTGCCCCGCTCTGTTTTGATGGGTTTGCAAAAGAGTAGTGATGATGGTCAACCACTTCCTGCTGTTTTGGTTTGGAAGGTCGAGGGTGTTGAAATTTGGTTTCGTCGCCAAAAGAGCGCTGATTTTCCTTATGACACTTGGACAGACCCGGCTGCTCTGACAATTGAACGAGAGCGGGCCATGGTCTTAGCCGAGAAGCTTGGAAGTGATTCGGCTACAGCTTTTGCTGAAATGTCCGAGAAGGCAAAAGAATGCCCAGCTATGATTCCAGCTTATTAGGCTGATTTGATTTAACTAGATTGAGCTAGCGCCAGAAATAATGCCAGCTGTAATCGACGTTTACCGTTTTGCCTGGCTGAATTGTCTCGGTGAACGTGAACTTGCCAATACCATTCATATACGACCACCAACCGGGCCAGCTGTAATAGCCCCACCAAATTGGCAAATCACTGCCTTTCATTTCGTCGATGGTGTTGGTCATCGTCATACTGCCGCCCTTTGAGGCGCTGTCTAAGCGGCCCAACACCTTTCTGGTTATCTCAACTGTGATCGGTTTGTTCATATAGTTGGTTAGGGCGATGGAGCCCGCCAGATTGACTCTTGCATATTTGTTGTCTTGCCAGGTGATGGCATCGGGAGTTCTACTTGTTTCCTTCTCTTCTTTCTTTGCTTTGATGTCGATGGCATTTGTCAGGGTGAGATCGGCATTGCTACCAGGTGACGCGTAGGTCATCATGCCCTGCGCTAATACTTCGCCGTCGCTGGCAAAACTATTTTTTTCAGTGCCTTTGTCGTTGTTGGCGCTTGCCACCACTATCAGTGCCGGTGCTGTAGTGAACGGCTGCTTGCTACTATTGAACAGTCGGATTTTGTGAATTACTTTGTTGCTCTCTGTCAGCTTCTGTTCTTCTTGCCCAGAATGCACGTGACTATTTTGGTTCTGCACTTCTGGTGGTGGCGCAAATGCTAAATCTAGAGTATAGAGATCTTTGTACTCAACAGCATATTCTTGTACGGGCACTACCATGCGTTCGCCCTTCTTTAAGGTCAAATGCTTCAAGTTAAAAACAAAGAGATCCTCATTTTTAGTTGATTCTGTCTTTGTCTGTGTGTCACCACTTTTGTCGTCACTATCTCTAGCATAGCCAACCGATTGCGACATAATAGAATTGCTAAAACTGTTTCTCAGCCTCGAGTCTTGACCTGCATACGAGGCAACCTGAGCAATGGTTTCTGACAGAGAAATTGGATCGACATCGCCTTTGAAGGCAAATGAAGGCACTCCCACGACCAAATTGCAGTTGACGTCTTTCAAGTCTGTAAGGTCGTTTACTAGAGTGGCCTGCAACTTCACTTTGGCATGGCCTTGGCCATCGATGGTGACTTTGTAATTGGGTATCCAGCGAATACCTTTCTCCAAATACATCATGCCAACTTTGGCTTTTGAGTTGCCGCTCTTCTGCCAATCGAGCGCCATGGTCATGGTATTGCGAATATACTCATCTTTGAGCTGGCCGTCAGGTTCTGTTTTAAAAGACAGTGTTTGAATACGTTCTATTGGAACATAACTGATTCCGGTATCGGTTTTGAGTTTAACTAGGTTGCTTTTTTGGGGCAAAATTAGAGCAGCATCAACGCTCTCTTGGCCGGCTCTGGCAAGTTCTTCGGCTGAACGGGTAGGAATGCCAATTATTTTGGCGTCATACGAAACTATTTTGGCACTTTCGCCGACACCGATTAGTTCATCAATGTGCACCAACGCCCCGGCATTGGCGGCAACCAACTCGGCAACTGTAAGGGCCGTTTGGCTGTTGGTGATTTTTCTTCGGCCGGCAGTCACCGCGGTGAGTTTGGCCTGTGGCTCTAGGCTATAAGGAAAGAAGGTGCCAAGCACTGGTTTGGGTAGGTCTTCAAGAACTACATCGCCGCTGGCTGTGAGTGGCATCTGGCCTTCGTGTATGAGCAGGGCATGGCCGTCTTTGAAGACTGTTACTTCTTTTACAGGCATATGAGCCAGGCTGTGAACTGTGTCTGCTTTCTGCTCAGATTTTAGATCTGCTCTTAGGGCCTCCGCAGCGGGATGGCTTTCGTTTTGCTCTATTTTTGCGGCCTTTACATCACCCGCCCTCGCGGCAGGTGTGAGCCCGGGGGTGGCAAATGTTGTCGCTGTTGTGGTCAAATATAGGGCCAAGAGGCATGGCAGCGAACGTGGTCTTGAAGATGGATTCATTGCTTGCCTCACTAGGTGCTTACCCGATTAAATCACCAGCCCTATTGTTGCACCTCAGTAATAACCCTGAACTTGCTTGTACTGCGCTTTAATTTCCTCTTCTGCTGGACCAACAATGACCATTGATATTGCTGCTCAAAGAAAATATGAAGAGCTTTCAGCCAAAGCGTTGCATGGAGACTTAGCGGCAAAGACTCAACAAGGCTTGATGCTAGTTAAGGGCGAGGGAATTGAGCGCAACCTGGTGTTGGCTCGTGAGTGTTATCTAGCGGCAGCAGAAGCCGGTTATAGTGTGGCTCAATACAATTTAGGCTCATTGTATTTGAATGGTTTGGGAGTAGAGCGTGATTATGTCCAGGCCTTGCACTGGTTTCAGCTGGCTGCCGACCAGGGCGATTGTGACGGACAGTTCAATGTTGCTTATATGTACGACCGCGGCTGGGGTGTTGCACAAAGTGATGAGGAAGCATTCAAATGGTATGAAGCAGCGGCGAAGAATGGCTCGGCCAGAGGCCAGTTTGATTTGGCCGCTTGTTATCAGCATGGCAAGTTTGTCGCAGTGGATCTAGAACAGGCTCTTTATTGGTATCGTCAAGCAGACGCTTCAGGAGTGGCGCGAGCTGCAGCAGCGTTGCGAGAACTGGAAATTGGCGCCAAATAAATGAATGAGACCATGGTCTGTAAATTTAGAATCGTCGCTGCTGCCTTAATGGTGTGCTTTGTTCAACAGTCTATTTTTGCATTGCCTGCCAGTGCTTCGCTAGATGAAGTGGAAGAGCTAAATCGACAGATACTTCTGAAGGAAGTAGAGCTAGAGCGCTTTAGTATCAATTTTCGCAAATACAATAATATACAAGGACGCTGGCGGGGCTGGCGCTATTTCGCCTTTCAAGAGGCGAATGCCGGAATGACTGCGGCCGGACTGACAACACAGCTTGTCGATCGCCAACGAGTTATCCGCAACGCCAATGTCTTTAACGTAAATAGTAGTGGCAAAATCAGCTATGAGCCAAATGGTGTCAACCGAGTTACACAAGAAAAAGGTTTGATTTTGCAGATGGTCGGTCAGACAGTGGGAGCAGTTGGCTCTGGTATTGAACTTGGTATCAATCTCCATCATGGACACGCAGCCCATAAGAAAGGTTATGGATCAAAAGAGAGTATTAGCTTTGTTCTTGCTCTGCGAGATCAGATTAATGCACTTTTTGAAAAACGCGCTGCTGCTGTTACTGCTGCGCATCTAGAGAGCGACGAGCTAGCTATCGCTCAAGCTGAAGAAGCTGTTCTGCGCGATATTACCGATATGGGCTTGCAAGAATATGCTGACTATCATGTCGCTGCCAAAAGATTCAGAGCGTTTCAAGACTCGCTCTATGTCTTTGATATCGCTAAAAATACTACTGGTGCCGTGGGCAATCTTGTAAACGTGGTGCAGACTCACGAGCGTCGGCCCCATTTGTCTGGCGGGGCTGGTGTGCTGACACTCACTTCTGGTGCTTTGATTATGTTTACTCCCCTTCTTGCTCAAGGTGTAGGAAAACTGGTCGCTTCTTCTCACAAGCGTGCTTTGCGGCAAGTTGTTGCTGGTATTTCACCACATACAGTGGATGAGTTAGAAGTGCACCGCCGTGAGCTGAATGCTTTGCTCAATAAGAGTCCTCATTCCGATCAATCAATCGCTAGTTCGAGCAAGTCGGTGGCGCTTCTGTCAGCCTACGATCTTGAAGCCTCTCAGCGGCGCAAGCAATTTGCTCTCTCCACCCGCGAAATTCGTGCTGGCACAAGGTCGGCCACAGAGAATGTCAGAGCCGGTTTGTTTGTGGGAAGTACAAAGGTTGCTCTTGGCGTAACCAATATCGTGGCTGGCTGGCACCTCACCCACTATCCCCACAAAATTAACTCTCTGGTACAAGGTGGCACAATTGCCTATGCCAGTGGTGCCTACTTTGCTGTAGGTGAAAACTTGCGCCTGAGAATAGTTGACGAAGTCAATCGTAAAAGGCTAGGAGCCCGTTCTGAACTTCCTGCTCAAGTGCTGGCAGAGAAACTCAAAGCTCTCGATCAGCTTGAGTGCGACCTGAAGGCTTGTGCTGCCAGCGAATCTAAAGTTGACTAGTATTTTTAAGGTGCGGAGGAAATTTAAGTGGCTAAAAATACTAATGATGGCGAAAATAAAATGGTCTATAAAGTTGAAGACTTGCCCTTGGCTGTTCAGTTAGAATTGAACCCTTATCCGATGGCCGATGCCGACGGCTCCTATCAAGTTGGCTGTGTTACTTCTGGTCTAGAACCCAAGCCTCTTTCGCGCTTGATTTTTGCCGCCATTGCAAACAGTGAAAATGGCCTTGACTGTTATGTCCATTTTGAAAGTGGTGGATTTGCTCATACTTATTCGGCTCGGCATTTTTCAATGACTTCATTAACAGCGAACAAAGCAACTTTGCTCGCAGGCAGCTATGTGCCACAGCGCTGTGAAAATCTTGAACAACTCAAAGCCGCTCTCAAAGCCGCTCTTGCCCAAGAGTAGTGAGTCAGAATATAGAGCAAAATTTATAACTAGAGACAAATAGTACAGACATATATGTCTATCAAAAACAAAATACTTGAGTACTCTAGTATTTTCCAAATAGGTGTATATACACCTATTTTTTCTTGGCTAGAGCTAAGTGTTCTTTACCCATGGCGAGGAGAATGCCGTGAATGATACTCCAAGGGTGAGGAGGACAGCCTGGAATATAAACGTTGACCGGTAAAATGTTATCGACACCGTTGGCTTCGGCATAGCCGCCTTTGTGCACACCACCAGAGATGGCACAAGTACCTAATGCTATTACTACTCGTGGGCTAGACATAGCGCCGTAACAACTGACCAGGGCCTCTTGCATGCCTTTTGAAACTGGTCCTGTGACAATTAAGGCATCGGCAAAGCGGGGAGACGCCACAATATGTACGCCAAATCTTTCCATGTCAAAAATTGGGTTGCCAGCTGCACCCAGTTCCATGTCGCAGGCCGAGCATCCGGTCGAAACTACTCTGGCAGCCACTGAACGACCGAACCAGCTAGCTTTGCTGAGAGAGTCAGCCGTAGGTATTTTGGCTGCCGCCGTGCGCCCTTGGGTTACTAGTTCTTTATTAGCGGCCTCAGCTGCCGCACCAGCAGTGGTGAGTATTAGCTCTTCTCTTGTGCGCACCGCTACGCGCGTAGTGGGATTGTTTTTGATTGTTCCTGTTGGACAGACGTCAACACAGTAGCCGCAGCCGATGCAGGCACCGAGGTCGAGGCGAACATGATTTGCGTCATCTATGTTGAAGACCGATATAGCGTCGGTCGGACAGACTTCAACGCAGGCAGTGCAACCACTTTGGCATGGGGCATCAGTAAGCATCGGTAAGCCAATCACACCTTCTGCCAAATCAGGGCAGATATTTTTGGCTGTGGCCACACCTTGTTGCAGTAAGTAAGTGATTAGTTTAAGCATTAGTAGTTTGTGTTTGCATTAGAGATCGTTGCCACTGTAAGAGAGCGCCATACTTTTGTTGCAGAGAGGGAAGTCAGCAATGAGGTTGTCGCGAATAGCAATAGAAATTGCTGTCCAGTTATCGAAGCTTGGATCTTTGATAGCGTATCGACAAATTTTGCCATCCTCATCAGTAAATATGAGGTGAATCAGCTCTCCTCGGGTGGCTTCCACTATGCCAAGACCGGTAGCATTGGCCGGTAACATCTCTGGCACTGTCACCTTTTCTTCACCATGGGGGCAGTTGTCTACTAGTGTTTCGATGGTCTTGAGAGATGACCAAATTTCACCCACACGAACAGCCGTTCGAGCGAGAATGTCGCCACCAATTTCGATTGAAGGTTCTGGTGCTAGCTCGGGATATTTGCCCTGTTGGAATTGTCTTCTGGTATCGCAATCGATGCCACAGGCCTTGCCAATGATACCGACCATACCAAACTCAGCAGCGAGTGATTTAGAGAGTTTTCCTATGTCTTTCATCCGCTCGGTTGCCATTTGATTGTCTGAAAGCATCTGGATTACTGGAGTCAAATCTTTCTTAAGGGCAATTACCCCGGCTTTGATTTCGGACAGCTTGCGTTCACTAACTGGCCTGACACCACCAGGAAAAATAAAGCCACGAAGAAAGCGCGAGCCGCTAATTAGATCGGCTAGAGCTAGAGCTTTGCCTCTCAAACGCCCCATCGCACTTGATATACCAAGTAAGCCAATGTCTGTGCCAATGCCGCCAACATCAATTATGTGCACAGCCAGTCGTTCAATTTCTAAAGCAATAGTCCGTAGATACTGCGCTCTCTCAGTTATTTCTAGGTCAAGTATCGACTCGATGGCAATGGCGTGGGCAAAAGCGTTGGCCAGTGCTGTATCGCTGGCGGCAGCCTCGGCGACAAAATGCGCCTTCTGCCATGGTACTTCGGTGAGGCGTTTCTCGACACCTCGATGCACCCAACCGAGGCGAATTTCAAGGTTTACTATGGTTTCGCCAAAGCAGCTAAATCTAAAGTGCCCGGGCTCGATTACGCCGGCATGAATCGGACCTACTGGTAGCTCATAAACTCCTTCGCCCTTGACCTCTAAGAATTCATAACGACGAGGCAGCGCATTTCTAAAATCGGTCGGTAGATCAATTTTGCGCAGTGGAAAGAAATCTTGAGCGTACTGATCATGCAGAAGAAGATGTTTAAAGCGCGGGTGACCTTCAGGTACGATGCCGAAAAAATCAAATAAAGCGCGTTCAAACCAGTGAAATTGCGCGTGGTGTGTTGAGAACGAACTGTACTTGTTGTTCTCAACTGCTGTCACCATCAGCTCGGCTGTGCCGTCTTTGGGTGAGAGTAAGAGGGTGGCAATTTCACCCCCAGTGATAGACGTAAGCAAGCCGACTCGTTTGTCAGACGATTTTGAGAGAGCATGATCTAATATGTCATGAAGCTCATGGAAAGGTGTTTGTTGGCGCTCTAGTTTCATTTGATCATGCTCCATGGCCCCGACCAAGCCTCGGTGTTGACGACTAAGCCAAGAACTAGAGTACCTAAGACTAAGAGCGCAGGAATAATGGATGCTCTAATAGGTTGGAATTTTTTGAAACCTTGTTTGGCCGGACCCAATATTACTTTGCCTACATGGGCGCATATGGCAACGAAGCTGATAGCGATGGCGACGGTCATAATTAGAGCCAATGCCCATCTTTCATCAGTCATGCTTAAGCTGAGCATTGACATTTCCGCCACGAATGCCCCAAATGGTGGTGCTCCAGTTACGGCAAAGGCAGCAAGTGTCACCAGAAGCGCCCAGATTGGGCAGTCTTCGATAACGCCATGCATCTTATTGAGCTTCTTGGTTCCGCTAGCTTGTATGATATTGCCCGTAAGTAAGAATAGAGCGACCTTGGCCAGGCTGTGATTGAGCGCTTGCAGGAAGAATAGTGGGCCAGAGCCTAGGCCGATGGCAAAGACCATAAGGCCAACATTTTCGATACTTGAATAAGCCCAGAGACGCTTAAAATTGTGCTGCCTCAATAGTAGAAGACTGGCTGCTACAACTGTTACAGTGCCTAGAATAGCCACTAGTTGGTGCACGTGAGAATGAGGTTGGGCGGCATTGATTATGCTCGATACTTTCCATATGCCAAAAAGGGCACAATTCAAGAGTGAGCCCGAAAGCATTGCCGAAGCTGGTGCTGGTGATTCGGCGTGAGCATCGGGCAGCCATGTATGAAGCGGAAAGATACCAGCTTTGGTGCCATAGCCAATCAGACAGAAAATGAAACCGAGGCGCAAAAGCGGAAAATTGAGAGTCTGGGCTTGGCTAATCAGTTCTGAGATATTAAGAGTGGGCACTGCTAGAGTGCCTCTTTGGCTGGCGGCGAAGATAAATACTGTGCCCAACAAGGCAAAAGCAATGCCGACTGAGCAGACTATCAAATATTTCCAAGTGGCTTCTAGGGCAAATTTATTTTTCTCAAAATAGACAAGTGGTGCTGACGACAGTGTTGTCGCTTCAATGGCAATCCAGAGGTAGCCTAGGTTGTCGCAAAGAAAAACAGAAGTCATGGCCAAGAGAAAGAGATTGACAGAAGCGTAGAAGAGACGCAGCTGCTGGTCTTCGTAGGCGTCTCCGTGGGCTTCGGCGGCGGCAAAAAAATAGTCGGCGTGCGTGATGCAACAAGAGACCACAAAAGTGGCCAGCAAAATAAAGTAGGTGCCCATTTTGTCTACTGCCAGGCCGCTAGTAAACTCCATGCGTTGACCATTGATAAGACAGGGGTGCAAAACTAGGGCCACTATTCCTAGTTGCCACCAAATAAGAACCGGTACTAGTTTGCGAGTCAACTTAACATCTCTAATAAAGAGGCTGAGTAGTGCCAGCGAGGCCGGTAGAGCCGTGAGATAGAGTAAGTCGTTCATCAGTCTTTTAGCTCCGTCAATTGACTGACATCGATATGCTCGAAGCTCTTTTTGATATTGAAGAGCAGTAGTCCGGCCACCATTACGGCCACCAATACTTCGAGCAAGAGACCCATTTCAATCATCAGCGGCATGCCGTGAGTCTGAGTTACAGCAAAAAGATAAATGCCATTTTCAATTACAAGAAAACCGACAATCTGACTAATTGCCGCGCGCCTGGTAAGCATTAAAAGAACCCCTGAAAAGAGAATCGACATCGCGGCTGTTGAGCCTAGACGTGAATCGGCCTCTCCAATTAAACCCGGTATTTGCTGACTGATCATGAATGATAATCCCAGCATTAAAGCCCCGAGGTGCATAGAAAGAGGGGCGGCGATAAATGCGCCACCATCGGTGCCAACATTGATTTTCTTTATAACGCTATTGAGAAACCAGGGAATGCTGCACGATTTGATGATAAACACACCAGCTGCCACAAGGTAGAGATGATCTTCATGAGTAATGCTGGCAATCCAAGCTGTCACTGCCGCGATGGCCATCGTGTGAAGCGAATAGAATGATAAGTTTGTGCGCAGGTGAGTCGTGCCTAAAATCAAAATTGCAAATATTGCTGCCACCATGGCCAGTGCTTCGAATGTGTCGAGAATCATTTTATTTATCTTCCTCTTACACTAATTGAGATTTTTGCTGAGGGCGATAAAGACACAGAAAATGCTCATGGCCACTGAGTAGGCAATGAATTCTGGTAATTTGGTCCAGCGCAGCTTTACGGCAACGCTCTCTATGATGGCGATGCTGGCTGCCAAAATCATGATGCTCACTATTGACGACAATACCAATATGAGTTCAGTGGTGTGCCAGAAGAAGGGGATGGCGTGCAGTAGGCATTGACTAGATATGCCCAGTAAAATCAATATCTTTAAAAAGTGAGCGTATTCAACTAATGCTAGATTCGCTGCCGAGTTTTCTAGAATCATGGCTTCGTGCACCATGGTTAATTCAAGGTGTGTGGTTGGGTCATCGGCAGGCATGCGTGATAGTTCTACGAGACTAGCAAGAAACAGACCACAGCCGGCTATGAACCAGAGACCGGGTTGATTGGCTAAAGCAATATTGTTAAAGGAGAATGCTACTCCAAGGTCACTAGTTTGACTAACTGACCCAATTGCCGCTAAACACAGTATTACAGCTGGCTCAACCAGCAGGGCCAAGGTTACTTCGCGACTTGCACCAAAGCCGCCAAAAGCAGATCCGGCATCGAGCGCTGAGAGCACAGTAAAGAAGCGGGTGAGAGCCAACAGGTAAATGACCAAGAAGAGATCGGCACCTAAATTGAAGGGGCGCAGTGATGTCCATGGTGCTAGAAATGCCAAAATTATTAGTAGCGAAACATTAATGGCGGCAGTGCTGCGAAAAATCCAACTAGTATGTTTGCTAATGGTTTCGCCCTTACTAAGCAGCTTGAGCAGGTCGAAGTAAGGTTGCAGAAGCGGCGCACCGATGCGGTTTTGAAAGCGTGCTTTGGTCTTGCGAATGATGCCAACCAGTAGTGGTGGCAAGAGCAGAAAAATAGCAATAAAAACCAGTGTCTCTAAAATTGCATCGGTATTGATTGAGGTCATATGTTTGTCCCCAAGAATACGAGTAAGACCATGGTTAAGAACACATAGAGTAAGTGAATGTGAATGCTGCCAGTCTGCAGGCGCACGAGGGAAGACGAGAGCCAATCAAAGATTCCCATTACCGGGCGGTATAGTTTTGTTTCAAGAATTGGTGTCATGAAGGTCTCAACCCGCACCGACTCAGGAAAATGGCGCCGGTCTTTGCCCGAAATTTCGGTGGTCACTTTTAATTGCAAAATTTGTGAGAATATTCGTCCAATCGGGTGCGAGAAACTTGAGCCAGTTTCTTCAGCTCTAGTAGATAGAGGCCCGAAGCCGCAATCCCAGGTGATGTAGCTCTTCACTTCAGCTGAACGACGACCTAACACAAACAGATAAATGCTTGATACCAAAATGCCACCAACCAGAGCAAGTTGGCCCTGGGGAATAGGGAAGAGGCTTGAACCCACTAAGAATTGATCGTGGGTGAGCTGGCGAACGGCAGGAGCTAAGCCATCTAAGGCAATTGGCACTGAGGTGCCGATCATGACGCAGGCGACAGCCAACAAAAGTTGGGCGATGATTAGCCCGTCTGGACCATTGGTTGTTGATTCTTTGGCCTTAGCAGCGGCGTTGGAGCGCGGCCTTCCGAGAAAAGCAATGCCTACTGCTTTAGTGAAACAGGCCAATGAGAGCGCGCCAACAAATGCCAGTATGCCTACCATGGCCAGTGACATCGCTCGTTCTAAAATTGGGGCATTGGCATAGGAGAGTTGGAAGAAAGTTTGATAGACCAGCCACTTGCTGGCAAAGCAATTCATTGGTGGCATGGCACAAATAGAGAGCGAGCCGATGAAGAAACATAGCATCGTCCACGGCATATTTTTAGCCAGCCCGCCTAGAGCCGTCAACTCTCTAGTGTGTACGGCTCGCTCTACCGATGCGGCACCAAGAAATAGCAAGGCTTTAACCAAGCCGTGGTTGAGGGTATGAAAGAGTGCCGCAGCTGCTGCAAGAGTGGCTATGGCTGTAAGGTTGTGGCAGTGAGCCAGAATAGCAACACCAATAGCAGTGAGAATAATTCCCATGTTTTCTACAGTACTGTAGGCCAATAGTTTTTTTAGATCGCGCTCCATTAAGGCAAAGAGCACGCCCCACAAAGATGAGATTGTACCTAGCGCGATAGCAGCATATGCAATGCTTAGATGGCTGCATTGGCCCGCTAGCAGTAGGCGCATTAGTAGAAAGATTGCCATGTTTCCGACCAGCCCACTGAACAGTGCTGAGGTCGGACCGGGTGGCTCTGGGTACGCCAAGGGCAGCCAGACATGCATGGGCCAGACCCCGGCTTTGGTGCAGACCGCAAACAGAAGGAAGAAGGCCGCAACCAAGCTCTGTTCGGTTCCGAAGTGCCAGGCACTCAAAGACCAACTGCCAGTGTTGTGATGCATCCAGAGAAAGGCAGCTGTAATTAAGGCTGTCGAGATGCGCGTGGCTGTCAAGTAAGCGAAAGCCGCTCGTTGAGCCCGATGTCGAATGTGGTCAGAGGCTACTAGCGCTGCTGAAGACAATGACATTATTTCCCAAAACACCAAAAATGCGATGCCATTGGCGGCTAGTAAAACCTGCTGCATGCCGATCAGGAAAATAAATGATAGTTTCCAGTAATGACCGCGTTTGCCTTGGCTATTGAGAGCAGCTGTATGACAGGGGCTTGCTATGGCAGTGGCTGAACCGAGCAAGCCCAATAAAGCGAGAAAGGGAACACTAAGAGGATCTACAAGAGAGTCAGCGCGAGCTAGACCAAAACAAATGTATTGCAGCTGGTTGTATTCGATTGATTGATTCCATGATATTGCCGCTCCACTGAGAGTTAAGAGCGCTCCTGCCAGCATTAGGAAGGCAAGAAAATTGCTTTTTACTTTTTCTCTACCCACAGCCGAAATGGCAAGCCCGCCAAGCCATATCGCGCTAGCGCTCGTGAACAGGTTGGCGGCCGAAAATGTCGTGGGGTCATTAATCATTAGTTTCTACAGGTTGCCTCCATAAGGCTAGCAGCTGATTGTGATCGAAGTGTGATGATCTAGGTGTATTAATGTAACTGCTTGTGATCGGATGCAAATTGATCACATCTTCATCACTTTTGCCTGTTAACGTTCTAAGAAAGACCACGGGCCTAAATTTGGGGCCGGTCGACAGCGCTCCTCGGAGCGACCAGGGCATCTATATATGATGCTTTGGGCCAGAGATACTGGAGACAATGATGTCAGAGCAGAATATTACAGTATTGCCAGCCGATCGATGGGCTGGACTGAAGCAGAACTGGAAATCTGATATTGTCTCAGGCTTTATTCTCTTCCTTATAGCTTTGCCGCTTTCGCTTGGTATTGCCATGGCATCGGGCATGCCGCCCATGGCTGGCATTATTGGCGCCATGATCGGTGGTTTATTTGTCTCGCAAATAAGCGGCTCATTCGTCACGATTAACGGCCCAGCTGCCGGTCTAATCGTTGTTCTCTTGAGTTCGGTTGATCGCTTGGGTGGTGGCAGTCAGGGCTACCACGCTACATTAGCCGCTATTGTCATATCTGGTGTTCTTCTCTTTGTCATGGGCTTATTAAAGGCCGGTGAGTTGGGTAAGTTTTTCCCAGCATCAGTGGTGCACGGAATGTTGGCTTCGATTGGCATCGTTATTATGCTCAAGCAGTTTCCGGTGATGTTAGGTGTAGCACCGCCTTCCAAAGAACCAATCGAACTATTTCTCAAGTTGCCTTTTACTATTGTCCACGCCAATCCAGAGATTGCTGCAATTGGCGTTATGAGTATGTTGATTTTAATTGGTCTTACTTTTGTCAAAGGCGGATTCTTGCGTAAGATTCCGGCCCCAATAATTGTGGTGCTAGCCGCTTGTGGTCTGGGTTTTGTTTTTCACATTACTACAAAACATTCATATGCCTTTGCCGGTCAAAGCTTTGATATTAATCCACTTAAGTGCTTAGTACAGGTTCCCACTAATATGGCAACAGCCTTTACTGGTCCTGATTTTAAAGCAATTACTATGGATGGATTCTGGCTTTCGGTTTTGTCGATTACGCTTGTTCAAGGCATTGAAACAGTGTTGAGTTGCTCTGCCGTTGATAAACTTGACCCATATAAGCGGCATGCTAATTTGAGCAAAGACTTATCTGCTGTTGGATTAGGTAGCGCTATTTCAGGCATGATTGGTGGCTTGCCGATGATTGCTGAGATTGTTCGCAGTACGGCTAATATTACTAATGGTGCCAAAACCCGCTGGTCTAATTTCTTTCACGGCTTCTTTATTTTTGTTTTTGTGCTCTTAGCCGCTTCAATGATCAACTCAATTCCTCTTTCATCTCTTGCTGCTCTGCTGGTCTTCACTGGTTACCGGTTGGCATCACCGAAGGTATTTAGAGATACCCACGCCATTGGTTGGGAGCAAAGTTTGCTCTTTAACATCACTATTGTTGTTACTCTCGCCACTGATTTGTTAGTTGGTGTTGGCGCTGGAGTGGCGGTCAAATTCTTGTTGCATATCTTGCGTGGTGTGCGTATTAACCAGCTTTTCAAGGCCAATGCGGTGCTGGAAGAGCAAGGGGCTGATACGATGATTTTGAGAATTAATGAGGCGGCAATATTCTCAAATTACCTCTCTTTAAAAAAACATCTGGCTAAAATTCCCCCCGGTAAAAAAGTTGTGATTGACCTCGGCAGTGCTACATTTATTGACCATACGGTGATGGAACACTTGCACGATTTTGCTCGTGATCAAGCCAATAGCGGTGGCTCTGTTGAGTATCGCGGCTTGGAGCTTCATCAAAGCGTCACGAAGCATCCGACAGCGTCGCGTAAGCATGTGGTAGCAGGTTAAGAAAGCAACTGACTTGCCAATCGGTGTATCATTGACTCTATGGCGAAAATTCTAATAGTTGAAGACGAAGCCGATTTGGCAGAGCTTGTAAAGAACTGGCTCGTTAAAGACCATCATCTAGTTGAGATTGCCGACGATGGTTTAGAAGCTCTTATTCGCATGGAAACCAACAACTATGATGTCGTCATCCTCGACATCATGTTGCCTTCGGTCAATGGAATGGAAATTTGCAAGCGCTATCGTAAATCTGGTGGCTCCGCTGGAATCATCATGGTTACTGCTAAGGGTCATGTGGATGACAAAGAAACTGGATTAGACTCTGGTGCCGATGACTACATGACAAAACCATTTCAATTAAAGGAATTGGCAGCTAGAGTGCGTGCTGTACTACGTCGTAATCATGGCCAGGCCCAAGATGTAATGCGTTTTCGCGATTTGGAAATTGACGTTAACGAATTCAAGGTGCTGAAAGGCGGCCATGAAGTGCATCTTTTGCCAAAAGAATTTCGCTTGTTCGAATTCTTTCTGCGTCATCCCCATCAAGTATTTTCCGCTGAAGACCTTTTGTCGAGTGTCTGGGAATCTGATACCGAGGCTCTTCTTGACACTGTGCGTGGTCATGTAACCAGAGTAAGAAAGAAACTAGATACGGCTGGAACACCGTCTATTATTGCCACTGTCTACGGTGTCGGTTATAAACTCGGTGAAGCTTAAGTGAAACATGACCTGCGCCGAAGGCTGACAATAGAGTTCGTTCTTCTCTTTGTTCTGCTTTACTTCCTTGGTGGTGCTGTGGCGATCTTTATGTTCGCCGCGCAATTGGATAGATCTATTGATAATGAACTTCAGGGTCTTGCTGCAGAAGTCTTACCCTCCGTCGATATAACTGCTCGCGGACCTTCTCTTAACCGCTGGGGCATGCGCGCGCAGTCACGGCATGAAGAGGTGCCTTTCAGCATCCAAGTGTTTGACGCGCAACGTCATTTGCTAGAGGAATTCGGACCAATCGGCCACAGGCAATTAAGCTCTGGCTTTGTTCGGGTCGATGGGCCTAATCAATCTTCGCTCGATGATATCAATTTGCGTTCATTTTTTATTGAGATACAAGACGATACTAAACTTAGTGGCTACCTACAGGTGCAAGTTTCTGTACGGCAGCGAGACGATGCCCTCAAACAAATTGTATTGACCATGGTCTCACTTTCACCATTTTTGGCTCTTGCTGTTGCCGTGTGCGGCTCTTGGTTCGCGGGCAATGCTGTTAAACCGGTTGAAGAAACTATGGAGCTTTTGCGCCAATTTGTCGCCGATGCTGCCCATGAAATTAATACTCCAATTAGCGTCATCGAGGCTTCAGTACAAACCCTTGAAGCTACCTTCGAAGACAGTCAGCTAGGCTCAAACGTGCTCGCCATCATAAACCGCGCTAGTGGACGCATGAAGTCACTAGGTCAAAGCTTGGTGGTGCTATCGCGCATGGAATCACCAGATTACCCTGCCCCAATTGATCATATTCGCCTCGAATCAATCGCTCTGCCAGTATTGGCTGAGTGTGAACAATTGGCTCGTGCTAGACGTATCGAGCTTTGCTGCGAGCCATTGCCAGATGTGACATTACTCGGCAATAGCGAATCGTTAGAGCGGCTTCTGCTTAATTTAGTAGCAAATGCTATTCGCTATACCGATGAAAATGGGGTGGTCCATGTCAAATATCAGGTAGATGGCGATTGGCTCAGAATTTCGGTGGAAGATACTGGAATTGGTATCCCAGAAGAAAGTATGCCTCATATTTTTCAGCGCTTTTACCGCGTCGACAAATCGCGCTCTCGAGATATCGGAGGCTTCGGCTTAGGCTTGGCGATCGTCAAGGCGATTATTGATAGACACAAAGGCGAAATTCAAGTAGAAAGCGAAGTGGGCAAGGGTAGTCGTTTTACTGTCAGTTTAAAACGCCTGCCTTAGCCTTTCGGTCTTTTGCTTTGGTTTGACCTTCTTGTTCGCTTGGGCGCCATAGCGCGACCGATTGCTGACGATGGGCTTGGGGCTGCTTTGAACTGTTTTAGAGAGGGTGCGACTGAGTAGTAGGCCCGAAATTGTCCCTGCGCCTACCACTGTCCAGAACGAAGCTGTGTGCAGTAGATGCTCTGGGGCAAGAGCTGGATTCATGGCAAAGATTGAACTTAGTGCCGTGATTGGGAAGAAGATTGCTGCCAGTATATTTAGCCTGTGAGCGCTAACTGCCATCTCATAGGTTTGCTGTGACTGCAATTCGCTCTTTCGAGCCACAGTGTAGTCTAAGCCGTTTTTGGCGTCCAAATGCAGCAGTTCGAGGGCCCTTTCGATGTCTCCTGCAGAGTCTCTGGCCACAATAATCTCGCGGTCTTCGCTCACCATCTCCCGAGCTTGTTGCAGGGTGCTATGCAAGTTGCGACTGCTGCGGTGCAGGGGGCCAATTGCTTGCAGTAAGCGAAAATAGTCATCTGCGCCTTCTGCTTCTTGCACTTGGTTTTCTAGTTGTTCTACTAGTGCGGCAAAGCTGGCCACATGCTTTTTCAGTAAGTCGCTCTCGCTGCCATAGCTATTGCAGGCCCAAGCACCAGAGGGGGCTCGCCATAACAGTTTGGCTTTGCGCTCTAGGCCAGTGTTGTTATCGAGAGCTGGGTTATGTAAAACTAAAAGCAAATGCCCTTCGGCGTTCATGGCTCGTTGTTTGCCGGCACTATCGCCGAAGCGGGCTATCAGCTGGGGCGGTATTTTCCATGTTTCAGGAACTATTGAATTCATTTGTCTTGTTTATCCTTTTCATTTTCTTTTCTCTTTTCTATTTGTTATTGCCATCATCTGCTCGGCATGGTTAAGAGCGTCTTAAGACATTCTTGTCTTAAGCTTAAGAAGTGCAATTTGCCAATGAGAGACTTATTCTGGACTTGAGACTGCTAGGTCTTCACGACCAGCATCGAAGTCTTTTTTCTTGTGCCAACGGATATTGGTTATAGCCGGATGAGCAGACAGTGTGCTGTGTATTAGGCGTGGCACGGCTGCATCGATACCTTTATTGCGGCCGCCAAAGAGGCTCGACATGAAGCCGGCAGAGCGCTCAATCCAGATGATCCAGTCGCCGTTGCTGGTTGCAGTTTCTTGCTTTTCTGTTTCTGGATTTTCTTCAGCTAAACGAAAGCCACAGACCAGACAGTAAGTGACTTTATTTACTGAGAAGTTAAAATACCAACCAAAGTCTTCTTGGCCCGGTTCGCTATCACATTCGATGCCTTTTTTCTTAAGCTCGTCAATTAGCCATTTACAGAAGTCATCGCCGTAGCAACAGTCATTAATGAAGTGCTCTTGTGGCTCTGTGGTATTGAATTCTTTTGATTCAAAGGTAATTAGGTTTCTTTCTTCGCTCATAGACTCGTTACTTTGCGCCTTTGTTTAATTCGTCGAAATTAAGATTGAGTGGTTGGTCATTAATATAAGATGCCCGCTTTGCTGAAGGTTTACCGCTCTCACCTACAGCTTCAAAAGTAAAGTCATCAGCCCATACCTGACCGCCGCCCACCAGGAGAATACCAAAGTTTATAGTGGCACTGCCTTGAGGAACGTCTAGTAGCAAAGTTCTCTCTGTCCAATCAGTTGTTCCCTTAATGGGTCGATCCTGCATATTGTCAAAGGCCAAATGACCGCCAGACCTATTGGCGCCATCGACACGCATCCAGACACCAGCCCATTCTTTCACCTCACGGGTTTTTGTATAACAGGTTAATTTGACTTTTTTGCCGATGAAATTGTCTGCAACAAATGCTTGCATCAATGTGCCGGTACCTTTGAAATTAGGTGTAAGCGATTTGATGTAACCAGATGCGGTGCCATTGTGAGTGACATTTTTGTCTACTCCCATTTCGTACTGAGTTGGATTTGAACCAGAGCGCATCCAACCTTTGGGCAGCACCCCTGGTGCAGTCTTGTTTTCCGACACGGTAACAATATCTACTTTGCTGCTCGTGCGATTGCTTGCGTGCAAGGCTAGATCTTTAAAGGTGTCGCGATGTTCGCCTACGAATTTGTCAAAAGCCGCTTTAGAAAAGGAGAATTCGCTTGAAGGTGTTTCGTTGAGCTTTGCTAGATTCTTTTTTACGTCTAGCAAATATTGGTGCCACTCTGGTTCGATTTGGGCAAGGGGCTTGTCAAAAGCCGCTTCCAAAAAAGTACCATAGCCCCTGCGGTCATTGGCTGCCACGAGTTCTATATAGTGCTTTAGTTTTTCTTTCTTAAAGATGAATACTGACAGTAGTCGCTCTTCGCATTGGCTGTCGTCTTTGCTTTCTTGAGACAGTTTGATTAAATCAGAAAGAGTGAGGCCAGGCAAAGATTTGGCTGCCAGCTTTAGTCTCCATGGATTTTGATAACCCCAATAGAGAGCCGAATTGCCTTTCTCTTTGTAGCCGAACAGCTTTTCGAAGAAAGCAATTAGTCCTGAAAATGTATCGTCATTTTGCAATTGATTATTGGCTATTTGCGAGAAGAGCACGTGACCGACTGTTCCTATTCCGCTATCAGTGTGGAAGACTAGAGCATTGCGCTGTGGCAAAATTGTGCCGGTGCACAGTTCTGGATAGTTCATTTGTTCTTGCAAAAACTTATGCTGCGAAGCTTTGTCTGGCATCATATAGACGTTTACAGGTTCAGGCCAGTCAAGTTTTAAAAGATCGGCGTTGATGCGTGTTAAGAAGGTTTCGGCAAATACTGCCACCAGCTTTGCCCATTCTTCATTTCTATTTTTCTCTGACTTAGACTTATAGTCGCCTCTAAAGTCGCTTTTATAGAAAATAGCAAAATGCTTGGTATCGAGGCGGTGATGAAAATATTTTTGAGCTGGGTCAAACATGTTGGCATAGACCAAATAGTCATTGGCGACCACTGCGCGACCTACATCTACATATCCAAGTTGTTTCACCTTGATGGCAGCTGATGCTGCCAGAGCGGAGTTTTTCACAGCCTTGGCCGACTCTGCTTGCCAATAGTAGGCCGAGCCACCACAACCTCTAGGGTCGATGGCGATCGCTTTAGCGCAGTCGGCAAGGCATTCGCTATGCAGACCGAGGCGATATTTAATTTCCGCTCGATTGGCGTATGACATCAACTTCTGTTCAGCAGTGAGCGGCGAAATTTTAAGAAGGTTGTCTAAGTCTCTTATGGCCTCAGCGTCTTGGCCCAGCATATAGTTGCAATTAGCTCTTTGGAAAAGCTTGTCGACCGTATTGTCTTTGCTCAGTGCCAGCGATTGATCTACATCGGACAGTGCCTTTCGGTATTGTTTCAACGAAAGGTAAGCATTTGAACGCAGAAAGTAAGCAGAGGCATTATTTGCTTCTAGCTCTAAGATGCGGTCTAGGTCGAGCAGGGCCGCTTCAGAATTTTTCAATGAGAAAAGAAGCGCTGCCCGTTGCAGCAGTTTAACCCTGTCAGTAGGCTCACTTTTGAGCTTATCGTTGACTGCCTCAAGCGCTTTCGCCAAGTCTGCAGTTTTGTGTTGTGCGGCTGCCACTGGAAGTGCTAGCGAAGCTGCCAGGGTGGCGCTCAAAAGAACTGCTTGTAGCGGAAGGCTATGGCGTTTGCTCATTTCTACCCTTAGAGTCACCGAAAGAATATCATCAAAATAGACTAATATATTTAGATTGCAGCTGAGGATGAAGATGCGCTGGCGGTTGCTAACTAGTTGTTTAATCGCTTTGTCCTGTTCAGTCAGTACTGCTTTTGCTCTTGAAGAGAGCGAGTTTTATTTACAGGGAACAGCCCTGTTTAAGAAACAGGAATACTTGCAAGCCTTTGAAAGTTTCGCCAAGGCTGTGCAATTGCAGCCGAATAATGCAGATGCGGCCTACTATTTGGCCGTTACTCTGCATCACTTAGGGCATCTTGATAAAGCCAAAGAGCAGTATAAATTTGTGGTCGATACTTTTCCTGGTAGTGCAGCCGCACAGCAGGCCTCTACTATTTTGCATCAGCTGTCGCTAGCTAAGCAGGTAGAGTCGGCCGCTTTACCGAAAGAGACCTGGGTCAAGTATGAGCGGCGAGGCAATTCGATTGAAGTTGACGGTTTAGTCAACAATCATCCAATCAAATTTGATTTTGATACTGGCGCTGAGCGTTGTCTGCTCACTCCCACTCAGTTGAAGCAGATGGGCATACCTATGCCTAGCGGGTCGCCCAGTGGCTGGGGCGCCGGTATTGGCCAGACTAAGCCCATTCCGGTATGGCATCTCAGTGTCGATTTGAAAGTGGGTCGTATAGAAAGGCGCAACTTTCCCATTCTAGTCAGTAGCGTGCCTATGGATACGCCACTGCTTGGCCAAGATTTTTATCGTGACTTTGAATATAGTATTGATTCTGCCAGTAAAACGATTTCTTTTCGCCAACATTCGTTCGCTGCAGCCGTCGTGAAAAAGACTGCACCAGCTCTCACTGTTGACGCTGCCGGGCACTATATCTTCAGCGTGCCTTTCACAAAAGAAGGAAATTCGTTAATTGTTACAGCTATGATCAATGGTAAGAATGTGCCAATGGTATTTGATACTGGTGCAGTCTTCTGTTTATTTTCTAAGCAAGAGGCTAATCAGGCAGGTATAAGCCTTGATCCTCACCGTCCTGCCTTTCCGATTTCTGGTCTGAGTGGTCAAGCTATGGCGCAAGTTGGTATTATTAGCGGTATCAAGCTTGGGCCAATTGAAAGACACAATTTTGCCATAGGTATTTGCGACCAAGCCAACACTGCCAAACCGCTTCTTGGCCAAGACTTTGTTGGTGACTGGAACTATACAATTGACAATCAACAACAAGTGATTCGCTTTACTAAAAATTTGCAGTAAGAAAATGGCAATCAGAAAAGATACTAAGTTTTGGCTCTCCTTTTTACTATTGATCGCCACTAGCAGCGCATCTGCTTTTGCGCGTGGGGAGTATCAGACTGCCTTAGAGCTGTATGGTAAAAAACAATATTTTCCTGCTGCTCAATATTTTGAAACTGCATCACTAAGTGACCCTGCAAATGTTTCGGCTAATTACTATGCTGGTTACAGTTTCTATCTGGCGGGCCACAGAAATGAGGCGATTACTAGTTTCTGGCGTTTGGCAAAGGCATTTCCGGCACGCAAGGAAGGGGCGCAAGCCTTATTGTATTTGCGCCAGATAGATCCCAATTTTGCCAACCATGAGGCTAATAAGAGTCAAACTAGTGAAGCTAAAAATGTGAGCAATGCCAGCGTCGAGCCTAAGCTTTCTGCCAAGGCCATTGTTGATCGATTGGTCGAAGTCAAACCATCTGCTGGTAAGAATCCCAACGTTACTCCTTCTTTCACTCGTCTTGTGAAAGATTTGCTGGTGGCGATGCCTACTCCGGTATTGAGATTACTGCTAGATCGAGGCGGGCGCATAGTGCTGGTTTCATCGGCTGTGGAGCATGATATGCGTATTCAGAATACTGCGCCGCGTGGATGGGATTCTAGCTTTAGCTGGAAAGAATCACCAGCGCTGACTCAGGGCAGCAAGGTTGTGATGTCGCAGTTTCGAGCAGATAGTCGCACAGGAGAGCCTGTAAGCACCATCGAAGAAATAGGGGTACTTCGTCATGAGACGGGCCATGCCGTTGACTATTGCCTTGGTGAGTTTTCTGACAGCGCTGAATTTAAACACGCCTATGCTTTAGAGGCGGCCAAAGTGCCAGATGAGCATAGACAAAAACTTGATTACTATCTTCAGAAATCTAACAATGGCGCTTCTGAAACATTCGCTGAGCTTTACTGCTACAGCACTGGTGGTGAGACTGATGCTGGTCGAAAAGACAGCAGCGAGCTTGTGCACAAATATTTTCCGCACTGCGAACAACTTATGATCAAGCGTCTAGCTGCTTTAGAAAAATAGTGGCTCTAGCCATCAACTTGAAATTGGCGTTTGCCTTCGACTAAAGTCTGTTTGAAGAAATCTATTAGCCGTTTTATTTCTTGCTCGGAACCCAGTTGGTGACCCGCTCCACGCACTACTACAAGCTTTGTTGGTACACCCGCTTTTTGTAGTTTTTCTGCTAGCTCTTCACTTTGAGCAAAGGGTACAAGATCATCTATATCGCCGTGAACAATCAAGAACGGTGGATCGTTTTTACTGACATAGTTAACAGGACTGGCTTCAGTGGCTAGTTCTTTTTTATCTGATACCAGTCCGCCCAATAGTCTGGCGACTGGGCCATCAGCTGTGTCATAGTCAATTCGAGTTCTTGAACCAGCCTGACCCTGCACTGTGTCTAAGTTTGTGAGCCCGCACCAGTCGCAAACTGCCTGCACCTGACTGGCTTTCTCTAAATCGGTCAGTCCAGTTTCATTGTGGTCGCCACTCAAAGTGCCAAGCAATGCCGCTAAGTGTCCTCCAGCAGAGACGCCCCAGACACCTATGTGTTCAGGGCTGTAACCATACTCAGACGCTTTAGAACGGAGAAAGGCAATGGCCTTTTGGCAGTCTTGTAGTTGTGCCGGGTATTGTGCTTGGCCGCTCAAGCGATAATTGAGACTGGCCACGGCAAAGCCATTCTGCGCTAACACCAGGGCTATGTCTTTCGCTTCACTTTTATCGCCTTGTAACCAGGCCCCGCCGTGAATGAATACTACAAGAGGTATAAGTGGATAAGATTTGGTCGGAACATATAAATCGAGAAGTTGGCTATCTGAAGCAGGCACTGTTTTATCGCTGATGTAACTTAGGTTGGGCACAACCCGCACACTGCCGGGCCCTTTGTTGTCATTGGTTTTAGTGACAAAAGGAATTGCAACTATGCAAAGTACCGAAAGGGTTATGAGAATCGTCCTGGTGCGCATGATTTGTTTGGGTTTCTTTTTCTTAGCCGCGATAGTTTTCTAATTCGATTAACAACTCTCGCATGGTTTGATGTCTATCTTGTGGGTGCTTTTTCAAGGTCTTCATAATTGTGCGACTGAGTCTGTGAGGCACTTTCATACTGGTACAGGCTTCTGCTAGATCTTTGGGCATGTCGGTAACATGAAGGCTCATGGTTTCAGCCGCGTTGATGCCCAAAATCGGTAGGCTGCCAGAAATTGTGTGGTACATCAAGACTCCAAGGCAGTAAATATCTGAGCGAGCGTCAAGTTTATTGCCAAGAATTTGCTCTGGGCTCATGTAAGCCGGGGTGCCTAGCACTTCTCCATCCATAGTCAATTTTTTTGAATTCTTCGATGGTTCGTTGACGTATTTGGCGATGCCGAAGTCTACTAATTTGACGAACTCAGGATTCCAGGCCGTGTGCATTAAGACTACATTTTCAGGTTTAATATCGCGGTGCAAAATTCCCTTTGAATGAGCATGCTCAAGAGCCGAGGCCATCTGTAAGAAGATTGCTACGGCGCGTTCTATCGGTAGTTTGCCGTGCCGTTGTAGAACATCTTTGAGGTTAGTGCCTTCGACAAAATCCATGACCAAGAAAGGAGTTTGATTTTGTGAGATGCCAAAGTCATAAACCACGACAATATTTGGATGACTCATTGAGCTAGCAGCTTGAGCTTCTCTTTGAAACCGTAGAAAATTAGTTTCGTCTTTTTGCACTTCGCCAAATAGCACCTTTACAGCGACGGTTTTCTCCATCACCAGGTGTCTGGCTTTGTAGACTACGCCTAGAGCGCCCCTGCCTACTTCGCAGATTATTTCGTATCGGTCTGCCAGTATTGCACCGACTAGAGAGCTGTTCGACAAATTTTCCTCCGCGAAGGCTCCCACAGGGGTAAGATAGCTCCATCAGGATAACCCCATCAAGATAACTTGATGTGCATGATTTAGTCATAGACCAACGGCCTAAATATTAAACCCTCTAGAGGATAAGTTAAATATGAACTTACCAAAACGGACTGATGGTGAGGATGAAAACCCTGACATTCCTATTCTCAATCCCGGAAAAACCACGGTCTTCGGAACTCCGATAGACACTAACATTGCCAGTGCTCTAGCCTACTTGCCTTTAGGGCCATTGGCTCTCGTCGCTGGCTATGTGCTCCTCAACTCGCCCTCTGAAAGTCCAAGTTTTAATCGCTATCACGCTATGCAGGGGCTTGTCTTCACTGGGGCCATGCTGGCGGTGTTTGTGGTCAACAACGTGCTAGCTGCATTCTTAGGGGTCATTCCCTTACTCGGCCCTCTGCTGGCCATACCGTTAGGTCTGTTAGGCGGGCTACTGGCGCTGGTCTACATGATTGTCGGGGTGAAATTGGCCTTCGATACCTACAACGGCAAATCGCACAAACTGCCTTATCTCTCTAAGTACGTTAATGTGCTGCTAGACAAAACCAAATAGACCTAACGGTCACAGAATAATCTTTCGGCTCTTTTTAAATTGCATATTGAGCTCTGGCTTAACTGCTGGGTTCAGTTTTGGCTTTTCGCTGGTCTCTAAAGGTAGAGTGCCTAAAATCAGATAGATCCTATATTCTCCACTTTGCTGGCCGGCAGCAGGAGATAAATCTTGGTTGTCTTTGAACTGCGGTAAGTTGGAGCTACCTTTTTGTTCTGGCGGCTTGCATTGAGACTCTTGAGCTACTTTGACTACGGTTTTGTCAGTCACTCTCATGTCGCCGTCGGTGCTCCATTTGCCCAAAGAAAATCCCCACAAGGCAGGAGTCATTTGCTGCTTCTCTTGAGCTTTGAGGCGATATTGACCAAAAATTAGGGCGCCTTCTTTTGCTTTGACCTGCAAGCTTATGGTGTTTAGCCCTTCTGAGTTAACCAAATTGATAGCTGAAAGTGGCACTCTGACAAAACGCCATTGTCTTAGTTTGTCGAAGGGCATACCCGCTGCCCGAGCCGCTTCGTAGACGACGGCTGACTCAGAAGGCTCTAGTACTTCTTTATCTGCAACTGGAATTAGAAGTTCAGGTTGACCTTCTAATGCTACTCCGTTGATTTTGACCGTGCTATTCGCCAGAGCTGCATTTCCATCAACGATTACGGTCGCCCAATTCTTGCTTTCGTTCTTGGCATAGTTAGTTGCAAGTGGTTGCGGAATTTTAAATCGCCTTTCTATGATTTGGCCTTGGGCTAGTTGGCAATACCATTCTGGTGGCAAGGCATTTAGCTCTTTGATCTGTAAAAAAGCAAAACTGAACACTGCAGCCAGCACTAGCACGACCCATGAAAAATAATCTGAAGCAAGTAATTTGCCGCCCACTCGTTTCGCTTCGGCGGCTCGGCAGCAGGCTGTTAGCCAAACGGCAAAGCTGATAGAGAGGGCCAAGTTCACGCCAATGGTTGCAGCTTCGATGCTTCCTAGTGGTTGCACAAGCAGTGGTGCTAACTCGATGCGGTTCATGACCACAAATAACATGGCGAGCACACAGCTAGCTCCAAGCGCGCGGGAATGCCAGGTGTGTTCTAAGTGATCAAGGCCAATAATGGTCAGCACCATGACCCAAGCCATGGCAGGGAAGGCATAGCGGCTCTGCGCTTCAAAGAAGACAAAAATTAAATGCGAAGCCACTATCAGTAGTGCTGAGATTTTAATTAGATCATTGCCACTCAACTGCTTAATGTTGGTGCGAAGAATTCTTTCCATCACCAAGAGGTACACTGCGCCCAGGCCACCGCCCAGTAGTAGTAATTGGTGTATCAGTATTTGCGCTGGCTTAGCCAAGCTCAGGCTGTTGTAATAGAAATCGTTCCAGCTATTGCGAAAAAGACGCTCAGCTTTTCGTGCGAACATTGAACATAGTTCAAGTGGTTTGGTCTTTAAAGCGTTGGCGACGGTAATGATAGGTTTGTCGTGTTCAACTAAAGTGACATATTCTGTTTTGGGATATGGGGCCCAGCCATCTACTGTTACGTCGACACCAATTGCGGTATTAAACCCTGGCATTCTCTCTGGCAAGAGGGTTTTATGGTGCATCGTGGCCTGGGTGAACATTAGCCAGGGAGTAACTGTGATGAATGCGCCGGTGGCAAATACAGCTACAAGGGTCATGGTTCTGCGCAGGGGGCGCAAGTTCAATAGCGTAAGGCCTAAGATGAACACGGCTACTGGTGCCATTACTGCTTTTGTGTGAGTTAGTGCTACTAGCGCCATGCCGGCGGCAAAGGCCTTGAGCAAATCTTTGACTGTGAGGGCAGAGTCGCTTGATTTGCCTCGAGGCAATAGAGACGACAGTAGGAGCACGAATATCAGTGACATGGTCACTGCTAGAGGCTCGCTCATGAAGCGCGAAGCGCCGATTACTTGCCCAGGATAGAAACCCCAAGCCAAGCCACCAGCGCAAGAGAGTAACCGTGAGAAGCCTAGGCGCCTACTAACTCTAAAGATCAGAAGTGAGTTTAGCCCTGACAACAGGCATTGGCCTACCAGTACAGAGGTGTAGGCAATATTGGGTGCCGTGCTGAAGAGACTGCCGATACGAACAAGAACAGCGGCAAAGCTTGGCATAATCATGCCGTCAAGCAGTAAAGAGTAGCCCATCTCGCATTCATGAGGATCGACATAGTGGCCGTGGCTAAGGTCGTTCAACCAGGCTGATAAGAGCTTGCCTGAAAGTACATAGTGAGCCGAATCCCAGATTATGCTGCGAGTGTAGTCTGGTAGCTCGAAGGTGTTGTATAGCGCAGCCAACACCGGCAACAAAAAAACAACTAGTTGAGTGATAACACTCTTGATTCTCAATGTGAATCCTTGAAAGTAATGTCTTGGTCTGCGGCTGAAACCTAGACCATAAAGCTTGGCAATGCTAGCTATTTAGCCGTGCTAGGTCAAGGCTCGTCAGTTTAGGTGAACTTTTACACCGACTACACCGACTAAGAGTGCAAATCTAGACATACAAGATTAAGGAATTTCGTCTGGGTCTAAGTTCGGGTATATTGAGCTAAGTATTAGTGAGCCGAGGCTAAGTATGGAACGAGTTACCAAATTGTTCGAGAACAAGAAGGTGAAGATACTGGCCGGAGACCTCACCGCTGGTGATTGGGAATTCAATATGGGTGTGCTCTGGGGTGGCTTTGACCAGGTCAACCTCGCCACCGATTTGAAATCTATGCAAATTC
The DNA here is from genome assembly GCA_021732025.1 of Candidatus Obscuribacterales bacterium. GTDB lineage: Bacteria > Cyanobacteriota > Vampirovibrionia > Obscuribacterales > Obscuribacteraceae. The sequence continues at coordinate 20,683 of JAKFVU010000057.1, read as the reverse complement.
AAACTGAAGAATCTGCCAAGAATTTAGCACAAACTCTGGGCTGGGCTGTTGTGGGAAATATTGTCTTTGGTCCACTGGGCTTGATTGCTGGCTTAGCTATGGGCGGTAATCGTAAACAAGTCTGTGCCATGTGTGAGCTGAAAGACGGTCGTAAGTTTCTTGCCATTATGGACTCGAAAATCTATCAACAAATGATGGCCTTAACCATGACCAAGAGCACTTAGCAATTATTAAAGTTAGAAAGGCCGCCGGAGGCCAATTGGTCCTAGGTGAATCTGATCTCACCAAGAATGCGATTTTCCGCTCCTAAATTCTTTTAGAATAGTGGCTTAGCGTTTGACCTATGCTCAACATCTGGAGTTAATCCTGAACATACCAGCCATTGAAGAAGGCGGCAGACTTCACCTAGCCCGTATTGCCTCAGTTGGAACCGCGGTTCCGACTAAACTGCTCACTAACGCCGATTTAGAAAAGATGGTAGACACCACTGACCAGTGGATTGTCGAGCGTACCGGTATTAAACAGCGGCATATAGTTGATAAGGGTGTCACTTGCTCTGACTTGGCTGCAGAAGCAGCGAAGAAGGCGTTAGCGGCCGCAGGTGTCGATGCCAGCGAAGTCGACTTGATAATTGTTGGCACTGTTACTCCTGACATGATGCTACCGGCCACTGCCTGTTTGGTTCAAGACAAAATCGGCGCTAAGAATGCTTGGGGCTTTGACCTCTCTATCGCCTGTTCTGGATTCTTATATGCTTTGCAAGTGGGCGTTCAGTTCGTTGCTACCGGTGCCCACAAGAACGTGCTAGCCATCGGTATGGATGTGATGTCATCAATCATCGACTATACCGACAGGCAGACTTGTATTATTTTCGGCGATGGTGGTGGTGCTGCGCTGATTCAACCTTCACCATCAAAAGAGCAAGGATATTTCATTGATTTCTTGCACGAAGTGGATGGTTCCGGCGGCGATTATCTTTGCATGCCAGGCGGCGGGAGCCAGTTTCCAGCGTCTGCTCAAACTGTTGCTGACAAAATGCACTTTGTTAAACAAGACGGCCCAGTTGTCTTCAAGTTTGCCTCTAAGCGCATGCCCGAGCTTTGTGCTCGCTTGCTTGCTCGCAATGGCTTAACTGGTGCTGATATCGATCTGTTTATTCCGCACCAAGCTAATTTGCGTATTATCAAAGCCGCTGTTGATAGGCTTGGTATGTCAATGGACAAGGTAATAGTAAATATTGATGAGTATGGTAATACCACTGCTGGTACCTTGCCACTCGCCATCGGTACAGCGCTAGAGCAAGGCCGCCTGAAGAAAGGCGACTTAATTCTCTTTGCTGCTATGGGTGCAGGACTTAGTGCCGGTGCCTGTTTGATGCGTTGGGGCTATTAGCATTTGTGAGCAAGTTTTTTCAAGAGGCGGTTTGTGAAGTCGCTTGTTTGCTGGCACGCAGTTTCATCAGACGAAGTATCTCGTCAGTTTCAAAAGGTTTTTTGATCCAGTCCACCAGTTCAGGATGATGCACTCTACCTATGTTGGCTTCTGCTCCGCTCAGTACAATTACAGGAATAGAAGAGTCGGCAAACTTATTGTGCAACCAGTTGACGAAGTCTAAACCGTTGCCGTCAGGCAAGTTTATATCAGCAAAGAGCAGGTCAGGTTTTTCCGCTTCTGCCAAAGTTCGCGCTTCGGCAATATTGGCCGCACGCATGCACGTATACCCTTTGCGAGTAATTAAAGTTCTGAGAATTAAGGCAATAGAGTCACTATCTTCCATTAGTAAGACCAGCGCTGGTTCTGTTCCTTTATTATTTGTGGAATCGTAGTCCGGGCTATTTTTGTCAATATTTTCACTGGCGTCATCATCAGTTTTCACGTGCTCAGAGGCTATGGTTTCAAGGGCGGGCAATTCCACCCAGAAAGTTGCTCCATGTCCTAGTTTGCTGGCCGCCCCGATGTTGCCGCCCAGCTTTTCAACTAAAGCTTTTGATATCGCCAGCCCGAGGCCTGAGCCAGTATTGGCTTCGTTTTCTATGCAGCTCAATTGTTGGAAAAGCCCGAATAAGCCTTGCATATGTTCTTCGGCAATGCCCGGACCTTCGTCAACAACATTGATTCTCACATTGGGGCCGCTATTAGTTGTGTTGATGAATACTTTTTTGCCGCGGGGCGTGTACTTCAAAGCATTAGAAATCAGATTGGTTAATACTTGTACTAGGCGATCTTTATCACCGATGATGTCGCGGCCTGAGTCTATGCTAAATGTGATGGCTACTCCTCGTTCTTCGGCAAAAGCCTTGAGCGAGTCTATGGTGCTTTCGATCAAATCTTTGGGGGTGATATGCTCGATTCGCATTTCGAGTTTGTTGGCTTCTAAGCGGCGAATATCAAGAATGTCGTTGATCAGTCTAATGAGACGGTCGCTATTGTCTCTAGCGATACTGACATACTCCATGGTTTCGTCGCCTATTTCGCCGGTAATGCCACCTTCGATTAAGCCCAGTGCTGCTCTAATAGACGTCAGCGGTGTGCGCAACTCATGCGATACTGTTGAATAGAATTCACTAACGCGACGCTCTACTTCTTTTTTCTCGGTGATATCGTGGGCAATACCATAGAGGCGTTCGCAGGTTCCGCTCTGGTCTAAAACTGGAAATACTCGAGACCAGATCCAGCGAATTTCTTTTTCTTGTGTTTCGATGCGAAACTCAATATCAAAGCCTTGACCATCTTGGCGTTTGCTGTCGAGCATGAGACCCTGTAGGGCTTGGCGCACCCGTGGACGATCTTCGTCGACGATGGGGTTGAAGAAGACTTCTTTGTCGTTGTATAGCTGATCGCAGCCTTCTAGCCAAAGTTCTTCAAAAGCAGGGCTGGCGTATATGAAGTCGTCGGTTCTGGCAGAGATAATCCAGAATACTTCGCGAATATTTTCTGCTAATTGGCGAAACATCGACTCACTAGCGAGCAAACGTTGTTCGTATTCACGCCTGGTAATTTCGGCTGCTTTCAATTCAGTTATGTCGCGGTGAGAGCCAGCCATCCTAATAGCTCTTCCTTGTGCGTTCCAGATTGCCTGACCGCGGGCGCAGATCCATTTGTAGTCACCACCTTTGGTGCGGCAACGCATTTCAGCTTCGTAAGGCTGTTTGGTATCAATATGTCTCTGCACTTTGGACATTACCTGTTGGTAATCGTCGGGATGACAGAGGGTGCGGAAGGTATCAAAGTGATTGGCCAGTTCGTTCTCGTCATAGCCCAGTTGCGACTTGTAGCGCGGCGAATAGAATACTTCGTTGGTGACTAAGTCCCAGTCCCATATGCCGTCGTTAGAGCCGGTGATGGCAACGTAGTATCTCTCTTGGCTTTTTAGGAAAGCCTCGTTAGCTTCGATGCGATCAACAAAGTGACCTATTTGATAGCCGATTGACTCTAGAGTGGTTACTAGCTCGGGGCTGAGTGGAGCGGGGGTGGTGGAAAAAAGACTGATCACTCCCCAAATTCTGTTGCCTATGCAAATGGGGAAGGCGACCACCGATGGATAGGTTTTGGTTATGCGCGATGCTGGTTCGTTGAAGCAAGTATCGTAGTGATCAAGGTTCGTGTAAACCTTGCCTTTGCCATTGAACCAAATTGATGCGGGAAAGCCTGCGGCAACAGAGAGGGGAACATTGACCGAACGGGCAATCAGGTATTCATGTTTTGCAGCTTCACCTGTAGTTTTGTGCACCAGGCGTGACATGCGGTTGGAGCGTTCATCAATGCGCCAGACTATGCCAATTTCGAATTTGAGTAAACTGCACAAAGTGGTGCAAATTTGCTCTAAGGCATCAACAATGGCAGTTGCTCCAATTAAAACTTTGGTGATGTCGAATTGGGCATTTGATTGACTCTGCTTGAGCCAACTAGTAGTAATGTCTCTGACAAAAAAATTGAATTGTTTACTGTCTGAAGATTCTAGAGGTGAAGCATTGGCGTCAATCACGACATAGCGCAAGCTGCCATCGTTGATTCTGAAAACTGCTGGGAATTCTTTGAGGATGCCTGTGGTTTGCAAGGTGCTCAAGACATATGCACTCTGGGTGTCGTCAGAAAAAAAATGACTAAAAGTCTTGCCAACGGTTTCTTCGCTGCCACATTGGAGAAAGCTCAAAGCCGCTTGGTTGGCGCGGTTGATGGTTCCCGCACTATTGGTTTGCATGAGAGCAATAGGAGCATTTTCCAGAAAGTCTAAACTGTGAAAATTGTCATTCACTGATGGCTACTCGCAAATTTTCGCCACTCGGTGACCATTGCTCAATCAGCCGATTGATTTGATTGGGCAACTTCATTGGATCAAACGGTTTGGAAATGACACCGGCGATGGCCAGGTGCCTGTATTGATTCATCTCATGGTTTTGCACCCGAGCTGTGATCAAAATAATTGGTATGCCGCGCCATTCTTTGCGTTTCTTGATTTCTTCAATGGCAGTGAGACCGTCCATTTGAGGCATAGAAACATCCATCAAAATCAGATCTGGCTTTTGCTTCTCAAGAAATGATAGGGCCTCTAGCCCCGAGCCAGCCGTCTCTACATGCCAGTTGCACAAAGATGTGAGAGTCTTAGATACCAACTTGCGCAAGTCGGCATTGTCGTCAACCAATAGCACTGTAGCGTTTTTCAAAATGAGCCCTTCATGGCAATCAAAACAGTTAATAGGTATTTGCCCAAAACTACTTCAATTCTTGCGCTTCTAATGTTTTTTTGCGGTACTCGAAAATTACAGTGCGGCATATCTACGATTGAGCCGTTACGTGAGGTGTGTACAAATTGGTGCAGTCGGCCGTAGATCTGGGCACACTGAGACAAGTCATTGGAGCTGCGCAAATCGGCTTTGATGATCTGCGACCGCTGCCAATTGGTAACTTCAAAGGGCTCTTTGTTTTTCGCAAGTTTAAGGACATGAAAGTCTCTGAGTGGTTCAAGCTCAATCAGATTCTTGCAAATTTGGGATACACCTCAGTCTTTGTCTCCGAGCTGGAGCGCTTGCAGTATCTTGCTGCTAGCCTTGATCAAGCTCAAGAGTTTTATCAAGACTTTTCACAAGACTTCTGGCAGAATCCACTATTAGACTGTGAAAGTGATCTCGACAATATTTTTGCACCGGTTGTACCGCCGAAGCAGAGCGCTTTACCCTTCGGTCAGGAAGTTATGCTGCGGCAAAAACTGCGCCAAGCCTTAGAACACATCGCCAGTAACAAGACCAACCTTTCCCAATCTGCCTCTAAACCGCCGTCAGAGTTGGCGGCTGGAGATGCCGCTCTATCCTCTCAGTCCTCTGAGTCCGCTCTGTCCGCTGCTGCCGCTACTCCCAGTGGGCCGGGCAGCATACCCGGGTATGCCTCGGTAATGCGCTTTTTGGCAGGCAATGACTGTGTGCTTACTACCGATGCTTTTGAACAAGCAGCACTGAAGCTAGATCAGCTGGAAAGTATAGAACTTGTGCCAATTCTCGATTCATTGCGCAGCAAGCATAAAGTGCCAACAGTAAGTGACTATCAACGTGCCGCCGCCGAATTAGATTTGGATGCTTGGTTAGAGGTGCGCCAAGATGCCGCAATCGAGATTCTTGCTGAGCCCGAGAGTGCAGGCGAGGGTCATATTGCCCCTACCCGCTCGCAGCAGCTAATCGACAGTGTGCAACACTTAATGCTTGTGCCAGTGGTTGAGACCGACTTGGTTCCAGCTTATTTTCACATGGGTGGCGTTAACGACATGCCACCGGCCCATGTCCATTTAGCTCTATTGAGGCATTGGAATGAAGTCTACGGTGTTAAACCAAAAATATTGGGGCTAGGCCCCGATTCACTCTATATTCATGTGGCCAAGCCAATCAGTGCTGGTGAACAGGCTACTAAATTGGCGATAGAACAGTTTCGTTACTGCCCCGATAGCGTTTTGCAGTCGTTGGGTTCAGTCGGTCGTCTAGCCCTCGAAATTAGCGGCTGTGACCTGTGGCAGTTTTGGTGGGAATAACCCAAGTCTAATTAAAGTCGGCCTACGATTGTGGCATTGCCTTTTGATAGCTCTGAAAAGTGGCGTCAATGGTCTTTTTTAGTTCTTTGTCGAAAGACGCAGCTCTTCTCAGCTTCTGAAAGCTAAGCTTCAGTTCTTCAGAAATTGCTTTATCTAACTCGTCGACTAAATGCGTTTGTTCCATCTTTCTCTCCCTTCAGTCAATGCCTATTGTTGCCAGCCATGCATTGAAGATAAAACACTGAGGGTGAAAAAGCCGTGAAAAACCTGAGACTAGTAACTAAACTTGCCTAAGGCTACCTTGCCGTGAAATACCCAATAAACAATCACTGTGTAGCTTAAAACGAATGGCAGGCCGAGCACAGCAATAAATAACATGGTTTTAAGCGTCCCTTGCGATGACGAGGCGTTGTAGATATTGAGGCTGAGACTAGGGTCAATGCTCGAGACAATCAGGTTGGGGAAAATTGCAATACCAAAGAGGGCCGCTAGGGCGCCTATGGTGGCCACAGACGAAAGGAAGGCATAACCCGGTTGCTTGAGAAAGATAGTGCGCGGAATATTACCGATGGCCAAAATATTGACTAAGACAACACTCCAGAGCCAAGGATAGTGCTTGAGGTTTTCGGTGGCTGAAGGAATTTGGGTGAGAGTGAAAATTGTGGTGAGCATGTAAACCACTACAAAGAGGCCATAGGTATGCCAAATGTAGTTGTGAATGCGCTCTTGCAGTTCGCCTTCGGTTTTAAGATAGAGAAAAATCGACCCATGCATGGCGCAGGTGGCCACAGCTAGGAGCCCTGTTATCACAGGATAAAACTCTAGAAACGACATTTTTTCTTTGTGCAATTCTAGTTGTGCGTCTATGGGCAGCCCTAAAAATAGCTGACCGACGATATAGCCAAACAAGAACGAAGCACTGAGGCTCGAAAGAAAGAAGCAGGCGTCCCAAAATTGACGCCAGATTTTGGCTGGGTGCTTACTGCGAAATTCAATTGATACAGCTCTGAAGATCAAGGCGCAGAGAATAATCATCAGATTGGTATAAAAACTCGAAAAAGCCATGGCATAAACATCAGGAAAGGCGGCAAATAGTGCCCCAGCAAAAGTCACCAGCCAGACTTCGTTGCCGTCCCACAGTGGGCCGATTGAGTTAATGATGAGGCGACGCTCTTCATCGGTTTTTGCAATCGGGTGCAAAATACCAACACCGAGGTCAAAACCATCGAGAATTCCATAGCCAGTTAGCAGTATGCCAAGCAAAATAAACCAGATGAAGTTTAAGGAGTAGTCCATTATGGAGAGTCCTCTTCTGTCGGTTGCACGGATGAGTTTTGAGATTCTGACTTTTCGTCTGCAACTGTTTTCGTCGCCACCGGACCTCGCCACGTTTCAGATAGTGAGGCTGGCCCTCGCTGCAAAAGATTGCCGATCATGGCCATGAATTGGCTGATACCTTTTTTTGCTCCCGGCGCAATTTTTAAGTCTTCTTTGACAATCTCTTCTACAACTGGCGGCCCAGCTTGAATACGCGTATTCATGACCATGACCCAGACAACAAAGAGAAAACTATAGAGAACGCCGAACATGATCATTGAGCCCAGTACTTGTTCAGCTGTAACCGAGTGCGACACTCCGTCTTTAGTGCGCAAGAGACCATATACGACCCAGGGCTGGCGCCCCACCTCAGCAGCAATCCAACCGGTTTCATTGGCAGTGTAAGCGCCTAATACACCGAATACATAAATCCACATGAGCCAGCGTTGCTCAAAGAGCTTATTTAGCTTGAGTAGCAATAAGCCAAGCAAGGAGAGGCCAATGAATGCCATGCCCAGTGCAATCATGATGTGGTAGGTCTGAAACGGTATGAAGACCGGGGGACGGTCTTCCTCGGGAAACTTATCGAGGCCTGTCACTGGTTGAGTAAAATTGCCGTGGACGAGCATGCTTAACATGCCAGGAACGGCTAAACCGAACTTGACTTTCTTTTCTTTCTCATCGGGCCAGCCAAATGCATATAGTGGTGTGCCACCAGTACCGGTTTCGAAATGTCCTTCAAAGGCAGCTAACTTAGCTGGTTGATTTTCAGCTACGGCATCAGCCTGGAAGTGGCCAGAGCCAAGCATTGCTAGGCTGCTTATGGCGGCATAAATGAGCGATATTTCTATGGTCTTTTTCGCGAAGGCAGTATGCTGTTTTTTTAGTATATAAAAGGCACCAATACTCAGGGCGAAAAATGCACCCAGAATAAAACAGCCGAGCCAGACGTGCAGCATGCGATGCACCATCGACGGATTGAAACACATGGCCCAAAAGTCAGTAACTTCTGCTCTCCAGAAGCCGTTTGCTGACTTAACTATGTGATATCCCGCTGGGGTTTGCTGCCAAGAATTGGCGATAGTAATCCACACTGATGAGAACAATGAGCCGAGTGCCACCATGCAGGTAGAGAAGAAGTGCATTTTCGGGCTTACTCTGTCCCAGCCAAAAACTAGAACTGCAAGAAATCCAGATTCAAGGAAGAAAGCAAAAATGGCTTCAGAAGCCAAAGCAGAACCAAATATATCGCCAACGAAGCGAGAATAAATTGCCCAATTGGTGCCAAACTGAAACTCCATTACCAGGCCTGTGGCTACACCCATGGCGAAGTTGATGGCGAAAAGCTTGGTCCAGAATAGCGCCATCGATTTGTAAAATGGGTCTCTGCTCTTGAGCCAGTGCCATTCGACAATTACCATCAACAAGCCTAGACCGATGGTCAGAGGCGGAAATATGTAGTGGAACATCAGAGTCAACGCGAATTGTAGGCGCGACAAAAAGACCACGTCTAGATGCATGTTGTGCACCTCGCTAATTGCTAAAGACTGGGTTCAATTCTGGTATGTAGGTAATACTTGTATGCGAGTAATACTTTAGCACTTTAAACTAGTCAGCATTCTCAATGTTGCTGCTGGTTACAGTTGACAGCAACCATGGCCACAGGCGAAGATCTGCTTCTTGCAATATGGAGAATTGGTGATGAGCATGACATCTACGGATAATCTTGTGGTGATCGAGCCGCGCATTCGCGGTTTTATCTGTATTACAGCCCATCCCGTGGGTTGCGAAGCTCATGTGCAAGAACAAATTGACTACGTCAAAAAACAAGGGCCAATCAGCGCCGCTCCTAAGAAGGTTCTTGTCATCGGTGCCTCAACTGGCTATGGCCTGGCATCTCGTATTAGCGCTGCTTTTGGCGGCGGGGCCGCTACTGTTGGCGTCTTCTATGAGAAGCCTTCAGAGAACGGTAAAACCGCCACTGCCGGTTGGTACAACACCTTAGCTTTCGACCGCAAAGCCAAAGAAGCCGGTCTTTACACCCACAGTATCAATGGCGATGCATTCTCTGATGCCATAAAAGATAAAACCATCGAAGTAATCAAGAAGGATCTTGGTCAAGTCGACATGGTTGTTTACAGTCTTGCTTCACCTCAGCGTATGCATCCTAAGTCGGGCACGCTGTTTAAATCGGTGATCAAACCCGTTGGCCAGACTTTCACCGCCAAGACCCTCAACACTGACAAAGATCTAGTTAAAGACGTAACCATCGAGCCAGCCAATGAGCAAGAGATTGCCGACACCAAGCAAGTTATGGGTGGGGAAGATTGGCAAATGTGGATGGATGCACTGCGTCAAGCCAATGTTTTGGCAGACGGTGCCGTTACTGTTGCCTATTCTTATATCGGACCAGAAGTAACTTGGCCCATTTACCGTGATGGTTCTATCGGTGTTGCTAAACTCGATGTTGAAGCAACCGCTAAGAAATTGAATGAGCAATTGGCTGCCACTGGTGGTAAGGCCTATGTCTCAATCAACAAAGCTTTGGTTACTCAGGCAAGTTCAGCTATTCCAGTGGTACCACTTTATATTTCACTGCTCTACAAAGTAATGAAAGAGAAGAACACTCACGAAGGTTGTATCGAACAAATTTACCGACTCTTTGCCAGCAATCTCTACAATGGCGCCAAGCCAAATCTTGATGCTGCCGGTCGCATCAGAATTGACGACAAAGAGATGGATGCCGATGTGCAAGCTAAAGTCGATGAGCTTTGGCCGCAAGTGACCACCGAAAATCTCAAACAGATTTCTGACTACGAAAGCTATAGTTCAGAGTTTCTCAAGCTCTTCGGCTTTGGTCTAGATGGTGTCGATTACAAAGTAGCTGTTGATCCAGCAATGGGCCAAAGTTAGTTTCTATCGCCCTTGGTGTACTTCAATCAAATTCCAAAACGGTCAGATTTTTGGCTAAAAATCTGACCGTTTTGTCTTAAGAATTGCAAGTATTCCGATAATGGCTGTTAGCGCTAATAGAATTAGAGCAATTGAGCTAATCAACAAACCAATGCGATACGATTCTGGTTCATAAGTGAAAACAACTTTGTGTTTTCCTGCCGGCAGAGTTATTGCTCGCTGTACGTAGTTTGCTCTAAGAATTGGCGTAGCTTGGCCATCTAGCAGAGCCTTCCAGCCAGGGTAGTATTGATCTGCCACCACTAGATAACCGCTAAAATCTGATTCTGTAGAGAGTTCAAAGCGCTCATCGGCAATTTTGTCGAGACTTATGGCGCTGATGGAAGAACCAGTTCGTCTGCTGTCTGTTGCTGGTATAGAACTCGCTGGAATAGGACTTGCTGGAATAGAACTTGCTGGAATAGAACTTGCTGCTGAATCGCTTTCAATCAACACCATTGTTTCTGGATCAAATATTTCTCCGTTAGGTAGTGCACTGGTTTTAATTGCTACAAGAGCCTCTTGCTCATTCACATCTCTATGGTCTGGCACTAGATAGAAACGAGGACGTGCCCGGGTATTTTCGTAGCAAAGTACTCCATCTTTTTGACTAGTAAGCTTCCAATAATTCCATGCTCCTTCGACGAACGCCCGCCCACCAAAAGCATCTGCTGGGGCCAATAAGTAGCGCACGGCGCAAATATCAAAGGAGCGGTCTTGGGCCTTGATGCGCCAAGGCGGTTGTAAAAAACCTCCTTCGGCAATTTCTAGCATCTTCATGTAGCGTCTCGGCATCAGTGGTTCGTAGCCAGAGGCATTACTCACTCCCCAAAGACGACTGAGATTCGGCGGATATTCGCCGGCTTCTGCCGCCAGTCCACGTAGGGTGAAAATGCGTTGGTTACTAGTTTGCAGCTTTTCTTTTAGTTGTTCACAACCCATCGGTGGGCTAAATGTAGCAATTTGCGGTGACTCTTTGAACCACTGTGAATTGACCGCATATGACCAGAGCACGACGAAAATACTAAGCACGAGTAGGGCCCTGCGCCACAATTGTTGTGGCCGTGATTTATAGAGCAAGAGCGGCAGAGTACCAAACAAAAATGTGGGAACCAAGGCTCCAACCAAAATATACAAGCACAGTAGAACGTGCTTGGCCCTGCCCAATTTGTTCCAGCTGCCAATTACTTCGGCTTTGAAGCTCGTAGCCTCAGCTCTCGTATCGCTTTCAATTTTGGCGATTGCTATAGCGCTGAGAATACTAATAGCTAAGGTCGGTAGAAGCAAAATGCGATAGAGTCCGCGAAAAGAGCCCAGCAGCGGAATTGCGTGAAAAAGATGCGCTAGTGGAGTGTTGCCACCAAGAGCAAAGAGAAACGACACTACAATAGTGACAATGAGAAAAGGCACCATGGCTTTGGCCCTAAGGCGAGCGATGGCAAAAATTGAAAGTATTATCGGGGCAAAGCCGAAGAACATTAGACCAGGCGGCGGTCCTTGCTCTGAGAAGGGCAGACCGTCCAGGCTTCCGAAATTGCCACCGAGCATATATGGCACCATAAAGCCGAGCACTTGCATCGGTTCTAATTGACCGACGATAAAGTCTTTGTAGCCAAAGGCAGTGCGCACGCTTTGTTGAGACAATTCATATGAAGGCAGAAGTTGCACGGCGGCCACGGCACCGCCAAAGAAGATTGCAGCCGCACTCAGTGTTGTGACAACAAGTGCTTGTTTGAAATTTTCTTTTTTGCTTGTCTCTCTATTCAATGAAGCGCCAAAAGCAGCGTAAGCAACTGTTGCGGTAAAGATATAAGCAGCAGTCTGTGGGTGACCAGCCAGAATTGTCAGAGCCGCAGTGGCGGCCATTGCTGCCAGCTGGAGCGTGGTCCATTTAGTGCGCTGACGTAAACACGCGACAAAGTAAAGCAACAGTGGCAGCCACACAGCTGTTTGAATTATCTGTATGTGCCGCAGCTCCGAGATTTGATAGCCGCCAAAGCCATATATTAGCCCTGCTATCACCGCTGCCAAATTAGATTTGGTGAGACGGAAGGCAAATAGAGCAGCAAACACAGCGCTGAGAAAATAAGCGCTCAAGACATATAAATTCCAGCCCTGGTAGCCGGATAGCAAATGTTTAGAGAGAAAGCAGATCGGATAAAAAAGACAAGTTTGCGGGTCGGCTAAGACCGGAAAGCCCGTGAGTAGAAGCGGGGTCCATAAAAATCCGGGTGAAGCAAAGGCCGGATAGTTTTGCACCCGCCCATCTTCAGCTGCAAAAATAACTCCATGCATAATTTTCTCAGCAAAAATTGCTGCAATGGCAAGGCTGTATAGAAGCGAGCAGTAAAGCCATTGAAAGCTCTGCGGTTTTGCTTCACCTATTGGCTGTTCTTGGTCGTTAGTCTGATTGTTCAATGTGTTCCTATGTTAGTGCTAATACTAGTTAGTGCTAATTCTAGTTAGCGCTTAACCAAAATAACGGCGTTCTCGTCTTTGAAAAGTGTCTGCCAGGCGGCATCGTGACTTAGTCTTGTGGCTAGTGGTGCTCTTGTTGGAAAGAAAACCCAAGCAATTTGATATTGCTCTAACAGCTTTTGCCATGGGCCGCGGCAGTTTGCCATCTGCCAGAAATCTAGGGTAATTTTGTCGCCATAAACATCAAAGCGAGTATCAATAAATACTTGCGCTTTCTCTCCTTCGGCCAAAACTAGCAAGTCTCCATATTGCGGATCATTGAGAAGACGGCCAGCCGGTCTAGCTTTAGCAATGAGGGCTAGAGCCTCCTTGGGCGCGATAAAACCAAATGTACTGTTAGGTAGAGTGGCGTGGAAAATTGAGATAGCGGTGTGAACGCCAAGTGTAGCCAGTAAAAGTGGCACTAAATAGTAGCGACTATTAATTGCTGGAAGGTTCCAACGCGAAAATCGTTGTCTGTGTGTCAGCAAAAATTGATAGACGAAGCCCATGGCCATGAGCGCGGCAAAAGGCACCAGGCGGCGGCTTTGGCAGGCGGCTAGAAAACTTATAAGAGCAATTATTAGCCAGGGCAAGTGGTTGTAAGTTTCGCGTGAAAATTTTTGGTGCTTGAGCTTGTGCTTGATTTGCACCACAACGTCAGTGGCTAGACCGGCAATGAGAACCAAACCAATAAAGTCGAAGGCGAGGAAGTCAAAAGACAGAAGTTCATAGGCGGTCAGGGGGAAGAGTTCTTGGTTGTACTTGTTTGCTTGCGAAAAAAATAGATGGGGCAGATACTGCCACAGTTTTACAGAGTAAGGTGTGAGCAGACTGCCCAGCAGACCTCCTAAAAAAGCCGCTAGCAAAGGTACGCGCGGAATTAGCAATGAAGTTATTGCCAATATGATTAGGCCCAATACGAAGCCAGTATGCAGGTTTGCCCAAATGGCAAAATACATTGCCGAAATTAGACCATAGGCGTAATAAGGCAATTTACTTTGGCCATTATTTTCAGACACTTTGACTAAAGCCGCTATCAGTATTGACAGAAGCAGATACGAAAAAATCTCAGGTCGACAAGGAAAATGAAAGCTGCCGGCGCTTATGGCAAGGCTGGCTGCCATGGCCACTAAGATAGGTGAGATGCGCAACAATTTGGCGGCCGCTAGGGGCACCATGACAAAGCTAACAACAATGGTCAGAGCGGTGAAGTATAGAAGAGCGGCTGCCCCACCAACTTTGTTGATTGCGGCAAAAATTGCCGCACTGAGCCACTGATAAGCAATGTAGGGCTGATGATCTGAAAGCTCAGAAGTAAGGGTCCATGAGAATGGATCTACCGGCGGTAAGCTACCAATTTTGATAATGTGCTGACCTAGTGCCACCAACCAGCAGGTATCTGGATCGGTCAGAGCGGTCTGACCACTCATAAAGCCAAAGTAGAGATTGGCAAGACAAAAACAAACAATGAAGACCCAGCTGATTATCTTGCTGGGTTCAAAGTTTGTTTGTTTCATTCTTTGCCGTCAGTTGCTACTGAGCGTATTTGACTGAACAGCCATAAGATTGGGTTGAGGCAACTTGAGGTTCTTTGCTTTTTAGTAGAGCATCAAGAGCGGCGCGAACATAGTTCTTGGCAGATTTTACGTCTTCGGCATCAGTGCTATTTTTGTCGTCAATAGCTCCGGCATAGGCTAGATCGCCTTTTTTGTTGATGACAAACATGTGTGGTGTGGTCTTAGCACCATACATGTGACCAACTTTACCGTCACTATCGATTAGTATCGCTGTTGGTGTGGCTCCAGCTGCTTTCATAGCAGCATTATGCTCGGCATTAGTCTGGAAGCCTTGTTTACCTTCAGCTGAACTAATAATCGAAAGCCAAATTACACCTTTGCCCGAATATTCTTTTTGCAATGCTTGCATGTTGCCAGAGCTATAGTGCTTCTTCACGAAAGGACAGCCGTGGTTAAGCCATTCAAGTACAACTAGCTTACCTTTGTACGACGAGAGCGATTGCTTTTTGCCGTTGGTGTCAGTCAAGCTAAAATCGGGTGCAGCTGAGCCGACTTTTGCAGCTACTGTATTTTCAGAGGCAGCTCTAACAAATTTGCCATCGGCAAATTCTGAAGACATGTATACGCCCGCAGTCAAAATTAGCAGAGCCGCTAGCTTTTGGGTAATTTTGGAAGAGACGTTCATTGCTCACCTGTGATTAGATAAGAGTCCTTTATACTAACCGATCATTGTAGATTGGCGCCATTTAACAATGAGTTTAGCTTTAGTGCTGTATTTAGACAGAGTAAAAGCCTTGTCTTTATTGCCTAAAAGAGGCATGGGGCCTTGGTCGGCAATTGACAAGTGGCGTGGTTTTTGTAAAAGTCGATATAATTGCAATGAGCGGATTTCTGGCTTCTTGCCTAGTCATGGGGATATAGCTCAGTTGGTAGAGCGCACGGATCGCACCCGTGAGGCCAGGGGTTCGAATCCCCTTATCTCCAATTAGTATTTAAGGCGCAAGCTATCTAGTATCTAAGACGCAGGCTTTCCTTGTAGCCGAACTCAGGCGTCCAAGCATTGTCTTTAGCGGCAGGAACTAAATGTAGAAACTCTTCTATTTTTTCTTTTTGCCAATTCGGTTTCTTGAAGACGATGTTCTTCACCCTTTTTAGCTTTGCCAAGTCGTAGCGCCAGTCGTAAATGGCCAGGCCTTCTGCTTCGCTTGATGGCGTAGTTGCCGTGCCGTTGAGAAGAGAAAATCTGTCACTGTCAGCTTCTTTGGTTTTCAAGTAGATTGTTTTTAGTTGTGGTTGTTTAGCTAGCGCGGCGATACTTTTGCTGTCTAGCCAATTCTCACCGCGAGCTTCTATATAGAGTGTTTTCAGAGCTGGCATCACAGGTAAGCTTTGGATGATCATCTTGAGATCCGGACAATCCTCTATTTGCAAATTGGAAATATGACTGAGTAATTTCAGTTTGCCAAATGCCTTCGAGTCGAAAGTGAGTCGCTTAAGCCAAATATCAGTGAGATGTGTAAGCTTGTCAAAGTAGCCTAAGTTAGAACCGTTCAGGCGGCCGCCTTCGATTGTTAGTGAATAGAGTTTGGTCCAGTGGCTAAGGCGCTCGATCATTGCCCCGCTCGAATCGATACTTTCAATGCGTACTGTGCTGATATCTTCCGGTGCAAACTTGTCTAAAAGTGCAGGATATTTGGCAAGCCAGTAGTTCAAGTGTAGGTTGACTTCTTCGTTGGCGGGCAGCTGCAGTTCACCTTTGGCTTCACTGTGTTTGGTGCTGGCAGTTCTAATTCTTCCAAGAGAGATCATGGGGAATTTAAAGCAAACCATCCTCTTGCCATCAACTACTTTCACTCCCTTTGAGATCTTTTCAGTACTCTTAAGCAGTTGGACAATTGCATTGTCTTCCTCCTTCTGGTTTTCAATAGCTACGTCAGGTAGTTTGTTTTCGCTTTCGAAATCTTTCAGCTCAGTGACCGGTACGTTTTTCAGCAGCTTCTCTGTTTTCTTAACGCCCTGGTTGATCAACGTTTCTGAGTCGGCATCGAAGCTCTGAGCGAAGTGGAGGCTATCTTTTATAATCGGCGACTTCTTTGCTGGTTCAAAAGTAACAACTAGGGCTACAATCGCCACGCCTAAAAGAACCAGTGTAGTTATCACCATTAGAGGTATGACTACTTTGCTTTGACTAATGGTTTTAGTTTCAGAGATCTCTTCTTCAGCTTTTTGCGGACTTGGCTGCTCTCGAGCGATAGCGCTACCGATAGGCTTGCCATCAGCGATACGTTGTAAATCAATGGCCAGTTGATCGGCCGATTGGTATCGATGCTTCGGCTCTTTATGGAGGCACCGTGCCACCACTGCATCAAAATCACTAGAAGTTTTAGCACTGACATTCTTGCTTGCAAGAGTTATAGAAGGAATGGGTGGAGTCGCTTCTTGATGCATCATCAGTGTTTGAATTGCTGTGGGGCCAGCAAAGGGCACTCGACCGGTGACGGTTTCGAAGAGAGAACAACCGAGCGAATAGATATCGCTGCGGACGTCCATTTCTTCTCCTAGGGTTTGCTCGGGGCTCATGTAATAGGGACTGCCAAAGATTTCTCCATTGGCAGTGAGCGCTTGAAAGTTGGCTCCACTAGCCACTTGCAGCCGGGCCATGCCGAAATCTACAATTTTTACTTGTAGGCCCGTAGCGCTCGGCACCAGCATGATGTTTCCTGGTTTGATATCGCGATGGATGATACCGCTCTTATGAGCACAAGAGAGACCAGCACAAATTTGCAGATAGATATCGACGTTCTCTTCTTTGCTCAAAGGGCCAGAGCTCTTAATTTGATCAGCTAGCGAAATTCCAGCTAGCCAATCCATCACAAAATACGGGCAGCCCTTGTCTATTCCCATATTGTGTATGGCAACGATGTTGGCGTGGTTGAGCCTAGCCAGCGAACGACCTTCTTGTTCGAAGCGACGCCAGTTTTGACTATTGATCTGATTTGGAGCCAGTAATTTCAGGGCGTACTGCTTGCCTAAGATCAAGTGCTGTACTCGATAAACAACACCCATTCCACCTTGACCAATCAAATCTATTAGTTGATATGACTCGCCGATAACGTCGCCGCGTCGGTAGTGGTGCTCGGTTTTGCCGAGGCCTCTAACAATTACGGTTTCAGCCTGTGGGTCGATTTCAATGTCCATATAGGCAGTCTTCTCTTATATGGTTTTCTCTTGGCATAAAGATCAGCATCTATATATAAGTAGGCCTTCTAACGGCTTGATTGGTGATTTTGGACATCCAGGAGATGCCAAGTATATATTGTCCGAAGAATTCTCGTTTGTTAGGTCGGTAACACAGTTGTCATTAATTGAGGAAAAGTTGAGGGTGCCTGATAAAAATCGCTTGGCAAGGGGAACAGTAATTAGAGAGCGAGAAATGTACAACATGGTGAAGTTGCAAGATGTGCTAACTGACCGGGTTTCGCTTCGTATTGTGAAGATCCTTAAAACAACTGTGAGGAGGTTGGGACAAGGGGAAGCGCCAATGGTATTCTTTTTTGGCTGCGGGCTATTAGCTCAGGTGGCTAGAGCGCACCCCTGATAAGGGTGAGGTCCCTGGTTCGAGTCCAGGATGGCCCAGTAAGTAACACTTTCTGCAACAAAGCTGTTTCACCAATCTCGTTCTTGATAGTATGAGATTTAGAGACACCGCAGAGCGGAAAGATGCTCAAGCGAGCTGCTTGTTACGCGACTTGTTCCTCACCAAAGGAACGTCAAAAGTTGCAAGACACTAAGAGCAGTTTGCAAAAGCCCGGGGGCTTGGCTCAGTTGGTAGAGCGTCTCCTTTGCACGGAGAAGGTCAGCGGTTCGACTCCGCTAGCCTCCAGAAATCAGCTGTTCATGCGACATGCAAATGCTCGCGATTAAAGTGAACGGCAATACTGAAAGCGAAAATCTAGTTTTATAAGACTAGAAAAGCGAGTAAGTGTCTCGAAGAATTAGAGATGGTAACGAAAGTAACCAAATCTGATACGGAGGAAAGACAACCATCAAAGCGATGTGTTATGCTTTCCAAAACGAAGCGAAAGCGCCCAAGAAGCGCTCTAGTGGCCGATTCCGAAGGGTGAGTTTGTTCTAAACAAATCACTCTTCAAAAGTCCGATTGGTGTGATATAGTTATCCACTCAGTCGGACACCAAGTCCGACAGCCGGTCGTGAGGCTACTAATTCCGATTCCGTACCCTGAAAACTACATATTGAGGTCCGTATTCCACCAAGTAGTTGCGTGTGAGCAATCACATGCAGCAGCAGTCTAGAAGACGCACGCCAAGCAAGCTTGTTATCATAAACACAAGATCTTCTAGACGTTGGTTAAGCTACTAAGAGCGCACGGTGGATACCTTGGCGTCAGCAGCCGATGAAGGACGCAATAAACTGCGAAATTCCACGGGGAGTCGTTATAGACTAAGATCCGTGGGTCTCCGAATGGGGCAACCCCGCTGAGTAATGTCAGCGACGCACATCTGAATACATAGGGTGTGACGAGGTAAGCTCGGGAACTGAAACATCTTAGTACCGAGAGGAAAATAAAACAAAACAGTGATTCCCTAAGTAGCGGCGAGTGAACGGGGAACAGCCCAAACCAGTAGGACGTAAGTCTTATTGGGGTTGCGGGACTCTATAAAGAATTGAAGAAAGTTAGTTGAAGAGCTCTGGAAAGGGCTACCAAAGACGGTGACAGTCCGGTAGGCGAAAACTTTCGACATCTGGGAGTATCCCAAGTAGTACGGGACACGAGAAATCTTGTACGAATCTGCCAGGACCATCTGGTAAGGCTAAATACTGACTGACGACCGATAGTGAACAAGTACCGCGAGGGAAAGGTGAAAAGAACCCGTGAGAGGGAGTGAAATAGAACATGAAACCGTGTGCTTACAAGCAATTGGAGCCCTATTTATAGGGTGACAGTGTGCCTGTTGAAGAATGAGCCGGCGAGTTACCGTATGTAGTTGGTTAAGCAGTTAATATGCGAAGCCATAGCGAAAGCGAGTCTGATAAGGGCGTTGATAATTACATGTGGTAGACCCGAACCCGGGTGATCTAGGCATGGCCAGGATGAAGCGCAAGTAACATTGCGTAGAGGTCCGAACCAACTGATGTTGAAAAATCAGTGGATGAGCTGTGTTTAGGGGTGAAATGCCAATCGAACCCGGAGCTAGCTGGTTCTCCCCGAAAGGCGTTGAGGCACCGCGTCAGATTTATCCTACAGGGGGTAGAGCACTAGTTCGGTGCGGGCGGAGAAAATCCGTACCAAATCGAGTTAAACTCCGAATACCTGTAGCGTCATTATCTGGCAGTGAGAGTGCGAGAGATAAGTTCCGTACTCAAGAGGGAAACAGCCCAGACTACCGACTAAGGTCCCAAAATTCATGCTAAGTGATTAAGGAGGTGGAGTTGCATTGACAACTAGGATGTTGGCTTAGAAGCAGCCACCATTTAAAGAAAGCGTAATAGCTCACTAGTCAAGCGATTCTGCGCCGAAAACGTATGGGGCTAAGCATGATACCGAAATCGTAGGATCAACGTTAAAAATTGATCGGTAGGGGAGCGTTGTGTTGTAGGTCGAAGTAAGAGCGTAAGCACTTATGGACGAAGCACAAGTGAGACTGTCGGCTTAAGTAGCGAAAACATTGGTGAGAATCCAATGCACCGAAAGACTAAGGGTTCCCACGCAAGGTTCGTCCACGTGGGGTTAGCCGGGAGCTAAGGCGAGGCCGACAGGCGTAGCCGATGCACAACGGGTTAATATTCCCGTGCCACTTATTATCCGCTAGGAGCTAAGTCGGGACGCAGGAGGCTATACACAGGGTACAGTTTGGTTTTGTACCTCCAAAGGCGTAGCTAGTCAGGGTAGGCAAATCCGCCCTGGCGTTACAAAGTAAGGCCGAGTAAGAAATGCTCTAAGGAGCAAATTGTGTAGATGCCACGCTGCCGAGAAAAGCGGCGAAAGCCAGGATAATGTGTGCTCGTACCCTAAACCGACACAGGTAGTCAGGTAGAGAATACCAAGGTGCGCGAGATAACTCTCTCTAAGGAACTCGGCAAAATAACCTCGTAACTTCGGAAGAAGAGGTGTCATGGTAGGGTGTAAGACTTCGCGTCTGAAGCCTGAGATGATCGCAGCGACGAGGCTCAAGCGACTGTTTAACAAAAACACAGGTCTCTGCTAAACCGTAAGGTGATGTATAGGGGCTGACTCCTGCCCAGTGCCGGAAGGTTAAGTGGATCGGTTAGCGCAAGCGAAGCTGAAAAACAAAGCCCCGGTGAACGGCGGCCGTAACTATAACGGTCCTAAGGTAGCGAAATTCCTTGTCGGGTAAGTTCCGACCCGCACGAATGGAGTAACGATTTGAGCGCTGTCTCG
>JAKFVU010000056.1 GCA_021732025.1 Candidatus Obscuribacterales bacterium | reverse complement strand
ACGTTGGTCAAACTTTCGAAACTCTGCTTGGTTTGGCAGCAATGCTCACCAACCAGCGCTACGAAGTGCCACCATTCGATGAAATGTATGAAAAAGAAGCTTCATCGATGACTGTTCACCGTGAAGTGGTTAAAGGCAAAGCTATGACTGGCTTCGACTGGATTGGAGATGACGGTAAAGTCACTCTCTATGATGGCCGCTCTGGTGATGCTTTCGAAAATCCTGTTTCTGTCGGCAAAATCTACATGATGAAACTCGTTCACCTTGTAGACGACAAGATTCACGCTCGTTCAACTGGCCCTTACAGCTTAGTTACTCAGCAGCCGCTGGGTGGTAAAGCGCAGTTCGGTGGTCAGCGTCTAGGAGAAATGGAATGCTGGGCTCTTGAAGCCTTCGGCGCCGGATACTCACTACAAGAGATGCTCACCATTAAGTCAGATGACGTTAACGGTCGCTCTAAGGCTTACGAATCAATCGTTAAGGGTGAAAACCTGAGACGTCCTGGTATTCCTGAGTCGTTCAAAGTGCTCGTGCGCGAACTTCAATCTATCGGTCTCGACGTTTCTGTGGCCAAGCGTACTCGCGAAGGTCAAGAAGTTGAAGTTGACTTGATGACTGAAGTTGAGGAAGTACGTCCACGCGGTCTGAGAAGACTCAGTCCGTTTGGCGAGATCGGCCTCGAATCAGAACTTGCTGAGCTTTCACGCCAGACTGCTATCCCAGCTTCGGCTGTGGCAACTGCAGATGCTGACGAGCTAGTGGAAGACGGAGACAACGAAGTGGTTGGCGACTCTTATGAAGGTGTCGTTGACGTACTCACTCCTAGCATTCCAATAGTTGAGGCCCTAATCGGAGCCATCGAAGCACCAGACTTTTCAGTTGATGCTGATTCTGAAGATCTGATCGACGACTCTGACGACGCCTAATCGAGCCTAACTAATTCAAAGGGAGAGTGTCATCTAAAATGACTACGAGTATTGACCGCTTTGACTACATCAAAATTGGGATCGCCTCACCTGAGCGTATCCTTAGCTGGTCACATGGCGAAGTAACCAAGCCTGAGACCATTAACTACCGTACCCTCAAACCAGAGAAAGACGGCTTGTTCTGCGAGCGCATTTTTGGACCATCAAAAGACTGGGAATGCTACTGCGGTAAATACAAACGTGTAAGACACCGTGGTATCACTTGCGAACGTTGCGGCGTTGAAGTGACCGATTCTAAAGTTCGTCGTCACCGTATGGGCCACATCAAACTGGCTTCTCCTGTGACTCACATTTGGTTCCTCAAAGGTATTCCAAGTTACATCGGCTTGCTTCTTGATTTGCCATTGCGCGATCTAGAACAAGTTGTTTACTTCAATGCTTATGCAGTAACCAACCAAGGCAACTCACCCGACTTACACAAGAATCAACTTCTTGCTGAAGACGAATACGAGAAGCTTTTAGAAGACCCCAACATGCAGTTCGACGTTGGTATCGGTGCAGAGGCTGTTAAACAGCTCTTGTTCGATATCGCCAGACCTCAATATGAACGCCCTGACAACAAAGACGATCGCGGTCGTTTGTTAGAGCTTCCTGGTTTGAAAGAACTGTCTAAGCAACTTCGTGAAGAACTGGCTGGCGCCGGCGGCTCCCAACAGAAGAGAGCCAAAATCATCAAACGCTTGCGTTTGGTTGAAGCACTGGTAAATTCGCACACTGACCCAACTTGGGTTGTGCTCGATAATCTACCGGTCACTCCTCCAGATTTGCGCCCAATGGTGCAGCTCGACGGTGGACGTTTCGCTACATCAGATTTGAACGATCTATATAGACGGGTTATTAACCGTAACAACCGTCTAGCTCGTTTGCTCGAAATGGGCGCTCCTGAAATCATCGTGCGCAACGAAAAGCGTATGTTGCAAGAAGCAGTTGATGCTTTGATCGATAACGGCAGACGTGGCCGCGTGGTGGTTGGTCCAAACAACCGTCCACTGAAGTCACTGTCTAACATTATTGAAGGTAAGCAAGGCCGTTTCCGTCAGAACTTGCTCGGTAAACGGGTTGACTATTCTGGACGTTCTGTAATCGTTGTTGGACCAACTCTAAAGCTGCACCAGTGCGGTTTGCCTAGAGAAATGGCTCTTGAGCTATTCAAGCCATTTGTGATCAACAAACTAATCGAAAGACAGATTGTTCAGAACATCAAATCTGCTAAGAAACAAATTGAAAAAGGCTCAGCAATTGTCTGGGAAATTCTTGAAGAAGTTATTCAAGGTCACCCAGTACTGTTGAACCGCGCACCCACACTGCACAGACTCGGTATTCAAGCTTTTGAACCAGTATTGGTTGAGGGCCGCGCTATCCAATTGCACCCGCTGGTTTGTTCGGCCTTCAACGCCGACTTCGACGGTGACCAAATGGCCGTGCACGTTCCATTGTCTGTAGAAGCACAAGCTGAAGCTCACATGCTAATGCTCGCTTCCAACAACACATTGCTTCCTGCTACTGGCCGACCCACCATCACACCAACACAAGACATGGTGCTAGGAATTTATTACCTGACTATCGAAAAGCCAGGCAATGATGACCCTAAAGTGTGCCGCGGCGCAGGCATGAGATTCGTCTCCTTAGCTGATGCAAGATCAGCTTACGAAGCCGGAATTCTTGATCTGCACGCCAAAATCAAAGTACGCGATGTGGATGGCAAAATGGTTGAAACAACTCCAGGACGCGTCATCTTCAATGAAGTGGTGCGCGAAGCAATCCTAGTAGTTAACTAGTTTTAGACCGTTAACTAGGGCTTCACTAGCTCTAGAGCACCAACAGCATCAACCTTTATCTAAAGAGGGACAAATGGTCACAGGCGATAAGAAGAAAGAATCAATGGAATTCATCAACACAACTGTTGATAAGAAGAAGCTCGGCAATCTTCTTTCAGATGTGTATGAGAGATTCGGAACAGCAAGAACAGCTGAATTAGCTAACTCACTGAAAAACCTCGGTTTCAAGTTCGCCACCAAAGCCGGCGTAACTGTTTCAATCGATGACTTAGATGTACCGGAAGCCAAGAAAGGCTTGATTTCGGCTGCTGAAAAAGAAATCGAAGAAGCACAACGTCGTTATGAACGCGGCGATATCACTGAAGTTGAGCGCTACAACAAAGTAATCGATACCTGGTCAGCTACTACCGACCAGCTCACCAAAGAAGTTGTAGACAACTTCGATCGCTTGAACCCTGTCTACATGATGGCTTTCTCTGGAGCTAGAGGTAACATCTCCCAGGTTCGTCAGCTAGTTGGTATGCGGGGCCTGATGGCTGACTCTCAAGGTCAGATCATCGACTTGCCGATTAAGTCTAACTTCCGTGAAGGCTTGAACGTTACTGAGTACATCATCTCTTCTTACGGCGCGAGAAAGGGCTTGGTTGATACCGCTCTGAAAACAGCCGACTCTGGTTACTTAACCAGACGTCTCGTTGACGTTGCCCAAGACGTAATCGTGCGTGAGCCTGATTGCGGAACTGTTCGCGGTATTTTCATGCAACCTATTGCAGAAGGCGACAAAGACCTTGTCACCCTGCAAGAGAGAATCTTCGGTCGCTCTGCTTCTATTGATGTTGTTGATCCTGAAACCGGTGAAGTTCTAGTTCGCGCTGGTGAATTGATCAGCCGTAAGCAAGCAGCTCTTCTAGACAAGACCTTGAAGAAGCCAAACAAAGTTGTGATGGTGCGCAGCCCGCTTACTTGCGAAAGCCAATACGGCGTTTGCCAGAAGTGTTACGGATGGGCTCTCACTAGCCACCGTCCTGTTGACCAGGGTGAAGCAATCGGTATTATTGCCGCTCAGTCAATCGGTGAACCTGGTACACAGCTAACCATGAGAACGTTCCACACTGGTGGTGCCGTTTCTGGTGGTAAGTCACGTAACCAAGTTAAAGCTCCAGCTAAGGGTACTGTGGTCTTCAAGATCCAGAGCCGTTCTATGCGCACCGCTTACGGTGATGTTATGGAACAAACAACTCGCGATGGCGTAATGAAAGTTGTGGTTGGTGAGAAAGAGCATTCTTTCCCAGTGCCAGTCGGAACACTTCTCTTCTTGCCTTCAGGCTCAGAAGTAATCGCCGGACAAATTATTGCTGAATACGATCCACCAGGTTCGAAGAAGAACTTGACTGAGCGCGCTAGCAAAGATATCACCGCTGATATCTCGGGCCGTATCATGTTCCAGAACTTCCAGGCTGATGAAAAGAGAGACCGTCAAGGTAACATCTCAAGAACAGCTAACCGCGCCGGTATCATTTGGGTATTAGAAGGCGACGTATACAACTTGCCATCAGGCGCTCATGTAGTGGTCAAAGATGGTCAGGATGTAAACGCTCTAGACGTATTGGCCGAAATTCAAATCACTTCCGAACACGGTGGTGAAGTTAGATTCGGACCAGAAATCGAAACTGAAACCGTTAAGATCAGCAAGACCAAGTCGCAAGTTAGACTGACCAAGGGCAAAGAGATGAACGTCATCATTGCTTCAGTCGGTGCTAACAATGCCAAGCTTGAGCCTGGCCAAAAAGGTCATATCTGGCGCGTTCAAAAGCAAAAAGAATCATTCGCTATCAAAGTAGTGAACGAAGAAGTTGTAGAGAACGGCAAGATTATTGCTGAACTGGTTGATGATGGCTTGAACGTGGTCAGCTGTGGTGGCGAGATTATCTACGATGGCGTAGAAATCGATGACCGCCGCGTTGTCACCAAAGCCGGTAAAGTGCTCTTCGTTCCTGAAGAAGTACATTTCATCTCCAAAGATAGCTCGCTGAAAATGTCTGAAACTGGTGAAACAGTTACAGCTGGACAAGAAGTTGTTAAAGACGTCTTTGCTCACATGGAAGGTATCGTCGAGATCATCGCTGATAACGACATCATCCACGAAGTAATCGTCAGACCAGGTGACTTGGTTCCAATCGGCGATCCATCAGAAGTGAAAGTGCCTGAAGGTCAAATCGTTGAGCCTGGTACTGAAATCGTTGAAGGCTATACATACAAAGAACGCAAGCTGGTTAACCTCTTCGAAAAAGAAGATGGCTCCTGCTACGTCATTGTTCGTCCAGTAGAAGAGTATTGGATTGAACCTAGAGAAACTAAGTTCAAGCACAAAGCCACTGACGAGAAAATTTCTCTCCGTTCAGTCACTCAGTTGCTCTTCCGCGACAGAGAAAAAGTCAGACACATCCAAGGCGCACAGCTAACTAGAACATCACTGGTTCTGCAAATGCAAGGCCACCTACAGACCCTCAAGGGCATTGTAGAAATGGGTGAAGATCTCAACATCGTTGTGCAAGAGAACATTCTCTTGCGCCGTGAGCAAGATCTCAACGTCACTCTCTTGTCTGTCGAACATGGTCAAATCATTGACGCCAAGGCCGCTGTTGCCACCACACAAGTTCTCACAAGAACTGATGCTCGTGTGCAACTATCCAAGACCGACGAAAGAAGAATCTTGTTGGTGACCGAAGAGCAACAAGTGCACCAAAAAATCAAAGGCACTTGTAACTTGAAAGAAGGCGATCTAATTCGCTTCGGTGATCCACTATCTAAGGCTTCTAGCGCTTCAATCTCCGGACAAATCGTCTCGGTTGATGGTGCTGAAGTGGTGCTGAGAAAAGGTCGTCCGTATCTAATCTCAGTCAACACTCAGTTGCAGTGCGAAGACGGTAACTTGGTTCAACGGGGCGACTTGCTTGCCACCTTGATCTTCGAACGTCAAAAGACTGGAGACATCGTTCAGGGTCTTCCTCGTGTAGAAGAAGTTCTTGAAGCGAGAAAACCAAAAGAAGCTGCCATTCTCGCTGAGCGTGAAGGCAAGGCTAAGCTTGTTACTGAAGACGACACGACTAGACTCTACATCGTGTTTGGTGATGGTACTGAAGAAGAAATTCCAATTCCTCAAGGTCTCAACATCATTCTCGAAGACGGAGATGCTGTCACTCTCGGTATGCCTTTGACAGACGGTCCTCCAAACCCACACGACATCGTGCGCTTAAGAGGCATCGAAGCTGCTCAGAAATACCTGGTCGACGAAGTGCAATCTGTATACCGTTCACAGGGTGTAGAAATCGCCGATAAGCACATCGAAGTTATCGTCAGACAAATGACTCGCAAGGTTCGCGTTGATGATCCAAAAGACACCATCATGTTGCCAGGCGAGTTGATGGAGCGCTACCACATTGACCAAGAGAACGAGAAATCGGCTCAACAAGGTCTAGAAGGCGCTACATACACTGATGTATTGCTCGGTATCACTAAGGCATCACTCAACACAGAATCATTCATCTCTGCTGCCTCATTCCAGGAAACCACAAGAATTCTGACTGAAGCTGCTGTAGAAGGTAAGAAAGACTGGTTGCGTGGTCTGAAAGAGAACGTCATCATCGGCCGCCTCATTCCAGCAGGTACTGGCTTCCAAGGCCATGCAATGCCGGTTGAAGAGGAAGAAGAAGAAGAAGATATCTATCCACCAATCGGTGAAGGTAGCTTCAACGTTCCAGCGTAAAGCAAGTGCATAAAACAAAATACTTGAGTACTCAAGTATTTTGCAAAAAGGGCCTCCATATCGGGGGCCCTTTTTTTTGTCTTTGAAGCTTCTACTTAGGCTGAGCTCAGGTGCAGCCCAAATCTAGTGCTTATGTTTGTGTTTGTGATTATGAGAAGCGGTTCGATAGTCTGGATGCAGTATCTGATTGGCATTGAAGCGCTTACGGATACGGCTGGCCAAGAAATAGGTGCCGACCTTTCTCGATGGGTTACAGCGCTGGTCTAAGAGCAGGTGGGTCAAGATAGAAACTGTAATACCTACGCGGTAAGGTTGGCGGCTTTTTCCTTTGAAAAGAAGAAAGAAAAGGGCCAGCAATTCGTATGAATGGAGAGGCAAATAGAGCTTTCCGCTGTAATTCTCGTGGGAAGCTTCTTTGAACATTGCCCAGTCGAACTTCCATCCGTGGGCCCGTACATAGTCAAAAATATGATCTAGGTCGATTAGAAAACCTACCAGAAAGCTTGCCAATGCGGCCTTGCGAGACCTGTAAACATAGTAGCTGGCGCAGCTTACGCCTGCTGAAGTAATGATGTGTCCGACTGTTCGCATACTTTCAAGATTCCCTAAATTGCTCTGATCCTTGATAAAATCGTCACTTGTAGCGGCTTTTACCCTTAGAATCTGAGATCATCATTTAGATATACCCGGTTGCCAATTTTTTACTCGGTTCTCAGATTTACCTTCAAGTTTCACTCAAAGTTCAAAATAGATAGAGTTAATTTCGGAGTTTTAGAACAAATGCAAGTTGTGCTGGGGCCTATGGGCCGTATAGGAAAGCTTTTCGCCGTATTATCTCGTTCGGTCCTAGCAAGCTCGGTAATTTTGGGTAGCCTAGTCGCTTTGTCGCCAGACGCTCTGGCTCAAGCTGCACAAGGCGGAGGGGCTGGTACTGCTCAGCAAGCAGTTGGTATGTACAATCTCGGTCTGGCCGCATACAAACAGGGCAGTCTCGAATCAGCAATTATATTTTTCCGTCGGGCCACCGACATGGACCCCAACTTGGCCGACGCCCAATACAACTTGGGCGTTCTTTATCAAAGTCAGCGCCGTCTGAAAGAAGCCATTCCACGCTTTCAGGAAGTTCTCAGAGTTAAGTCCGCTGATCCTGACGCTCACTTCCAACTAGGCATTGCCTTGATGGACATGGGTCGCGCTGCCGAAGCGAAGAACCACCTTTCAGCGATTGCTCCAAGCTCTCCTCACTTTGCCGACGCCCAGAAACGCATACAGACCTGCGAAGCGCAATTAGCCGGAGCCACCGTGGCAACGCCCAGCTATAGCCCGAGTGCTAACACGGCTCAGCCTGCCAACAATGCTTTCAATAACAGCACGAATCAAGCTATGAACCTCAATCCGGTAGCTTCAGACTCGCCTCCAGCCGCTCGTGACTACAGTACTATCTCGAATAGCCCTTCAGGTAACACTTTGAGCCATGTGGTTCAGCCGCAGCAACAGGCTCAACCAGTGCAACAAGTACAACAAGTACAGCAACCTCAAGTGGTTAGACCTGCCGCTGTAGCTAGCGCCCCGGTGGCAGCTCCCAGAGCTGGCGTACCGACTGCGGTTTTGGCCAATTCGTCAGCTCGCGTTATTGCCACTGGATTCTCTGCTCCAAGCGGATTGACCTTCGACCGTTTAGGCAATCTCTACGTCGCTAATTTCACAAGCAACACCGTCGACCGCATTTCGGCTGACGGCACCCGGATGCAATTCAGCTCTGGCTCCAATCTAAAAGGACCAATTGGATTAGCAGCCGATGACAGCGGCAATATTTATGTCGCAAACTATGATGGCGGCACCGTGGCTAGAATTAGCCCCGCAGGTGTATCAACTATCATCGGTACGGGCTTCAAGCAGCCTTATTATCTCACTTTAGATAAAGAGGGCAATCTCTTTGTCAGTCAGCAAATAGATAACTCTGTGGTGCGTCTGACTCTGCCTCGTCCTGTTGCCCGTACTCCTTAGTTAGGAAGAACTGATGTCGGAAGCCAAAGCTGAAGCAGATAAACCTGCAGAAAAATCAGCAGAACAAAAGCCTGCTGAAGAGAAATCGGGCAGCACTAAGATTGTGGCAGCACCACTTGATGCTTCCCGCTTCGATGCTAAGCGAGTAGGCGTGCAGATGATGGTCGGCAATCAGTTTGTGCAGCCTTACCACTTCATCATGACCAGGCTAAAAGTCTATGGCCGCGAGAATATTCCCAAAGAAGGCTCACTCATTGTTGTAGCTAACCACATCTCAACTCTTGATCCGCCTTTGTTTGCCTTTGTCACTCAGCGGCCGATGATCTACATGGCTAAGAGTGAGCTTTGGAACAATAAATACATGGGGCGTTTGCTCGATTGGCTAGGTGCCTTGCCCATTAATCGTGAAAAGCCACAACTATCGACAGTCAAGTTCATTCGTCAAATCATGAAGACCGGCTGGTCGCTAGGAATGTTTATCGAAGGCACGCGCTGCAAAACACCTAATTCAATTGGTAGACCGCACGTTGGTGCTGCTTATTTTGCCAAGGTCACTAATAGCAAGATTTTGCCCATCGGCATTATCGGCACTGATAAGCGCTTTGGCCCAGCGAGAGTCAACATCGGTAAGGTAATCGATCCGGGCGATGATCTTGAAGCAAAGACTTGGGAAATTATGGACGCGTTAGTTGAACTAACTGGCTTCCAAATTCTCGAGCGCAAAATGGCAGACAAGCACTAAGCTGGCATTTCGTAAGTCTTTATCTAGATAATCTTAGACTAGCTTCTTTGACAGTGTCGTCTCGTAAGTTTGATAACCCTGACCTTCGTAGCATTTTATGGCTGCTAGATTGCCTCTTTTGGCGCAAAGTCGAATGCGCTGACAGCCGCGTTCTTGCATGGCTTTTTCAATTGCCTGCAAAAGCTGGGCTGCTACTCCATGGCCGCGCCAGTCTGCACTAACGCAGATATCTGAAATGTAAGCACATTGCCGCAATGAGTCTAGTACTAGTTTGTCGTCTTCTTCTATCCAGGCGCAGACAAAGCCAATTGCTACAGTTTCTGCAGCAGCTACGAGAATGACGCCCTGTCTCGATTCTATCGAATCTACTAAAGATTGAGCATACCACTCTTTGATTTCAGCACCGCTTTTAAGACCGGGCACCAGAGCGCTCTCTGTGTCTTGAATAATTTCAACAAAGTCTTGAATCGCCTGAAAGTGTTCTGGACGATAAGCTACAACTGAAATTTTGCTAGAGCTGGTCATAGAAGCAGACTATTCGCTAATTTGTATTTTGATCTGCTGCCCGGGCTTAAGGCGCTGTTTTTCAATTTGATTTGGCCAATAAATCACGAGTAGTTCATATAGCTCAGCCACTGTGACTGCCTTGCGATCGCGCTTGGTCTCTGCAGTTTCAGTGAAGTAAAAGGGGAAGGCAGAATAGGCTTGGTCACCGTTCAAGGCGGCGACATCAGTCTGCCAACCGGTCCAGCGGAAGGCTTTGTAATATGTTTCGAGGTCTCCGTGTAAGCAAAACTCTAGGAAACCACTGTAAGGAATGTCGAGGTCTTCCCACTCTAAGGTGTCTGGGGCGAAGTAGCAGACATTGCCGGGTGCTCCTGGCAAACCGCCACCGTTGAGGGCAAAAAAACCGCCAATGACATCGTCACCAATCAAAAGAAAATCATTCTCGCCCGGGCCGCTGCCAGTAGCTGTAACGTTCCAGCCTGGAAGAGTGCGGGGAAGTTTGCTGCTGCCTGACCCTAAGATGCGTATCCAGCCATGGTCAACCAATATGCCGCCAGTCTCGTAAATAATAGAGCCCATAGAAGATCGGGTGGTTACTTGTGTGGCCATTAGAGCCTCAGCGTTTTGTGGTGCTGATGAGGGCAATACTTCTACCAGGTTTTTCGCTTCGCTCAGCCAGCCTTTGACCATTGGCCAGGCTGGGTCGTTGCTTATTAACTCAGTAAGGGGGCGCTTATCCACCGGCTTTTCTCCAATTTTCAATCAAATATTTGAGTAATGATAGCAAGTAGAGCCGCTGATATTGCCCCTGGAAATTAATCTGGGCTGGTTGTGCAATTTCGGCTCTGGGTAGATGATGAACGTAGGCTCACTAATTGCTCAGGTATAGATTGATGCGGCTATTTAAAGTTACGACCTTATTTGCTCTGGCGATTACTTTGATTGGTACTTTGTCAAACGCTGCTAATGCAGCTCCTGGTGTAATTGATGGGCGGGATGCTAGGACCAATGTCGACAACCTGACAAAGCAAGTTTATTGGTTTAACCGATTGCGTGACGCCGAAGATTCGGCCAGACAAAAGGGCAAGCCTTTGCTATGGGTGCACATGCTAGGCAAGATCGACGGCGCCACGTGAAGTGCCGGCAATAGCCTGAGAGCCGTGTCGCTCTCTAATGAATCAGTTCTCTCTTATCTTAAAAACAACTATGTCTGCGGTACTTTCGACATCACTGGCCAGCCTTATGCCGGTGTTTCTGGCCGCCACGAAATCAATGGCAATGCCGTACGCACGACTAATGGTGCGGGGCCCCACAATATACAGATGTTTGTATTGGCATCGGACGGTACGGTTTTGCACTGTCTGCCTGGTTATTGGGATTCACAAGATTTGCTAGAAGAGCTTAGTTTTGCCCAGCAACTCAATCAAGTCTGGCTCTCTTCTGGATCACTTGAACAGAAACGTCAGACTTTCTCGCGTATGCAATTGGCTCATATTGCCAAACACCCACCAGCAATGGTAGCGAGAAGTCAGATGCAAGGCTTCGATCAGCAGTTCGAAGCACGTACTAGACTAAACACTTCTGATACCATATTAAATACCGCTTTGGCGGCACAAACACTACAGATGGGTGGCAGAGCACCGGCCGGTGCTTTCAAAACCACCGATGTGATAATGCATGAACGCATGGCCCAGAGACCATTTATGCCTTACACACAGTTTGATGTTATGGCTTATTCCGACTATGGTAAAACCAAGTATGACAAACATGAAGACTACCGCAATGCTCGCGGTCAAGTTGACTCTAGTGCCCGATATGCACCAGAATTAGGTACTAAGCCTGACAACAGACGCAGTGCTTATAGTCCTGATGGCCGGATAAAATCAGTCTCTAGCTATCTCAATCGACACGGTGTAAAGAGCTTCGGGCCGTAAAACAGTGGGCGGGTAAGCAAGAATTCTGGTATCTATTTTTGTCTCAAATTCATCACGAATTTGAGACAAAAATAGAAGTGAAAAAATCATTGCCTCAAGTTTGGTACGTGGTCAAAACTAAGACTTAGAGCGGCGGCAGAACAACAAGCGGCCTTTTTCAGGGTCATCTAATTGACTGCGCAACCAGCTATGTCTTTGTTGGTGGCAGCTAAAGAGAATGATTTGGTGCTCGCGGGCAATGACATTGATGAGGAAGCGCATCATCTTCAAGAAGCGGTCGTCATCTGCTTCAGAGAAAGGCTCGTCCATGATAATTGGCAGGGAGTTTTGCCGCGAAAGAAAGCGAGCAACGATCATTCGAGCTAACCAATGCAGCTGTTCTTTAGTACCAATAGATAGTTGGTTCATGATCTCAGCCGATGAAATATCTTCTTTGTGATTCTTGCGCCGAGCCACTAGTCGCAGCTCTTGGTCGAAGCGTACTTCTTCGTAGTCTAAGCCCAGTTTGCTCAACATGTCTTTGCCAATATTATTTAGATTGGTTGCCCAGTCAATGTAATTTTCGCCGCTAAGGCGCTTCAGCGTGTCGCGGGCGATTTCTAAAGCAACTTTGGCGCGTTTGGCACTGTGCAGCTTGAACTCGGTCAAATCAAGTTCTTCCAAGCTAGAAAGATATTGCTCGTCGCATGTAGCCGAGAGTGTTCGCACTCTTTGCAAAAGTTCTTCTCTTTCTTCTTTCAGCCCTTCAACTTTAGCTAAATCTTGAGGAGCCTCTTCGCCTTCTGCTTCTTCCTCGCTGATAGGCGGCATGGCTTCAATGCCAGGGAACTGTGAGCGCAGTGAGTCGAGTTGTTGAATGACCCGAGTTTGATAGTCTTCCAAACTCTTCACCACTGCAGGTAGATCTGCTATTGGTGTGCCGCTCTCTTGCTCTAAAGTGCTGATTTCGTCTGAGAGTTTTGTATAGACAGTATGGGCATTGATGCGCTGACTGATTTCCTCTAAGCCTCGTGCTAAGGCGTCAGGAGATTTGACGTCCAGCTCCATGCCCACTCGTTGTAGGAGGTTGCCTAAGGCTTGGTCTGTGTCGTCTAGTTCTTCTTTTAACTGGGTTAGTTTTCTAGTAGAGCTACTGGCGTCTTGGAAAGTTTGCTCTAATGCTTTTGCTTCTTCAGTGTAGGCCGATAAACCTTGGCTTAGTTGCTTGGCGGTGTTAGCTGTCAGCTGGGCGTTTGGCTTGCCGACCTTAGTAACAAAGACTGTTAAATCGGCTTTGAACTTAGTTAGTGTTGCTAGCTTCTGCTCAAGCAGCTGGTCAATCAAGTCTAGCTCTTTCAATTTGCTCGCTTGCACTGCATATTGATCAAGTCTTGTAAGCAGGTCGGCGCGGGCTGCTAGGCCTACTTTTCGGGCCAAGGTATCTAGTTTTAACTCGAGGGCACCAACTGTGTTGTGTTTTTCTTCTAGGTCATTAATGATGCGAAGTTTGTCAGCTTCGATTGCTTGAAAATCGCTGGCGTACATCACTTCAGGCCTGAATACAGGCACTGCGATGAATCCTGTGCCTACTATTCCAACAATACCGAGCAGTACAAGCACTGGTGCAATGAAGGCCGCTTGATTGACTGCAATCCACAAAACAATGCCTAAAACAGCCATTATTATTGAAGTCAGACCTAAGATAATCGCTAAATTGCGTTTCTTTTCGCCTTCTTCTTTTCTCTTGATTTCAAATTCTTTGTGTTTGGCTCGCGATTGATGCAGAGCCCTTTCGCCGTTGGTGATTTGATCTTGGAAGGCTAGAATGAGTGAGCTATAGGAGCGGGCATTCTCAATACCTTCGGCTTCTAGCGATTGCATTGACTTGCGCACTTCATCAATTTCGGCTTCGCTTGCCTCTGAGCCAGCTAATTTTTCACGCTCGCTTTTTCTTCTGGCTGTTAAGTCTTTTATTTCTTCTTCAATGACGCTCATGGTGCCAGCAATCGATGCCACTTGCTGAATTTCGTCAAGGCTAAAAGTATCAAGACCCTTAGAGCGTGACACCAGGCTGGCTTTCTTTTCTTCGTACAGGGCTTGTTGGGGAGAGAGTTCCAGTGTGATGCGCTCTATTTCTTCAGCCTTGTGAATGCGGCGCTCCCAGAGGTCTTCTATTGGACGTTTCAGATCTGCAGGAAAAGCCTCTACTGCCGTGAGTTGAGAAATGCGCGCACTAGCGTCTTTATGGCGACTAAGAATGTCGCGCAACTTATTGAGACGCCCTTGAGCATCGGTTAATTGAAACTTGAGATTTTGATATTCCGTTGCCTTAAAGCGGCTGCTATCGCCCGATAGAACGCGATTGATAATCATGAGGCGGTCAAAGGAGGCGGCTACGTCTTGACGGTCTCTTTCGAAAGAGCGAATTTTATTGAGGAGGTCTTGCCTCACAAGCTCTAGATCGCGAATGAGATTGTCGGCTTTGACTTTGCGATTGCCAACCGGTAATTGATTGAGGGTATCGCCAAGAATGCGCACGGCTTGCGCTGATGTACCAGACGGGCTAGCCGAATCAGCTATGCTTTGAACTAGTGTGGCTAAATCTGTTGCTCCGCCAAAGGCATGCTCGTCTAACTCGCGTTGGCCGACAAAGCAAGTGCTAAGAAACAGCTCCCGACTCATGCCCGTTAGCTTGAGGCCAATTTCGTCAGCTCCGCTCTCGCTTTTGAACTGATTTGTAACTTCTATATTGTTGCGATCACGATCGAAGACCTGGAAAGTTTTTGATTGGAAATCACGAACAATAGTTAGTCTTCTCTCTAAGGCACTGACATCCATTCTGGCTGAATAGATGTTACCTACCTTGGGCCGGCGTGCTTCTCTTTGGCTGAGGTGGTCGCTGCTTTCTGGCCCGTAATTCTGGCTTAGTTTATCGTCGTTGAAATCAAAGAGGATTGACCAAATGGCCGTAGCCATTGTGCTTTTGCCGTACTCATTGGGCTCAACCATTAAGTTGAGTTTCTCTTGGGCAAAGAGTACGCTCTCGCCTTGTATGCCACCGTATCCGGTTAACTCGACGCGCTCAACCCACATTTTTTACAATTACCTTTTTTGTTCGCAAAGCATCGAGGCCATAATACAAAGCGTCTTCCACTGTTTTGCCAGAAACGTCTGCTCCAGGTATTCCTGATAGACTGTCGCCGCCTAATTCTTGATTCTTCGCTCTTTCTGCTTTCGTTTTCATTTCCAGCATAGCTTCAACATATTTCCACTCAGTGGTGCGCTGATCGAAGCGCTCGGCCAAGTAGTCGGCGCGGGTATTGTCGACCACCAACAAGTGATAGAAATCGCCAGCCATCTGATCTGCCACTTGCTTAGGATTGGCACCAGGCTTGTGCCGGCCTTCAAGGTTGATGGCGATGACGTCGCAGTCTGCTCTGACACCGCTCTCTTCAAGATTGACTAAAATTTCGTCGCTTATGTCTTCATCACCTAAACCAGAGACGTCTACAGTGACCAACATCATGCGCCGTACGTCTAACTCTTGGGGAACCAAGTTGACGTTGCTATTGCCACTGCTATCAATTTCTACTTCGCCTAGAATGGCGTAGCGGGGCCCCAGCTCATCGAATGAACCGCCAGCTAGACAGCCGGCATAGGCACCTAACAGCTTCTCATCAGAGGTAGTTATTTGATATGCCTCTTTGACATTGCCAACGGCTGCATAAGTCAAGCCTTGGTTGGCTAGCTCGTCTTCTGAAAAAGGGTAGACCAAAGGCTTTTGCACTTGTAGGCGAGTGGCATCGGCAATCACCGAGGGATGAGTTTCTAGAGTGCCAGCAAAAACACCGATAGTGATTTTGGCGTTAGGGAGCTTCGGTAATTTACCAGAGAGAATTCGTTCGGTGCGCCTGGAAGCTTTTGAAAATGCCCGACCGACAAAGGCGACATCACTGCGGTGTGGGTGCGCTATAGCAGCGAAGTGTTCAGAGGTGAAGATGTGAACGTTTTCTGGCCAATGGCGGTAACCTCTGGCCGAGAGCATATCGTTGGTGTAGAGACAGCTGCGTGTGTAAAAGTCGCGGTGACCAGGAGCGATATAAACTGGAATATCGTCGAGTGAAGCCGCTGCTTCTATTAATGTATTGACGGTGAAGCCAGTTACTGTGACGT
Source organism: Candidatus Obscuribacterales bacterium (assembly GCA_021732025.1). GTDB lineage: Bacteria > Cyanobacteriota > Vampirovibrionia > Obscuribacterales > Obscuribacteraceae. Next base: position 108,770 of record JAKFVU010000056.1, on the reverse strand, counting down.
TGTCCCACAGACCACCGGGGATAATAACCGCGTCAACTTTCTCTTGCTTGGCCAGGCTGAATGCGTTTATGGTCGCTTCGAGAATCTCGCGCGACCTTTCGGCCCTTTCTTCGCGAGGCAGAGCAAAATTGCTATGGGTCAAATTGGTATTGTTCATACCAGGGTGTGTGAGCTTCGAGTCTAAAAGCACATCGGAGAACTGCAAGAATCTAAATTTGGCTACTGTCTCTGTCATTTCTTGTTCTTCACTTTTTCTAGCCTAATCTTTATCAACTAGTGTTCGATTTTCTCGATAATTGTAGCGATGCCTTGGCCAACACCAATACACATTGTAGCTAAGCCGTACCTAGCACCTTCTCGTTTATCTAGCTCGTGCACTAGAGTAGTGAGAATGCGGGCTCCGCTGGCGCCCAGTGGGTGGCCGAGGGCGATTGAGCCGCCATTGGTATTGAGCTTATCTGACTTACTATCTATTCCCAGGTCTTGGCAGCAAGCGAGCACTTGGACAGCGAATGCTTCATTGAGCTCAATCAAATCGATTTGGTGGATGGTTAAATTGGCACGCTCTAATGCTTTTTTAGTAGCCGGTACCGGGCCGATGCCCATGATTGCCGGGTCTACACCAGCTACGGCGGCTGATACAAAACGAGCCATGGCATTGAGTCCAAGAGAACGAGCTTTATCAGCCGTCATAATTAGTAATGCAGAGGCTCCGTCGTTTATTCCCGATGAGTTACCGGCCGTTACTGTGCCACCCTCACGGAAGGCCGCTTTCAGTTTGCTCAAATCTGCCATTACAGTCTCGGGTCGAGCGTGCTCGTCTACTTTAACGACCTCAACAGCCCCTTTTTTCTTAGGCACGTTGACCGGCACAATTTGACTATCAAAACGACCGTTCTCAAAGGCATTTTTGTATTTCAGTTGACTGGCTAGAGCAAACTGATCTTGATCAGCTCTGCTTATGCCGTATTTTTCAGCGACATTTTCAGCAGTCTCGCCCATGGCGTATGGGTGATGGAGGGCCGAAAGTTTTTTGTTGATGAAGCGCCAACCTAAGGTGGTATCAATTAGCTTCATATCCCCGCGAGGAAAGGCCGCTTCTGGCTTGGCCATAACGAATGGCGCCCGGCTCATCGACTCTACGCCGCCGGCGATGAAGATATCACCCATATTGTTTTTGATGGCGTTCACTGCATCGTTTACGGCCATTAGCCCAGAGCCGCAGAGACGATTGACTGTGCCACCGCCAACAGTTATGGGCAATCCTGCTAGTAGGGCGGCCATGCGAGCAACGTTGCGGTTGTCTTCGCCTGATTGATTAGCACAACCGAGTAAGACGTCTTCAATCTCTTCTGCCGCTAACTGGGGGTTGCGCATTAGTAGCTCGATGATTACATGAGCGGCAAGATCGTCTGGTCGCACATCTTTCAGAGCGCCACCATATTTGCCAATCGGCGTGCGCACTGCATCGACTATTACAACTTCTCTCATTCGCTTCCTTTTTCTTCGAGTTTTGATTTATTTGGTCAGCCAGATTTCTTCGTCTTGGGCAAGTAGTGCCAACGAAGTTTCTGGAGTGGCGGCATTGCTAGCTGTAGCTCGCCGTACTTCGGGATTTTTGTCTTTGGCAAGCAATGCCAGAGTCTCAGGTAACGTGGCAGGATTGCTGGCAGTTCTTGCTCTGACCAAATCTTCTTGGTCTTGAGCTAGCGATTTTAAAAGTTCTCCGCCAGCGTTGCGGTTTGCAGCACAGGCAGCACGAACATATTGACTCTTATCAGACGACAGACTTTTCAGGGCCTCGGCACCAAGCTTAGGCTGGGAAGCAACTTGTGCGCGCAGGCTCTGGTCGCTGTCTTTGGCTAGTTCAGCAAGCACTGCAGGAGCGGTTTGAGCTCTGGTGGCGAGCACAAATTTTACTTCTTCAGCTGCGGTCAGTTTAGTCAGGGCACCCTCTGGCAAATCGCCGCGCTGCAATAGTGCCCGGCGGATAGCATTGCAATCATAGTCGGCCAGGGCCATCAGTGTTTCGCCAGCAACGTTGGGGTTAGTGGCTAAGGCTGTCTGCACCGTTATGGCGTCATCTTGAAGCAAGGCTGTGAGCAGTTTTGATGGCACTTTTCCGTTTACTGCCAGTGCCTCACGCACTAAAGCATCGTTGTCTTTAGCTAAGATCACAAATATCTCATCGCTAATTTTTGCTTTGGTGTTGTGGGCCAGAGAGGCTCTCACTCGGGCGTCTTTATCTTGAGCCAAGGTCTTAATCAGAGTAGCCGAGAGAGCTTGATTTCCTGCTAGGTTCATACGCACTAGAGCGCTGTCATCGCTAGCCAATTTCTCATACTCAGCTTGTCCTAGTTTTGATTCGCCTAGGGCCGCGAGTACTTGCGCTACTGCGATAGTTTTGTCACCAACCATCGCTTTTGTTGTTTCGGCTTTGGTATTACCATTGAGAGCGACGGCGCAACGCACAGCGGCACTGTCGTCTTTGCTCATGGTGGCCAAGACTTCAACGTCAGTATTTGGATTAGCGGCACATAGGGAGCGCACAATTTCGTTGCTGTCTTTAGCTAGTGTGGTGAGAATTGCCGCACTACTGGCATAGTTAGAAGCGACAGCCTGACGCACGTCTTGATGGCTATCGCTGGCAAGTTTAGCCAGTGTCTCTTTACTGGTGCTCTGATTGAGGCCAACGGCTTCGCGCACAATAGTATTGCTATCTTTGGCCAGCATGTCGAGCAAAGCCACTGGGCAAGCGCTGTTGCCAGCTACCATTGAGCGTACACCGAGATCGCCGTCGTTGGCTAAAGTTGTGAAAGTTGCTGGGGGAACAGGCAAGCGGGCGAGAAAAGTGCGCACCAGGCGATCGCCGATGCGACTGAGGCGATTGGTTACTTGTGGCCCAGAATGAGGGTTGCGAGCTAGTGACAAGAGTAAAAATTCGGTATAAACCGGCCCTTGCGATAACTTCTCTAATATCGATTGTGGAGTGTTCGGGTTGGAGGCGAGAGTCTCACGCACACGTGGTGTAGAAGCGGCTAAAAGCTTATCGAGAGTAGCTAAATTGGGCAGGCTGCTTGATTTTAAGAGCGATTCTACGACGGTTTGATCGCTATCTACCGCTAGCTTCTCTTTGATCTCTTCGCTTAGTTTGGGGTTGCCCGCCACAGCTCGGCGCACAAAAGTACTTTGATCGCCTGCTAGTTTGGCCAAGGCCGGTGCTGGCGTCGAGGTGTTTGCAGCAGCGGCAACTTTGATTGCTTGAATCGGATAGCTATCAACGGTGACTGAGCCCGCGGCACTATTGGTTGAGCCGCTGCGCATTGGCAGTGGTAAATCTTGGGGTGCACTGGGCGCTTGTGCATTAGCTGCATTGCCGGTATGACCGAACTGCAGGCTATGGGAAGTTAGAATCAATCCCAATCCGGCAATCACATGGCATTTTTTCAGCATCCCTCATCCTTTTTATTAGTACGTGAAAGCAATAGCTATTAGCCAGCGTTGTGAACCTCGCGAATGATCGTAAGGAGAACGTTGCGGTCTAATTCTTGAGTGGCATACTCGATGTATTTTACTTGCCAATCTTCTAAGTCTTGAAGCACCACAGATAGTGACGTGCCGGCAGAGCGAGCCGCTGCCATGTCTACACCGACATCGGCTTGACGAGAAAGAATAAATACGCGCGCACGGCCAGAATAGCCGAGGGTGTCGCGCAATGAGAGGCGCAAGAAAGCTTCTGATCTTTCGATGCCGATAGTCTCAGTAATGCGTTTGACTAAGGTTTGGAACTTGGTAAGCGGACCGAACAAATCTACTGTGGGAACTGTAACTAGCTCATATGACAGCAGTCGGTCAATAGCGGCGGCTGCATCAGAAGTGGTGACATCGCCCAAATTGCGAATGACCAATGCAATCGAATGTAAGCCATCCAGTGCGTTCCACAAACGGCTCATCATGGCCCGTTCGTGAGCTGAGAGCACAAACTTTTCTTTGGGGTCGGTCAGCTTCTCGTCAGCCAGATGATTTTTGGGGTCAGGTAGTTTTTCTAGAATTGAATCAGCAGCTTTGGGCAACTTCTTCCAGGTAACTTCGGTATTGTCGGCTGCTAGAGCCGCATCGAGCAATAGTTTGTCGAGTGCCTTCGAGACTTTGCATATGTCTTTAGCGAGATCGGCTGGCGGAGTGCGTTGCACAAAGACGAAAATACCCTGTTTCCAGGCTGAGGCAAATTCTGTGACTGCTTTGTTGCCCATAATTTTGCCGAGTTTGGCATGGGTAATTTTTCCCATTTCAAAGAGCGCTCTAAATTGCATGTCGCGATATTCAACTGAGAGCACGCCGGTCTCGCGGTTGGTCGCTAGATTTTGCAGCAAGTTCGAGGGATCGGTCGAGCCCAAGTGGCCCACCAGTGATTGCACCTTGTCGTCTTCACCGGCTACTGACCCAAGGTTGACCTTGTCGTTTTCGTCGGTTTGACCGTAAAAAGCTTGGTCTTGCAGGGCAATTTCGAGCTGACGACTGGTGAATATCTGTTTTTTAACAGCCAGAGTGCCGAGAGCCATTTTTTGCTTGGCTGGCATTGAATTGAGCTCCATCAACATGTCATCGAGCTGGCTTTTTGAAACCAGGCCAGAAGAGATGAAATACTCTTTGATGGTGAAAGCCGTTTTGGTTTTGAAGCAATTAACCAGAAAAGGAATTTTGGCGAAAATAGGATAGATAGACCGTTCTGCTTCTAGCTCTTTGATGCGCTCGAGAAATTCTGATTCAGAAAGTCGGCCCTGAGCCACGATTTTGTTGATAAGGGTGACAACAGGCGAGTAATTATCGATGGCCGACAGCAGCAAATTGCGGCGGTGGTGGGCCGTCATGTTGATTTTAAGGTCAAGGCCGTGGCTAGTTAGAACAGGCACCGTCGACATCAGCACCTGGTGTGAGAGGTCTGTGCTTTCTTCGACAAACGAAGTGGCGCTGCCCAGTGCAGCTTGAATAAATTTTGTTAGGGCTGGTGAATAATCGAAAAGCTCTGAATGGTTGTCGAAGACATGGAACGACATTAGCCCCGTCAATGACTGCCGCACCACGGCGATGGCTTTGTCAGACTTTAGAAATATCAAAGCGCCTGATAATTCAAGAAGATTTTCGGCCAAACGGCCTGCTTCGACAAGAATTTCGGCCGGAAAAAGGTAACCACATAGGGTTGAGTCAATGAGAATGGCGTCGTACAAGCGTTTAGACTTGCTCAAAGCCGCTATTTCACTGAGGAGTTCTGGCCCATATTTGAGAACAATAATGTTCTGCTGGGAGCCAGTGCGGTCCTTGGTTAGCTTGATTTCGGTTGGTTCAACCGCCATTTTCAGCTCTTGAAAATCGGTGTAGTAAAGGCAGGGTGGGGTTTAGCCCCCTAATACCTTAACAGATTTCAGCCCTTACGTCTCTTAGCTAGTCATGGGTTATACTTCTGTCGATTGTCATAAGGCTAAATAATTGAGTATTTACAGCAACTCTACATTTAATAAGAAGGGTGCCTCGGTCTTGGCCTGTTTGGCAATCCTTTGCCCACTGGTCGCGCCGGCTGCCTTTGCTAACCGTTTGATGGACCGCCAAGGCCTTCCCCGCCCAATTGAAAACCCGGGCGACGTTGTCATGGAGCAAGAGGCGATTCTTCCTGGTGAAAAGCCCGCAGTCTCGCCCATGCGTCAGCGCGTTCAGCCGTTGCCCAAGGCCGGTGAGACAAACGACTTAGTCGTTAAAAAAGGAACGACTACTCCGCTGTTGAAGGCTGAAGTTACCTATTGCGTGCCCAAAGGCACTGGCATCAAACTCAAGCTTTCCACTGTTCCTACTCACAGCATGCACTTGCTCGATCGCGACATGGACGGCAAGTTGCACCCAGCTCGGGTGAACGATGTCATCACCGCTGCTATATCTGAAGATATCTATGTAGAAGACAATAAAGTTATTCCTGCTGGCACGGTTTTTAGAGGCCATGTCACAGCCGTTAAAGATCCTAGGCGGGTTCAGCGTCCAGGTTGGTTAGAGATTGGCTTTACTAGCTTGGAGCTACCAGACGGTAGACGTTTTGCTTTCTCAGCTGAAGCTAACAATTTTAAAAAGGCCACCCTCAAGGGCGTGGCTAAAGGTACGGGAATGGTAGCGGCTAATGCTGCCGGTGGCGCTATTGTCGGTGCCCTTGCCGCCTACCAGATTGTTGGCGGAATGCGCGGATCGGCCGCTTGCCACTACTACAACATCGCTGGGGGAGCGGCAGCTGGTGCTCTCCTAGCCGCAGGCCACGCCATCATGAAAAAAGGCGAACGCGCCACACTTGAACCAGGCGACGATCTCAATCTATCTATTGATACCGATTTGCTATTACCGGCCCTGTCGGAGCCCACTAAAAAAGTGGCCAACATGAACCTTGACGGTCTCTCTATCGTAGTTGGCAAAACCAAAGTAATCAAAGACGGCCTTGATGGTCACTTCATTCGCATGGACGTCACTATCGACAACAATAGTGACCGCAAGCTTAGTGCTATCGATTTATATCTGCGTGATACTAATGGCAACAAATACCCTGTCGGTATGGGCCCTGGTGATGACTCAGAGTTTCTCTTTACCCTTGAGCCATTCTCTTCACTGCAGACCAAGCTCTTCTTTGCCACCGAATATCCAAAGCTACGCCATGAGCTTATTTGGATCGATCACCGCACCCGCAAAGTCTGTTTCAGGCAGAAGCTTGAATGATTCTCAGAAAAACTGAAAATAAGTGAAATTTCTTTGCGTAATCCTACGTAGAGCGCCATTGACTGGCAAAATTAGCAACCTATAATGTATTTACTGAGTATTTCCGATTAGTAAAAGTATTTAGTAACTGATTTTCGCCACCAATAATTTGGTACCTTACACAAGAGGCTGATTGAGGCTCTTGGTTGGGTTAGGTTGATTTGTTTTTGATTGCCGCGTTTACCATCTAGTTTTTTTATTCCTGACTTGTTCGAGCTTAGTACCAAATGACAGCAACCTTAGCCTTAGAAACCACCATCTCTCTGCCGAAGCTGCGCGAACCAGCTGCTGTCCCTAGTGTTTTAGACCAGTCGTTGATGCTTGAATTAATTGCTCAATCGCAGGTTGTCTCAAACGAAGTTTTGTCGCAAGTGGCTCAACTAGCCAGTATGCGCAACAGCCAGGTAATTGACGTATTGTTCGAAAGCGGATTTGTAGCAGCTAGCGATCGTCGCGCTTTTCTCGATGCTGCTCAAGCTATTCGCTCTAATTGGCTCTTTAAGCCCTGGGCCGTGCAAGCTCTAAATCGCGCTCTGAGCGACTTTTTGCCATTCAACCAAATTTTAGAAGAATTAGATCTACATCCAAATAATGCCTTTTCTGATAGTGCACTAGGACAGTTGGCACTATCGTGTCAGTTAATTGATAGTGCCCAGTTCAATCAGGCAAGACAATACAGTTTGGCCCGTGGTCTTACAATCGGTCAAAGTTTAAACCGCTGCTGCGGATTGCCAATTGCTATGTACAAGATATTGATTGATGGTCTCTCTCGCTTAATTAGTGGGCAGATCACCGATGAACAGCTGCGTCAGCGGGTGCGCAATGCCCGCATGGAAAATACATTGACCGGTGCAGTTGGAGCTAGTCAGTCGCTCAAATTTGCTCACAGTACTTTGGGTTTTGCTATTTATTCAAATAACCGTGACATTCTTGAAGTACTAGACCTGCTCATTCAATCTAGCTGCCTCAGTGAAGTGACTGCTTTAGGCTTGATGGAAGCGGCTTTGCAAAACAGACTGTCGTTTGAAGCAGTGTGGGAAGAATGTTCGCCTATACCAGCAGTAGTTTTGCAAAAAGCACGGGCCCTGCACAGTTTGGTCGGAGTTGGTCAAATGAGCCCACAGCAGGCAGTTGGCCACTTGAAAGAGTTTAGTTTAGCCCGCTAGAATAAACTGGCCTTGTCAGCCGTATCACTTTAGCTGTCACTACATTTAGTGGCAGCTCTTTTTATTTGCGGCATTTGCGGCGACAAAAAAGGAGCAGAGAATGCTTTCTCTACTCCTTTTACCATGATGTTTGTATTTAACTAGGCGGCAACTAAATCGACATTGTAGCTAAGTCTGACGAAGTCGTATTCGACTCTAATTGAAACTGTGTTTTGGGTAGCGAATTCTAGACGGACTCGGCCAAGGTTGTTGGCGCTATATTCGCTCCAGTGTTCGGGAACGGAGACTATGACATTTTCTGGGCCCCATTCTTCAACATAAGCTTTGAGGACTTGGCAGAGTTTTTCTTCGTCGGCGGGGTGGTTGAACATACTCATCATGGTGTTGCTGCCTCTTAGTTGTAGTAAGAGTCTAGTTTCCTCGCAGGCATTCAGCAATTGGTGGTAGTCCCACAGGGTTCGTAACATTCCCAAATTGCCAGCTAGTCTATTTAGGCAAATGGGCCAAATCGGCTTGCATGGCGACGCAGTCAATATAGCGATCGTCTGCCTCTTGGGCAGTGGCTTTGGCTACTATTGCCTTCATGGTCTCTGACACTGGCTCTGGATAGAAATCAGGCTGAGTCATGATTTCGCAGTCTCTAGAGCTGAGCATAAAGTAGAGTGTGCAGCCAATTGAGTAGACGTCACTTTGCGGGGAGTCATAGCCAGCGTATTGTTCCGGGGCAACATAACCATCTTTGCCGCAGACTTTGAGCTTGCGTACTTTTGAAAAATAGTGGGCAATGGTGAAGTCGATGAGGCAAACTGTGCCATCCTCTCTCAAGATTATATTCTCAGGTGTAAGGTCACCATGAATGATGGGTGGTGAGAAAGAATGCAAATAGGCAACTGTTTGGCAAAGGGAGATAGCAAGTGCTTTGACTTCGGCTTCTCTTAGTGCCCCTTGCCTGCTAATAAGATCGTGAATGGGTACACCTTTGACCAGTTCTAGAACAAGATAGCCGCGGTAGTCTTCTTCAAAGCAGTCGAGCAGTTTGACCACCCCAGAGTGTTTGAGTCTGGCTAAAATAGCCGCTTCGCTTTTATGCACTGCCTCTAAATCTTTCGACTCAACTTGAGTGGGCAAAATATACTCTTTTAGTATTACTTCTTGCTCTAAATTTAGATCTAATGCCAGATAGGCCCGGCCTTGACCACCAGCTCCAATCTGACGAATAATTTTGTATTGTCCTTGAGCTAAGATGTCACCGCCATCGAGAATGCCACTACGTGTGCGTTTACCCGTGGTGTCTAAATTCTCTAGCCACAAATTGGTGTAACGCAGCAAATGGCTGGTCTCGCTGTCATTCGGTAAGGTTAGGTTCAACTTAGCTTGAGGGGCAAATTTGATCAGAGCGGCAATTAAGTCTTCTCTGGTAATCCAGCGAAAGGCGTTAGCACTGGTGAGTTTGAACGATGCCTTTAGGCTTGAATTGATCACTAGATTTTGTTTGAAGTGACCGCCTTTATCTGCCTTTCCCAGCTCTTCAACCGATTCAATTTCTTTCCATGAAACTAGATAGTCGGCCGCTTGCGATGAGTCTTCCATGCGGCCGATAGAGAGACCACGCTCTGTAATGGCCAGTATATTGAGCAAGCGGTGCTGCCTGCGGTAGCTGAAAAATAAAGTGGTGCCAACCACAAAAGTTATTGCGGCAATCCAAGCTTCTAACTGGTGTTTGTCGATAACGCCTAGATAAGCCCGGTTTATCAATAATATTGAGTAGACATAGAGAGCTGGAATTAGCAAAATCAGTATATTTTTGCCCAGTTCAGAATAGTCTTCTGGTATGCAGGTATGAACCTCGTTTTTACCTTTTAACACTGTTCACCGCACTTCCGCCTGAGAGCATTGATTCTAGGCGGGTGATAATTTCTGTTGTGCGAATTGTTCGGCTCTTTAAATCGAGTTTAAGGCAGTCATTGACTAGGTGAAGCAAGTTGCTCGACTTAATGCTAGTGCTGCCTGTCGATATTGGTAGTACATTTTCGCAGTAGGGCATTGGATTTTTGCTGGTGGCAAGATAATACATGATGCAGCCAAAGGCATAGATGTCGCTGGCTATGTTGGCTCTGCCCTTGGTCTGCTCAGGCGGCATATAGGCGATTTTACCGACCACAGTGCCGGTGGCAGTGCCTATAAACATACTTGAAGCACCAAAATCAATCAGACGAATTTTGGCATCTTCTGAAATGATGACATTGTCTGGAGTAAAGTCGCGATGGATTATAGGACTGTCTAAATGATGCAAGTAATGGAGAATCTGAGCCATTTGCAGGCCCCATTCAATGATGGTTCTCTCGCTCAGAGCGCCGTGCTTTTCTACAAAAGTGCGTAGGGTTTTACCTTTGATGTGCTCTAGCAATAGATAGTGGCGGTTGTCTTCGACAAAATAATCAAAAATTTTGACTATGCGCGGATGAGAGATTTGCGTCAATAGTTTGGCTTCGCGCTCGAATAGCTCTAGGGCTTTTTTGAATTTCTCGCTCTCTCTTGCGCCAGAAAGCACCATTTCTTTGAGAACTACCGGTCCTCTTTGATCGTGCTTGGCTAGATAGACCGCCGACATACCACCACTGGCGACCTGGGCCAGTACGGTGATGCACTGCTGTAATCTTTGTCCTTGTTCGAGCGGAACAAAACTGGTTGAGGTGAAGCGTTGATCAAGGTTGCTTTGCCATAGTTCGGTAAAATCTAAGGGGTCAATCAGAGTCTTTTCTTTAATGCCTAGGGCAGTTATTGCTTCGCTTGGATAGATAGCGACATTAGGGCGATAATATAGAGCTAGACTGATGATTGCTTCAAGATTCAATTTTGATATCGAATTTAGCTCTAAAAGCAGATTCTGCTGCCTATGAAATTCGAGACAAAGTTGATTGGGCTCCTGAAATGTAATTCTGCTCAACTCTGACCAGGCGTAAAGCCGCTCGTCGAGCGAGCCTAAGCGCGAGATCTCAATGCCGCGCCCATCGATTTTTATATTTGCTAGCGAGATAAAGGCCAAGACTGGCAAAGCCACACCGATGCCGAGCAAGGCTAACAAGATAGCCATGACAAAGCACTCGGGGGCGAGCAAATAGAGGAAGGGCAAAATAACTAAGATGGCAGTAGTGCCCACTAAGGCCAGGTTAATCAGCCAGCCTTCTTGTTTGTGGCGCTGATAAAAGTTGTTGAAGTTGATTTGTCTGAAGATTCGACTGGCTGATGGCATTCCGCTGTAGCGGTTATAGCGAAATTGCACCGTTGGCGGTGCGTAGGGCCGAGAATGGGGCAGAGCATCTTTGATGTTCAGTGCATTCCTATGGCTGAGCTGTATAAAAGCTTGATAGAAGCTGCATCACGAGGGCTAAGGGTGCGGTCTTGATCGGTCACTCTAGTCGAAAAGAACATCATGTCTTGGGGATCTCGTGTGTGACCGCCAAAGCCTAAAGCATGGCCAATTTCGTGCAAGCAGATTTGGCGCAAGCGGTTATTGGTCAGAGGTAGTTCAGCCATTTGAGCGACAGTCAGTATCTTGATTGTGCCTTTGACAATGCCTTGCGAATTAGTGAATACAACAGTTTCTCCCGCTTCGGCTTTGTTGCTGAATGAATTAGAATCATTGGTCCAAGAACAGACAAGGTCGGCTTGAGCTGGGTCTTTCACACTGATGAATGAGAGTTTGTCTTGGGCCCCTTGCTGCCAGGTGGCGAAACTTTCTTCAAGAATTTGCGTGTATTGAGGAAGGAAACCAGGTACGCCCTTGCCAGAAGTAATGTAGACCTTAATAGGCAATTTGCTGTCGGGCCAACGGGTAAGATGGCCAGCTAGTTCGCCTAAGTAATTGTCTTTTGAGACGCTATCCGGGCGAGGACTGCGAGGAATAGTGCCGTTAGCCAGTTCTTTTTTGAGACCTGCTATTAGACTTGAGATTTTGCTGGCGTCTTTGTGACCAGGAAAGCGTTGCATAAATTCGCTATAAGTGGCCACAGCCTCATTGACTTGACCTTGCGATTGATAGAGGCCACCGAGGGTGAGCCAAGTAGCCGCTAAGTCGGGCTTGAGCTGCTTGGCGGCCTCTAGTTCTTGTAATGCTTCGCTATTTCGTCCTAGTTTGGCCATGGCCAGGCCGAGATTATTGTGAATCTCTGCCATTTGCGGAGCGAGCTGCTCTGCTTGTTGTAGCAAGTCAATTGCTTCTTGATTGCGGTTGGCCTGCAGCAGCGGAATTGACTGGTTGAGCATTTGCAGAGCTTGATAGCGCTCTTGCGTGATGGGCTGCCCGTCTACATAGTATTGCTGCCCTTGGCTTTGATTTTGAGCGCCAGCAATTTGCTCTGAGCCAGTAACTAAGCACAACCAAAAGAGACTGACGGCTATCGCTGAGCTTTTCTTGATGGCAAACGGCATTTGTAACGTATCTCTCTTAGCGTAAATCAAGCTTAGCGTAAATCAGGCTTTGTTAACTATGGCTTCTTTGTTGTCGAGAGCGGCTATGCCCGGTAGTTCGATACCTTCGAGAAACTCGAGGGAAGCCCCTCCGCCAGTGCCGACGTGAGTCAAAAGTTCGTCTTCAACTCCTTTTAGTTTAAGGGCAGATACCGAATCTCCGCCACCAATAATGGTTTTTGTACCGGTTTTAGTTAGGTCAACCAAACAATCGATCAGCTGCCATGTACCGTGCTCGAAGCCGGCCATCTCAAAGACACCCAAAGGGCCGTTCCATAGTATGGTTTTGCAAGGTGCCAAAGCAGCAACTATCAGTTTGAGCGATTCTGGACCTAGATCTAAGCCGATGTCATCGCTTTCAATTTCGCTCACTTTTACTACTTTCGTAGCAACTCCAGCTTTCATCTCTTTAGCCACAACAACGTCTACTGGCAATATCAGTTTGACCCCTTTAGCCTTGGCTTTTTCTTCTAACTCTTTGCAGTAAGAAAGGCGGTCTTCTTCAACCAGTGACTTGCCGACGTTAAGACCTTGGGCTTTAAGGAAGCTAAAGGCCATTGCTCCACCGATGACTAGCACATCAACGCGACTGAGAAGGTTTTCTAGTACGCCAATTTTGCTGGAGACTTTGGCGCCACCAATGATAGTGGCAAAGGGACGGGCTGGGTTATCCAAAGCCGATGAGAGCATCTCGATTTCTTTGGCTACCAACATGCCTGCCAGAGCAGGTTTTAAAAACTTAGTCACGCCTTCTGTTGAGGCATGGGCGCGGTGAGCTGTGCCAAAGGCATCGTTGACATAGATGTCTCCGAGTTGAGAAAGTTTTTTGGCAAAGGCTTCGTCATTCTTTTCTTCTTCTTCGTGGAATCTGACATTTTCCATCAAAGCGACATCGCCTTCGTGCATGTCGTTAACAGCTTTTTCGGCGTTAACACCAATACACTCTTCGACGAAATGAACGGTCTTATGTCCCATTTCGCCTAACAATTTCTTCAAATGTTCAGCCACTGGCTTGAGTGAATATTTGGCCGCGACTTTACCTTTAGGCCGACCCAGGTGCGAAAGCAATACAACTTTGGCGCCCGCTTTAGCTAGCCAAGAAATCGTGGGTAAAGCAGCTTTGATGCGAGAGTCATCAGCAACAGTGCCATCTTCATTTTGCGGTACGTTGAAATCTACTCGTACCAATACCTTTTTGCCTTGAAAGTGTTTGGCGCCTTGATCTTGAATAGTTTTCTTCATTTGTACCTGGCTTAGTGGAGAATAAGGGTTGATTATAAAGAAAGACGCCCCCAATTTGAGGGCGTCTTTTCAGTTATTTCTAGGCTTTAGCAGCGACTGGAAGCTTCTTCGCTACCATCGTGGCCAATTCGACCAAACGGTTGCTGTAGCCCCATTCGTTGTCGTACCAAGCCAACACTTTGACCATGCGATCGCCAACTTGCATTGTTAGGTCAGCGTCGTAGATTGAAGAGTGCTTGTTGCCTTGGAAGTCGATTGAAACTAGTGGAGTTGTGCAATAAGAAAGAATGCCTTTGAGTGGGCCTTCAGCAGCTTCTTGGACACACTTGTTGATAGCTTCAACGGTCACTTCTTTCTTCAAAGTAATGGTCAAATCAACGACCGATACGTTTGGAGTAGGAACGCGCATGGCAAAACCGTTCAACTTGCCTTTCAGGTGTGGCATGACCAGACCGATAGCTTTGGCAGCGCCAGTGCTTGAAGGAATCATGGACATAGCGGCAGCGCGAGCGCGGCGCAAGTCAGAGTGAGCGCCATCGAGCAGCTTCTGGTCGAGGGTGTAGCTGTGGATGGTGGTCATCAAACCTTGCTCGATTCCGAAGGCGTCATCGATGGCTTTGGCTACTGGAGCCAAGCAATTGGTGGTGCAGCTGGCGTTCGAGATGATGTTGTGCTTTTCAGCATCGTAGTTCTTGTCGTTTACGCCAAGCACGATGGTGATGTCTTCGTTCTTAGCAGGAGCTGAAATCAGTACTTTTTTGGCGCCAGCAGTAATGTGAGCTTTAGCTTTTTCGGCATCGGTGAATACGCCGGAGCATTCTAGAACGATGTCGATGTTGAGTTTTGCCCATGGGCAGTCAGCTGGAGCTTTCTCACGGGTGAACTTGATTTTTTTGCCATTGACAATCAATGATTCTTCATCATGGCTTACTTCGTGCTTCAGTTCGCCTTGTACTGAGTCGTACTTAAGGAGGTGGGCTGATTGCACTAAATCTTGCATAGGGTCGTTGATTGCAACGATTTCGAGATCTTTAGGCGCGCTCTCGAGGTAGGCCCTGAATACGTTGCGGCCGATGCGGCCGAATCCATTTATAGCTACTCTTGCCATCTATCCAACTCCTTGTTAAATCGTCTCAAACCGGTTAGGTCTTTTAATGCCTTCCAAATAGCTCCGGTGATTGGCAAAGCATATAACAATATAAGGGCGAGGCGCCGCGCCTTTATTTCAGCTTAAGATGATGGGAGCAATCTTGAAAGGTTTCTTTACTCAGCCGTAATTTTGTAATTGCGGTTACTATAAGAATTGCACGATTAAGCCCTAGGAGAAGTTATGAGAGACAAAGTAGAAGCCATTCTCGACAAAATTCGCCCAATGTTAATGATGGACGGCGGCAATATCGAGCTAGTAGACGTCAAGGACGATGAAGTGCAAGTACGTTTGGTTGGCGCTTGCGGCATGTGCCCTAGCTCAACCATGACCATGAAAATGGGCGTCGAACGAGCTATCAGAGAAGAATTGCCTGAAATTAAACGGGTTGTTTCGGTCTAAAGCCTAATTTACGGTTCAAAATCCCGGCGTTGGCGAAAATCGCTTGACAGGTAGCCAACGATTGCTCGGTCTTGCTCGTGGCTTTTCTTAATGGCGTCGCCTTTATGGTGGTCGGTATTGAGGCGAGCGATTGATGCTTTTGTGGCGGCCATTGTCAGGCTCGAATTGGCCAGTGCATCTTGGGCAAATTTCAGGGTAAAGCCAGACAACTCTTGGTCTTCGACGGCGTGGTTGATTAAGCCCATCGTCTCAGCAGTGGTACTGCTGATAGTGGCAGCACTAAATATTAGTTCTTTGGTTTTGGCCTGGCCAATAAGGTTGACCAACCTTTGAATATTGCTGTCATCTAGAATAATCCCCAAGCGCGCCACGGGGATACCAAAAATTGCCCCACGAGCGGCAAATCGTAGGTCGCAAGCCGTGGCAAGCAAGCAGCCGCCACCTAGGCAAGGACCATTGACCATGGCAATGGTAGGTATTTCTAAGCTAGCAATCGTCTCTAAAGCTGTGGCAATAGCTTCCCAGAAGCGCGCTGCACTGGCATAGTCTTTGATTTGACGAAGGTCTTCAAAGTCTGCCCCGGCCGAAAAATATTTACCACTGCCCGTGAATATAAGTAGCCTGGCACCATCATCTATCAGTTTGTTGATAATGCGCGGCAGGCTTTCCCACATAGCTGTATCGATGGCATTAGCAGCATCGGCTCTGTTGATGGTAACTGTAGCTAGACCGGTCTCGCTCAGTTGAGAAATTATGTCTTGCCTTGGCATTATTTGCTGGCAAAATCGAATTGAACGCTGTCGCCTTCTTTGACGCCATGTCGCTCACAGTAGCCGCCATTTACCTCAATAACTTCAGAAACATCAATTGTGCTCTCTGCCGGATAGGTAGGGCATTTGCTTTGATCTTCTGACTTGCACGGTGGCACTTGCTTGCAGATTTTTATTATTTTGCCGTCTCTGACAAAGAGCATATCGAGAGGAATTAGAGTGTGATACATCCAGAATGCCACAGGGCGATGGGGATGAAAAAGAAAGACCATGCCTTGGGTTTCGGGCATAGATGTGCGGAACATCAGGCCATTTTCAATTTCTTCTTTTGAGCTTGCTACTTCTAGTTTGACTTCTTGGTCGCCTAGTTTGACTGTCGGCAGCATGGCCAGCGCCTCCCTGCAATTGAAGTTAGTTGCCATCGAAATAAGAGCGGTCGCCAAAGCGAGAGTTATTTTGTTTGTTTTCATAGCCAATGCATTCTGTTAAATGGGGTTTTTGAATAGATGAATTGTACCGTGTCGGTTAAAACACCGCGCTTCAAAGCGTAAGACTTACTGACTACTAGGCCAGCCGGGTCAATCACACCAGAAACACCGGTATTGGTAGAGAGCACAAGAAAACGCTTATTTTCTACGGCCCTTAATGTGGCGCACGCTAAATATTGTTTGTTCAACGAAGAATTATGAAACCATCCGAGGTTAGCTAAAACCACAATTAGTGAGGCCCCATCTCTAACTTGATCTGAGACAATTTTTGGGAAGATTACCTCATTGCAAATAGCCACCCCAATTTTCCCCCAGCCGGAGCGAATTATTTGTGCCTTTTGAGCGGCTAAAAAGACTTCAGAAGTGGACGGAAGTTTGTCGCGCAAACTCTCTGGCACCACTTCGCCAAAAGGCACGAGACGCTGCTTGACGTAAGCGCTTTCTTTATAGCCAAAGGGGCTGACCAGTCTGGCTACATTTATATGGCCGTTCTTTAGTGGTTCGATGGCACCATAAATAATCTCTTTGCGCTCTTCTTGACTGATATGTTTGAGGGCCGGAAGCAGGCCGCCTTGACCCATCTGGCTCACTGTGACAACTCCTTCGGGCAAGACTACTAGGCTTGAGCTAGTGTTCGCTGTAAGTTCGTTGTAGCGGCCGCAGAATTCGGCTGGCGAAATCGCCTTAAAACGCTCGTTTTCTATTGATACATTGCCTTGAACAATTGTCACCGGGATTGGTGGCGTCTGCGGGTTGAAGCGAATGGCATGCTCTGGTCGAACTTCGTCTTCAATTTGGGCGATGCGTTGATTGCCCCAATTGAGAGCAAAGGCAATGACCACGAAGCAGAGCATTAGATCTAGTGCTGAGCCAAACTTAAGATTGAGTTGGTCGGTGCGTTCACCGAGATTGCGGGCGATACCACTGGTTTCAATAATCAGTTGAGCGCAAGCAGCGTTGAACATGACGATGACGAAATCAACGAGGGCACTGCCGCCCACAGCAGCTAGTTGAATCAAGGGCAGGTTGCGCGATTGGGTGTAGGCCAATTGGCTCAAGGGCGAGCCTAAAAAGATTGGTGAGGTGGCTACAACCCATTGCAGAAATACCCATATTGAAGGCACGGCGATGAGATATGGATAAAACGGCCGGCGGTGATTAGGTAAGAAGCTAGGTCGCAGCGGCAGACAAAAAACAAAGAGAGCAAATAATGCTGTTAAAGAAGAGTAGTGAATAACTTCCACAAGCCAGGCCAGAAATACAATTTGAAAGCTCACGGCATCATGCAGACCGAGCCAACGAAGCGGATACATACCGGTAAAGAAGCTGAGAGCTATAGCATAGTAGCCAGCACCAAAAGTAAATCCAGTAAAGACTGATTGCCAGGGGCTGTTGCACGCTCTGATTAGTATCAAAAGTGGTATCAAGCCGACCCAGGCCAGATAAGCAATATCAAACCCGGGTGTAGCTAGGGCAAAAATCGCTCCCATCAAAAAGCCAATTGGTAGCTTGATTGATAGGCGTTGAGAGTCGAGCCACCCCGCCTTAGGAGTAACGCTCACAGGGGTGACCTGAATTTCAGAGCTAAAGCTATAGCTGTTCATTTATACCGATAATCGTGCCTTGCAATGTTACACTTTGGAAGGTCAAAATTGCTAATTTAGGTTCTATTTATTGAATACTCGACCGGAGAGTACAAAGAGAGTGCCAAGGCGGATCATGGGCGTAGATCCGGGCACTGCTACGGTTGGCTTTGGTATAGTCGACTGGATAGCTGGTGATAGCTTTAGGTATATATCATCTGGGGTGATATCTACTCCCAAAACTATGGCGCCAGCCAATCGCTTGAAAATGATTCGAGAAGATTTAATTAGCTTGATTGAAGAATTCAAGCCTGAAGAATGTGGTGTAGAAGCAATATTCTTCTTCAAAAATGCTAAAACTGTAATTCCTGTCGCCCAGGCTCGTGGTGTCATTCTCGAGGCCTTGGCTACCTTCGGTATGTTGGCTGGAGAATATACACCGATGCAGGTGAAGCTGCATGTCACTGGTTATGGTAAGGCCGAAAAACCTGAAGTGCAGTGGGCCGTGGCCAAGCTATTAGGTCTTCAAGAAATAGTTAAACCCGACGATGCCTCGGACGCTCTAGCTATAGCGCTTACTCATGCGAGGTTGACTTGCCACCTTAGCCCGCGCCAAGAGCAGCGGGTATAGGAGTAAGGTAAGTGACCAGTTTGACGGCTGCTAACAACAGCATTATTGTCAAAATGCTTTTCCGTTTCTCACCCGATTTTGTCTTGTAAGTGCCCAAATTTAGGGGTGTTGCTGCGATACCTGCAATCGAGCCATAGTAGACGGCGCTTGCTAGCATTGCTGCAAAAATTGGCAAGCTAATGGCTGGCAGATAGTCAATCATGGTCAGGAGCGCGCCAAAGAGCGCTGCTACTTTTACAAATGCTATTTGACTAAATACAAAGAAGCGCAAGGCCACAAGCCAGGCGATTGATAGTGCCACCATGACGCGAAAAGTCATGACAAATTGCCAGACTGGTTGTCCTTGGTTGCTAAACCAGAGCCAGTCAGGTGACCATTGGGTTTGCACGGGGAAGCTAAGATGGCCCAGATAGTCAAGAGTCTGCACGATCATGCCACAGGCGACAAAGAGCCCAACAAATTCAAGTTTTTGCCAGACTGAAAAAGTAGTTTTTTCAACCACATCAGTTTCTGTGTCTTTTTGCTTGTTTTGCTTGATCTGATGGTCTCTGCTTCTTGAGTTGATTAGATAGTTGATAATGAAAACTGAGTAAATTAAAGCCTTGAAATTGGGAGGCTGTGAGAGCGCACAGAGCAGAGGAACAAGGGCACTTGCAGCCAGCAATTGTCTTGTCTTTGTTGCCACACTCTCTTTGTTATTCAAGCTTCTTTACCCAAATTGAGCCAGGCACTGCCTTCGTGACCAAAGTGGAAGAGTTCGGGGTAAAGAATTTCAGCCATTATTTCAAGCGACTCTATTAAGCGCGGTCCTGGTCGGTTGAAATACTGATTGCCATCAGCCACATAGACTCTTTTGTTGCGTACTGCTTTGAGAGCGCTATAGTGCGGCTGTTGCTCAATAAGGTGTATCTCTTCTAGTGTGCGCTTGTTGTCGAAGCCACAAGGGGTAACCAGTATGACGTCAGGTTCTTTCTCTATTAATTCATCCCAGGTCATCCATGGTGAGTGTTTCCCTGCCTCGCCAAAGAGATTCGTACCACCAGCTATCTCAACTAGCTCTGGCATCCAGTTGCCTGCTGCCATCAATGGCTCAATCCATTCAATCACTGCAATAGATACTTTTGGCATGCCCTTAACTAAGGCATCATTGGCCTTTGCTTCAATGTCGTCGATGCGCCTTTGGCAGCTAGCTATTAACTCGCCTGCCTGCCCTTCTACTGCTAAGGCCTTGCCGATTTTTTCTATGTCTTTATAAAAGTCAGCCAAGCTATTTGGCTCAAGCGAGACTACTTGAGGTTGACTACTAACCAGCTGACAGAGCGCTTCTTCAACGTCGCGTAGGCTGACCGCACAAACTTCGCACTGAGCTTGGGTAATAATATGAGTGGGTTTTAGTTCTTCTAAAATATTTGCATCGACTTTGTAGACTGACAAAGACTCTTGCAAAATTGCTTTGACTCGCTGATCGATTTCATAGCTTGAGCCATCAACTTGAAACTTGGGCGAGGTGCACACGGGTAGAGTTTTAACTGATTGTGGGAAGTCGCATTCATGGGAGCGGCCGACCATATATTCACCCAAACCGAGGGCGTGAACAATCTCAGTAGAGCTGGCGATAAGCGAAATTATTCTTGGTGTTTTTAACTCTGTCATTTATTTTTGGAAACCAAGTCAGATGTAATTTCAGTGAGATTGGCGCAGCCGCATAGACCCATGGCTAAATCAAATTCTGATTTAAGCAGATTTAGCACTGTTTCTACACCACTTTCGCCAGATAGGGCCAACCCCCATAACACTGGTCTACCTATCATCACAGCTTTGGCCCCTAATGCCAATGCTTTTAATACGTCGGTGCCTCTTCTAATGCCACCATCGAGTAAAACTTCAACCCTGTTCTCGACTGCTGCCACCACGCTGGGCAGTGCTTCTATAGTAGAAATAGTCGTATCGATTTGGCGGCCGCCATGGTTAGAAATAATGATTCCTTTTACTCCGCACTCGATGGCCCGCAGGGCATCATCTGGTCGTAGAACGCCTTTCACTAGTGTCGGTAAGTTAGTAAGCGAAATGATCCATGCTAGGTCTTTCCAGGTCAAACTAGTGTCGTAGAGAGAGGCTATGTAGCTGGCCAAGCCTGAGTCTTCTTGGCTCTTATCAATTTTGTCTAAAGCGAAGTTCTCTAAATTGGCCGCTCGTAAGCCCACTGGCAGAGTGAAGTGATTGTGCACGTCTCGTTCGCGACGGCCTAGCATGGGCGAATCAACCGTCACCACTAAGGCCTGATAACCACTGGCCTCAGCTCTTGCTACTAACTCTTTAGTAATGGCACGGTCTTTGTAGACATAGAGTTGATACCATAAGTGGTGCCCATTTTTTGAGTCATTTACTGGAGTTGCAGCGTCTGCTACTTCTTCGATACTGTAGTTTGATAATGTGCTCAGCGTCATAACTGTATTGAGGCGAGTGGCGGCAGCAGCAGATGCCAGCTCTCCTCTCTCGTGAGCTAAGCCCTGAAAGGCAGTTGGCGCAATAAGTATGGGCATATCTAATTGTTGGCCAAAAAGATTGAGAGACATCGATCGCTTGCTAATATCGACCAGCATGCGAGGCCAGATTGAAAGTTCTTGATAAGCTTGGCAATTACGTTTCAGAGTTATTTCATCGCAGGCGCCGCCGCGATAGTAGTCGAAGTGAGCAGGTGCTAGAGAAGTGTCTGCTAATTTACTTTCGACTAGTGCTTCTAGCTCTACTAGGTTTATCAATGAACCTTTTGCCATTTACTCTCCTGTTACCCATTTGTTGCCCTTCTTGAGTACATTTCAAACTGCTGCATTTTTAACATGCGGTACTGCCAGTGGTGCGATGGCTAATTTTTCGGCTGAACAAGCAAAGAGAAGATTCTTTTTAGACTCTTGAAAAGTTGATTTTGCCATCTCCGGGGCCTATGCCCTCGGCTCCTGACATGGTATATTTCATCATCTAATTTAACTATGCGGTCCTTCGGAGCGTTATCTATTCAATGGTCCGTTACTTTGTCGCCATATCCTCAGCTCTTTTGACCTTTGCTTTAGGGCAACTGGCGATTATCGCAGTAATTCAGTTTGGGCATGCTTTGCCACACTATGGCCTTTCAGGCCTAGATATTTTCCAGCTTTTCGTTGCTTTCCTCGATTGGAGTGCCTGTATAGCTGCTGTGGTAGTGGGCGTCGCTCTCTCGCCCAAACACAAATTGCCTGTGGCAGTGGGGCTCTCGTCGGCTGTAGCGCTATGGCACTTAGCCCAGATATTAGTAGTAATTTCATTTGCTGAAGCGATTGGCACTGGCATAGTCCCTCTTTCTATCATCTATTACGGTGGTCTAATCGTCACCGGTGCGCTCTGTTGCTTAGTCTATGAGCGTGTTTCGGGCTCAAGCGAGCTGGGCCGGCGTCAGGCATTGGCCGCAATTTCCGGACCTTCTGTTTACAAGCAGGCACTCAGTAATGTTGACGCTGAGTCCATACCACTAGAGAGTGGTTTTTTTGATTTTGACTTGATCTTGCTTGAAGATGAACTGCTGAAAATTCTTCCAGATCGCGATGCCTATATCTCCGCATTGCGGTTGGGAATGGCCATTGAGCGCGATTGTGGATATGTTAACTGTCGAGCCCGTAGTTCGAGTTTTGCTGAGCTGATGCGAGACGTCAGTATGCGACTCTCGGCTACCTACGAAGACGAGCTGGTCTGGGTCAGTATGGCCAACGGCTTTAGGCAATATAAGACGGAAGAGTGCGAGACTCGCCGGGGGCGTATCGCGGCCCTGCTTGAATTGCTAGACGACGACCGCTATCGGCCGAGCTATGTCGAAAAGCGTGAACCAGTTCTATCCGCTTAATACTAAGGTTCAGCTGCCTGATTTAGCTTCGACTTGGTCAAGCAGGTCGATAAACTGATTTCTAAAGGTGGCAATAATGCGTCTGACTTCGGCCTGGGTGGTTTCGCAGACCACTCCACCGCCATTTTTGGTCATGAAAGCGGTTAATTCTGGCACTTCTACTAAAGACGTGGCCTCTTGTTGGTTGTGGTTAGCAATTTCTTCTATCCAGGCAATCGGCGAACTCAAGAAAATTTGGTCGCGTTTGGCATAGGGGTGTTTCAGTTCTAGTAATTGGCCGTCAGCGGTCATCAACCGGAGCATACCTGGCACGATGCGGTAGCTGGGCAGGTTGTGGTCACTAGTTTGATAGAACTCAATGGCGTTACTGTAGCCCTGCAGCTCTGATGCCAACCATAAGAGCTTTTCGTCTGCAATTTTGCCACGCAAATGGGGCAATGCTTGTGGCAGCGCTTGATTAAAGGCTATTTGGCCAGCCAGTAGTTTGGCTTTCAGATCCTGAAACACGGTTACCTCTCAATTTGACCCCACAGTCTAACCCGATTTGTATCAAGGTGGACAGCACTATGCCATTTCGATTTTTAGACTGGTTGTGGAGCATTAGTAAATTTATAGAACATTCCCCTCATTAGAGTTGTTCCACAACATCTTGAAAATATGCGCCCTCCCCGTAAAAATCCAGAGAATGCGCATTGTTGTTGCTAAGTTTCTTGGATCATGAGAGCTTCGAAAGGGCAAGAACCCCTCTGAAACTGCCATAATTTGCCAAGATTACCGAAGAAAAGTACTAATCTGATGACAACTCGTAACGGCGCAGGAACAACCGCTAAACCTGATAAACATGAAACTGGCCAGGACGGCCAATCTTCTGACTTGAGCTTAATCATTGAACCGGTGGCTCACGAAATGGGCTTGGTTGAAGAGTGGCTCGTGACAAACCTCATTGACGAGAGTCCATTCGTCGGCGATTTATTGGCCCAGATATTCCAGGCCGGCGGCAAGCGCATTAGACCGCTGATTTCGTTGCTTGGCTCAAAGGCTAGCTTGACCGATAGCAAAGTTGATCTCGCCCATAGTGAGATGTCTCGCCTGCACATAATCTTGGCGGTTTTGACTGAGCTTATACACTCAGCTAGCCTGGTTCATGATGACGTTATTGATGCTGCTTCTACTCGGCGCGGCAAAGAAACAGTCAATAAGCGCTTTAACGACAAGCTGGCCGTACTGCTTGGTGATTTGCTATTTGCTCAGGCCTCTATTTGTCTTGCTCGCATAATGAACCCTGTGGTGGTGGGAATTTATGGTCAAGTATTAGGTGACCTTTGCTCTGGCGAGATTGGTCAAATGCGTCAGCAATTTGTCTGTCGTGTCGATTGGGACGGCTACATACTCAAATCAATAAATAAGACTGCTTCTTTAATTGCTGCTGGTGCCCACAGTGGTGCCATTCTCAATGCTCGACCAGATAACGTTGTTGCTGGTCTGAAAGATTATGGAGTTAATCTTGGAGTATGCTTCCAAATAGTTGACGATTTACTTGATGTTACTGGCTCGGCTCAACAGACAGGAAAGCCAGTCGGTAACGACCTGCGCAATGGTCTTCTCACTGCACCGGCTCTCTATGTTTTAGAGCGCAATGACAGCGCTTCTCAAAGACTCATCGAGTTGATAAACAACCGCTCGGTGCAAAGCGACGAGGGTGTCGAAGAAGCGCTAAATATTATTCGCAAGAGTGGTGGTGTAGAACAAGCTCAAGCACTCGCTGTTTCATACGGAGAGAAAGCAAAAAATTCGTTAGCAGTTTTGCCTGATAGTGACAGCAAACAGTCACTGATAGCGATGGTTGATTATGTATTGGTGCGAAGCAATTGATTTGGTAAACCCATGAGTGCACAAGCTAAAAACAGACTGCAGCCTGAAAATTTCTATCCTCTTAGCTTGTCTCTTAAGGGTCGTGAAGTTATTGTTTTTGGAGGCGATTTAGCCGCCTTTGAAGAGCTTTTGCGCTTACTTGAGGCTGGAGCATGCGCCACTGTCGTAGCTGCTGCTTTCGTCAGTGAGATACAAGAATTGCATGTTACTTACGGTAATCGTCTAGAGCTAGTGCGTGTTAATGAAGCCAAATATTTAGAGAACTGCCAAGATTTGACGCGCTTTGCCTTGGTCTTTGCTTTGAGTACCAATCACGAAGCTAACGAGAAAGCCGCAGCCATTGCTAAATCTAGCAAAGTGCCATTCTATGTTGTGGGCAGCCCTAGCAGTAGCGGACGCAGTTTCGTGCCTGTCACTATTTTTAAGCGCGGGCATATCAAAATTTCTGTCTCGTCTGATGGCATCTGTCCTCCTCTTGAGACGGCCCTAATGCAGCGTATTGAAGAGATACTGATCAACGATTTTGATCGTTATTCATTGTTTCTTGAATCAGTTAGCGAACAACATAGCAGCGATGGCAATCTGCAAAAATGGCGCGATATGATCGAGTCTGAGGGCCTAGCATCAGCGTTGTCTCGCAATAATTTTGAGGAAGCATTGAGTATCATAGAGCGTTTGCAAAACGAAACTGCTGACATTGACGATAACAATGAAGGGGCTGTTTGATGGCGTCACTTTTAAAGCAAGATGACAAAAGCAAAGATCTTGAACCTGAGGTCGGCTCGAAAGCGGCTATTAGTGAAGAACCTAAAAAAGTGAGAGCTGCTAACAAAGATCAGCTATCGCCTTTTGCTTCTGTCAAACTTTCTGTCTTTCTGATGTGTTTAATGGCTCTGACTATTCTCATTGGCGCTGGAGTGCCGCAAGAATCACAAGGCGGCCAAGAGAAAGTTTTTGAAGTTTTTGGCAACCAGATCGCCGAATGGTTGGTCAGACTGGGTATCAGTGATATTTATCATTCACCGTGGTTTCTCGCACTGACAGCCACTCTTACCTTGAATATGATCGTGGTCAGTTTTCAAAGAGTGTTTCCTAAACTGCGACTGCTGAAGAATACACTGCCATTTTTCCGTGGGCAGGACATTCTCAAATTGCCTGTCCATCATTGTTTAACTGTCGCGAAAGCTGATGAACAAACGGCCTTAATCGCCGATCTTTCGGTGCGCTTGACCAAGATGGGCTACAAAGTCAAAGCCGAAGGCACCAAGCTTATGGGCCAATACGGCTTAGTGGGCCGCTTGGCGCCGTCGGTGACCCACGTTGGTTTGCTCACTCTGTTGGCTGGTATCACAATTACGTCATGGACTGGCTTCAACGGTTTTCAACCGGTGCTTTTAGACGAAAAGTTGAATTTTACAGATTCGCAGCATAGTAAGCTCTGGATCGGTTCTTTGCCTAAGTGGCAAGTACGAGTTGATGGCACTCGTCGTGAGAACTATGCCACTGGGCAGGCCAAGCAATGGTTTAGTAATCTCAGTGTGGTGGACGACAAGGGCAAGGTGCTGCATCAAGGTGAGATTTCAGTCAACAATCCACTGACCTACGAGAATGTCGATATATACCAGTCAAGCTGGGGCTTGGCTAAGGTGGCAGTCAGCTTCAACGGCCATGTGCGACAACTAGATTTGCGACCAATGGGAGAGAAGTACGCCTGCTTCCTTCCTTTAGATCAAGACACTGTGCTGATTATGTCACTAGCTTCAGAAGGTAAGAGTCTTCGAGTTTTCGCCAAGCGCAGAGAGTGGCAAGCGCCCAAACTTATTTCTGAAATTCAGGCCGGTAAATCAATTAAGCTCGGCGACGTTGATGTAGTGTTCGAAAAAGCCATTCCGATAACAGGTCTTCAATATAAGAGAGACCCAGGTTTGCCTGTCACCTATCTTGCTTTCGGCATAATAATGATTGGTGTGTTGCTTGCCGCAGTGCCTCATCGCCACGTCTGGGTGGCTCTTGAGGAGAACAAACTTTACTTAGGTGGAACCTCTCGCAAAGCCAAGGTTGGCTTTGAGCGCAGTATAGATAACTTGGTGGAAAAATTGAAAGCGTCATTTACCCTGCAAGAGCAAGAGCGAGTAGATCAGGGAGAAGAAGCTAATGTCTGATTTTCAGCTATATCTAACCAATACCGCTGGTCTCTCGTCGGTGGCCTCGTTCTGGGTCTTTGTCGCCTCTAACGGCACTAAGAAATTTCAGGGTCTAGCTCTGAAAATTGCTAACGGCGTTATGCTGGTTGGATTTATCGCCCTCACCGTGGCTATCATCACTCGTGGTGTCGAGGCGCAGCGCTTTCCCCTAGCCAATTTATATGAATCGCTTTTGTGGTTTGCTTGGGCAACCATGGGTGGTTTTCTCTATCTCTGCAGGTCGTACGGCATTCAGCAGCTGGGATGGTTAGCCAGTTTACTGGCCGCTACTATGTTTCTTTACGGTAGTTGGCTGCCCCAAAGCCAACACGATATTAGCCCCCTAGTACCAGCTCTAGTCAGTTACTGGCGCCAAATACACGTACCGCCGCTGATTGTCTCGTATGCTATGTTTTTCCTTGCTGGCCTATCTGGTCTTTTGAATCTCTGGCAGGCAGGGCGTTTGCGCTCACTGGCATTTTGTGTCGGTACCATCATCGCTGCCTGTAGTGCTATTGGACTGGGAACTTTCAGCAAGGTTGACACTGTTTGGCTGCAATTACTTTTTGTTGCTAGTTCAGTACTCGGACCCGTTGCCGCCTTTCGCAGCTTAGGGGTGCAAGATGCAGCCATTGAGCAAAATAAGGCCGCCAAGAAAGCCGCTGAAATGTACGATGATGTTGGCTATCGTTGCGTCGCCATTGGTTTCCCATTGCTCACCATAGGCATTATTACGGGCGGCCTCTGGGCTAATCATGCCTGGGGCAGCTACTGGTCTTGGGACCCGAAAGAGTCTATGGCTTTAGTTACCTGGCTCTCTTATGCTGCTTATATCCATCTACGTATACAAAGAGATCTCTCAGCCGAGAAACTATCAATTGTCTCTGTGATTGGTCTATTGCTCACTCTTCTCACTTACCTAGGCTTCAACTCTTTGGGCTTTGGCGGACTACATAGTTACGGAAAGTTTAAATAAGCCGCAATAATCTGCGATTTTATCTAGATGTGTTTGCACCTCTGGCAACCTACTAATAGGTTGACCTCGTTGCCTTACGACTGTTTGTCGCGGGTATTGTAAAGGGCAGGCAAAACAGGCTTAACCTTGCCCTAATCTAGGGTTTACCCGGTTATCAAGTGGCCGTAGGAACATTTTAATAGGAGGGGGCGTCAACTCTCTCATGACCGTTGAAATGGTCCTTGGTTACAAGCCAAAAATTTCGAGTTAGGTATCAAACAACCAGCGGCAGGAGCCGCAAGTATCATGCCAAGAAAAGCGCAGAAACAAGTTTATAGCTCTGAAGATTTCGACGAAGTTAGCTTCGACGATGAAATCACTGTGGTTGAAGAAAGCGAAGGTGCTGAGGACGAAGAAGTCGTTGAAGTTTCGCGCGGCCGCTTAATCAGCACACCGGGTGAAGACCCTGTGCAGTTTTATCTTCGTTCAATTGGCCGCATCCGCTTACTTACTGCGGTTGAAGAAATTGAGTTGGCTAGGCGTATTCAGATTGGCGACGATCTCGCTAAGAAAAAATTGGTGCAAGCAAATTTGCGCCTGGTGGTCAGTGTCGCGAAAAAATATCAAGGACGCGGTCTGCCTCTGCTTGATCTCATTCAAGAAGGAAACCTAGGCTTGATTCGCGCCGCCGAAAAATTCGATGCTGAGCGCGGTTATAAGTTCTCTACTTATGCCACCTGGTGGATTCGTCAGGGAATTACAAGAGCGATTGCCGACAAATCTCGCACTATTCGCGTGCCTGTGCACATGGTTGAAACGATCAACAATTTGCGTAAGGTCACCCGCAAACTTTCTCAAGAACTTGATCGTAGGCCGACTTTAGAAGATTTGGCCAAAGGGTTAGGAGTTAGTGTAGAGAAAGTGCGCGACATTCTTGCGGCAAACCGCTCGCCACTTTCACTTGATACTCCCTATGGTGAAGAAGACGATAACTCATTGTCTGAAGTGGTCGAAGACGAAAACCACTCCTCGCCTGAAGACTCGACAGCTGCAAGTCTAATGTCGCAAGACATTAGAGGAGTGCTTTCGATGTTGACAGCACGAGAACGTGAAATCATCATTTTGAGATTTGGTCTCAATGATGGTAAGCCCCGTACTTTAGAACAGGTTGGTAAGCTCGTTGGCATAACCAGAGAGCGCACTCGCCAAATTGAAATTAAAGCCTTGCGCTTTTTACGTCAGTCTCGTCAGGGCTCCCAACTGAAAGACTACTTAGAAGCTTAGGTTTTAAGAACAAAAAAAAGAGAGGGAGGGCCAAAGCCTTCCCTCTCTTTTTTTGTATTGGAATTTCTTAGACGCGAATTTCTTGAATGACGCCGTCTTTTACTAAAATTTCGCCGCCTTCTAAGCGTTGGAAAATGTTTTCGCCAATGCGTACTTCCACTGGGTTTTCTACAGTGAATTGGGTGACGACACTGCCGACTGGCAGTTCAGAAAGGGCTTGGTTTTGACCTTGCATTTCTTCTTTTAGTTGAAGAAGGCGCATTTTTTCAGCTTCAACTTGAGAGCGAATCGTTTCGATTTGCACTCTGGCGTCAGACGAAACCATTCCGCCTGCTCTTTTTTCTATATCTGCTACGGCTCTTTTACCCTTGAATTCCAATTGCTGCAATTCAGCATCAATTTGCTGAATATTGCGCAAAATCTCATTGGCAACCTGGGCCTTAAAGTTCTCAGTGACAATCGCTCTGACAGCTATTTGTCGGATGAGGCTAATTGACTCAGCCATCTTTCCTCCTAAACCTAAACATGTAACAGTGGCGCTAGTTTAGCAGCATTGTTGTAAAACTAGCGCCACCTAGGTTGTCACTAGAACTTTTCGGCCACCGATTTTGCCTGGGTGAAGAGCAGCAAATAGTCGCGTCCACCAGCTTTTGAGTCGGTGCCACTCATGTTGAAACCACCAAATGGGTGCACTCCGACGAGGGCACCGGTGCACTTGCGATTTAAGTAAAGATTTCCGACGTGAAATTCACGACGGGCTCTCTCTAACTTCTCGCGGCTTCTTGAGTAGACAGCTCCGGTTAAACCAAATTCAGTATTATTAGCCACTGCCAAAGCATGGTCGAAATCTTTGGCTTTGATTATGGCCAGCACTGGTCCAAAAATTTCTTCTAAAGAAATACGGGCTTCTGGTGCAACATCTGAAATTACTGTTGGTTCTATGTAGAAGCCACCATCTTTGGTGTCAATCTTGTTGCCACCAGTAACAACTTTTCCTTCTTTTTTGCCAATTTCAACATATTCTAGAATGCTGGCATAGGCCGATTTCGAGCTAACCGGACCATAATTATTGCCACGCTCTTCTGGGGTGCCAATTTTTAATGCTCGGGTGCGCTCTGCCACTTTTGCCACCACTTGGTCGTAGACTTTTTCGTCGATAATTGCCCGAGAGCAAGCCGAGCACTTTTGGCCCTGGAAGCCGAAGGCTGCAGCGACAATGCCCTCAGCAGCAATGTCAAGATCGCAGTCGGCATCGACAATAATCGAATCTTTGCCACCCATTTCGGCTACAACTCGTTTGATCCAAAGCTGCCCCTTTTGTGGTTTGGCGGCCAGTTCGTTGATGCGCAGGCCAACTTCTTTAGAGCCGGTGAAGGCAATGTAGCGGGTCTTCGGATGGGTAACTAAGAAATCGCCAACGCTAGCTCCGGGCCCTGGTAGGAAGTTGAGGACGCCGGCAGGTAGGCCGGCTTCTTCCATAATTTCGACAAACTGATAAGCAATGGCTGGAGTTTCTGAGGATGGTTTGAGAATAACTGTGTTACCAGCAACGATAGAAGCAGTGGTCATGCCCACTAAAATGGCGAGAGGGAAATTCCATGGTGGAATAACCAAACCAACACCAAGTGGAATGTAATAAAGTTCGTTCTCTTCACCTTCGTTCGGTGTCACCGGTTGCGGGGCACCTAGGCGCAACATCTCACGGCCATAGAAATCACAAAAATCAATTGCTTCGGCAACGTCACCGTCTGCTTCAGCCCAGCTCTTGCCAATTTCTAAAATCATCCAAGCTGACAGTTCATGCTTGCGGCGGCGCATAATGGCAGCTGCTTTGAATAAAAATCGAGCTCTTTCTTTAGGACAGGTATTTTTCCAAGTTTCAAAGGCAGTCAAGGCACTTTTCATCGCCTGTTCTGCTAAGTCAGTATTAGCCTTAGAGAAATTGCCAATGACTTCTTTGGGATTAGCCGGATTAGTCGAGACTAAGAGATCGTTAGTTTCGATTTTTTCACCGTTAATGACAAGTGGATACTTTTTACCAAGCTGTCCGCGCACTTTGGCAATAGCGGCTTTCATAGCCTCTTGATTAGCTGGTAGGTTAAAGTCGGTAAAGGCTTCGTTGCGGAATTCTGGATTCATTTTAAGTATTCCTGAACTGATAACTAATGACTGGATACTGATACAGCATATATTCTCAAAGGCAAACTTCGGGCAACATCAAAGTTGATTTAGGCTTTGCTCTTGCTTGCCTGATCAAATTAGGTTTGTTGCCAGCAAGAGTTATACTAACTGATGGCTTTAGAGCACTGATTTTAAAGTTTAGATATTAGAGAGAGTGAGAATGAAGCAGTATCTCGATTTAGTTAAACATGTACTCGAAAATGGTGAACAGCGCACCGACCGCACCGGAACTGGCACTATATCTTGCTTCGGCCTGCAGAATAAATATGATCTGCGCCAAGGCTTCCCCCTCCTCACTACAAAAAAGGTCAATTTTGCCGCGGTTGTGCGGGAGTTGCTTTGGTTCTTGCGTGGTTCGACCAACATCAACGACGACCTCACTCAACATACTTCTATTTGGGATGCCTGGGCTAATACTGAAGGCGAACTCGGTCCCATATACGGCTATCAGTGGCGTAGTTGGCCAAGCGAAGATGGGCATATCGATCAGATAGCTAATGTGATTGAACAAATTAAAACCAATCCAGATTCAAGGCGCTTAATTGTCACGGCCTGGAATGTCGCTGACATTCCCAAAATGGCTCTGCCACCTTGCCACATGATGTTTCAGTTTTATGTCATAAACGGTCGTTTAGATTTACAACTCTATCAACGCTCTGCTGACATTGCAGTTGGTGTACCTTTCAACATTGCCAGCTATGCTTTGCTCAATATTATGATCGCTCAAGAATGCGGCCTCACACCGGGAATATTTACCCACACCTTTGGCGACGCACATATTTACTCAGATCACCTAGAGGGCATCAATGCCCAACTCAAGCGCGAACCGGGGCCATTGCCTCGTGTCACCATTGCTAAAAAGCCAATATTTGATTTGAAGTTCGAAGACTTTGAGTTGCATGATTATGTGCATCAAGGTTTCATCAAATTCCCTGTGGCAGTCTAAAGTGAGAGAAAAATTCGACATCATTGTTGCTGCTGATTTGAATCTTGGTATTGGCAAAAACAATGCCTTGCCTTGGCGCATTAGCAAAGACTTGAAGTACTTCAAAGACCTGACCAGTTCAACACCGGTGCCAGAAGTACTGAATGCCGTTATCATGGGTAGAAAGACCTGGGAATCAATTCCGCCTGCCCATCGTCCTCTTAAAGGCCGAATCAATATTGTTCTCACGAGCAATGCCAACTATCCGATGCCAGAAGGTCACTTTACCTCGCCTTCGCTCGATCAAGCACTAGAGATGCTCATTCCTGCCCCTGTAGATCGAGTCTTCATCATCGGTGGTGCCCAAGTTTATAACGAAGCCATGCAGCATCCGAGCTGCGGTTTACTCTATCTCACACAGGTTCGTCACGTGTTCGACTGCGACACATTTTTGCCCCCGTTCAAACAGGTTTTTCAGCTTCTCTCTTGCTCTGAAGTTGAGACTGAAGATAATTTGGAATTCTGCTTCAAGGTGTATCAGTTCAATTTCCCTGAATATTTGATGGCCGAATAGAATGTCTCAGCGTGCTCACAGTCAAATTCTATTGAAAGGTTCTGCTTTCTTTTTGGCTATCGGGGCGGCTTTCGTCTGGGCTGAAAAGATAGAAGCTGTTCCCAAGAAAGTGCCACCAACTGTTGAAGAGATCAAGGCCGGCAAGATGCTGTTTGTCAAAGCTACCTGCTGGGGCTGTCATCCACATGGTGACAATTCTTTGAATGGTGACAAACCATTAAAAGGTCCGCGTTTTGCCAAGAAATATCAAAGTGATGAAGAATTGATGGCAACCATTCGCCGCGGCAGTGTCACACGAGGAATGCCGCCATTTCCTCCTGAAAAACTATCAGAAAAAGATCTAAAACAAATAGTTGTCTTTATACGCTCTCTTACTTGTAGTGTGAAGCCGTGATTTTCTCGCGAAAGAAAGAGCCAGAATTTACTGCCGATTTAGTGCTGCGCTTGTACTGTCAGGGCATTTTTCCAATGGCCGACAGTAGTGGCAAAATCAGTTGGTATTCGCCTGATCCACGTTGCATTTTTGATTTCGATTTTTTTCACGTATCTAAACGGCTGATGCGCACCTATCGTCAGGGTGGCTTCGAAATCAAGGTCAATCAAGCTTTTGAAGAAGTAATGTGGGCCTGCGCTGATCGTGAAGAAACATGGATTAACGAAGATATCGTTCGTGTATACAGTCAGCTAAATCAACATGGCTTCGCCCATTCTGTCGAAACCTATTTTGATGGTCAGCTAGTGGGTGGGCTCTATGGTGTCAGCATCGGTGGTGCATTCATGGGTGAGTCAATGTTTCACCGCATGACTGATGCTTCAAAAGTGGCACTAGTTTTTCTGGTGGAGCGCATGAAAGAACGCGGTTTTATTTTGCTCGATACCCAATATACAAACAAACACCTGGCCACTTTCAACGCTCAGAATATTTCTAAGGATGAATATTTGACCAGGTTGAATGCTGCTTTGGCACTAGATTGTCGGTTTGATTAAAACTTAGTCTGAAGCACCGATTGCGATTTGTTTATTTACCAACCATCTTTTTCATGCCGTTGCCCATTGCTTTGAAGCCGGCGGCAAGGCCATGACCGATTTTTCTTGGTGCCCACATGATGCCATTGCCCACTGCTTTGGCGCCAGATACAAATTTGTTGTCATCAGCTGCAAAGGCAGCGTTGCTAGAAGCGATAACTGCTACTAGTGACATTGCTGCTACTAAACTTACTGTTTTGGATTTCATTGTTTTTGTTTCCCCGAGTGCTAAGGCTGAGAGCCATTTTGCCATCATTTATCTGATTTGTAAAATAGTAGTGTTTTTACTACTATCGGAAGAGACTGAGTATTAGGGTCTGCTGAGGCCGATACTGGTCGGCCGATATCGATGTAATCACCCTCTGCCACATTGATTCCGTCGACTGTGATTATTCTTATATCAGTCGTCAGTAAGCCTTTTAAAATCAAATTTAGCGCCATGGCTAAGTCAACTTCGGATACAAGTACCAATGGGTCCATAGCACTTGCACTAACAAAAGATTGAGTTATTTCAATGGCAAGCTGCTTGAGAAAGGTAAATGAAAGCATTGTTGGGCTAATACCAGTTAACACAATGGCGACAGGTGCTTTCGTCCATTCGTGCTCGCGCTGTTGCAGCTGGCTGTTAATTTGTTGGCTTAGGGTGCCGTTCTTTGAAGCATCGATTTTAATTAGCTTGAGATTGCGCAAGGGCAAATTTTCTGAAGCAAAGCCAATTGTCGATCCACTCAGTTGCAGTGTGTGCAAACCGGCCCCGATGACTGTAGCGCGAATGGCTCGGGGAGCTACTTTGAACTTAATGGGATGGTTCTGCAATTCTTGCCTAAGTGCCTGGCCTAATAAGACACCAAGATCGCCGAACTTAGTCAGATCGTCTTCATCGATTACACTTGCTACTCCACCACTGAGCCAGATTTCGTCGATGGCTAGCTGCGAATTGGTTAAGGCATTGGTGAGCATCAGTTCTGGATAAGTGTTTACACCAGCTACAGCTGTTGCCGTTGCCAAAATCGTTTGGGCAAGCTGCCCAGCGAGCTGTCGCAAGGTGTCAATTACAATAGTCTGCCCCGCCTTTAGCTGGTTTAGTTGCAGGTCATCAATTACTATTTTTGCGCTTTGACTAACTGAGGTGATAGTGTTTTGGCACCAATCAAATTGCAGCATTCTGCCGCCAATGTTGAGGCAAGCAGTCTCGACAATTTTGCCGTTGACGATGAGGGCATAGTTGCTGGTACCGCCGCCGATATCTATATTTAAGATCGTCTGAGCCGTTCTACAAGAATAGTCGACGGCCTGCGAACCCCGCGCCGCCAGTGCACTTTCAAGGTGTGGACCAGCACTCTCAACGACGAAGCCGCCGGCCAAATCAGCTAAATGTGCACTCACTTCTTCGGCATTGCGGGCCCTTGCTGATTGACCTGTGATTATCAAAGCTCCGGTATCAATATCGCTTTTTTTTAAACCAATGGTGTCATACGCCTCGGCAATTAAGTCTGCTGTTTGCTTTGCTGCGATTTCACCGTTGGCTGTGAGGGGGGTGAGAAAGACTGGACTTTCAAAAATCACTTCGCGTTTAGTAATTGCTAGATTGGGAGCGGCGTTAACCAGTGATGAATTAGCGAAAGTCAACTTTGTCACAACCAAGTGCGAAGTGGTTGTGCCAATGTCTATGCCGACACTAATAAGAGCGTTGCTCATTGCTCTAGCCGAGTTGCTGCAATTTTACGCCCGACACTTTTTTGTCGAGAATTCGTTCAATGGTCTTCACTATAAAAGCACCGGCCTCAGTCGGCGGTGTTCCTCCTTTGTGAATATTGGAGACCACTGTGCGATCAGAGCTAACGGTGTGCGGACCGGGATTGTAAGTTATGTAAGCACTTAGCCCGCTGGCGCAAGACAAACCAGGTCGTTCACCAATTAGGTTGAGGGCCACTTTGGCCTTGAGTCCATGTGCTATTTGGTCGGCGATAGCAACTCGGGCATACTTGGCAATGACGATTTGACCAATATTGATCTTGCTCAGAGCGAAACCATATTCGAGCATAGGCAGCAAATCAATTAGGTTTTCTTCTACGGCCAGAGCCGAGAGACCATCACTAATAACTATTTGCACATCTATTTCACTAGGGCAAACTTTTGTCAGTTCGTCGATTGTGCTTTGTTCCGTGCGCTTTCCTTTGGGCGGATAGAGAATGAAATCGCGGCGGCTTTCTGCCAAAGTTTTGATCTGCGGAAATTGTCTAGCAGAAGCAAATTCGTTTAGAAAAGCGGCACTAATTTCACTGTGTACAGCGTCGCGCGCTAGGGCATGATCTGCCCTGAAGCTAAGCCAGGTCGCCGTCAACGGACGAGTGCCGCTGCGAGATACACCGATTCTTGCGGGAGTGAGAGCCTTGAGCTGTTCTATTCTGAGCTGCATATGTCATAGGGTACACTATTTGTTTTGGCGCAATTTTCGGGCAGGTGAAAAATTGATCAAGCTTGATACTAAGATCGCCGGTCGCAATTATCAGTTCGCTGAGATCAAGCACGTGCTGGCCCAAGCCAATGAAGAAAAATCAGGTGACCAACTTGCCCAGATTGGCAGTCAGAGCGAAATTGAGCGCATAGCTGCCAAATCAGTTTTGAGTCAATTGC
Source organism: Candidatus Obscuribacterales bacterium (assembly GCA_021732025.1). Classification (GTDB taxonomy): domain Bacteria; phylum Cyanobacteriota; class Vampirovibrionia; order Obscuribacterales; family Obscuribacteraceae. The sequence goes on along the minus strand of JAKFVU010000056.1, from coordinate 72,574 downwards.
CACTCTCGGCTTTGCGCGAACAACCAGTTGTTGCATACGATTTAGACGAAGTAACTCGCTTGATCGACGATAGCCTCGACCCCATTGCTTATGCTCAAATCAAAGACTGGACAGTGGCTGAGCTGCGAGAATTTTTACTGGATAGCGATACAGATCTCAAGATGATTGAGGCAATTCGCTGGGGCCTCAACGGTGAGATGGTCGCCGCCGTGGCAAAGCTCATGTCAAACATAGATTTGATTTTGGCAGGCAAGAAATGCCAGGTCGTGGTCCAAGCGAAAACAACTCTTGGTTTGAGCGGTCGCCTCTCCTCTCGCTTGCAACCGAATCATCCTAGTGATTCTATCGATGGCATCAAAGCATCGATTTTCGAAGGATTGTCTTATGGAGTTGGTGACGCAGTCATTGGTATCAATCCTGTCTATGACAGCGCAGATACTGTGGGCCGTCTCCTTGAAGAAACTCATAAGATCATCGATCAACTGAAAATTCCGACCCAAAACTGCATTCTCTCGCATATCACTACACAGATGAAAGCGATTGAGCGAGGTGCTCCAGCGGGTCTGATTTTTCAGAGTATTGCTGGCAGTGAAAAGGGCAACAAAGCTTTTGGCATTGACCTTGATTTGATACGAGAGGCGTGTGCCCTCGGAAAAAAAGAAATATCAAACCAGTTGCCTTTCATGTATTTCGAAACAGGACAGGGATCTGAACTTTCATCACTCTCTCACTTTGGCGCCGATCAGCTCACAATGGAAGCTCGCTGTTATGCTCTAGCCCGCTGTTTCAATCCTTTTCTAGTGAACGATGTCGTCGGTTTTATTGGCCCTGAATATCTTGCTGATGGCCGCCAAATGATCAGAGCCGGCCTAGAAGATCACTTTATGGCTAAGTTGCTTGGCCTACCTATGGGTGTAGATGCTTGCTACACCAATCACATGGACGCTGACCAAAACGATTTGGAGAATTTGACGATTCTGCTCACTGCAGCAGGAGTGAATTACTTTATGGGTGTGCCCATGGGAGATGATGTAATGCTCTCGTATCAAAGTACGAGTTTTCACGACATCGCCGCTCTGCGAGAAATTCATCAGCTTTTGCCAGCGCCTGAATTTGAGGTTTGGCTTCAGTCGGTAGACTTACTCAAGGACGGTAAGCTCACTAAGAATGCAGGCGATCCAAGCTACTTACCCAAGAGATTTTCGCTTTAGAATCCGCTTGCTCCTGTGGCTTCTTTACTCTCTCCCGAGGCAGCGGTTGGGGTGGGAGTGGCGGCTTCGCCTTGATCTTGATTAGCGCTACGCTGCGCCTGCCCGCCGGCGATTTGCGCAGAGATGATGCGGTCACCCGGAGCGATGCGATAAATGTTATTGAGGCCGTCCACAACTCCTCCAAATACAGCATATTTGCCGTTCAGTTGTGACATCGGTTTCTTCAAAATGTAAAACTGGCAGCTAGCTGAATCAAGGCCTTGCCCGCGAGCCATGGCCACCACTCCAGCCGAGTTATGATTGAGGTTGCGGTTGATTTCTAGACGAATGAACCTCTCTCTACCCGTATCAGGGTCGGTGTAGTTACCCTGGCCATTGCCGTATGGACAACCCCCTTGAACGACCCAACCTTCTACCCGGTGAAAAGACTTACCGTCGTAATATCCACGAGAGACAAGGTCAAGAAAATTGTTAGCCGTATAGGGGACCATATTGCGAAACACTCTGATGACGATGCGACCTTTAGTGGTCTGCAAGATCACGATTGGATCGTTTTGGGCACAAGCCGGCGCAATGGTAGCTGCAAATAATGTCAGTGCAGTGATTTGACAAGCGAATAGTTGGGTAAAAGATTTCATCAGTTTTTCTGGTATTTTGCCTGGGAGTTTGAAATTCTATATATAAGGTATGGAATAAGAAATTAATCACACAAGTGATATTTACCCAGCTCGGCAAGAATCAAAAATTAGGCATCGGAAATCGAAAGGCGGCTCACAAATGGCTTTATATGCGGATCTTCACAGGCACCTTGGTGGAGCCCTGCATCCTCGGATCATCTATAAGTTCTTGCGTAGGACCGACCATCCTATTCTCAATTACTTTCCTGATTACGATGGCTTTTACAATTGGTTCACTCGACCTTGTCGCACGTTAGAAGAGTTCGTCAAAATTCACTCACTGGTTGAAGAACTGCAAAGCCTTGAACACCTTCCATATTTTTGTCTGAGACTATGCCGCGGTGCATACACCTTTGAAAATCTTCAATATTTAGAGTTGCGCTACAACCCTTATTTCCGCACAGACCACAAGCTCACTCCAGCAAAACGATTGGCGCAGATGCACCTCATTGTTGAGGTGATCACTATGAACTTAAGGCCAGCTGACTATCCGATTACTGTTAAGCAGATCCTTTGTTTTGACAGAAGGTTGCCGCTCAAGATCAACGAAGCCATTCTCAAGGTTGCTTTAGACAATCTTGGACCTGTGGTCGGCGTCGATCTTGCAGGACCTGAAATCAATACTGAAAAGACTGAAGAGTGGATCAAGCTCATGGCTCGGGCTCGTGCCTCAGGTTTGAAGACCACGTGTCACTTGGGTGAGACAAGCATCGACAATGTCGATCCTCGATATTTCGCTACCCTTGATCGCATTGGTCACGGCATACACATTCCGTTGCAAAAACCGAGCATGCTCAAAGAGCTTTCGAAGAGACAGATCACTTTGGAGGTTTGTCCGACCAGTTATAAACAGACCGGAGTGCTCAAAGATTTTTCTGAACTAAAGACTGTGTTTAACCGCTGTAGGGAAGCTGGGGTTGCCATTGCGGTGTGCACAGACAACCCCGGAAGGAACCCCTCACCTTGTACATTGCCTGGTGAATATGAACGCTTGATCGACAACGACGTAATTGATTTTCGCCAATTGAAAGAGATTCAGGGTGAAGCATTTAGATCTGCTTTCGGATTCGTTGGAACTTCTCGTTTCCTTTAGCCCAACATTGCAGACCACGAATTGCTTTCAATTTTGCGCTACTGGTTGAAGCTCAGAATTGAGCCGCCGTGCGGGCAATTAGCAGCTTAGTGAACTCGTTCTCACGCTTGATAACTGAGCGTCACCGAGAGTGGTATCGAACTAACTGATCACGAAATCAGACGATCTGATCTGCTGCTAGGTCGATCAATTTTCTCTCCGATGCAATCAATTTCTTTTTTTTGTGACAGTTCCGAAAAATATTTTTTCAAGCAAATCTAGCAATTTGAAGTGGTACCACTTGCGCTCTCTATCTTTGTAGAAGTGGCTTGTCATCACTGTTTCGAGTGGTGCTCAATTAGTTGCTTGCGACCTGATCGCACTTCAATGTGACTGTTGGTTAGTAACTAAGCAGAGATCTCTATATTGCAATTTATTCCATTCGAATGTAATCTATGGCACGTGTGGTGTGAAAGTAATTGAGTGTCATTTTTTTAAAATGATGTCTCTACAAAAAAGACGGTGGTAGTTAGCGTTTAGTCAAAGCGATCAATGGCAATCAAATTTGAGACGCAGTTGATACATCAATATGAAGTAGCAATTTCGAGTCACTTTAGTAGTTCATTAGATATCGTCTAGGTCAAGCGTTCAATATTAGGGATTCTTTTCCAGCTTGTGTCTGCGAAAGTTCCTGCCCACCAGATTGATTTCCAAGGGAGGAAAACTAAATGGCAACCAAGCCAACCAAGAAGAAAACCGCTAAGAGAGCAAAGATCTCTCCTGCTGCCGCTATGGCTGAAGAGTCAACCGGTACTGCAGCTAAGCCTAAGAAAGCCGCTGCTAAGAAAGTAACCAAGAAAGCTGCTCCTAAGAAAGCCGCTGCTAAAAAAGCTGCTCCTAAGAAAGCTGCTGTTAAAAAAGCTGTAGCTAAGAAAGCTGCTCCTAAGAAAGCCGCTGTTAAAAAAGCTGTAGCTAAGAAAGCTGCTCCTAAGAAGACTGCTGCTAAAAAAGCTGCTCCAAAGAAAGCAACTGCAAAGAAAGCAACCGCTAAGAAAGCTGCTCCTAAGAAAGTAGCTGCTAAGAAGACAGTTGCTAAGAAAGCTGCTCCTAAGAAAGCTGCTGCTAAGAAAACTGTAGCTAAGAAAGCTGCTCCTAAGAAAGCTGCTGCTAAGAAAACTGTAGCTAAGAAAGCCGCTCCTAAGAAAGCCGCTGCTAAGAAAACAGTTGCTAAGAAAGCTGCTCCTAAGAAGACTGTAGCTAAGAAAGCTGCTCCTAAGAAAGCTGTTGCTAAAAAAGCTCCAGCTAAGAAAGCTGCTGCTAAGAAACCAGCTAAGAAAGCTGGCGCCAAGCGCACCAAAGCTGTTGCTACTCCAGCAACCAGCGGTGATATGGGTGGCGCTTCCGCCTAAGCTGATTTTCTAGTAATAACTAGAAAAATGGTTAAGAGAGGGTCTCGGTTTTCCGGGACCCTTTCCTTTTGGGCAATTGGTCTGATAAAAGCAAAAAGATGAATATCGGCTACGTTATAGCTTTAGTATCGCTGGCAGTGCTGAGCGAGTTTATGAACTGGCGTGACCGCTGCCAAATGGTTTCAAGGCTATTGCCTAGCTCGTGACCGTCGTCCAGTTCGACTAACTCTACTAGTTCAGTCACCTGATTGAGTGTGGTGAATTGTCTAGCATGCTCGACTGGAACGGTTTGGTCATCTATTCCGTGAAATACCAGCACCGGAATATCGATTTTGAAATCGTCTGTTTGATAGTGTTCTAGATCTTGGGTAAAGGCAAAGTGCAGCGGCAATTCTTGATTGGCTTTGTAGTGGAAGAATAGACGGCTCCCGCTTTTTTCCCACTCTCTCATTCCGTCCTCACCAATAATTTGTCGCCACCGTTTGGTGATACCGAATCCAGGAGCTAAGAGAATCAGTGCGGCAATTTTGGGTGCTGAGTTGTTACTGCGTAAGTGTTGTTCAAGTAGTGCTGCCAATAGACCGCCCATGCTTGAGCCAACAACAATGATTGGACCCTCAAGCTTTGCTATGCACTGCAAGCAGAGTTCAATCTGGCTGCTTAAAGAAAGGGTTTCGAAGCTTGGCACATTGAGATCGGGTACCAAGCATTGCCAGCCCATGGCTTCAATTTTCTCGCTAAAAAAGCGAGCTTTTCTTGATTGCGGGGATGAGGCAAAGCCGTGGAGATAGAGAAAATTCACTGAGCTGGGTCGTCGATTTTATGGTGCAGGCTTGACGAAGCCATACCAAGGATTTGAATTGATCAAAGAAATCAATTGAGTTTCCAAAAGGTTTTTGTCTGAAGCATCAGCTTTGGTGACCAATATTTTGTCTTCAGTAGAATAGACAGCGAAGACCCAGACTCGTTGATCTTGTTCCATGCAGCAGATCCACTGATGGAATGCTGGAGGCTGAATCAAGTAGTAGACGAAAGCACTGACTTCACTGTTCTGGAAAAATTTGCTGAGATCACTGCGCCAATTATTTTTATCAAGCAGATAAATCGTTTGTCGCACTGAACCATTGTCTGAAACTTGAATAGCGTTCTCTAGTTTTTCAAATTCTGACCATTGAGTTGGCAGATAAATAAAGAGGGCACTCTCAAGTTGACTGCCAAAATCGACTGGCTTGAGAGTCCAATCAGGTGTCTGGCTTGAGTGCACAAAAGAATCAAAAGTGAACTTCTCTGATGGCACACCAAGCTTATTAGCCATAGCTGGAGTGCAAGCTTCTACGGTTGATTCGGGAAATCGTCCATTTTCTACCCAATCTTCAAACATTTGTTGAAAGTATGAGTGGATGGTTGTTTGAGTCATCTCTATTTCATGAAGGTGTCTATTATCGAGCCCTATTAAGCTTACTAGATATAACAGATCAGTGGATTAATAAGTTGATGCTACCGCTGTTTTCTCTCACCGTACGGCCACATCGCACTTTTCTGTGAGGGTTTGGTGAATATTTGGCGTTTTCAAGCGGGTCTTGTCGTTAAGAATCGTTACAGCTTAAAAGGCGGCCTGAGCTTGGCTGTAAAGACTTTTACACAGTCATAACCTATGAGCTCGCCTGTTTTAATGCTGGTGAGTTAGCATGACCCACATGTTGATGTACTTACCCAGACAGTGTTTTGGGGAGGCTCAATGGTCAGTATCTAACTTCTGGAGGTCTAAATGCAGAAGACTCAATTAGCCGTAGCTCTCGTAGCTGTCCTCGGTCTTTCCTTGAACACAGCAGTTCGCGCTGCTGACACTGAAACTACTGAGACCAAAGATTCTGTGAAAACAGAAAAGAAAATCAAAGTATCTAAGAAAGATAAAGAGTGCAAAAAAGAGTGCAAAGAAAAAGGCAAAGATGCTTCTTGCAAAGCCAAAGATGAAGCCAAAGGCAAAGAAGGCTCATGCAAAGGCAAAGAAGGTTCTTGCAAAACTACCAAAGAAACTAAAGAAACCAAAGAAGTAAAAGAGACCAAAGAAACCAAATAGTTCTCTATTAGAGAACTTCTGATTTCTTCTCCTTCTTAGGGTGTAATCAAATGTCCAGCGGCTTTCTCGCAGCTAAAAAACAATTGCCCAACCTTGGTGTTGGCCTTGGTTTGAGGCGTGAGTTAGCCGCTGAAACATTTGCTCACCGTGATCAAATTGATTGGCTTGAGCTTGTTCCCGAAAACTATATGGACCTGGGCGGACGAATCCGTGAGCGCCTCGATATGGCCCTGGAGAAGTTTCCCTTAGTGACACATGGTGTCAATCTTTCAATTGGTAGTACTGACCCACTCAGCGTTGACTACCTCGATTCAATTTCTAGACTACTAAACAAAATCGACGCACCCTGGTGGAGCGATCACCTTTGTTTTACCTCTATAGAAAACTCATACCTGCATGACTTATTGCCGCTTCCTCTTTCATCTGAGGCTCTTAAGCATGTAGTCAAACGGGTCAAAGTTGCTCAAGAAACTGTTCAGCGACCACTGTTACTAGAAAACATCTCTTACTACATGCAGATGCCGGGCTCGCAAATGGACGAAGTCGATTTTCTTGCAGAAGTATTAGAGAAAGCCGATTGCGGATTGTTACTCGATGTCAACAATGTCTACGTCAATTCAGTCAATCACAATTTCGACCCTTATGCCTACATTGATAGGTTGCCTTTAGCCCGTACTGTGCAAATTCACGTCGCTGGTCATGGCTATGGCGATGAGCTTCTGATCGATACTCACGGCGCTGCCGTAATTGAACCGGTGTTCGAATTGCTCGAGTATGTGCTCAAGCGCACTGAGGTAAAAGCAGTAATGCTAGAGCGCGATCAAAACTATCCAACCTTTAGTGAAATATTGTCTGAACTAGCACAGATACGAGCAATTGTTGAAAGAGTACAACCGGCTCTGCTGCCCGCTCTGTTATCAAAATAGTAGGCCTATTGAAAGTGGATGCCCCTAGCCTACGCGACATAGAACATGCTCTCACTCTGCTTTGGACTCGTCGAGATAAGCGCGAACAATTTTTGGCCGGTCAATCCGATATCCATCCAACATTAGCCAAACACATTGATCATCAGGGTGTGAAGCTCTATGCCTCGCTCATAGACTTAGGGCGTCTTGATTTGATGTCTTCTATTTATCCTCACTGCAAGAAAATACTAGGCAAGCACTTCAGTACTCTAGTGCAAGAGTATATGGAGACAATGCCACCAGACCACTTTAACCTCAATCAGTCAGCGCGGAAATTCTCAGAGTTTCTTGCTAACTATGCAGAACCGCATTTGAAAAGACATCCATTTTTGGCTGAACTGGCAGATTATGAATGGATTGAATTGGCAGTGCTTGAAGCTGATGTATTAGTCGACCTCAGTGCTGAGGTCGATGGTCAATCGGTATTGCAGTGTGAGAGCAGTGAAGAACTCGATCTCAAGGCCTTTGCCGCCAGTGTGCCGCGCCTGAACGGCACGGTTTTGACCCGCGCTTACAAGTATCCAATTTCTGAAATTGTTACCTTGCTCGAACAAGGTGAGAAATTGCCGCGCAGACAGAAGGCCAAAGCCTCATATGTCTTGGCTTATCGCGATGCTGACCATAGCTGTCACTACCTTGATGTCAGTGAATTGACAGTAGAAATTGTCAGCATGATGGCGAGCAAACCTGATAGTACTTATGGTGAGCTAATCGGCCTGGCTTGCAGTGCTTCAAGCGATGTGGAAGAGACTGTTTCTGATTTTCTCACTATGGTTGAAGAGTTTAAATCGCTCGGCGTTATTCTCTAGATACTAAAGAGACGCGAATGCTTCTTTGACAATTTTTTCAGGCTCTATTATTGCTGTATCGACAGAGCTTGGTTGACTATGCAACCAGAGCAAATACTCAATATTGCCAGAGGGTCCTTTCAATGGTGAGTAGGTTAGTCCACGTACTTCTAGCTTTTGCCTTTGCGAAAAATCGATGACCTGTTGCAATACTTCTATGTGGCTGGCCGGTTCTCGCACTACGCCGCCTTTGCCAACTTTTTCGCGGCCAGCTTCAAACTGTGGTTTGATCAAAATTACTAACTCGCGTTCGCTCTCGTCCATCAAGTTGAGTAAGGCTTCCAAAACTTTGGTAACCGAAATAAAAGAGAGGTCGGCAACAGCCAAAGTGGCCTTTTCATTCAGCTTATCGCCATAAAGTTTTTCTGCCGTAAGAAAGCGTATATTCGTGCGCTCAAGAGTGTGCACGCGGCTATCGCTGCGTAGTGACCAGTCGAGTTGGCCGTAGCCAACATCTATGGCATAAACAAAGGCCGCACCCGCTTGTAGCAAACAGTCGGTAAAGCCACCAGTAGAGGCTCCGGCATCAATACAAATGCGCTTATCTGTGGCGATGGCAAAAGTCGTGAGAGCCTTTTCTAGTTTGAGGCCGCCGCGACTGACATAGGCGCAGCGATTGTAACTGGCAATCAATTCGATATTCGCGTCAACACTGACTGCTTGACCAGGCTTCGTCAGCTTTTCACCGTTAACAATGATGCCACCATCCATGATGGCAGTGCGGGCACTTTCTCGTGATGAAAAAAGTTGCCGAGCAACGAGCAGTTGATCTAAGCGTTCTTTAGCTTTCATCTTTTATATTCGAGTATATTCGCGGGAGCTTCACTTGGCAACATTGGTTCTTTAAGCATTTGTCTAGCACCGCAACTATTAGCGCAGACCTAATGTAGAATAACAAGTATCAGCTAATTCGTCATACGTGGAGTAGACCTGGCTGGATGAAGACACCGCCTTGAAAGCGGCTGCCCCGTAAGGGGTTGGGGGTTCGAGTCCCTCCTGCTCCGCCATCTTTTACCCTGTTCTTAGCTTCAAAAGCGAGAAATGCAAATCTGGGTAGCTATCTCAAATAACGACCTGACTTCTCTTGATCATAAAGAAGTCGTGTTAGAAGGCGCCTCACTTTCAGACCAGGCGGGCAATCTTTCTGGCGCTGCCAGTCAGCTGCGCTTCAGCGTTGTTCGTAATCAATTGCACTTAACTCTGCCTGGGCAGGCTGCCCGTGTAGTTTTAGGAGATCAAATTGTAATTGCGGCAAAAGGTCCAATTACAGTGATGTCTATCAAACGAGCAGGAGGTAAGGGGCTCCATCCCAGTTACCTTGGCGAGATTAGAGTTGCCAATCTTAATGGCAAATTGCGAGTTTCTTTGCGCGTTGGCCTTGATCAGTATCTTCGAGGGGTTCTCACTGCTGAAATGCCTGCCAGCTATCATGCTGAGGCCCTCAAATGTCAGGCTTTAGCTGCGCGCACTTATGCTCTTAAGCCGCGTTTACCGCACGACAGCGACAATGCCAATGTCTGTGATTCGTACATGTGCTGCCAATATTTTGCTGGTCTTGGTCAAATTGATGAGCGCATTGAGCGGGCTGTTGTAGCAACAGCTGGTCAAGTCTTAACCTACCAGGGCCAGCCCTTATTGGCTCTCTTCAGCTCGAATGCCGGCGGTCACACTGAAAATTATGAAAATTGTTTTTCTGATCCTGTCACTAATGAATTTCCCCCTGCTCCCTTGCCATATCTAGCAGGCCGACCAGAAGGGAAATTTAGTGTTGCGGCCGGAACGGAAGAATTTTTGCGCTATCTCTATCAGGCCACTGCAGTTAAACATGAGACGCAGATTTCGATGGACAGTTGGACTCCTAAGTTTCATTGGCAAGTGAAACTCAATGCCGATGCCCTTGAATCGCAGATGCACCATGTAGTAGAAAAATTAGCCGCGGCTAAAGACACTGCACCATTTGTGATACCACCAAAATCGGGAAAGTTTGGTCATATTCATGGCCTAGAAGTACTTAAGCGCGGAGTTTCTGGCGTTGCTATTGTCCTGAAAATCAAAACCAGCACCGGTGATTGGCAAATAAAAAAAGAGTTGGTAATTCGCAAGGCTTTTGCTAACACTGATATAAAGCTGGCGCGACTAAGTAGTGCCCGTATTTTCTTTGCTCATGATTATGACAATCTCAAACTGCTGAAAAATCTCACAGTTTATGGCCTAGGTTTTGGCCATGGTGTGGGCTTGCAGCAAACGGGGGCGCAAGGATTTGCCAAAGCCGGGTTTGACTATAAAAAGATCCTGGGACATTACTTCCCAGGATCTAATATCGAAGTTATGTGAGTTAGAGTCCTGAATCGCTCTCAGGTACTTCAACTTTGACTTTATCGCCAGAGAGTTTGACCAAGAAGATTAGCTCTGGTTTCTTGATGTGTGGCACATCTTTGAACGGTGCAGCGGCACTTACTGCGCGTTGCAGAGCGCTAGAGATTTTTTCTTGATCTTCTTCTTCTAATGACTGTTTCTCTAGACGCTTGACGTTGCCATCAGCATCTACGCCCACAGTAAGTCTGATCTTCCATTTCTTGCGCTTCGACTTTTCTTTCTTCATCTCTTCTTGAGCGAAGTCAGGTAAGACGAGCTTTTCTTTGATGGCATTTTTGACCTTAACATAGAAGGCTTTCAAGTCTACGTCACTTGCTTCTTTGCTATTTTCGTCATCAATATCGGCATCTTCATCAGGCTCATTATTTTTGTTATTGGCCTGCTGAGTACGCTCAGAAGCTAGTTGGTCGAGTATGCTCACTGCCCCTTTGGCGTCGTAAGACAAGTTACCAGTGTCGGTTTTAAGGGCTTGGCCCACAACCAAGAACGACTTTCCAGCAATAATAGAAGGGAATGAAGCAACTAGCACTGTCTTATCTTTCGTATCTTTGTCTTTGCCTTTGACAATTATCCAGTGCAAGGTGCCGTCGCCCAAGATTTGCTTGCCTTGGTCGACAACGCAGTCTCTGATGTCTTCAATTGTAATGTCTGCATTTGGCGGTTTGCCGATGAAAGCATTGAGGTTGCTCACTGGAGACAAATCAGCAAATTCTGTGCAAATGATTTTTTGATTGGCGCGTTCTGAGTAAACACCAAATGAATCATTGGGTTTGGTGATTTCACTGGTGTCTTCATACCAATGGTCTGGAAGCCCCAATACCTTAAAGCCAGCAGATTTGACCGCAATTGAAGTTGCTTTTTCTGATGACGGATGAGCCTCCGGCACCGCCGCTACCGTGCCAGGAGCAACAGGAGCTACTGCTGCTGGGGGTTTTGGCATGCTCATAATAGTGATCAAGAATAGCGGCACTAGAACTGCACCGGCAATGATCAATTGCTTCTTGGTCAGGCCGGTTTTCTTCTGCATCACTTTGACAGCTTTGCTGGCCTTGCCTTTGACCGAAGAGGTATCGATTTCTGCTGGTGGAGCGTCAATGATGTGACCACAACTGGCACAGGCACCATAGGCGGCATTGCTAGAGAAGCAAACGGAGCAGACAATACGATCAATTTCAGGAGTGGCTGCTGCAACCACTTCGGCATCGAGTTTGCTGCGTAAGGTACCCAGCCCGCCTTCTACATCTTCTGCTTCGGTAGAAGTGCGCAATTTCTTGCTGCTCATATCGAGCAAGGCGCCCATCCACATAAACTGATAACACTTAACTGGAGGAGCTGCTTGACCGGCTTTCACCGATTGAGGGCCGCTATGTAAGCCGATTAATTTATAGTCTTTGCAAACCAGGGCACCAGTAATGTCTGCTGGCACCACCACAGTGTGTAACATATTTTTTGGTTGAGCAGCGCTGGCACTGCCGAAATAATTTCCTTGCAACCAAATTGGCTTTCCTGACAGTGGGTCAAGATAGAAGCACTGTAAGTTGTCCCAGTTGTTAACTTCAAAGTCGGTGTGCGAAGTCAAAGGTGGGCCAACGGTGCCATTGCAATGGAATGGCGTTTTGCGATTAATTTGCGAGCAGACACCGCGATTGACTAGTTCACGCACCGCCACCAAGACTGTATAACTGTCAGAGCCAACGCGTTCAGCTAAGTTTTCAAGGGTAAGGAAGCCGTCCATTGCTTCCCAAAGACGACCAACCATCCAACGAATTTCTTCTGATGAACTGGCCGGATCGTACGACTGAACCACTCTTTGATAACGGGCGTCTTTGCCGCCCAGCTGCGAATAGACTGTGTTTAATTCATTGGCGCGTCTCATGCCTTCCCAGACTAAGCGGTCAGCCGGTGCGCTAATTGGCACAGCATCAGGCCAAGGGAACTGGCCTTCTGGTTCAAAAGTAAAACCATGAGCGGGCTGCTTGATAACCAGCTCGAAGAAAGCATAAGCTGGCAATAGTTCTGGTTGACGGTAATAGACCAGAGGGATAGTGCCTTCGGCCAAAAGCAAGCGGGCAACTGGAATATTGTGTGTATCAATTAGAGTGAGAAGGCCAGAGCGCTTCTGTTCTAGAAGGGTATTGATGACCTGCAAAAATTCTTGGCCGTGAATGTTGCCTGAAGACTCAACGCCATCTTTCTTGAAGGGAATAGACATGGCCCGGGTAAGTTCGGCTACTTTTTCTGCTTGCAAGTCAGGCAAGGTGCTATCGACTACAAGCAGCGCCATGTCGTTTGGTAAAACTGGCAGCATTTCTCCGGGATAACCGTTTTGCTGCAAATATTGGCTACGAGCCTGCACTTTGTCGAAATCATTGTGCAAAGACAATGTCTTCACGCCCATGGTGATATCGGCATGGGGGAAGTAAATACTCAGTGCCCAGGGAGCATCAGGGTAGTGAAAAACGTTACCGGCAGTGGTAACGAATCTACTCTTAGATATCAAAAATCCTTGTGCCAAGAATTTCGGTGGGCTTACTGTGCGGTCAAAGACAAAACCAATTGCATTGGCCATGTCTTGTTCCAAAATTTGAAAAGTCATAGGTATAGCTCGTTAGTAACCGTCCCTCAAAGTCGTTTATACCACAGACCAGCGCCACCTTTTACTGCCTAAGGGTCTGATATCACAAGGTTGTCTCATCTTGAAATGTCGATGTTAATTAATTTGGCCCGAACAGTTCTAGTAGCTTTGGCCAGGCAGAAGCGACAGGGTCTATATCCTTCTGCTAGGGCCTGCTTCTTTGTCTCAAGCATAACCTTCCGAAACCGAGCCATAACTAGACTATACGGACAATTGGGTTGGTGGAATTTGCGCGAGAACAAGTTACCTTCATATTTGTAGCCGCTCTGGTCTTGCTGTGCCTGAACTGGGCCTGCATTGATCACTAGAGTTGCGAACAGTGCTAACTGCAGTACCGAGCAAAATGCAGTCAATTTTGACATTTTCATTAGTTGGCCTTGCGAAGGGGTAAACTTTGTCATTTATATGTAAAAACGTTCGTTCGATAGAATTAGTTCAACCCAACAGGAAGCACCGCCACCGATGGAAAAAAATAGTATTGCTCAGCAAGAAGCGATCGCTGGCGCTCCAAGCAATCTTTATCAACCGAGCCTCGCTACTTTGACTGATCTCTATCAACTGACCATGGCCTATGGCTATTTCGCTTCTGGCACTATGAATAAAGAAGCGGTATTTCACATGTCGTTTCGCAAGAATCCTTTTGCTGGCGGTTTTGCCATAGCCGGCGGACTCGAATCGCTGGTCGACTTTGTGCAAAATTTTCACTTTGGCAAAGCTGATCTTGAATATTTAGCAACCCTGAAAGGCAGCGACAATCTACCTTTGTTCAGCTCCGAGTTTCTCAAATATTTGAGTGAGCTCAAACTTACTGTTGATATCGATGCGGTGCAAGAAGGTGAAGTGGTCTTCGCTCATGAGCCACTAGTCAGGGTTAAGGGGCCAATCATAGAGTGTCAGTTGTTAGAAACGGCCCTCCTTAACTTCATTAATTTCCAAACTCTGATTGCTACAAAGGCAGCAAGACTGAAGCTGGCAGCGCAGGGTGGGTCAATTTTAGAGTTCGGCCTGCGTCGTGCCCAAGGTATAGATGGTGGACTGTCAGCTAGCCGAGCGGCATATTTAGGAGGTTGTGACGCCACTTCCAATGTTTTAGCCGGTAGACTTTATGGCATTCCGGTCAAGGGCACTCATGCCCATAGTTGGGTAATGTCTTATGACAGCGAGCTTGCGGCCTTCCGTGAGTATGCCCGCATCATGCCCAATAACTGTATCTTTTTGGTCGATACCTATGACACCCTGCAAGGTGTAGCCCACGCAATTGAAACTGGGCTTGAGTTGCGGGCTCATGGTCATGATCTGGCTGGTATTAGGCTAGATTCAGGCGACTTAGCTTATCTCAGTACCGAAGCGCGCAAAATGCTTGATGCGGCCGGTTTCTTGCAAGCTAAAATTGTCGCCTCAAATGATTTGGATGAGTTTTTGATTGCTTCATTGATTGACCAAGGAGCAGCCATCGATGTTTGGGGCGTTGGTACAAAGCTTGTCACTGCTGGCGAGCAGTCAGCTCTAGGCGGTGTTTACAAATTATCGTGTGTGCGTGATCGCGACAAGAACGAACAAAAGTGGCAGTACCGCCTCAAGCTCTCTGAGCAAGTAATCAAAATATCGACCCCTGGCATACACCAAGTAAGGCGCTATTATCTCAGCGGAGAACCCCATAGCGATGGGCGTCCGGGCGATAAGCGCTTTATCGCCGATATGATTTTTGATTGCGAAAATCAAGAAATTGCAGAGAACATCGACGCGCCAGTTATTGTTGACCCTATCGATTTCACCCGCCGAAAGAGCATTCCGCCCGAGGCTGTTTTTGAGGATTTGCTTGTTTCTATCTTTAAAAGCGGAAAATTGGTTTGCTCAGTGCCCAGTCTCGAGCAAGCAAGAGCATTGCGTCATGACCGTCTTCAAGCATTTCATCCTTCTATTCTGCGCTTGCTAAACCCACACCAATACCCGGTTGGGCTCGAATCTGGTTTGCACAAAATGAAGCTCGACATAGTAATGAAAGAGCGCGGTTTTGCTGAAGCAAAAACTATTTATTGAAGTACTGCCTAAGATAAACGCGGACGACGGGAGGCTAAGCTCACTAAGTTGCTTTCTCGCGGGCTGCGCAGATTGGTGGCTGTGGCGCCTCCGGACATACGCTTCTCGATACCTTCCATCCATTTGCTCAATATTTCTAAGTGATTGAGCCCTTTTTCGCCGAGCTTTTCTTTGTGCGCTTTGAGTTGACGGTAATATTTCAATAACGCTGTGAAAAGGCGAAAAGATGCCTCAGTATCAGATTCACCGTAGCAGCTCAAGCCAAGCTCTGGCACTGATGCTACAAAACGATTTTTGACTTTCCACAATTTTGCTGAAAGAAGGCCATCACTGAAGGGAAGAGGAACTTCTCTCACTTCCTGATTTTTTGTTAGCTTCATTCAAAAATGCCTATCCAAGAATAATCTTAGTATAGCTCTAAATCTGATGGCGTCTAGTGTTAGATATGTTGCTGCACTACCATTTCGTTCGATATGCTTTTTATTTTAGTCAAACATTGATCGAAAATTGCCTCTTTATCTAGTTCATCGATAGCAAACCAATTCATTTGAGCATTTGAGCGAAACCAAATCAATTGTCTGCGAGCAAGCGCCACTGAGTGTTTTACGGTTTCGTCACGAGCTTGATCTAAACTCAAAGTACCATCAATATGTTGTATAAACTCAGCGTATGCCACTGTATTTTTTAGAGCTTGCGTGGCACCAAATTTAGTATAAATAGATTGCACCTCAGCAACTAATCCTTCATTTAGTTGAACCTCAATGCGCTCAATAATGCGCTCTTTTAAAAGCTCGCGACGGGCCGCAGTGAGGCCAATCCAGACGATATTGTAGGGCACTGGTTCTCGGCTAGCTGCTTGCGAAAAAGGTACATTTAGAACCCTTGAGACTTCAATTGCTCTAATTAGTCTAAAGCGATCATTCGGACCAATTTTTTCTGCTGAGGCAGGATCGAGCTGACGCAAAATTTCACGTAAATGTTCGACGCCGTGAGCTTCAGCTATCTTAGTTAACTCGTCTCGAATATCTTGCTGCGGCTCAACTTCGGGCATTCGCAGACCCTCAAGCAGAGCCCTTATATAAAAGCCAGTGCCGCCGCACACCACCGGAATTTTTCCCGCTGCAGTAATTTGATTGAGAACTTTGCCAGCATCGCGCTTAAACTGCGAAGCCGTATAGACTTGGTCAGGCTCAATGATATCGAGCATATGGTGTGGCACTTGGGCTTGTTCTGCAGCAGTTGGTTTGGCCGTACCAATATTCATATATCTGTAAATGGTTCGCGAATCGCTAGCTACGATCTCGCCATTTAACTCTTTCGCTAATTCAATAGCCAGGCTGGTCTTGCCCGAGCAAGTCGGCCCGACTACGGCAATTACAAGCGGTAGATTGGGCAACATATTTTTAAAGCGCAGAAAGCAGTTGTGAAATTATCGAGAATCCAGCCAGGCCTATCCAGAAGCAATAAACCAAAGTTAGTATCGGTGGCACAACCAGCAAAATCAGTGCTAGCTTAATTATCGAAGTGCGTAGCGAAGTCTGGAATGCGATCCACTGCAAGGCAATGAACCAAAATGCTGGTATCGTTGCTAGTACAAAAAACAAAGGAGTTTGTCGCATACAGGCTATCGGTGCGAAGAAAGCAAACGGTAGAAACGCCCAGCCTGTGGCGATAAAAGCGTTGCCGAATGTAAGGCGATGGCCTCTAAGCCAGATACTCAAATAGTACAAAATGCAAGACAATGTCACCCAGTAAAAAATACCTGAGACGACAAAAAGTGAGCAAGGCACTAAGCTCGCGCCCACACTGTCGGGCTTGATTTTGAGAAATGCAGTGATTGAAAGAGTAAGCACCACCAACAACGCTGCTGAACTGAAATTAGCAAAATTGGTAGGAAAGCGACTCGAATCGCTCAAAATCATCATGGTCTGCCGCGGTGCTACTAAGACACCGTAAAAAATGTCGGCCCAGAGAGTAAAGCCATTTTTGTAGAGATCTTTGTTTTTGCCTTGATTAGAATCTTCAGGCGATACCGCTTCGACTAGTGGATCGGTCGCCGCTGTCTCACCGGCTTTGGGCGTTTGAATAAGTACTTGTCTAAACGCTAGTTCTAGCTCGCGAGGATTACTCTCTGAAATGCGTTTATCAGGAGGGATAGAATCTTCAGATAGTGAGTAATCGTCTGCCATTGCTCTATTGCATCAACCACAATGGTTGTCTATTGAGCTCGGGATTGAATTGAGATGGAATAAGTTTGTCTAGAGGTGATGACACACTTGGAGGGGCAAGCTGGGCGCGGCCTTCCATGAGTGAAGCCAAAATACCGCCACTTTGATCTTCGTCAACTGCCAGATCTTCTTTTAGGTTGTAGCGTTCTTTGGCAATAGTCTGCAAAAGTGCTAGAGCATCGGTATAAGAGCCGAGCTTGTCGACTAGACCAAGCTTTTGAGCCTGTCTGCCAGAATAGATACGACCATCGGCGATGGTTTTGACTTTATCGATAGGAATTTTTCGTCCTTCGGCAATGGCGGTGGTGAACTGCTCATAAGAATCCATAATCAGAGCCTGCAAAATATCATGCTCTTCTTTCGACATTTTTTTATAGGGTGAGGCAATGTCTTTGAATTGACCCGACTTAATTACTTCTGGTTCAACGCCAACTTTGTCAGCTAAGGCTTTGAAGTTCATAAGATTGATGATTACACCAATTGAACCGGTGAGGGTACCGGGATTGGCTACAATTTTGTCGGCAGCGCAAGAGATGTAGTAACCGCCTGAAGCAGCAACGTCACCCATTGATACCACCACTGGTTTACCAGCTGCTTTTAGTTCGACAACGGCTTCGTGAATTTCTTGCGACATCGGTACTGTGCCACCGGGTGAATTGACCCGCAGCAGTACAGCTTTGACCCTCTTAGACTTAAGCGCTTTGCGCAAATCTTTGAGCACACTATTAGATGAGCCAGCTGACGATGTGAAAATTGAACTGTCAGCCTTATCAATGATCATGCCTGATAAGCGCACCACTTGAATGTGGTCTTTAAAGCGCATAGTCAAACTGTCAGAACTACTAGAGCTGTCTTTGGTGCTGCCGTCTAGGTTTTGTCCACCAGCACTTTGAGTGAGAACCGCCGCCGGCACTGCTAGTACGCAGAGGGCTAGGACTAGCCAGACGAACCAACGTTGATTTATGCGCATCAGCTTATGTCACTCAATTATCGATTATAGGGTTTTGTCGTCTTTTGCTTTTTCTGGACTCTTTTCTTTTCCAGCAATGGCAGCATTCGGAGAAGTTTCGCCAAGATTTTGTAGCTCTTCTTGAATGGATTGATCAAGCTTGTCGACGGCTTCAGTTCCAGACATATCAACTAAGCCTTGGCGGAAGCGGTGAATATCATCGCTAATAGCAATGACATCGCGTTGAGCTTTGCGCACCGTATATTCCATATCAAGTTGCTTAGCGGCATCTTGCCCAGCGCGGGCATCTTTCATCATGCTGTTGAGTTCTTCAAAATCAGTGGTGGCACGATTGAGACCAACTATATGTTTCTTGTATTGGCGATAGTTGTCGACAAGTTTGTCGGAAGTATTGCGCACCATTTGATAAAGAGAGATTAGCTCTGATTGGCCAAGCTGAGCCTTCTTCTTAGCTTTGTCGTCAACAGCGCCCATCAATTGACCGAGGGCTTGGTTAGCGAAGCTTTGGCCAGCGTACATTCCTTGACTTGGTGCAATCATACCCATGGCACCAATAGAACCAGCTAGCACACCACCGAGCATGCGGGTCATGACTGTTGCTGCGTGACCAGAATCGTTTGTTGGGACAAGCTTTTGTACTACAAATTGAATATCAGGTGAACGGTTGAGAGTGGCGTCCCATAGAGCGGCAATTTGTTTTTGCTCACTGGTCTCTAAAAACTCTGCTTTTTGCTGAGTCTCTGCTTCAGTATTGATTAGAGCTAAAGGCATAGAGTTGGTAGCTTTGGCAGCGTCCATTGGAGTCTTGATTAGGTCTTTAGCCTTCTTAGGTTTGCCCATACCCAGGAAACCTTTTTCGGCCTTCATACTTTTGGCAGGAAGACCTTCATTGGCAGTGGTGCCATTCGGTAAAAGATTTGATTCGCTGGCTTGAATTTTAAAAGTAGGTGTATCACCAGTTTCTTCGGCTGGCTTGGCACTAGTGTCGCTGTCATTCAAACCGAAAGGCCTGAGATCGACGTTCTTAGTTGCTTCAGAAGTGGCAGCTGGTGCTACTACACTGCTGGCACTATCTGTAGTGCCAGTTGTAGTGGTGGCGCTACTTGTAGTGGTAGTTGTCGCCGGGACAACACCAGAATCAAGACCATCATCTAATCTGCTATTAAGAGGTAGCTGTAAGCCACCTTTCTTTTGACCCTTTGGCAATGAAAGAGCCAGTGCCTGCGAGCTTAGCGTCATTGAGCCTAAGAGCATTGCAGAACATGCAAGACTAAAAAATCTACGGGAGGCGTTGTGGTTGCTGGTGGCGGTCATACCTAGCCGGGCAAGCTTTTCTAAGAACATTAAGTGGGTCCTTTTCTCTTTCACTAATTGTCTCTCGCATTCATATTTAGTTGGTTCATGTAATACGAAGACGTCGACGTAGTTAGGAAGTTTCGCTGGCAAATAGAAAGATTCAATCTACCTGTGCAAGCGACAATATACCATGCTGGTATCTCTTTGAAAGTTACCTTTTGTCAATCTCAGTTAGCCTCTTGAGATAATCTTGATATTTGTCGCGAGCCCTTGGCAACCGCGTTTACGGCTTCTGTGAAGCTTTCATGGCGAACATTATGAGAGAAAGTAAAACTGCCATGGTCGAAACTTGTTCAAGCACGTAAGGCATGTTCTTGGTGAACAAGTCTGGATTGCCTAGTAGTGGTATGAACACATATGCTTTGACGATCATAGCGAAAGCAGCAGCTGCCATTAAAAGTGGTGCCATCGGGTTGGCACCGCCGCTACCACCAACATTCGCCCGCCTCATTGATGGTGCTAAAACATCATCGTCATCATCTATATCTAATGATGCGGAGCTGCGTCTGTCTGGTCTCGACATCCGCCGTTCTCTCGATTTGCTGCGCCGGTCTTGTGGTCCGAGCATTTCATCATCGTCATCTTCACCAGCTGAACTTGACAGCAGCTTGGACCCGCGCAGACCTTTTTTGGGGGCCTCGATGTCAGCGGGCGGCGCTTGTTGAGCCGGTGCTGAGGGCATTGGAGCTGGCTGGGGGGCAGGATACGGGTTGGGAAGTGGCGCTGGAATAGGCGCTGGTGTGGCCTGAACTCCGTAATCATAATGACCTGGTGTTTGAGCGGCCATTCCAAACTGCGAATTGCTAGGGCTTGGTGCTGGCTTGGGTTCATAGCGAGGCGCCGAAGTGGGAGCCGCTGGCGGCGCAGAGGGCGAATTTCCAGCAAAAGCCTGAGGTGCTGCCGGATAGGGTGCTGGCGCTGGAGGCATAGTATTTGCTACGGGCATGGGAAGTGCTGGCATAACTACCGGCGCTGGCGGAGCGTTTTGAGGAGCTGGGGCCTGTGGTTGGGTCTGAGATGGGGTAGACTGTGGAGCTTTTGCCCTTGGTGTTTTAACGGCCAAAAGCGGTGAACGCAGAACATTCGGGTCGTCAACATCCTCTACTTCTTCATCAAAGATCTCATCTTCGTACCCGTCGTCAGCGCCAAATATAGGTGAGCGAAGGCGATGATGAGCTTTCACCTGACCGGCTGCCTTACCTTGGATACCAGGTTCTTCAGCAAGCCCAGCTTCGGGATCAAAATCGTCGCCACCTAAAAGTGGTGAACGCAGACCTTTGCTTTGGTGCCGACCGGCCTCGAGTTTTGCCGCTGGGCTGGGTTCGTGATCGGGCTCTATGTCATGGCTGCGATGGGGAAAAGTCGATTTATGCTCTTTGTTTTTGCCACCGTCTCCGCCACCAAACATCGGTGAGCGCAGAGCTCCACGCGACTTTGCGTCTCTTGGCTTAGGCTCAAAGGCTGGCTCCTCATCCTCATCGACAGCGCCAAGCAAGGGCGACCTTAAGCCTTTACCCTTAGCTTTATTTAATACAGGTTGAGGCTCTTCTTCATCATCAAAATTATTATCAGCGTCTGAACCACCAAATAGGGGCGAGCGTAACTTTGGTTTAGGCTGAGCATGCTGTTCTGGAGCCACTGGTTGAGGTGGGGCTGTTGTGCCAAGCTGGGCAGGTTGTGCTGGGGCTGGACTATTGACGAGGGGCTTAGAGGGGGTCAAGCGACCACCGCATTCTTTGCAAAACTGTGCAATGTCTTCGTTTGCGACCTGGCATATCTGGCACTGAATCACTGACGTTTCCTCATCGAGTCTTAGATGCCACTTTATACTGAGTGGCTTCGACTACTCAGTTTAATTCATCTATATATAGAAAGTTAAGTAGTTTTTTTACGGAGCGCAAACTTGTTGTATTGCAGTTGTCATGGCTTCTTGCCAAAATTACCTGTTGATTTCTTGGAAGACGCTAATTATTTGAGGCTGTGCAAGTGTTAGACTGCGGGGAGTAACCGCTTGACTGCTATGGCCGAATGCATTTGGCGGCCCGATAAATCTCAAACAAGATGAATCTCAACCAAAGGGATAGAAAATAAATGTTCAGTTCTAAGGCTATATGTTTAGCAGCTAGTTTGATGCTGGCTATTTCACCTGCCACCACCTGTGCGGTCCTGGCAGCTGACCCGCAACTTAACTTTAAAATCTATAGTCCTCAAGATCCTCCTGCTGAGAGCCCTTCAGCCGAAGCTGATGCTCCTAAGAGCGATATGCCCGAAAGTTCAACGAGTGCAGCCAGTGCTCCGGCTGAACCTGTCGCTCAAGAGTCGGCCGCTCAACAATCATCCATCTTTGAAGATGAATCCGCTAAAACAGAATCAGCAGCTGCTCCAGTTAAAGAGGCTCCCGTTGCCGACACAACCCCAACGAGTGCTACCGCTCCAGCTGAACCATTAGCTGAAACTACAACTACCGGCAGTGCCGAAGTTACTGAGGCCAGTGCAGAAACTAAAACTGAAACCACTGAAACTACGACTACTTCTTCTACCGAAGCTACCCCGACAACAACTGCAAGCACTAAAGATTCAAAAGTTTTACAGGGCTACATTCGTGTAGTACCAACCGGCACAAAAATTCCAATCGTTATGGATACTGCTGTTGACTCTGATACCAGCCAAGAAGGCGACGAATTTAGTGCTCGTACTTCTGAAGATTTGACTATTGATGGCAGCACTGTGGTGCCTGCTGGTTCAATCATCAAAGGTCGTATTGCTACATTGAATTCACCACGTGCCTTAAACCGCTCAGGTTCGGTGGCACTCAAGTTCGATAACATCACCACTCCAGATAATCGCCAAATACCACTAGTAGCCACTATCGTTGCTCGCGGAGGTGTTGTTCACGCTCGCCGCGGTATGAAAGATATTGCTATTGATACTGGTACAGTTGCTTTGCCTTTCGTCGCTGGTCTAGCGATTGGTGCTTTGGCTGGCAATGGCAGCAATAACAACAATAGCAACAACTCGAGCAGTAGCGGTATGAGCAAGGGTGCAGCTGCAGCTCTTGGCGCCGGTATCGGCTTAGCTGTTGGTATCGCTGTTCTTTGCGCCAAGAAAGGTAAGAAGATTGAAGTTCGTCCTGGTGACGAGCTTAAAATCGAACTTGCTGAAGAGCTTCGTATGCCTACAATGTAGTAGATAGTTTTAAAAGCCACATCGGCCCCTCATGACAGATAGCATGCAAAACAGGTTCCCTTCGGGAGCCTGTTTTTGTTTGCACTAGAGGGAAAACCCTGTACAAGGTTCAGTCAAAACCGGCTTAAGTTACCTCTCTTGCGCGAGATAGAGTAGAGAAGGTCCGAAACCAAATTCTCAAAACTGAAATTTGTGTTCGTTATTGGTTTTCCAACAGCGCAGGACTAATCATGCCACTATCTACACCTTACGCCAACGCGACACAACCACAGCGCGATGCCAATTTGGCTTGCGGTATGTCAATGCTTTTACCGGGCCTGGGGCAACTCTACAATAAAGAAAAGCGCAAGGCCGTGTTTTTTATGGCCGCCGGTTGCGTCAATTATTTGCTCTTGCTAGCGCTGATTATGGCACCACAAATTATGCACTCGCTTACAGTGTTTGGCAGCGCTAACCAAGTTCGACTCAATAAAGCGTTAGCTCTCTCACTGACTCAGTTACAGCTTGGTTCTGGTGCGTGTTTCGCCCTCATTAGTTTGTTCATTGGTTTTTCAATATTTGCTGCTCGCGACGCCTATGATCGAGCCCAATATTTCAAACGCGCTGCTATCTATCGCGATTATGTTGTGGGCATGCCTGAGGCTACCAGCGGCTCTTACATCTTTCATATTAGTCTGCTTGCTTCGTGCTTTATTCTCGCTTTCTTCTTTTTGATTCCGGCACCACCGCAATCGCAAATTACCGAAATTGAGTTCAAGCAGGCGGAAGAGAATACAAAGGAGCAACAGAAGACAAAGAATTTAGCAGAGAACAACTCTAAGGCTGGAGGTAAGCGTGACCATAGTCGGCCAACTTCAGTCTCAGCTTCTTCTTCTTCTTCTTCTTCTTCTTCTTCTTCTTCGCGTGCTACGGCTCGTCGCCAACCTCAAGCCAAACCGGCACCAGCTGAAGCCGTAGCAAAAGCTTCTCCTTCTTCTCAGGCTCCAGCTCAAGCGCCAACTCAAGCACAGCAACCAACATTGCAGCCGAATTTACAACGAATGGCCCAGAATTTTCTCCAGCCTCAGCCGACCGTGATGCCGAGGACAGCTTCACCTAGTTCTAATCCCAGTTTTACTCCTAGTTTTACTCCTAGTCAAAATCTAAAGGTCAACAATAGTGCGCCACTACCAGCAGTGCCTTTGTTGGCGTCGTCTACTCTTCCAAGTTTGGCACCGCGACCGTCATTGGTGATGCCGACTAGTGGAGCTAGCAACTTGAATTTGCCCAAGCAATTAACCGCTCAGGGCAGTGCTAGCGATGTGAAAATAGCTTCTATTCCCGGGATTGCTTCGCCATCTTCTGCGTTTTCCTCTTCTCCTTCAAGTGGCGTCACACCTCTACCTGTGGGCATGCGCTCGGGAAGCGGCCATCGCAGCGGTTCTAATAACAATGGTGATTCGGCTGTACCTGCTCCTAGCCGATCTGCAGGGGTGGGTCCGAGTGGCACTGGCACAGCCGTGGCACCTGCTCTCAGTAATCAGGGAACCGGTCCAGGGCCTGCCAGTAAACAGGGTCAGGGCAGAAATGGTAGAGGTGATCTTTCTAATCCCGACGATGGACCTGGCAAAGATGCTCTCGCCTCGAGTAGGAGCATAGATTTTGGACCGTACATGGCGGAGCTTCAACGGCGCATCAAGCGTGCATGGTTTCCTCCCAAAGATGCCCGCTCAAAGAGGGTGAAAGTGATTTTCAAGGTGCACCGCAACGGTGAGATGACAAATTTGCGCTTAGCTAATTCGTCTGGCTTAACTGCTGCCGATGAAGCGGCCCTCAAAGCGGTTGAGAGTGCAGCACCTTTCCACCCACTGCCAACGGGGGCGCCGGCAGATGTCGACATTGAATTTACTTTCGATTACAACGTTTTCAATGGTGGCGGCTCGGGAAGTTTTCGCGCCTTTTGATGGACTGCTAGGTTTCAAATTATTGCCTGGGGTAAACCCCGGGCAATGACTAGCGAAAAGGGGTTAGCTAGAGCTTGAAGCAGAAGTTATAGTGATGTTACTGACAATAAGTTGCCAGTAGAAAGTGGCTGGAAAAATTCATTAGGTGAAGCTTGTAGAGCAGTTGGATATCAACTATGGGCGTTATGTTTATAGTTTTTAGTTGTTGGTCGGTTGTCAAATAACAGTCTTAAGCAAGACTGACAAACAAGCTTTGATACCAAGGCCAGGCTAGGGTCTGTTGTGCTACACTCAAGACCTCTAGTATCAAATTATCGATGCTACGGTTGATTCCTCTTAAAATTACCAGCTGCGCACATACTTAGACAAAGACGGTAGAAGCGTAGGACAAATTCATGACTGCAGCATCACCAAGACATCAAGGCACACAGCGCGATCCTAATATGGCCGGAGGGATGTCTCTCTTCTTGCCTGGCTTAGGTCAGCTTTACAATGGCGAGCAGCGCAAAGGCCTGCTTTTCATGCTGGTTGGTGTCATCAACTATCTCGTTTTGTTAGGCTTGATCTTTGCTGCACCTCTGATGGCTTCTTTGAAGCAATTTGGTGATGGCAACCAGATGAAGTTGAATGGTGCTCTTGCTGACTCTTTAGCTCAGCTACAGATTGGCTCTGGCGCATCGTTCATGTTGATTGGTCTGTTCTTGTCATTTGCCGTTTTTGCCGCTCGTGATGCTTTCGATAAGGCTTCTCACCTACAGCGCAAATCGCTTTACCATGACTACTTCTTGGAAATGCCAGAAGCCACAAGCGGCTCCTACATATTCCATATAAGTATTTTTCTCACTTGTTTCTTGCTCGCTTTCTTCTTCTTGATTCCACCGCCACCACGGTCTCAGGTCACTGATATCGAGTTTATTCAGAACGAAGAAAACACCAAGACTCCTCCCAAAACTCAAAAGCGCGCTGCCCACAACTCTCAAGCTGGCGGCAAGCACGACCCGAATAAACCATCGGTTCAACCGTCACCTGCGCCGAAAGCGCCGAGCAAGGCTCAAGAACAGGCTAAACCGACTGAAGCTAAGCCAAGTCAATCAAAGCCTACTCCTACTCCTTCGCCGACACCATCTCCCACTCCTTCACCAAGGCCTACACCGCGTCCGAGCCCAACTCCATCGCCGTCGCCTAGTCCTTCTCCATCACCTTCTCCTAGTCCATCTCCGAGCCCTTCGCCTTCACCGTCGCCAGCTCCGAAGATGCCTAATCCATTTTTCCATCCTTCGGCAGCGCCGTCTCCGAGCCCTTCTCCGTCGCCTGTATCAATGCCCAAAATCGGTGGCTCCTCCATCGCCCCTATGCCTAAAGCTGGCGTAGGTGCTGGCTCTGCCACGGCTCCTGGTCCAGCGCCGACTCCTATCAATATTGCCTCAACCTCTGGCATGTCCGGTGGTGGTGGGCCTCCTACTCCTGTGCCAGTTGGTGGTGGAGCTAGATCTCTTGGTGGCGGTAGTGGTCCTGGACCATCTCCAGCTCCTACTCGGGCCGGTCGTGGCTCTGGTGGTGGTGGCGCAGCCGGTGGCGGCTCCCCTGGTATTGCTGTAGCTCCTTCTGTTGCCCGTGCCCCTGGTGGCGGTGGTGGCAGCGGCGAGGCTGGCAACCCTGATGATGGCAAAGGCCGTCCTTCAGTGGCAGCGAGAGCTGACGTAGACTTCGGACCATATATGGCCGATTTGCAGAGAAGAATTAAGCGTGCTTGGTTCCCGCCGAAAGGTAATGAATCTAAGCGAGTCAAAGTTGTTTTCAAGGTGCACAAAGATGGTCAAATGACCAACTTGAGAATGGTCACTTCATCTGGCTTAACAATAGCCGACCAGGCCGCTTTGAAAGCAGTTGAGAATGCTGCTCCCTTCAGACCGCTTCCTGCCGGAGCGCCTGATGATGTAGATATTGAGTTCACCTTCGACTACAACGTATTCAATGGTGGTGGTGTCGGGAAATTCCGCAATTTCTGATAGACTCGTCAGGATGTTGGCACGCGGTAAGTAAGTTCTGTTGGAATGGCCAGCAAATAAGGAGATGTTGATAAACGTTTATGGAAAGTAAATTCCTCCAATACTTCCTCGAATTCATGATTCATGACTGGTTTGCTTCCATTCCGATCACGATTTGTTCGGTGTTGACAATTGCCGTAACTGTTGAGCGCTATATGTACTATCAACAGAATCGCCGCGATGTAACTCAATTTATCCATACTCTGCAAAGATATTTGGAAACTAATGACCTGCAAAAAGCTCAAAAATCTTGCAGTCAATTAGGTGGCGTTATCGGCGAAGTTGCCGAAGAAGGCGTGCGCTTAATGGCTGACCAAAAAGAAGATTTCTCCAAGGCCTTCGACATCACAGTCGGCTTGGTATCACGTAAATTAGAGAAGCACTTAGCGGTTCTAGGTACCATTGGTGCTACTTGCCCGTTCATCGGCCTATTCGGCACAGTGGTTGGGGTTGTATTCACCCTCGACCAATTGGGTGCTTCCGGTGGTGGTACTCCGGTGGTTGTAACCGGTGTGGCCAAGGCTCTTATCGCAACTGGTTATGGTCTAATCGTTTCGATTATGGCTGTTATTTTCAACAACACTTACACTAATACTGTGAAGCGTTTCAACGATGACTTCTTGTTGCTCAAACTGCTCTTCTTGAGCTTTGTTGGCCACGAAGCCGCTACACACTAAGCTCACTTCAAGAAGAAAACGGGGAGGTAAGCTATGTCTATGGGAGCGGTCGGTGATCAATTCACCGATATTAACGTCACCCCGCTTACTGACGTGTTCTTGGTCTTGCTCGTCATCATGATCTTAATTGCGCCTTTGATCGACAAATCAGATTTGAAGATCAAACCGCCTGAGACCAAAAATGCCAAGAAAGACGAAGCGACAAAGGGTATTAGCTTCGACATCGATAAAGACGGGCAGCTTGCCATTAACGGTAAGTATATTCGTGATCATGATGTGAACATCATCACGGCCTTGATCAAAGAGATCAAAGATAAGGCACCACCTGGTGCTGACTTGCACGTCACACTCAATGCTGATGGCGATGCCAAACAGAAAGATGTGGTTGAAGTGATGAGTGCTGCAGCCGCTGCTGGCATTACGAAGATGCGCGTAGCTACTCAGCAGCAAACTAACTATTAGTGATTGCTAGTCCAAGAGTAAATCGAGGACTAAATTTAGGACTAATAGGTAGTTCTGTTAGTCGTTCTCTTTCGCCTGCTATTCATCGTGCATTTTTTGCTTGTACTGGTATCGCCGGTAGTTATAGTCTTTTTGATGTGTCCGAAAGCGAACTGGCTCAACGTCTAGAGTCTATGCGAGTCGGGCCAGAATCAATGGACGGCATCAATGTCACTATTCCTCATAAAGTAGCGGTTTTCAATTTCTTAGCTAGTAGCTCAGCGCAAGCGCGGGCGGCCGGTGCGGTCAATACTGTTGTTTTTAAAGAGCAGCGGCTTGAGGGGCACAATACCGATATTCTTGGTCTTAAAGCTAGCCTCAATCAGAGCTTAGCGAGTGGCCAAGGTAATAGCATTTCGCATGTTTTGATTGTGGGCACGGGCGGGGCGGCACGGGCAGCTGTTATTGCTTTGGCCGAAATCGGTGCCAGTAATTTTCAGATTCTAGGGCGCACCGAAGACCGTGCCCAGGGTTTTATAGATAGTCTTGAACAATCGATTGCTATGTCTCAGATAGTATTGCCGCAGCTTACTTTTAGGGCTCTTGGCCTCAGTAATAAACTAGAAAGCACCGAGCTTCAGCAGTGCCAAATTTTTATCAATGCCACTTCAATAGGACATTTAGACAATGATGTTCCACCTTGGTTAATGCCTTTAATTGAGGGGCTGCCTAAGGCTTGCTTCGTTCAAGATTTGGTTTATGCAAAAAGCAGCGAGCCCACAATTTGTTGCAGGCTCGCTCAAGAATTTCAATTAGAGAATGATGACGGGAAGGCTATGCTAGTTCATCAGGCACGTTTTGCTTTCGAACTCTTTGCCGGGCAGCTGCCGCCTTACGAAGTCGGCATCCAGGCCCTGCTAGAGGCTTCTGCTAAAGCATAAGTTTTAGCCTTCGAAGAAGATTGGAACCAACTTCATTGCTAGGCCCAGTTCACCTTCAATGGCAAGCACGCCAGAGAGAGCTGCAGTCATGGCTGACATGCGACCGCTGATGATTTGGTGTAGGTCATCAGAGTCGATTGTGATCTGGCAATCAGCCGGGCTATAACCTGAGGTGCTGTGTTCAACAAACTCACAAGTGCCATCTGAGATTTTAGTCAGATAGGCAGCGGCACCATCGCCTTTGATATTGATTAAGTATGTAGCGCAGAGATTTTTTGCGGCTTCAGGTCTGAAGCGCTTTTTCAATACTGCAATTGTCTCTTCTGCTGACACGTTCTTAACCTCTATTTGGCTGAAACTTACTGAAGCCGCTGATTATAACCGAATGACCATAATCTATTTGTGTATTCATGCTAACTTTAGCTTCGCTAGATACTTCTTTTCTGCTCTAAGGTGAGCCATGGTCGAAGACGGCAAAGATAAATCGAAAGATAAGGCCGAAGCTGGCTCAACTAAGCCGGCCATTGAGCCCATGCGCAAAGGCAAGGGGCGCAACTTTCAGCAAATTGCGAAAGTGTTACCCAAAGTTTTGCGCCAGCTTGGAATCGATAATAGATTAAAAGAACATACGTTTCTCCATCTCTGGCCGCACATAGTGGGCGAGCCTTTTGCTTCGCGCACACGGCCGCTGTTCATCGATAGCGATGGCAATGTTGTAATAGCAGTTAAAGATGCTTCTACTGGGCAAGAAATTAGTTTTGCCAAAGGTGATTTACTAAAAAAATTGAAGCAGGCCGCTCGTGGAGTGGGCATTTCAATCAATGGCATGCGTTTTGATATGAAGCGCTATTTTGAGAAAGCCACCAGTGACGAGTTTGCTTATCAGTTTCAAGAACCTTTGCCTGAGCCAACTGAAGCCGATCTTTACGCGATTGAATTGAGCGTTGATGAAGCATTGCAAATCGCTAATGTGGCCACTAACTTTGTTATCGATGCCCATAGCGAAGATTCATCTGCTGCAGATGGCGCCGACTTCTCGCGCCTAGCCATTCGCATGCGCGCACTTTATGAAAAAGAACTGCGTTTGAAAAAATGGCGATTGGCGCACAACTACCCGGTTTGTACGCAATGCGGTGATGTGGCCTCGCGCTTACATGGAGCGAATCTAATCTGCCCTCTCTGCTTTGCCACTGGTATGTTAGAAATGCCTCGTGGCGGCTATACATAAGTGCTGTTTTAGTGCTGTTTCGCTAGTTCCAAAATGAAGAATCTGACACCTTGAGCGAGATCCAAGGCTTCCTCGTGACTACTGTGTTATCATCAACTCTTCTATATCCCTGCCTCGCAATTTTGGCCGTAATAGAGCCTTTAACGAATGATTCGACTGCAGAATGTTAACAAAAACTACGGCGGCAGACCCGCTCTGGTCAATATAAACTTGCACATCGCCTTAGGTGAGTTTGCCTTTTTGGTAGGCCCTAGTGGTGCTGGTAAATCGACTTTGATGCGCTTGCTTTACCGTGAAGAAACCCCTACTAACGGCAACGTTTTTATTGGTGGTGTTAACTTAAACCGCCTTCATTCCGGCCAGATTCCACTTTTGCGCAGACGCTTGGGCATTATTTTCCAAGACTTCAAACTTTTGCCTAGTCAAACAGTTTTTAACAATGTCGCTTATGTTTTGAGAGCTCTGGGCGTTGACGAAAAAGAAGTAGCTAAGCGCGTTAACAGCGCACTAGCTGTAGTCAATCTAGAGCACAAATTTGATGCCTATCCCACCGAGCTTTCTGGTGGTGAGCAACAACGCGTCGGTATTGCTCGCGCCATAGTCAACGGTCCTCCCGTTTTACTGGCCGATGAACCAACCGGCAACCTTGACCCGGCGACTTCGCTTGAAATTGTGCAATTACTTGAGCGCATTAGTCAGCGCGGCACAACTGTACTGATTTCTACACATGACCAACCTATTGTTAATGCCATGAGACGGCGAGTAATTGCTCTCAAAAATGGAGAACTTGTGGCTGATGTCGATAACGGCATATACGAATTGGAGATGAGTTAGCAACTATGATGCGCACTCTGAGAATTATTCGCCGAGTATTTATTGAGACTTTCTTGGGTCTTAAGGCCAGCGGCTGGTCGAACTGGTTAGTGGTCAGCATTTTGGCAGTTGCTCTCACCATATTTGGTGGCGTACTGCAAATGACGATGAGCTTGAAAAATCTCGTAAATGCTTGGGGCAGCCAAATTGAAATGTCGGCTTATCTAAAAGATAGCTATGACCCCAAGAAAGTTGCTAACGAAATCAGTCAATTGCCTGAAGTGCGCCAAGTCGAGATTGTGCCAAAAGACGTAGCCTGGCGCGATATGCAGCATACTTTCAAAATTGCTGTCATAAACAACCCGCTACCAAATACTTTGCACGTCAAGTTGGCTGACCCAGAGCAAGTCGAGTTGTTGGCCACCAAACTCAAGCTTCTGCCTTCAGTCGAAACTGTTCGTTCACCTTTGAAGATTGCTAAGAAGATCACCGAGGTGCGTCACTTTTTAGAAATTGCCGGCTTCTTCATCACTGCTGTTTTGACTACAGCCACTCTCACTGTCATTGGTAATACTATCAATTTGGTAATCAAGGCTAGGCATAGAGAAATTGAAATTCTTAGTTTGATGGGAGTCGGTCACTTCTACATCAAATGCCCCTTTGTCTTTCAGGGAGCGGCATACGGCGCCATTGCCGCTGTGCTCGCAACTTTAGTGTTGCTTGGAATACACCTCTATGTTGACCCTTATGTCAAAGATCAGATTTTGAGCTTGGTACCGTTCATGCCGCAAAATCTAGAGTTTAGTTTGCTGCAAACTGCTGGATTAATGTGTGCGCTCGGTGTAGCTGTAGGCGCTGGTGGAAGTCTCTGGACCTCTGGGCGCTTTATCAAGCTTTAGGCTACTAATGGCACTTAAAAGTTCTGTTTACGTCGGCTTCTGACGGGTATATCCCAGTCAGATCCGGAGAGTATTTATGAATAGTAAGTTCAGGTTGCCTGCGGTCGTTATCGCCTTGTTAATATTGGCTTTTGCCTCCTTTCAAAGCAATCAATGCACAGCTAAGGGTGCCAAGGCCTCTGGCAAAAAACTCACTGGTGCTGAGTCATTTAAAATGTACTGCGCGAGCTGTCATGCTGGCGGAGGCAATAAAGTTGACCCGAACCATCCCCTGGCAGGATCTGAGCAGCTTGTTAGTATAGTTCGCTTCAAAGATTACTTGAGCTCTCCGCCAGGCCACATGCCTTACTATGAGAGCTTAGTGAAAGACAAAGCTACCCTTGAGGCTTTGTATAAATACTGCAAGACCATGAAAAAGATTCCCGGTGAGCGGGCTTAAGAAATAGCTGCCACCACCGGTGATGGCTCTATGTTTGAAAGAGAAAGAGAAAGAGAAAGAGAAGAGGGTTCACCTTCTTCTCTTTCTCTTTTATTTTATTTGTTTGTTTAGAAGGCTATTTAACTGCGGCTTGGACAACAGATACTTTGTTCATCTTGTCTCCTTGCCTCAGTTGCATGAAGACACCATCGCCTTCAATTACCTTACCGAAGACTGCATATTCCATATCAAGAAAATTAGCTGGTGCGAGGGTAATGTAAAACTGACTGCTGGCTGAATCTCGATCGTTAGAGCGAGCCATGGCTACAACACCGGCAGAATCATGCTTGAGGTGTGATTTTACTTCTAGCTTGATGTTGCGTTTCTTTCCGGTGGCAGGGTCGGTGTAGCCACCAGTACCAGAACCAGTCGGGCATCCGCCTTGGATGCAGAAATCGGGGACATAGCGGTGGAAGTTGAGGCCGTTGTAGAAACCTTTTTCGACTAAATCGAGGAAGTTATTGGCAGTGATCGGGGCTTCTGTTTGATGTACTTGAATCTTGATCGTACCTTTGTCGGTTTCGATCGCTACGATTGGATCTGTCATTCGTCTTTGCCCTATGCAGCAAGCAAATCAGTTGCTCTACTGAGGGCTTCCTCCGTTTAACTAATAACTGGGTAATTTTACCATTTGACTAAGATTATTTGCCGCCGTCGACAACTGTGACCTTGGTCATTTTGTCGCCTTTGCGCAAGGCCATGACATTATCTAGACCTTCTACTACGCGGCCGAAAACAGCGTAGTCACTGTCAAGGAAAGATGCTTGGCCAAGGGTAATGTAGAACTGGCAGCTGGCCGAATTTCTATCACTCGAGCGGGCCATAGCCAAAACACCGGCGGCGTCATGCTTGAGGTTAGGCTTAATTTCTAGGTTGATGCGGCGCACTTTGTTGGTCTTAGGGTCAACATAGTTACCAGTGCCGGTGCCATCAGGATCGCCGCCTTGAATACAGAAGCCTGGTTCATAGCGGTGGAAGGTCAAGCCGTTGTAGAAGCCTTTGCCAACTAGATCTAAGAAGTTGTAAGAAGTCTGTGGTACTTCTGATTTATAAATGACTAGCTTGATTGGACCTTTGGTGGTTTCCATCAACACCATAACGTCGCCCAAATTTTTCTTCACGGCAGATTTGCCGCCAGTTGGAGCTGCCATGGCTGGGCTAGCAGCAATACCAATCATAAGAGGGGCTAGTAGTGATACTGCCGACAGTGCTGATAGGGCTCTCTTGAGCTTAGACATTTATTCCTCCTCAGGATTTTCTTACTGTTTTATATGTTGGGAAACGTTGCTCTAACTGGTTGCTGTGCGCCTTTAGTACCAGCCGCCTCGTCTTTGATATAGAGTGGTTTTGACTTGGCGCTAGTGGTCGCTGTTGGATTTGAAATCGGGATAGTGACTGAACCATTGCTGTTGTTATAAGGATAGGTGAGTGGTACCAATAGACTGTTCATGCCAGTGGTGGCATTGTCGTAAAATGCCAGCCAGCCCTTAGTTTCGTCTTGGGGCAAGATAACGCGGCGGTTCAAACGACTGGCTTCAATTTCGTGTCTGCCAGCGTCTCTTCCTACTGCCACACCTAAATTGCGTTTGCGGTGGTCTTGAGCTGTCAGCATCTCGTATGCCAGTGGCCCAGCCAATCCGACAGTGCCAACACTGATTGCACCCACGGCAATTTTGTCGGCTTTGCTAAAGATATGGTCGTCTAACTTGAGCAGAGTATCCATCGGCAGCGGCGAAAGGTTAAGGCCTGGTCCGATTCCTCTTGAACCATCGCCAATGATCACAACTGGGTAGGTGCCGTTATTTCTAATAGTGACTTCGACAAATTTGAGTCTGGGTCCTTCATAGCGAGTGAGCGGTGGGTTCGGGGCAATGGCTGCTGCACCCAACAAATTAAAATTGCCAGCTGCTGCCGCTCCACTGAGAACCACTTTTTTGTCAGCTTCGGCCTCAGCTGGAGTGATAGGTAGTTCAGACATGGGCGGGGCAATGGTATCGCCGGGATTGACTATGGGTAGAGGATCTGTTTTCAGCGGCAGGGGAGTTAGGTCTTCGCTGAAAGCGGCCGTCGGGGCTAATGACAACAAGGCGGCAAAAGCTAGAAGAGCGAGTGCTCTTTTGTCATTGATGTTCTTTTTCACAGTGATTCCTCTAAATTTGGTCTATTGGCGTTGGCCGGAAAGCGAATATTTTACGGTCGCTCTAATCCCTTCACCCTGTTTGTTGATTGATATTTTCTCAAAGCCAGAGAACCTGGCTCCACCATTTTGCAATTCCATTATTATTTGTTCTTGGGCCATAACTGTGCCAGATTTGCCCATTGGATGCTGATAGAAAATGACGGCTTGTTGGCCGGCCACTTTCATAATTTTCAAACTTGTCTGAACGCCCATGTCATTACTCATGGCGTAGCCCTGTTGGGGATTGCCGCTGATATTCCATATATTGCGAGTGTTGGTCTGGAATGCGCCTGCGGCTTGTTGCTGAAATTCGGGTGATTTTGCTTCGACAGCGCTTCTTTGACCTATTACCAGCCAAGAGCCCATAAATGCCGGTGGCAGTGCAACGCTCTGGGCGCCAGCCTGCAGAACAGGCCGCTGCTGTGGTTGATTCTGTTGCGCACCAGCCTGCATTCTGCCGCTATTGGCATTGCCTTGAATTGGCGGGCGTTGCGGCATGGGTTGTGGATTTGCTTGAATTGCTTGGGGAGTGTAATAAGAGCCAGATGAGACGGGGGCGTAGTTCTGACCTTGTCCGCGCTGCTCAACCCCTAGTTGAAACGGGTCGGCAGAAGCTGTTTGTGGGAACAGGGCGAGTGGAGCTGTTAAAAGAGCGAGGGCAATGTAGCGAGTAACTTTCTGATTCATTTGAATGCATCCCTTGCGAATTACCGTCATTCTATATCGACCTGAGCAACCATGCTAGTTGTTAGCCAACTTGTAGCTTATTACAAACGTCTATTTCGCGCCCGGTTTCACTGGAGAACCCGCCGCAGCTTGAATCGTTGGGATATTGGCAATATCGCTTGGTAATTCTTGCGAGAAGCCAAGATCTTGCAGTCGGTGATAGGCCGCAACCCCAGTTGCACCCTTTGGATCGGCAATAACGATGTCAACCAGCGGTGTTAGGGCCTCAGGCGCTCGCTTTTGCTTGATTAACAAGTCGGCTTTGAGTAAGAGCGCCTCTCTCTTCAGTTGGCCAAAACGCCCTGTCAGCTGCCGTTCGGAGGCCGCTTCGCGCTTGGCGTCAGCTTTGGCGAAAGCATTGGCCATGCGATAGTGAGCGTCGGCGGCATCTTGAAGCCATTCCACCATTTCAAAAATGCCATCTTGAACGTCTTGCGGTCTTGAGGTGGCTAGAGCCGCCCTCAATTCATCCAGTTTTAGCTTGGCATCGCCTGCGGTAAGCGGCAGTTGGCGGTAGCGAGAACCTTTTGTTTGCGGACCATTATGGCTCACTGAGCTGCTCACAGGGTCTGCACCCATTGAAGACGGTGAGCCTGAAGAACCACCTTCAAGACCAGATGAAGGCTCTTCACTGGTATAGCGACCGGGTCTTGGCGCTCCTCCTGGTACTGGAGACTGCGACCAGGCCGGTGCAGCAATGTTAGAAAGAGTCAGGACACTGGCGATCAGGGAGCAAATCAGCGGACCGTTGAGACTGGTTGTCAGTGTGGAGGGTCGAAAATGACTCATGACTTCTCGCTTTTCTTGAGTGTAGCTTTTAGAATGCGGATTCTAGCAAACTGTTACTATGGACATTTGTATATTGCTGAAATTGTAGTTCAACTTCTAGTGGTGCCCGTGTTTTCTAATTATATTGCCGCGCATTGCCTATCCAGACGGCTCGTTGCTTTTGGTTCGGCATTTTTGCTACTACTCAATCTCAATATTTTGCCGGCTCTGGCCGCGGAACCGTCGCATTTTAGCCCCCAAGACAATACTTTCATCAGCAAGTACTTAAAGCGCAACGAGTATATTTCAACATCTGAGATCAAGCCCGGCATGGAAGGCTATGGTCTTACCGTGTTTCAAGGCACTAAAGTCGAGCGCTTTCAAGTTAAGGTAATTGGTGTCATCAAAAAGGTTCTCAATGGACGCGACGCTATCTTAGTGCGTTGTTCAGGCCCGGCCATGGGCAAAAATAATGTTGTTCGAGGAATGTCTGGGTCACCTATCTACCTCGATGGTCGCCTGGCTGGTGCCCTCTCGTACGGATTCGATTTTTCAAAAGAGCCTATCGTTGGTATTACGCCGGTTGCCGATATGCTTGAAGTACTCTCTTTTGATGATCGGCCTGGTGCCACAGATCGCAAGACTTCCTTCGGGCTGCCTTCCAAAGTTGGCGCTCCTAGTTTAGACGCCGATTTTTCTAATGCATCAGGGGCGGTGGCATTGCCGACTAGCTCTGGAGCGGGATCTAGTTTTGGATCTAGTTCCAGTTCCGGATCTGGCTCAAGCATTGGTCACATGATTCCGCTCATGGCACCTGTTTCTTTGGCTGGTTACTCACCGCGAGCTCAGGAATATCTTAAAGACAAATTCAAGGACATTGGTCTTTCTGTGTCTTCAGGTGTCTCTGGTGCACTAGACCCTAGTTTGAGCAATATAAAAGGCAGCGGTCTAATTACCAATACTTCTAGCTCAACTTCTGTGAGCACCGCTACCAGCGTAGCCGCTGCCGAGGCTGGCACCGTCAAGCTGGTTCCTGGCGGTGCCGTTTCAGTTATGCTTTCAACCGGAGATTTTTCTAGCTCGGCTACAGGCACGGCCACCTGCATATTCGGCAACAAAGTTATTGCTTTTGGCCATGCCTTCATGGACGCCGGACAAGTGGCATTTCCCATGGCCACAGCCTATGTTCATGAGATATTGCCGAGCTTGTCAGTGTCGTTCAAACTGTCATCGCCATTGCAAGTGATTGGCACAATTTTTGCCGATAGACCATGGTCGATTGGTGGAGAAATTGGCCGTTATAGTGAGTTGATTCCGCTCAACATTAGCGTTACCGATCAAACTCGACATGTGAAGAAAGTCTACCAATGCCAGGTCGTTGATCACCCAGAAATAACACCTAGTCTAGTTACTGCAACGCTAATGTCGGCCTTAGATGCGACCTATCAATCGGAAGTGCCTAACGTCGTCAAACTTGCCTCCTCAATCGAAATTAAAGGCCACGGCAAATTAGCTCGTACTGACCGTTTTGCTGCTAATTTTCCCGCGCACATGAGCGGAGATGCCCTGTCGCGCATGAGGGGCTCGGTTTCAGATCCGGTCAGTGGATACATCGGCACTCTTGTCGATAAGCTTATGGGCAACGACTTTGAGCCAGCTACAATTACCAGCATGTCAGTCGATGTGGTCGTTGAAAATGGTCGCCAGGTGGCCAAGATTGACCGTATTTCTGTCGATAAACCGGTGGTGGCTCCGGGTGAGACAGTCAAAGTCAATGTCGTGATGAAGCCTTTTAACAAGCCAGTATATGTAGAGACTTTGTCGTTCGCCATACCACGAGACTTGCCAGATGGTGACATCGCAATTGGTATCAGTGGCGGCGATGAGTTTGATACTGTGCGCAAACGCTTGGGTATAGTCGACCCGCAGTCTGAAACGCTTAAACAGGCCATCAATCGCATTATGCGCAAAGAGAGAGGCGACACTCTCTGCGGCGTTATGGCCCTACCGACGCAGTCAATCTCGTTTGCTGGTGATGTCTTAAGGAACCCACCAGCCCATTGGGTCAAACTATTTTTCTCTGACCGTAGTACAAAGGTGCCATCACTTATTAAGGGTGAAGAACGCGCCCGGGTGCTGCTGGAAGATTTAGTTGACGGTAGTCACATTATTGCTGTCACGGTCAAACGAGCTGACAAAATCTTTGCCAAACCGTCTCCGTATTTGATCAACCCCACCCAGGTCGCTCATCCGGCCGATGGCATTGTCATCACAGAGCAAGCGAAGAAAGCTATTGATGCTGGTCGCAAAACTGATTCGAGTAGCAGCACAAGTTCGACTGCCGCAAGTTCAAGTACGGCAGGCTCTAGTACTGCCTCTACCTCAAGTTCGTCCTCGAGCACTAAAGATGCAACTGTGCCAGCCTGGTCTCAGGCTCAAGCTTTCCCGCACATGAGAGCAATTAGCCTGTGGCGCCAAGATAGCGAACCTGATTTTCATAACGGCAAAGCTGATGGCATCGCCATTGACAGCAATGGTCGTCTAACGCCCGGCTACCGTGAACTCTCTCGCTTATCCTTAGACCAAGAGCAGCGTATCTGGTCGTCAGTCTTTAGCCGCGGCAAATTCTATTTTGCCGCGGGCAACAAGCTCATGAGTACAAGTGGAGAAGCTCCAACTCTTGTCGCTACTTTGCCTGGAATGATGATCTCCAGTTTGGCAGCTGACAGTAAGGGCAATCTCTATGCTGCCAGTGCACCAGGTGGAGAAGTTTATAGTATCGACGCTTCTGGTAGTGCTAAGCCCTTCGTTAAAGTATCAGAATCTATTGTCAGTGCCATGGCCTGCGATGCCAGCGGGCATTTGTTCATCGGCACCAGTGGCTCGGGCAAAGTTTATCGAGTGGATGGCGGCAGTGCAACACTTGTGTTTGATAGTAATCAGGCGCACATTACAGCTCTTAGTTTTTCCGAGCGAGATAATAGACTATATGTCGGTACAGCTGAAAAAGGCTGTGTCTATAGCTTAGACGCCAACATGCAAGTGAAAGCTGAATTTGAAACTGGCGAACATATTGTCACTGGCATGGCCAAAGACAAGGCCGGAAATTTGTTTGTCACCACAGCTGGGGCGGGCAAACTATTCAGAGTTCAGCCTAATGGACAGGCCGAGCCTGTGGCAATAAGCGAGGCATTCTACACTCTCTATTACGATAGTAACGCCGATAGAGTCTATTCCGGTGACGCTGAAGGCGACATTACCCGCGTGGAAATAGACCCGGTCACCGATCAGGCTCAATTTATTCCTGTCTGCCATACAGAGCAAGAAGCAGTCATGGCACTCAGTTCGGATGGAGATAGACTATTTTGCGGTAGCAGCAACGTTGCTCAAGTAAGAACATTTGAAATACAACCATCGGGTGACCCTACTTATTCATCAATCGTGCAAGACGCTCAACGGCCGGCAAATTGGTCAAGAGTGCGCTTGGCTAATGTGAAAGGTGAAAGCACCGGCAGTCTGCAGAAACTGATGCGGGTCGCCACCAGAGGTGGTGAAACATCTCAGCCGGATGGTTCCTGGTCGCCCTGGGTGGAGGCAAGCCCAGATGCTGCTGGTGATGGTTTCTTGATTAAGAGCGGTGCCTCTCGGTTCTTCCAATATAAGTTAACTTGGAAATTGAACGGAGAGAAAAAGAGCGTCGATGATTTAATTGTCACTCGCGTTGATGTTACCTACCAACCAACCAACGTCGCCCCCACTCTGGCTTCTCTGTCGGTAAAAGCTGACGATGCCTTCTCGGGGACGGTGCCCCTTGTCGTTTCTGGTTCTGACTTAGACCAAGACAATATGCTCATGAGCATAGAACTTTCTGATGATGGTGGTAAAACATGGAAGACCGTCGTCAGCGACCAGCGAAGCCGTGCGTCAGAATCTGAGAAAGCTAAGAAGAAAGAGAAGGCTAAAGAGGCAGCAAAAGAGGTTGTGAAGGAAACAGCCAAAGAGGCCGAGAAAAAAGCTGTACCAAGCCCTGATAAAGACAAGCCGGATAAAGACAAGCCAGAGAGAGATAAGTCTGATAAAAAGCCTGACGCTAATGGTTCTGATTCCAAAAAATCTGAACCTCACGAAGTAGATAAGAGCACTCCTGAGAAGGCCGACCCAAAATCTAAAACTGGCGATGAAAAGAAAACCGAGCGCAAACTAGAAGAAAGAGGCTCATCCTCAACTGAATCTGAGCCTGCTAGTGGTGATGAGTCGGCTTCCAATACTTCCTCAACACCGGTCGCTGCCACAGCCAAGACTGCTTCTAAAGAGAAAGACAAAGATAAGGACAAAGAAAAAGAGAAAGAGGCCGATTCGGCAAAATCGAACGAACAATATTCAGCAACCGAAAAATTCAGTTATAACTTTGAGACTAAGAAAATCAAAGACGGCCAGTATCTGATGCGCATTACGCTAAGCGATAAACCTTCCAATCCGGGTCAAGAAAAATCTGCTGTGGTGCTGCGTTCGGTTGTTATCGACAATACTCCGCCAAAAATTAGCGACCTTAAAATCACCAAAAGTGGTGCTGGTCTCTCAATTAGGCTGACAGCCCACGACAATCTTTCTTGCATTTCTGACTCTATCTACAAAATTGACGGGTCAGATGGCTTTGCCCTTGGCTCACCCACAGCGGCATTGTCTGATGCCTTGACTGCCACTCTGGCAGCCGACAATGTCTCGGTTTCTAAAGGCGCCAAAAAGGTAACCATTCAGGTATTCGATAGAGCCGGCAACTCCACCAAAACCACTGAGAATCTACCCTAAACAAATATGATTACCAAACTATTGCGCAAGAAGTCGCCAGAAGAACTCGTTGACGAGGCATACGATGCCGAGCGCTTGATGACGAAGCACTTAACGGCCTTTGACTTACTTGCATTTGGTGTTGGTGCCACTATTGGATCTGGCATTTTTGCTTTGACTGGAACTGCCGCTGCTGGTCAACTAGAAGGTGCGAAAGATTGGTTTTCTACACCACTTCTAAATTTCATCATGGGTTCTGCTCTGGGGCGTGAAGGTGCGGGCCCTGCCCTAGTTATTTCGTTTCTCATTGCCGCCGTTGCCTGCGGTTTCGCTGCTCTCTGCTACGCCGAGCTGGCCGCCATGATCCCTGTCTCAGGCTCTGCCTATACTTTCGCTTACGCTTCATTAGGCGAAGTTATCGCCTGGATTATTGGCTGGGATTTAATTCTTGAATATGCAGTTGGCAACATTGCTGTAGCCGTCAGCTGGTCGGAGCACATGCTGCATGTCTTCTATGGGCTGACGGGCCATGGGCTACCGCTTTGGCTCACCTCAGACCTGCACACGGCGCTAGCTTTGCAGAAGTCTATCAGCCAAGGTAGTTTACAATCGCATCTCTATTCGAGCACTGATATACCAGTGATTCTGGGACAGCAGTTTTGTGTGAATTTGCCAGCTTTTGTCATAGTGGCATTAGTTACTTGGATTTTGATTGTCGGCATCAAAGAGAGCGCCGTTGCTAACAGCGTTGCCGTGGCCATCAAAGTAGTGGTGGTGATCTTCTTTATCATTTATGGCGGCGGCTTGGTTAAGCCATCCAACTGGGTGCCTTTTGCCCCTTCGGGATTCGTCGGCATTATGGGTGGTGCAGCCATTGTCTTCTTTAGTTTCATTGGTTTTGATGCGGTCTCGTCAACGGCCGAAGAGACCAAGAACCCCCAGCGGGATATGCCAATAGGTATGATTGGCTCGCTGATTATTTGCACTATTCTTTATGCACTGGTATCGCTAGTTTTGACTGGAATCATGCCATATCAAAACTATGCCAATGACGCCGCTCCCGTAGCCACTGCCATTGCAGTTGGTGGCGCACCGTGGGCCCACTTGCTGGTATCGGTGGGTGCCTTGGCTGGTATGACCTCTGTACTTCTAGTCTTTCAGATGGGCCAGCCGCGCATCTTTATGGCCATGGCTAGAGACAAATTGCTACCAGCATTTTTTGCTAAGTTACACCCAAAATATAGAACGCCTTTCATACCAACTATTTTGACCGGGCTCTTTGTCGGCCTATCAGCGCTTTTCGTTGATATCGGCCAGGCAGCAGAATTGACAAACATAGGCACATTGGCAGCTTTCATTATTGTTTGCGCTGGTGTGCTTTTCTTGCGCAAAAGTTCACCTGATACCAATCGACCCTTTAAATGCCCCTTAGTACCAATCGTGCCATGGGCTGGAATTATTTCTTGCTTTATCTTGATGCTGAGCCTGCCGATAGCTACTTGGATTCGCTTTATCGTCTGGATGGGTGTTGGCTTTGCTCTTTACTTTGCCTACGGTTATCGTAAGGCGAAATAGCGATGAAGAAAATGCTTGAGATTGATCTGAGTGTAAGTGATGACATAGCTGTTATCAGTTTTTGCAAGATAAATGCAGGTGACTCGGTTAAGCAACTTTCGGTCAACACCCCAAATGGCATAGTAATATTCGACCTTAATTTGGACGGCAAAATTATCTCAATGGAATTTATTAACGCCTTGAAGTTACTGCCAGAGAACGTTCGCATTGTGGAGTTCGAAGGCTGAAGTTGATGATGTTGGAAAAACGAACCTATGAGTAACCGCACATGGGCTTGTATTGAGTGCGGTAAAACATACCGCCGCCATCAGTCGATTGAATCTGTTCGTTGTGCGATTTGTCGAAATCCTTGTGAGTATGTTCACTGGAAAATTCACTTACCGTCGCCGAAAAAACGCAAAGTATGGGAGAAATTCTGGCAAGCCTACAAGATTGAAAAGCAGCTGCTTGCTGATTATTATAAAAACGGACGCAAGGGCGAATTGCGCCTAGAAATACTTAGTATGCATTTTCATGGTTCGGATACTTGATGTAAGGCGTGTAAGTTCTAAGAGTATTGTCGACAAGGGCATGCTCATGTTTTACGGAGTTAGTTTTCGCGTTCATGAGTCTTGATTTCTGGACTACTACCAGTGAGTTTCTCGACATTTCGGTCTTGAATGACTTCGCTTCCAGCAAAGCTGGTATCAGTATTGAAATTACACCTGAAGAAAACAATGCTTGGCTGATGATGGCAACTAAGGATGGGCCTAGCCCCGCAGTTTCAGTTTGGGGGGCCTTTTCAGTCGAGCCTGAAGATGTGGAGGAATGCGTTCTAGAAGTTGTACCTGCAGCAAAGTGGGTCTGGCAGATTAATGTTTCGATGGGAGCCCCAGACAATTCTATTGATGTTGCCAAAGAGCTTTGCTGTTTTTTAGCGAAGAAGGGCAAAGGAGCAGCCTATGATCTACAGGAAGGCAAGATCTTTTTCCCTCGCCCAAGTTGGTTTTCACGCTTTCGGCCAGCCAAGCGAAAAGTCGTAGATGTGCCACCAGTAAGAATAGATTTGATCGAGATTGAGTTGTTTTTGCCATTCTCGCGTGTTAAAGCTGAGACCGCCCAAGAGCTGTTGGATATATTGAGAGATTATTGTCCAGCTGCGGTGCCGACGCGCTTTGGTCTTTTTGACCCATTGCAATTCAGGTTGGAACCTGGCAATAACAAGCCGTTTATTAGGCTTTGGACAAAGGAGTTATCTACCAAGCATGGTGGAAGTTTCTATTGGAAAGCTGCTGCTCCGTGTTTGGGTGGCCACGTATTTTTTTCGGATAGAAGAGAAGATCCGCCTAACCCGCCAAGCAGCTATATGCGTCAACATTGCCTAAAGCTATCATTTGACGGGCGGGCGCTTGTACCCGAAGCGCAATGGACAGACATTGTAATCGAGCTATTTAATACGCTAGCCAAAAGGCTGAATGCTTTCTATGCTGTTTGCTATGTTATCCGCGAT
Source organism: Candidatus Obscuribacterales bacterium (assembly GCA_021732025.1). Taxonomy (GTDB): domain Bacteria; phylum Cyanobacteriota; class Vampirovibrionia; order Obscuribacterales; family Obscuribacteraceae. The sequence continues at coordinate 28,528 of JAKFVU010000056.1, read as the reverse complement.
GCTGGTCTTGAACAAAGCAATGTGGTTTATCTTACAGGCAAAACTGAGAGCTATTCAATTACCAGTGGGTTTTGGTGGGTGGGTCTTTCAAGCATCCCTACTTGGCTGACTTGGTTTGGTCCAGGGTATGCCGAATTGGTGGCACCACATTTGACTAATTGTCAGTTTGTGAAAGAGTCATCTCCCTCTGGAATCTTCCTCCAGATGGGTCCGGAGCCGATGAACCGCGACCAACTCAGTGATTTTCCAAGTTTGCCTGATTCGCTCAAACGGCTCGACTACAAGATGCATGCTGAAATAATTCCGCAAGTTGATTTGATTTGATTTGATTTACTCAGATACAAAAAAAGAGAGAGCCTCTCGGCCCTCTCTTCTCGAATCTCGTCTAGACCAGCAGGTAATTGCTTACTTGATGGTGATTTCTTTGCCGGAGCGAACTTCGGTTTTTAGTGTGCGGGTTTTGGTGGAAGATACATGACCTTCGATTGAACCGTGTGACACTGGAATGCGGATAGCAGCTTCCAATTTAGGCAAGCTGATGAAGAGCAAGCCTCTGTCTAGGCGAGCTTCTACATTTTCCCAAAGGATTTCTGTTTCGAATTCGAACTCACGTACCATCAATGTGGCAGGAAGTTCTCTACGCAAGTAGCTTGCTTTTTCTTCGAACATTGTTGGTGTGCGCTTGGCGATAACTGTTAGGAAATTGCCTTCGATTTTGAGTTCAACATCATCGAGTACAACGCCTGGTAGAGCCAATTCAAGAACGAATTGATCGTCAAGTTCCAAGATGTCGGTGCTTGGAACATCATACTGATGATTTTCGAAGCGATAGACATCGTTGTTTAGACGATTTCTTACTGGCATGTTGAATTCTCTGTGAGATTCAGTTTGGTAACCCTTGTAATTGCGATTGTAAAACATCGTTTTTCCTCGAGTGTGTCGTAATTTTGAACTTGAGCGCTCAAAGACCGGCTTGTGGTAAACAAGCTTGAAAATAGCCGTGAGCTAAGGTGCCGCAGAATGAGTTCTGGGGCTGTCTTTGAAAGCGGTGCTGTTGTTCTGTGCTGGTTATGTTAGCGCGAAACTGGCTTAATATGCCGATTTTCGCAAATCGTTTGCCATTGCACTTGTGAACCTGAGAACCAGTTCATATTCATGGTTTGCGGACTTGGCATCTTCTGCCGAGTCGAGAAAAATCTCATGGGCAGTAGCGCTTGTATATTTGGGTGAGGCACTAAACGCTGGCTAACATGCGGCCTTCTGCATTGGCAAGGTTGGCTCAGTGAGCGCTTAATTTATTAATTTCGAGTCTGCCGCTTTTATTTGCTGCTTGGCAGGCGTAACTGCTTTAGCCTGCAACTTTTTCAATTTCTGCTGGGCTTTTTGATTGCTCTTCTTGCCCGGTGGTTGTGGAAAGGCTGCTAGGCGCTTATTCACTCGCTCTAAAAGGTTATTCAATTCGTTGTATTTGTGTTCGAGACGCTGCACTTCATCGGTAGAGTCTGTGGCCTCTCTCTGGCTATTTTCAAGTTCGCGACGGCTGACTACGCCCTCGGCAAATAGTTGCTCGAAGCTTTTAGCTCTAGTGTCTCTTTCGAGTTTAAGGCGCTTTCTATTCTCAAATTCAGCTGAGGCATCTTTGACCTGAATAGACAATTCTTTCACTCTGTCTTTCAGCGCTTCGCGGCTCATATATTCCACTTGCATGCCGTAGGCACCATAGCCCATGCCCATAATCGACGGGTCTGACAAGATAGAAGGTGTATTAGGTGGCGGTGGTGGCACCATAGCTGGGCGTGATACTCGAGGCTTGGTGTGAACTATTGGTGTAATCGGTTTCAGATTCATGGACTTTATAGTCACCGGAGGGACCACCATTGGTGCGCTACCTGTCTTCGTCAGCATGGGCTTGGTCACTACAGGTTTTGCCAGGGCATCTGTTTTTGCTGGTGCCAACGGCTTTGCTACCGCCGAAAGCGGTTTCTGCGCAGGTCCGGCTGGAGTCTTGCTTGTTGCTTCTGGCTTTTCATTGGTAGATTTTTGGGCGCTCTCAGGTATCGGTCTGAGGTTAGGGCCAGCAGCACTTGCCATCGTGCTGATACATGCTTGAGCTAAGCAGCTCACAGCAAGAGCCGACAACATTGATTTGTTGGGTGCTCTTGTTGCAGATATATTTTTACGTACTGACGGCATGTGGTTTCCAAAAGATTCTATGGTGTAAGCTCTAAGCATGAGTAATCACGAGTCTGAGCAGGCAATTACAATCCTCTTCCTTGGCGACGTAATAGGCAAGCCAGGTAGACTCGTAGTGAAAAAATACTTACAGAGCCTTAGGCCTGAGTCGAGCGAGAATAATGGCCATGGTGAAGGGTTTCCAGACTTTGTAGTGGTCAACGTTGAAAACGCCGCACATGGTTTTGGCGTTACAAAAGACAATATAGCTGATTTGAAGGAATGTGGCGTTGATGTGTTCTCTGGTGGCAACCACACCTTTGACCGCAAAGAGATATTTGATTTCATCGATCAAGAGCCCACGGTTCTTAGACCGGCCAATTATCCAGATGGAACAGCAGGCCAGGGCTACTGTGTCTTACAAAAAGGCGAGCATAAGCTTGCTGTCATAAATGTAATGGGCCGAGTCTTTATGGAGCCTTTGCAGTCTCCGTTTCTAGTTGCTGAGAAATTGGTAGCCAAAGTAAAAGAAGAAACAAATATCATCTTGGTAGATGTTCACGCCGAAGCAACCGCTGAAAAGGTCGCCATGGGTTGGTACCTCGATGGTAAAGTGTCCGCCGTCGTCGGCACCCATACTCATGTGCAGACTGCTGATGAAAGGTTGTTGCATAAAGGTACGGCATTCATAACAGATGCTGGATGCTGTGGACCGACCGACGGTGTAATCGGAATGGCCGTGGAAGGTGTTTTCAGACGAATGGTGAAGCAGCTGCCCTCGCGCTTTGAAATTGCATCAGGGCCAACGGTCTGTTGCGGTGTACTAATTACAGTTGAACCTGTAAGTGGTAAGGCGACAGCGGTCAAGAGAGTTCGATTCCACGACGACGGGCAACAGTAAAAGTGATTGACTTGCATTTGCACACTCACCACTCTGACGGCACCTGGTCGCCTGCTGAGCTAGTTGAGCATGCCGTTAAGATTGGCATGAAACATATTGCCATTTCTGATCATGATACTGTCTGTGGTATCGAAGAAGGTTTAGAAGCTGCCCGCGGCCGCTTAGAAATTATTCCAGCGATTGAACTCAACACTATCTTCAAAGATGAAGCTGGTGCTCGTCATGACGTGCATATTCTTGGTTATTTCATCGACAAAGATAATCAAGATTTAGCGGCTGCAATCGCTAAGCAGAAGGCTGCGAGAGCTGAACATGTTCTCGATTGTATCGAGTTAGTTAGGCTTGCTGGTGTGCCTATAACTTTAGAAGACGTGCAGGAATGCGCTGGCATGGGGGCAATTGGTAAGGCCCATCTCACCGAAGCAATTGTCCGTGCCGGTGGTGCGCCTGATTTGACCTCTGCCTATGAGAAGTTCATGGTGCGTGGCTCTCAGTTTTATGCTGATCGAAAAAGTATTAGCCCATTTGATGCAGTGTCTGCAATAAGGGCAGCCGGCGGCATCGCCTCTATTGCTCATCCCGGTAAAGAGCAGCATGTGATACCACTAATAGAGGCTTTAAAAGAAATTGGACTTGGTGGGGTGGAAGCCTATCACCGTGTTCATTCTCAATCACTGTTGCGTCAGTATTTGCGTTTTGCTAGTAAGCATAAGATGCTTGTCACAGGTGGCTCTGATTGCCACGGCCCTTACCAAGAATATGAATCAATGATGGGTTCTATTCCAGTTCCAGCGGAAGTGCTTAGAGACCTTCGTCGGGCTCATTTGAGAGATTAGCTCTTGGCCGGGGCAATAGATTCCATTAAGGCACCTAGTTTTGCTCCTAAATTTAGAGCAGCAAATTCGGGGCTTGTGAAGTTGTAGAATCCCACGGACGACAGGGCTTCTTCTAAGTCTCCTGCGTATAACGAAACTGCTACTTCACGCAGGTTCTGAGCCTGAGTGCCGTAAATTCGAACTGGTCTCTTAAATTGAGGGAGAAGTTGTTTTTGGCTACACAGGTTTATAAGAGCGTTTTCACCACTTTTTCGCAGTTCGTGATAGATTGCCAGAATGACTTCTTTGTAGCTCTGCTCTGCAGTGGCCACTTTTAACTTGCGTTGAGCGCGTGGTAGCTTTGTCAACAGTTTGGTTGCTGTAGCTATAGTAAATGGACCAATTTCGTAGCCACTGGGAGCTAGTTGTTCAACGATGGCCTCTAGTTCTTCCCACCTAACCAGCAAGAGAAAGGCAACGTCGCCTTGGGGAGAAACTATCTGAAAGCCGTCAGCGGCCGTTTGCGGCAAGGCAATATGATAGCGTGCTGTGATCTCATTTGATTCCAGATTGCGCGACAGTCCAAACTCAGTGCGTTCGAAACCATCATTCAGAGCTAGTTCTGTAAGGTACTCGATAGCTAGTTCATTGATGACTTCGAACGACATAATGGCGGCAAATGATCCTTGTCTGTCGTGGTTAGGGGGCGCTACTTAAGCTTTGGGAGTCGCGTAACAAGAGTTGTCTGATTGTAATTTCTGAAGCAGTTTCTCCGCTTTCAAAAACTTTGTCACCTGTTAGCCTGTCCATCAGCTCAAAGTAACTAGGAAAGAGACTCATTATTTGCTCGTAGAGCTGAGAACAGAACAATTCACTACTGGCTTTCAATTCGGAAAGTTGACAGTTGACTGTCACTTCTTCTGAATAATCGTTTGCTATCCTCACGGTGCGATCATTTATTCGCGTAAAATATCTCGTGCCACCGTCCATGATTCGCGGCATCTCAATTTCTTGACCCACTTGGATCGTGTGTACAATTACGTTTAGGCCACATGCAAAAAGCAAGATTTCTTCTGAGGGTCTGGCGGCTGGGCACCAGGTCAGGTTTTGGCCGTCTACGAAGAATCTTACTGAAGCAAGCGGAATGTACAGATCTATGGTGACATGGTCTTTCAGTAGGTTCATTCTTTGAAGGAACGCTTCTGTATACTCAATATCCGCGTCGCTCATTGTGAAGCTAAGTTCGATCATTTTAACGAACTAGTTCGCCAATGCTTTTTCTAACTGCTGATTGAGAGTTGAAGTCTCGACTTCACCTATCGAACTCCAGCCTACTGTGCCACTCTTGTTTAATATAACTTCGAAGGGGATATAACCTTTGTAGTGATTTTTGATCAGACTGCGAGCTTGATCATTTTGCGCGTGATCAACGTCGATCAGAATAAACTTCACCGGTTTGTTGCTCGATTGACGATAAAGATCCACAACTCTTTTGGCTTGGCGATTGGTGTTGAGGTCGCCGGATGCGCCGAAGAAAACAACCGTTGCTTTGCCTGGTTCAAGCTGACAATCATCAAACTTATCTGCTTCGATAGGAAAACCAGAGTCAGTATCCTGGACAAATGAAATGCCTTTTTTCAGTTTCAATTCGTCGGCTGCTTGAGCCTGAGAGTACATATTGAAAGCAACCGCTATTGTCACTAAGGCAGAGAGGGCGATGCCCATCTTCAATTTCACTTTGTCGCTCCTTCCAACTTGTAATGGTAATTATAGACAAGGGAACCGGCATTGATGTTCCCAAAGCTCTTCTAACTGGCTCTTAGGTCTCGCCAAAGTATCTACTCTTTCGCTTTAAAGTCGCTGGCTTTGACGCCGTGGACGAAGCGCGACCACTTTTGCTGCTCATAACTCATTGAGTATTCGTAGAGGCTATTGAGCAGCCTAACCCCAGATCCCGATGCACCTTCAAAAAAATAGCTGACTTCTGAGCCGGTTTCAATTTTTGAGCCAGTCTTCTGGGCCTTAATCACTAATTCTGCCTCTTGGGGCAGGCGAATCTTGCGGCCCTGGTTAAGTCTAGGTGATAGCCGACCGCTGGCCGAAGAGATGTCGACTTCGCAGTGAATAACTTGATCAACTGCCGAACTGGGCGGCTTCTTCAGCCTTTCCCAGAGCCAGAGCGAAAGCGCCTGGTTGGCTGGCAACTCAGGTACGCTGTGCAAAAACTCGGCAAACGCCTCTAGGATCATCGTCTATTTACGGGTGATGGGCTTCTTAGCGACTATAGCACGGGGAAGTAAAGTGGGGGAAGGGTTAATGGTCGCCTTGCTTGGGGGGCAAAACCGCAACATTTAGGAAATTAAACTTTATGCCTTCTATATTGATTGGCAAATAAGGTTATAATTCTTGTACTTGAGGACGCACTTAGCTCAAGAACCCTTTTGATGCCATCCAATAAACTCTCCGAAGCCGCTACGGCGCTTCCGAACGTCATTTTATACAGTTGGCATCTCTAGGCAGTTCACGGTCGACGACCGTTTTGTCTGTGGAGATAGGTCATCATAAATTCTATCGTCAGCCCTCCTAGAGAAAAACTCTCAAGCGAAATGATCTCTGATCTGCTTGTCGAGCGACTTCTGCCTCAGGTTTTCAAACCGGGTCAGTATCTAGGCAACGAATGGGGCGCACGACGCAAGCCTTTCACTAGCTGCGATGTACGCTTAGCGCTTTGCTTCCCGGACATGTACGAACTGGGCATGTCAAATTTTGGCCTGAAGATTCTCTATCAGCTCGTCAATGATTTTGAAGGTCTTTTAGTTGACCGTTCATATGCACCAGCTTCAGACCTTGAGGCTTTGATGCGTGATGCCAAGCCGCAGATTCCGCTTTTCGCTTTTGAGTCACGTGAGCCGCTCTACAATTTTGAATTGCTTGGCTTCTCCTTGCAGTATGAGCTCACCTATAGCAACGTCTTGAATATGCTTGACTTGGCTCAGTTGCCAGTAAAGGCGAGCGATCGTACTGAGCTATTCCCGTTAGTCTTTGGTGGTGGTCCATCTTCCGTTAATCCAGAGCCGATGGCTCCATTCATGGACTTCTTTATCATCGGCGATGGCGAGCTTGCCGTTCCGGCTGTGATGAATCTTGTGCGGCAATTCAAAGCCGAGCATTTAGAAACTGTTGAGGCTAACCCTAACTTAGCGCCGCACTACAGACAGTGGCTTCTCTTAAAACTAGCAACTGAAGTTGGTGGTGTTTATGTGCCATGCCTATATGATTTGAAAGCTGGAGATGCAGTTGTTACTCCAATTGCAATTGATCAAATCGTTGATCAGTTAAAAGTTGCACTAGCTAGTCATTCTGATGCGCTTGAACAGTTGCTCACTGCTGTAATTCCAATTCGCGTTCTGCGCCAAATTGCGCCTTTGACTGATAGCAATCAGCCGACCACAAACCTTGTTCCCTATCTAGCACTTGTGCACGATCGTGAAACACTTGAAGTGAGAAGAGGATGTGATCGCGGTTGCCGCTTCTGCCAGCCGGGCTACACCTTCTTGCCGGTGCGGGAGCGTTCGGCTGAAGATTTAGTTGAACTATCTAAGAAAGCTTTGTCTAACTCTGGCCATGAAGAATACTCGCTTTTATCTTTGTGTGTCAGTGATTACACTTCTCTGCATGATTCTGTTCGTGCCTTGAACCGAGAACACAGTGTTACTCGTGCTTCGCTCTCATTTCCAAGTCAGCGCGCTGACCGCATGAACCTAGAGATTGCTGAAGAGTTGAAAGCTGTGCGTAAGAGCGGCATTACTCTAGCACCAGAAGCTGGCACTGAAAAATTGCGGGCTGTCATCAATAAAGGTTTGTCGCATCAGCAAATAATCAGCGCTATTGAAGCGGCTTATCAGGCTGGTTGGGCTTCGGTCAAGCTTTACTTTATGTGTGGCTTGCCGTTTGAAGATGATAGTGATTTACAAGGCATTATCGATATCTTGAAAGAGGCTGAGGTTCATTGCCATGTTATTCGCAATTCTGACCCAGCAAAATACAAGAAGAGTATTGAGATAACTTGCACTATTTCGAATTTCGTTCCTAAGCCATTTACACCGTTTCAATGGTTTGGCCAGGTCGATCCACGCGAGACTGCGCGGCGGCACAGTGTGCTTCGATCTAAGTTGAGAGAATCTGGTTTGCGTAAAGTGACATTGAATGTCACTGACCCGGCCATTAGTTTGCTTGAGGCGGCTATTTCTCGCGGTAATCGCATGGTAGGTGAGCTAATTTACCGCGCCTGGAAAGCTGGTGCTGTATTTGATGCTTGGGACGATCGTTATCAACCTGAGTTGTGGCATGAAGCTGCTGCCTCACTATCAACTACTTTAGAAGATTTGGCTTGCCCACAATTAGAAGTGGGTTCGCGTCAGGCTTTTGATATTGTGCACATTGGTTTGCATGATTTCTGGCTCAAGCGTGAGTGGGAGAAGGCTGTCAATGCTGTTGAAACAGCTGCCTGTACCGAAAACGTTTGCCATGCTTGTGGAATTTGCACAGAGCTTGATACCACTCACATCTTAGCTAATCCAATACCAGCTGTAATGAAGAAGAATCCTTTTGTCAAAGAGTTAAACGCAAACAAAGGTGATAGCGAGTCGCATCCGTCACTGTTTTTTGTTGCTCCAAAAGAAGTCGAAGCGCCGGCTTTAGCCGATAACTATAAAATCAGATTTGCTTTCACCAAAACTGGTGACCTTAGGTTTATTGGTCACCTAGATATGCAAAATCTGCTCATTAGAGCCGCCCGCCGAGCAGCTTTAAAAATGGCATACACTCAGGGTTTCAACCCTCAGCCAAAACTTTCGCTGGCTTGTCCGCTGCCACTGTTCCAAGAAGGACTTCGTGAATTAGCCGATATCGAGCTAACCGAAGAAATGACTTGCGAACAGTTTATGCAACGACTAAACCAGCAATTGCCTCCTGAAGTACAGATTGTCGGTTCTGTTGAGTTGCCTAAGTTACCGCCTATAAACGGCGATGCTCAGGCTACACCCTCAATTGCATCGCTGGTCACTGCAGCTCGATATCGGGCTGAATTACACGTACTTCAAGACTCTCTTTTGAACTTAGGCACTAGCTTAAGTTCACCCGCCGATAAGAAGGCTTCTACTGCTGCACTTGTAGAGGCACTGAAGATCGGTATTAAGGAGCTGATCGATAGCGAGCACCTTTATGCACCGGTGCAAGAAGCTAGCGCGACAGCAAGTAGATCTAGCAAAGAAAAGATCAAGAACAAAAATAAGAATCCTCAGGGCAAAGACTTAAGGCCGGGGCTTCTTAGCTTGACTCTCGTTTCTGCTAGTGACGAACAAACGCAAACTGAACATTTAAACAATGAGGCACCAACGCTCGAATTTGAGATAGCTACCGGATCTGGAACTGGGCTCAATGGAGTTGGCCATATCAAGCCAACTGATTTGCTAGCACTGCTTTGTCCCACGCTCAATCTCAACTGGCGTATTACTCGGCTTGAGGTTTTAACTCAACCGAGAATCAATTTTTCCAATGTGCTCTCACACAATTTAAATTCCATTTAGAGGGAAATTATGAGAAAGTCAATCGTCATTTCGGAGCAAGATAATATTGCTGCCTTGCTGGAGAACGACCGAGTGGTCGAATTCTTCGTCAATCGCGGCGAATTGCTCCTCGGTGACATTTACACTGCCTCGGTGGAGAATATTCTCCCCGGTATTGACGCTGCTTTCGTCAATCTAGGCAAAGATAAAATGGGTTTCTTGCACGCTAACGATGTGCCAGGACAAGGTCCTCTGAAAGAGAGACTAGTGCCCAAACAAAAGCTACTTGTTCAAATCACCAAAGAGCCTACTGGCCATAAAGGTCCGCGTGTCTCAACAGCCATCAGCTTACCTGGTCGCTTTTTAGTTCTAGTTCCAGAAGAGCGTGGAGTTTCAATTTCACGTCGCATCTCGGAAGCTAGAGAAAGAGCTAGACTCAAGTCTGTGGTCAACTTGATGAAGCCTCCAGGCGTCGGTCTAATCATCCGGACTGAAGCTAAAGGCCAAGGCGATCAAGAATTGTTTGAAGACTTCGAACAACTTTGGGATCGTTGGCAGACTATCGTGTCTGAAGCCGAAGCATCAATTGGACCAACTCTGATTTACAGAGATCAAGATTTGCTCTTCCGTGTTATTCGTGATGCTTACTCACATGAAGTGAGTGAAATCATTGCTGATAGTCCTGAAGGCCAAAGACGCGCTCAAGAATACTTGAGTGGTTGGGCCAGCAAGCAGACTAAAGTTTCGTTCCATACAGATGAAGTGCCTTTGCTTCTAGCAAAGGGAATTGATCGCGAAATTGAAATGGCTCTTTCTGACCGGGCTGAGTTGCCATCTGGCGGACACTTAAATGTGCAACCAACAGAAGCACTTACTGTAATCGACGTAAACTCAGGTCGCTTCACCAGTTCGCGCACGCAAGCTGAAACAGTTCGCCGCACGAATTTAGAAGCCGCTCAAGAAATTCCAAGACAATTGCGCTTGCGCAATATTGGTGGCATGGTCATTGTCGACTTTATCGACATGGATAGTCGCAAAGACCAGCAGCAAGTTCTAGAAGCATTCCAACGGGCTCTTGAAGAAGACCGTGCCAAACCACAAATTGGCCAGCTTTCTGATCTCGGTTTAGTTGAATTGACTAGACGCAGACAAGGACAAAGCTTGAGAGAGTTGTTCTCAATCAAGTGCCAAAGCTGTGTCGGCCAAGGTGTGATTCCACAACTAGAACTTGGACCACCAGAAGATCGTCGCATCATTGCCTTTAAAAATCGCGACGAAGAAAATCGTCGTGGTAAATCTCGTGGTGGCAGTGGCAGAGGTGGCAATCAGCCGCTCAAAGCCGCAAGTGCTGTCAGCGGAAGGGTAATGCCAAGCCGTGACAATGGCCACAGTCATGATAGTGATCGCGGCCATGGCCACGACGCACATGATGATAGTGCTGATCATGGTCATGAGTTTGATGATGTTCCAGAAGAAATTCTCGCTCAAGTGCCAGAAGATTTGCTCGATGCTAGAGCATCAGGCAAAGTTCCTAGCAAACGCGTGAATTTTGACGGTGACGACTATGAAGGTCACGACGCTCATGAAACTCATGAGGGTCAATCTGAGTCTGGACGTGGCAATGAGCACGAAACAGGCTCACTAAACGTCAAGCGTCCGAGCCTCAGTGATGAAGACGACGATGATTTTGGTGATGATGACCAAGACATGGCCGCCGATCTTGCTCGCAGTGTCTCTGCTGTAGAAAGCGTCTACCAAGAAATGGACTCGCACTCGGGTGCGCACATTGAAATCGATAAGGTAGTTGAGGCAACTATCATCACCAATGACTTTCTCGAGCCAGTAGAGCTTGACGAGAGTGGTGAGGATGGTGAAGGTGGGCATGCTGATGATGAAGCGGAAAGTGCCGTAGAAGTTGAGGCCATTGCCGACGCAGAACATCAACCTACATATGAAGGTTCTGCTGAGCACCATTCTGAACACTCAGAATTCGAGCATCAGCATGATTCTTCTTCAAACGGTCATTCTGAAGAGGCAGAGGTTAGTGTTGCGGAAGAAATTCCAGAAACACCAATTGCTGCTGAGGTAGATCCAGTTACTGGCATTTATCGACTCAAGACAAAAGCCGAACAAGAAGAAGCTGATCGTCAGCAACATGCCAGTGAAGCTTCAAGCGAAGCTAATAGCGAGCATGAACATGAGCATTCAGGTAATTCTGACCGCTCATGGATGAATTCTAGTGAGCCAGCTTCTTATGGCTCGGAAGATGAATCATCTGCTGCTGCTGGTGACTTCAGCCAGTTGCGCATTCCAATTGCAAGCACTGCTTCTGTTTCTGATTCTCCAACTGGAGATGATGAAGGCGATCGCTCATCCACCGAATATGGTGGCGACGAACAGACCTAAGCAAATCAAGAGTAGGCCCGAAGACTATAACTCCGGGCTTACTCTCTTGCTACAGTCCTAATTTAAAAAGCCCTGACCTAGCGGTGAGGGCTTTTTAGTTAGTGCATATAAATAGATTGGTCGAAAATAGTAATTAGCTATTAGAAGCTTGGTCTCTTTTGTCTGGCCATGGTCAAGCTGTAGCCGAAGCGAACACCTGGTGCTATAGCTTCTGGACTGAGCAAGCTGACTTCAACTACTGCGCCTTGATCGGCTTCAAACAGTTGGTATATTGCATTGCGATCTTTAGTGAACTGTTGTTCTTCCACGAAGAAGGCACCACCGAATTGGCCTTTACCAACAAAGACTAAATAAGTAGATTTGCTGGAGGGCAATGTGATTACAACACAAGCGGTACTGGCACTAGTGACAAACCAATTCATCACATGATCAAAGTAAGAGCGACTATCCAGATTGTCTTCTCTCTCTAAGGCAAGACCGAGGAATAGTGCCGACATAGCAAGAGCCGCTTCGTCTGGCAGATCGTACATTGTCACCACTGTGTCTGGTGCTTCCAAATCTGTCAGGGTCAAGGACAAAGACTCTTCAGTGGCTTTTGCTTCTGGGTTCGACTTGCATCCATAAATGCAGCCAACAGCTCTGCCGTTGTAAAGCAGAATGGCCGCACGTGACATTTTTGATTCAGATGTGGCTTTGAGGCAACCGGTGCGCATGCCGCCTTCTACATCAGTAATTAGCCATTCAAGGTCATAGTCTGAGATTTTGAATGTTTTCAAGCTCTCAAGACTTTCTTGATCGGGAGGAGGCATCAGTAGGTCGATAGCACGCCTTAGGCGAAAACGTTTTTGCGGGGTGTGCTGATTGGGCGCTTCCCACTGTTGTTCAGGTTGATTATCAGAATATTGATCTTGCGAGGGCGGTGCATACGACTGATTGCCTTGCTGTGGCAACACCGGCGAGTTGCTGCCAGTCTGGTAAGGATTGCTGCCGGTCTGATAGGGATTACTACCGGTTTGTGCCTGATTTCCAGTTTGATAGGCCTTAGTGGCTTGTTGCTGAGCTTGTGCTTCTGCCGTGTCGTCAAGACCACGATAGGTGCGTTGTTCATGAGACTTTTGCTCGTAAGCTTCGTCTAGATTCTCTAGGCTGTGTTCTTGCCAGTTAACGCCGCCGGCTACTGAGGCACCGGGAACGCCACGGTTGCCCTGGAAAATTGGTGTAAGCAAAACCCGATCTTTGTGGACGCAAACAAATTGGGCAAGGATTTCATCGCCAATTTTGAGAGAGGCAGTGGTCTTGATAAAGCCAGGCAAATTATCTTTCTTGATGACTACTTCGTAGCCACCTTGGTCTGCACCTTTTACTGTGCAAACCACGTTTTGTCCTGCTTTGTACCCTGTCACCTTCCAGGGATTTATTTTTGCCATTGTGATTCCCTAGTTCCACAGAAACGAACAGACAGGTATTTGCATGAAGTGCTAACTCGCGGTATTTGAGTCGGCCGAAGGGCAATTTAACCTGAATGTATCTAAAAACGCTTGGCCCTTACCTATCAATATTACAGGAAAACCTTCCCAATCAGGTAATCACGCGCCTTTTCCACAAGAAAGCTAAACTTTTTCAGTATATCTCCATGACTTTTCCTTCCCGCTGTACGACAAGAAATCTCGTTTTCTTCCTTCAATTTTGCTAATGAAGGCTCAACACATGATGAAGGCTGGCTTTGCTGGGTCTTGTGACACTTGAGGCAGCTGCCAAAGCAGGCAGGATCAATATCCATCCATGTATTACAGCGAGGGCAGCAGACTTTTGAGGTTGCGCCTGAGGTTACTGCCAGAGGAAAAGAACAATTGCTGCAAATCAATCGATCGCGGCTGCCAGACTCAGTTTTGGCCTCTTCTGTTTCTAGTGCTTCAACCTTAAACGGAATATCCATGGCACTCAGAGCCTCTTGCTCGATTGATTTACTCTGATTTTATTGTCTCTACTTCGATTTGTTGAGCGAACTGTCGACCCACTGCCAATTCCATTTGATTGCGGCTGACGATTACAGGTCCGCCAGGAATATTTTTTTCTATGTTGACTACAGCACCCTGGGCTATGCCAAACCGCATTGCTTGAACGGTGACTTCTTCACCCTCGGTACTTTTGATGGTAAAAGTTTTGCCTTCTACGGCGTCAGCGAGTGTCATGTCATCTTCTCTTTAGTTTGCAGTTTGGGCAGAGGCCGAAAATCTTGAATTGGGCATCGATAACTTCAAAGTTGTAGCGCGAACCAATTTTCTGGCCTGCTTCTTCAAGGAAATGATCTTCGAACTCTAATGTCAGATTACACCCGGTGCAAATAATGTGCTGGTGAGGCAAAGTATCTTGCTTCAACTCATAGTGTTTGTGACCTTCAGCAAAATCAAGTTCGCGCAATAAGCCAAGCGAAGAGAGCAGCTTGAGCGTGCGGTAGGCCGTGGCCAATGAGACATTGGAACCACGCTCTAGTAATTTAGCGTGCAACTCTTCGGCCGATAAATGTTCGCCGTGGGGTTGCTCTCTAAAGATTTGCAAGATGGTTTCGCGCTGAGCGGTAATGCGATGCCCGCGTTTGCGTAAACTGTCAAAGACCGGATCTGGCCCCAGGCTTTCGCCTGCTGGCAGCTTGTCTTCATCTTTATCTTTGTCGAGACTATCCGAAGTTTTTTTAGCGCTATTCATATGTCGCCGATCATACATCAAGGTGACAGCCCTGAGGTTGTGCCTCATGACTATTATTTAGCAATCCGCCTATTTCGCCAAGATAGTTTTTGCTTCTTTGGCTGGTTCTAGATAATGTTTCAAGTAGGCGCCTGTATAAGACTGCTTGAGACTGGCAATTTTTTCAGGAGTGCCGGTGGCCACTACATTGCCCCCTTTGTCTCCGCCCTCAGGGCCAAGATCTACCACCCAATCTGCCTGTTTGATGACATCAAGGTTATGTTCGATGATCAAAACTGTGTTGCCAGAGTCTGCCAGTCGATTGAGCACATGCAAAAGCTTGTCGACATCGTGGAAAGACAAACCAGTGGTCGGCTCATCCAAAATATAAATTGTTTTTCCTGTTGAGCGCTTACTTAGTTGCTCTGCCAACTTCACTCGTTGAGCCTCTCCACCAGACAAGGTGGTGGCAGGTTGTCCTAGTTTGACGTAGTCGAGGCCAACTTCCATTAGTGTGGCCAGTTTTGCCTGCGCTTTGGGAATGTTCTCAAAGAATTGCAAACCGTCTTCAACTGTCATTTCTAGCACTTCGCCAATTGATTTTCCTTTGAATTTCACTTCAAGGGTTTCTCGGTTATAACGAGCGCCTTTGCAGACATCGCAGGTGACAAAGACTGAGGGCAGGAAATTCATTTCAATTTCGTTCATGCCTTCACCATGGCAAGCCTCACAGCGGCCGCCTTTGACGTTGAAGGAGAAGCGGCCTGGCAGATATCCGCGAGCTTTAGCTTCAGTGGTCATTGAAAAAACTTCGCGCACTATGTCAAACAAACCAGTATATGTAGCTGGGTTTGAGCGTGGTGTGCGCCCAATTGGCGACTGGTCTATGTCGATAACCTTGTCTAGGGCATCTACTCCTTTGACGGCTTTAACGCCTTTTGGAGCTGGCACCGTGCGGCCAAAGTGGTGACGCAGGTGTTGATAAAGCAGGTCATTGACCAAAGTCGACTTGCCGGAGCCGCTGACACCGGTCACCGCCACAAGTTTGCCAAGGGGAATTTCTACTGTGATGTCTTGCAGGTTGTTTAGTGTTGCCCCTTCAATAGTCAGACTTAAACCGTTGCCTGCTCTGCGTTTTTTCGGTACGTGAATTTTCTTGCGGCCACTGAGGTAAGCACCAGTAGACGATCTCAGCGAATTTAGAATTTCTGGGAGTTGCCCTTCAGCTACTAGCTCGCCACCGTGAACTCCAGCACCCGGGCCAATATCAATTACCCAGTCAGCTTCTCTAATTGTGTCTTCGTCGTGCTCGACTACCAATAGGGTGTTGCCTAAATCGCGCAAACGCTTCAGCGTATCGATCAGCCTTGAATTATCCCGTTGGTGCAAACCGATTGACGGTTCGTCCAAAACATAGAGCACGCCTGATAGTCCTGAGCCTATTTGTGTGGCCAGTCGGATACGTTGGGCCTCTCCTCCTGAGAGCGTACCGGCCTGTCTATCTAGAGTCAGATAAGAAAGACCGACATCATTGAGGAAGGTGAGGCGTGCATTGATTTCGATTAAAACCTGATGGGCAATGGTTTTGTGACGTACAGATAGCTTATCTGGCAAACTTGCGAAAAAGGCCATAGCCTTTTCTACTGAGAGATTGCTGATGGTGGCGATAGACAGTGAGCCAACTTTGACTGACAAGCTCTCAGGCTTCAAGCGCGCACCGTTGCAGGCGGCACAGGTCATCTGAGTCATGTAGTTTTCTATGTCAGCCCGTGTTCTGTCAGAGTTTGACTCTTCATGCCGACGTTTGAGATTGTTGATGATGCCTTCGAATGGCTTTTTGTATTCCCAAAATTCACGTCCATCAAATGAGTCGTGGCCAAGCTTGATGCGGTCTACACCGGAGCCATAGAGGACGATCCCCTGTTGCGCTTTTGTTAGCTTATCGAAGGGGGTATCGATAGAAAATTTATAGTGTTTTGCTACTGAGGCTAAGATCTGATCGTAATAAGGATTGTTCGTCTTAGACCAAGGGTAAACAGCACCTTCTTTCAGACTCTTCTTGCCGTCTGGAACCACTAGCGCTGGGTCGACTTCAAAGCTGCAGCCTAGACCGTGACATGAGTCGCAGGCGCCATAGGGGCTGTTGAAAGAAAAAATACGTGGTGAGATTTCGGCAAAACTGATGCCGCAAGCGCCGCAGGCAAAGTTTTCAGAAAACAACATCTCTTTACTTGAAGTGTCCGGGCTAGCATCTTTTTTACTTTCTGATTTGCTAGTTTCTTTTGCCTCAGACTTAGCACCACCGACAATATCAACTAGAACGTTCGATTTGCCCCACTTCAATGCTAGAGAGAGACTGTCAGCTAGTCTTGATTGGATGCCTTTTTTGATAACTAAACGATCGACGACCAAATCGATTGAGTGTTTCTTGTTTTTGTCTAGTTTGATTTCGTCTTCAAGTTCGAGCACGTCGCCGTCAACTCTTACTCTGACAAAACCTTCTTTACGCAGCTCTGTAAATAACGATTGATACTCGCCTTTCTTGCCTGATACCAGAGGGGCCAGAATCTGGATTCTCGTGCCGTCTGCCATTTCCAAAACTTGGTCAACAATTTGATCGATTGTCTGTGGATTGATCAGACGATCGCATTGTGGGCAGTGTGGTGTACCCGTGCGTGCGAAAAGCAAGCGCAAGTAATCGTAAATTTCGGTAACGGTTCCAACTGTCGAACGTGGATTGTGGCTGGTGGATTTTTGGTCAATGGATATTGCCGGTGAAAGCCCGTCTATACCATCAACATCAGGTTTGTCTAACTGGCCAAGAAACTGGCGAGCATAGGCTGACAGCGATTCTACATAGCGCCGTTGACCCTCGGCAAAAATAGTGTCGAATGCCAAAGATGACTTGCCTGAGCCGCTCACGCCAGTAATAACTACAAGCTTGCCCCGGGGTATCTTTACGTCAATGTTCTTTAGGTTATGTTGCCTGGCCCCACGTACGACAATATTGTCATGTAGGTGAGAACCGTTGCGGTTGGTCTCGCTTAACATCTTTTTCTTTATAGTGACATCAACCATATCTTAGCTCGATTGAGCTTTGCTTCCCCCAGTTCTAACAAACAATTTTGAAATTTGCTGGGCGCGAGACTCATTAATTTACAAATTTCTCGCACAACAGCCTGTGTGTTCTGTTTCGGCTCTTTTGAGCGGGGGTAGATGAATGTAGAGCGTTCTTTATGTAGCGCCGTGGAGGCTTGTATTAAATGTGGCCGAATTCCAAGGGTAAGGGTGGCAAGGGGTCATCAAAGTCGAATGACGGCGATGATGAGAAACCCCGTTCAAAGCCCCGCGCCACGAGGACAAAGCTAAAAGCAATGACGGCGGAAGCCGCCAGAGCACTACAGGATACTGGTGAGACTTCAGTCAAACCGCGCATGTCGCCTGAGGAGCTGTTAGAGGCCGAAATTTTTCGTGCCGCCGAACAGGCGTCGGCCGATCAGGTGGCCCGTGAAGAGCAGGCTAGAGCTTCTGGGCCCGAATTTCTCAAGATACCTGAGAAATCAGCCAGTTTGGATGACCAATTGTCCGGTGTTTGGAAAGCGCGCCTAATGGGCGGCAACAAGCCCACTCCTGGGCAGAATACGGCCATTCCTTCGCCGGCCAATCGTGTCGCTATGGAAGCGGCAGAGCGGGCTCGCACAAATGCGCAGCACGAGTCGATGATTGGCATAGTCGATCGCATGTTCGACCAGTTTCAGAACCTTGCCTATGACTTCAATCAAGTAGCCTCTGCCTCAGATTTAGAGTTAACTTGGATTCGCCCCAGTATCAACCGTGAAAATGTTGGTAATTGGCATTCGGGTGCTCAGTATATATCTGTTTTTAGCGGTCGCATCTCTACAAGGTATTGGACTCTTGTGGTGCGTGGAAGTTTTGAAACAATTACTGCTCATATAATTCCAGCAGATAAGTTGCTTACCTTTAATTCAGCACCGGCTAATTACATGCCGATGCTTGAAATGATGCCATATTTTGATGGTGCCATGGTTTATTGGAGTGCGGGTCCTAAGCAGCTAAAGAGCGAAGACATACAGCAAGCAGCAAGAGCAGTGCTTGATAGTTTGGTCCAAGTTGCCCAAGAAGATGTGCCTCCAGCTAAGCCGATTGATCTGTTTGTTCCTCCAGCCGCACCAACTGCGGCGGCACCAGCGAGCACTTCTTTCATTGAGCCAAATGTAAGTTCGCTTGGTGGTGACATTGATTACTCTGAGCGTTATAGACAACATTTTTCAAATGATTCCTCTACCAATGTAGGGGGCAACCAACCGAATTCCTTCCCTAGCCCTCCCGGTCAGTACGGTGGTGGCACCAATACTTCGGCTAGCAATAGTTCGGTGAGCAATAGCTCAGTTAATAGCTTCCGTCAGTTCCCACCAAGTCAGCCTTTCAATCAGGCATCTAGTCAGCCATTAAATCAAGTCAATTCGCAATCGAGTGACGATGATTGGAAGCCAGTGGTGCGCTCTGTTAGAGGGGCAGCCGGTCCGCAACCATTGCAGCCTAGGCCTTTCCAGAACGTTCAATCGGAACCTACTTCACCTGCGACATCTAGCTCTGTTTCTAATTCTTCTATATCTTCAGCCTCATCACCGCCTTCGTTTTCTCCTGCTCCTCCTCCTTCTCCTTCTCCTTCTCCTTCCTTTCCTTCCTCGCCATCAGTTCCTAGCACCCCTTCGTTCGCTGCGCCACCTGGGCGAGGTCAGAACTCAAGTACTGATGATGGCTGGCGTGGAGTTGATGTGAAAGGCCCAGGAAAACCTTCGACTGGTGGCACTTCACCAGCCTTTAAGCCAGCTTTCCCGCAGTTGCCCACCGCCCCTGCTGTTAATTCTGATTCTTTTGCCGGTGGCAATTCACAGTCGTTTTCTGGTCAACGCCCTTCTGGCGATGATTGGAATTTTGTGCCTGTTGAAAAAGAGCAAAAGTGGCCTGAACCAAAGAGCACTGGCGCGCCACCAGCTGTCAATTTCCCCAGCAATCTCTTTGCTGATATGCCTGCTAGTTTAGGTTTTCCAGCAAGTGCAGCATCTAATAGTAATAATCTGCTGGAGCCGCCTAAAGTGGAGTCACCTCCAGCGGCTGAACCTAGCAGTAATAACTTTGCTAAACCCGCAGGTAACTATCCATTTTCTCGCCCCTTTAGCGCCAAATCGGCTGTGAAACCTGCCGCCGCAGCTGGAGCGACCCCCGAGCCTCCGGTTGCACCGGCATCTACATCTACACCTGCACCTACACCTACATCTGCACCTGCACCTACACCTACATCTGCACCTGTGGCCAGATCAAATCCCGAGTTTGTTCCTGGGCCCGCGCCCTCACCACCGGCATCTACATTTACACCGGTAAAAGCATCCACAGTTCAGCCTCATACTAGTAATAGTACGAGTACTAGTAATGCTGCCGAGGCCGCTCAAGATAGTGACGACAATCCGTTCTTTACGCCACTGACACCTTCTTCGTCCTCTGCATCTTCTGCTACATATTCCGCTCTCACACAACAAGTATCGCAGACACCAGGGGCTGATACTGCAGGTGGTGTCTCACCATGGGCTCAAGCTCCCGCGGCGGCTCAAGGTGGAAACAAAGCTGACTTTAATCCGACAGCTAGCAGCACGCAGAGCCACATGATTGCACCTCCACCAGCTCCAATGCCTGCCAAAGAGCCAGTTGTAACTAGCTTCTTTGAACCGGAGATTGCGGACGACACCGATGTTGTAGAAGAAACTAGTGTTGTAGAAGAAACTAGTGTTGTAGACGAAACCAGTACAGTTGAGATTGCCACCACTGGACAGTTCAGTGCAGATCGCTTTGCCTTCGACATTGCCAATCAAGCTGTGCCAATGCCTGACCTCAACCAAGAGCTTAGTTACCTGCAGCCGCCAGCTGAAGTTGAGCCGCAAGGTGAGAATACTGAGGAGCCTGCTGACGAAAATCAAGTCGAAGAGCCTCAAAGTGAAGAGCTTCAAAGCGATGAAATCCAAAGCCTGTCCGATCAAGAGCAACAGACTCCAGATGCTCTACAAGAATCAGAGCCAGAAGAATCAGAACCAGAAGAATCAGAGCTAGTTGAACTTGCTGAGCCAGAAGCCGAAACTGAAGCTGTCACTGACACAGCCTCAGAACCCGAGTTGAAAATAGATTCAGACCCTGACTCCGAAGTTGCCTTGGGAGCCGAAGTTGAGCAAGATCAAGAACAAGATCAAGATCAAGAACTAGAACTAGATTCAGATTCGGAACCAAAAGCAGATTCAGTGGCCGATCAGAGCCCTGAAGAATTGGATAGTCTCATGGACGAATCTGAGGATTCGCAACCACTGGAAGAGTTGATTGAATCGAGAGTTAGCGAAGATTCCGATGAGCTTTCCGAGTCTGCAATTCAGGAGAGTGCCGCTGAGGATGCTGGCGATTTTACTTCCGACAATCAAGAGCAGTTAGAGCAAGATGACAATCTGCCGAGTGATGATTCTTCAGAAGAAATTGCTGACGACCTTGATGACAGTGACATTGCTGAGTCTGCATTAGATGAGTCTGACTCAGATGAATCTGAATTAGATGACGACGAATTGCAGGAGACTGCAGCCGCTGAAGAAGCTAAAGAAGCTGAAGCCTTAGTTGATGAAGAGCAAGACCTCGATCAAGTTCAAGAATCTGATTTAGATTCTGATCTACATTCTGATCTACATTCTGATGCAGACTCTGATCAAGAATTAGAGTTAGACTCTACTGAATTAGAACTAGATCGCTTGGCTGAAATTGAAGAAGAGACTGTTGAGTCAATAGCTGAGCTTGAACAAGAATTAGCTCAGACAACCGAAGAGCTTCATCAGTCTGGCTTCAATAGCTCTGAAGCTAGTCAGGCTGATCACCCTTGGCGTGGTCCTGACAGTAGTGACGGCACCTACTCAGATACTACAACCGAAGCAGGAGTAGAATCTGGCACACAATTTGATCAGTACTCTATGCCTAGTTTCACTCCGATTTCAACTTCACTTGGCACTTCCGCACCATTTGTAGTGGCAGCCAATGAGCACTCTTTGAAGAGTGAGATCGATCGAGTGATCACCGCTTTTGATAAAGAACTTGAGTTGATTTCAACCAAGGGCTCCGATGCTTTCGCAAGGCGAGATCTCAAAGGTGCCGAGCACATGATTAAGCTGGCTGAGATGATTAGCGAATACAAGGCCGGCTTGGCCAAGCTCAAAGACGAGTATGATCAAGACCTGACTTAAGCGCGCAGAATAAGTTATTGATTAGTGTTGTCTTTGCTATCTTGGTTTGGCGGCAGAGTCGTCTGCGAACTTTGCTGGTTTTGCGTCGTGTCTTGATTCTCGGTAGGGTCGGAGAATGGTGACAGATTGTCCTCTGGACCGCCAACTAAAAACTTAATTGTGAAAGCTAAGCCCTGACTTAGTGCTTCAGCATTGCTAATCACCGCAATTAGCGTGATGGAAAACAGAAGCGATGTACCTGCCACTACTAGTAGTTGCTCGCCCCGGCTCATGCTGCGCTTCTCTGGGATGCCGTGCAACGTGATGCTTCTTTTGCGCTTTTGCTTGGTTGCTTCAACCAAATCTTTCTTTGAGGGAATTTTGCGGTCGGCAGTCTTTTTTGATTCTAATTTCTTTGAGTCTGAACGCTTTGGTTCTGCTCTTTTGGGTTCGACTCTCTTAGGTTCTATTTTGGCTTCGATTTTCTGCGATTGAGAGCGCGGCTTGTCGACGCTGGCTAAATTGTCGTGCGATCGCTTCATGCCTGTGGTGGATATCTTTGCTTTGTTTGTTTTAGCCACAAGCGGTAGCGGCAACTCAGATGTGGCTTTGGAACTCAAAGCCGCTTCGAGGTCTTTGCGCATCAGACCTAAACTTTGATATCGATTCTCTGGTTGCTTGGCCATGGCAGCCATAACAATTTTCTCTAGGCTGACTGGAATTTTTAGATCCGGCCTAATCTGTGCAAACGGTGCGGGATCGTCTGATATTTGTTTAGTCATTGTGTCTGCATAGTTACGGCCCAAGAAGGGCACCTTGCCGGTAAGGCTTTCATACATGACTATGCCTAGAGAATAAATATCAGATCTCGCATCGACTGGTGCGCCCATGCACTGTTCTGGACTCATGTAAATTGGCGAGCCCCAAACTTCTCCCATGCGCGTCAAGCGTTGCGCTTCTTCTGCCATTTTTGCAATACCAAAATCAACTACTTTGACATAGTCGCTAGTGGCACCCTGCCTGGTTAGCATGATGTTGCCTGGTTTGATGTCGCGGTGAATAGCGCCTTGTCTGTGGGCATGTTCTATGGCTGCGCAGACCTGTACAAATATGTCCTGAAACCTCTCAGGCTCAAGATGGTTTTCTCTGCCAAGGAGATCGGTTAGGTTTTCTCCCACCAAATAATCCATGACAAAATAAGGTTGACCTTTAGCGCTTGAGCCGTAGGCATGCAGGTTGACGATGCGAGGGTGATTGAGGCGGCTGAGAAGCTCAGCTTCGCGTTGGAAGCGCTTTACCACCATTTCGTCGGTCATGCCTGCGGTACGCAAAGTTTTCACCGCAACAATTTTGCCGGTATCTTTTACTTTGGCTTTATAGACAACACTCATGCCACCGCGGCCAATGACACTTAAAACCCAGTAGCGACTGCCGAGAGTGGCGCCTACAAGGAGGTCGCGAAAATCATTTGGAATCTGAATGCGATAGAGCGGTGGCTTGCCGGTATGCGGAAGCGTTCTCAGGCTTGGAGCTGGGGATCTTGCATAGTGCGGCATCTGCTTAGAAGCTTACCTGAGATTTAAGGGGCGATGGCGTTGACAACGATTTGTACGAAGCCGAGCATCAAACCAATTAGGCCACCGAATAATTCTAAGACCTTCAATTCTTGACTGCAAATTCTTTTGACTAGAGCTTCGAGTTGTTGGGCTGTGAATAAATCGATTTTTGTAGCAATCAGGTTATACATACCCAGTGCTGGGATAGCCTTCTCTAGAAGTTCGCCAAGCTCACGTTTGAGATACGAATGTGTAAATTGGGAGAGATCGTTTTTGGCCCGCTCTAACCATACTTCTGGTATCGATTCAGGGTTGAAGCGCACGATTGATTGGCGAACAGCGCTCATGGCTTCACCTTCAACTTTTCGCACTGAAAGCAAAATATCAGCCTTGTGCTCTACAAGAAATGATTCAACGAACGAAACCATATTGGCTTTGAATTTTGCAATACTCTGCAGTGGCATCGAACTAAGGTCAAAGTTAGCAATTTGAATCGCCAACTGATCTTTGATACCAAATCGTTTTGTCAGGTCGGCAATAAGCTTTTCCGATTCTTCTGGTTCTTTCTCTAAGTAGTTGCGACATTCGTAGCAAACTCTTTTGACGCCGATAATTTTGGCCAGAATTTTATAGGGCGTACTGGCGTGAGCGTTGATTGATTCGTCTAGTGAACTAATGTTCTGTGGACTGAGCAAGGTAATTAACGAAGAGCGCACCTTAGCTGGTGTGAGGAAAGCCTCAAGTATGCGGGCTGCAAATTCGTTGGCTTGCTCTAGCGAGATTCGCGCTGTCAACACAACTTGATCAAAAACTTTTTCTGTTATTGCTGCAACTTTGCTGTCTTTTCCTGACTCTAGTGATTCGATCGTTGAGCGTACGAAGTGTTCCATCAAAGTTGGACTAAGCTCAGCAATATCGGATGCTAGCCTATGTAATTTTGTCGTGTCTCTGAATTCTTTGAGTACGGAGTCAACAAAAAGGCCAATGGCCAAGTGAATGTTAGCTTCGGTCAAAAGAAGCTCGACTTGCACTTTTATATCTTTGGGAGTGAGCAAAGTTTCTGTGATCGTGCCAGCAACAGCCTGTGCTAGCTTGGCTCTCCTTTTGGGAAAGATGCCTGGTGTCAGTGGTAACTGAATTTTTGTGAAGGGGATATACCAGGCTTCATATGGCCTGAAAAGCGCAGCTACGGCCATCCATGTGGCTAAATAACCATGGGCAAAGTAAAGAAACGGAGGCATGATAACTTTCCAGAAAGTTGCATGCTGCGAGGCAAATAGTGACGCCCAATGAAATTCCATGTTTTGGTTTTTTGCCTTTCCTGATGCCTTAGTGATGCCGGTGACATTTCAAGCTTATTAGATAGGAGTTATTTTAAGCGCTCTGATTACTCCTTGACCTCTCATATAATGACTTGTTGTTTTCTTTCTCGCTAGCGGTTCACCATTGTCTCAATCCAAAATTACGATGAAAGCCTCCAAATTTCAGCCGAAAACCTGTCTGGAGCTTGCTCTAGTCATTCGCTTGACAGGCCTGGCGGTTGGCTCTCTGGTGTTGCTTGCCTCTACCCAGCTCGATGCCTTGGCCTCTCCATTGTCGGGCCTGAACAATCTTACAAACTTCAAATCACCAAAGAATGAGAGTGAGCAGGTGATGAAGCAGGTTTATCAGTTGGAGAAAACTGACACCTTGACAGGGCTGACTCAGGCAACGCGCCTGTTAGAGGGATTAATTGCCAAAAGACGTGATGTCGCTGAAGCCCATCTTGAGCTCGGGCGCATTCAAAATAGGCTTGGCAACCAAGACCAAGCGATCATGTCATTGATGGAAGCCTTGACTTTACTGAGTGACAATCCGATTAAGGGTCTGGAAGCCCGCGAAACAATTGGCGCTATCTACATGAAGCGTGGCAATTATGACGAAGCTGGTGGGCAGTTCAAAAAAATAGTAGATGCTTCGCCTACTAATGTTACGGCACGCGGCAACCTTGGCATCTGCCTCGAGCAAATAGGGTTTGTTGATTTAGCTATTGAAGAGTTTAAGAAGGTCTTGGCTGTGGAGCCAAACAACTTTGTTTCTCTCTACAATCTTGGCCTGGCTACGTCTCTCAAGGGCGATTACAATGCTGCCTGTGCTTATTTTGAGAAAGCCATGACCAAGAACCCGCGAGAGCCTCAGGTTGCCATGGCAGTTTTGGGCTTGGCTTCTTGTTATGAAGCAAAGCAACAGTATCCCGAAGCAAAACTAATGATTGATAAAGTCATATCGCTCGACGCCCGTAATCATTATGCTTATTTGGCCAAAGCGCGCATTTATGAAGCGCTCAAAGAACCAGGTAAGGCGATTGAATGTATTCGCAAAGCCATGCAGTTAGCTCCAAATGATGCCAATTGCAAAGCGGCGATGAGTGAGTTACTAATCAAAAGTATGCCGAATACTGCTAGTTTAGACCGACTAGCGCACTAGATAATTCTGAAGTTGTAAGTGATTTAAGTGAGGTACATGAAAATGCGGGTTCTAACTGATCTCTCTCTGAAAGCGATTGCTACTGGTGTGGCCTGCGCTAGTCTTGTGACTTTCGCTTTGCCTGGCTTCTGCGACGAGAAAGACGCTGAAGATATAAAGAGTGCGATTTTTAGATACCAAGCCGCCGCCGAGCAAAATCCAAGCAATCCTGTTAATCATGTCAAATTGGGCAAAGCTTACTTGATGAGTGGCGACGTCGATAAAGCCATTGAATCGTTCAAAGCTGCCGTCAAGCTCAATAGCGAAGATCCAGAAGTGTACATGGGTTTAGCCCGCTGCTATGGCCGCAAAAATGATGTTCAACAGGCTTGCGATAGCATCAAAGAGGCCGTGCGTTTGGCTCCGACCAAGGCGCAATACCACTTGAAATATGCACAATTGCTTTCTCGTAACGAGAAGAAGCTCGACCAAGCTCTGCAAGAATTCAAACAGGCAATCAAGCTCGATAGCAAGGACGCAGCAGCTCACCGTGATTATGGCGCTGCACTTGGTTTGAAAGGCGATTTTCCTGGTCAGATTGCTGAGGAGAAAATTGCTCTCACTCTGGCTCCAGATAGTGCCGATGCTCATTTCTACATGGGATCTGCCTATGCTGCTTCCAACAAAGGTAGTGAAGCACTGCCCTATCTACAACGCTGCGTAGAGCTTGATAAGAAAAATGCTGATGCTTACCGCTTATTGGCGGCCATTATGGCGTCGAACCACAAATTCAAAGAAGCTATCGACTACGCCCAATCGGCCGTAAATATCCATCCGGACAATAAAGCATATACAGCCACTCTTGAAAAAATAAAGTTGGCTTCAAAGGCTAAGTAATATTGCATTGAACGCCCCAGTCAAAATAATATTTTTGGACATTTTTGCCCGGAAAATTATTATTGGGGTAGTTGTAAAGGCGAAATGCGCGCCTGTTGGCAACCTAATTTGGCGCTAAAGCAATGACGTTTAGGTATGTGAAAAGGTTAACTACACGTAGATGTGTAGCAACTTGCAAATACACTAGATAGGCTCTAACATAAGTTAAGCTAAGATAGCAGTAACGTCCTTCGAAATTAGGTGCCTTAACCGGCCCTTTATCGCGGTCTCGTACTAACTGTCTCAACAGGCGCTAAGGTGAGTGATGGTCTTCGTTAAGAAGGCTGTGTCGCTTAATTTAAGTGATTATCTGTTATCCCGTTTATTTGTCTGTTCATTTATCTAGTTTCTAGATTAGCCAATTTGTCGTATTAGTTTGAAGAGGTCTAAAGGCTGTGCTTGAGCGAGCTAAAATTGATGAGAAAGCTGCCAAAAGCTTCGAAATGAAGGCCAGCATTAAAGTTGTTGGTGTTGGTGGTGCCGGCTCCAATGCTGTCAATCGGATGATTGCAGCAGGCTTGAATGGAGTGGAATTCTGGTCTTGTAACACTGATGCTCAGGCGCTCGATTTGGCTGCGGCTAAAAATCGTTTGCAAATAGGCTCTAAGCTCACCCGCGGCCTCGGCGCTGGTGGCAACCCTAGCATCGGGCAGAAAGCTGCAGAAGAAAGTCGTGAAGAGATCGCCCAGGCCCTGCAGGGTGCTGACATGGTCTTCATCGCAGCTGGCATGGGTGGTGGTACCGGTACTGGTGCTGCTCCGATTGTTGCTGAAGTTGCTAAAGAAATGGGTGCACTTACAGTTGGCGTTGTTTCACGACCATTCCTTTTTGAAGGTAAGCGTCGTAGCAATCAAGCCGAAAGTGGCATTAACGAAATTCGCTCCCGCGTTGACACATTGATTGTTATTCCAAACCAACGATTGCTTGAAGTCGTTGATCACAGAGCTTCGATGCAAGAAGCCTTTGTCGAAGCCGATAAAGTCTTGATGCAAGGTGTGCAAGGTATCTCTGACATCATTACCGTTCCTGGTTTGATCAACGTTGACTTTGCCGACGTCAAAGCTGTTATGCAGACTGCTGGCTCAGCCCTCATGGGTGTAGGCCGTGCAACTGGCGAAGGCAGAGCTGTCGAAGCCGCTCGCAATGCTATCAATAGCCCCTTGCTTGAGACAACGATTGATGGTGCCTCTGGTGTCATCTTCAATGTCACTGGTGGCCCTGACCTGACATTGCATGAAGTTCAAGAAGCAGCAAATGTAATTTACTCAGCTGTTTCTGACGAAGCTAATATCATCTTTGGTGCTGTACTTGATGATCGCCTTCACGGAGAAGTGCTGATTACTGTTATTGCTACTGGTTTCGACATGCTTGTTCAGTCACAGCCTAAAGCTAGACCGACTCAAGCCAATGCTTCTAACCAACAACAGCAGCAGCGAGTTGAGCAGCAAGCTCGCCCAGCTCAGCAAGCACAACAACAACAGCAGCAACAAGCTCAACAGAGCCAGAGCAATGAGTTGAAGAAAATGGCTAGTGATATTCTGGACATTCCGGAATTTCTCAAGCAGCGTAACCCTAGCAAGTAACTTTTAGAGTATTTGCCTAACTGGTTAAGACTAAGAGAGCTCAAGCGCATTGCTTGAGCTCTTTCTGCTTCTATGTGGGCGTTTTTTGTCAATAGTTCCTGGAAGACTTACCGTTTTCTGGGAATTTTTGTACTTTTTTGCACTTTTTTTGTACTTTAAGCCGACGCAAGGCCTACACCTTTAGGTGTAGAACT
>JAKFVU010000002.1 GCA_021732025.1 Candidatus Obscuribacterales bacterium | reverse complement strand
CAATGAGAAGAGAAGCTCCACCCATCATGACGACAAATACTGGTTGGTTATTGAATACATATTTGACTAGCGGCTGAAAAGCTAAAGAGGCCACTATTTCTGGTATGACAATGAAAAAGTTGAAGACTCCCATATAAACGCCGGTTCGGCCAGGCGGAATAGCAGAAGCTAAAATTGCATATGGCATTGACAAAATCGAGGCCCAAGCGATACCAACCCCAATCATACTGAACTGTAAAACCTGAGGGTCATGAATGAAATAGACGGAAAGAAGGCTCAAGCCACCAAGAGTCAGAGCCGTGGCATGAACTGCTTTGCGACTAGTTGCCTTTGCCAACTTAGGCAAAAGAAAGGCCACTAAGAAACAGACAATTGAATAAATGGCAAAGCACCAACCGGCCCATTCTGTGCCGCGATCAAAAAGTTCAGAAGATGCTGAGGGTGCCTTAAAAACATAATAGGCAGTAGTTAATCCAAAAAACATCCACATACAAAAGAGGCCAAGCCAGGTGAAGATTTGCACTACAGCTAGTTGCTTCATAGTGGCTGGCATGGCCATCACTGCAGCCGGAACTTCTTGCCATACCTCTTTAAAAAGACCAGACAAACCAGGGTTCTCTTGGCGTTTGCGCTCTAGAGCGGCCAGGTCTTCTGGCGGATATTCTTTAGTACTGAAGACGGTCCAAAGCACACACGACAGAAACATTAGTGCGCCAATTTTAAATGAATACTCAACTGTAAGTGGCACTCCGTTAGCACCTGCTCCACTTACGCCTAGTTGATGAAATATCAGAGGGAGGGCATTGGCCATGGTGGCACCAATGCCAATGAAAAAACTTTGCATAATAAAGCCAAGAGTGCTTTGCGAGGCATTGAGCTTATCGGCAATGAAAGCGCGAAAAGGCTCCATGCTGATATTGATGCTCGCATCTAAAATCCACAAAAGCGAGGCGGCAAATAACAGTGATGGCGAAGTGGGCATGAACAGCAGGGCACAAGAGGCAAGCACAGCACCAACGAGAAAGTAAGGTCTGCGTCTACCTAGTTTGTTCCAGGTGCGGTCGCTCATAGCGCCAATTAATGGTTGCACCAACAAACCCGTGATTGGCCCTGCTAGCCACAATATCGGTATTGAATCTGGTGAAGCACCCAGCTTGCTGTATATGGCACTCATGTTGGCCAGCTGTAGGCCCCAGCCAAACTGAATGCCGAGAAAGCCGAAGTTCATATTGCCGATTTCAAGCAAGCTCAGATTCGGTTTATTCTGCGTTGAATTATTGTGCAAAGATAGACCTATTGATAAGGTTATGAGGCTTTTCTGAAGAAATTGCGGAATTGCTGCGTCAGTGTTTCAATTGAACGGCGAGCATAATTCATTTCAGAAACTTTTGCCCGGGCCACATCGTTATTTACAACATCAGACATGCGCAAGAATGTTAGTCCATGATAGTCTCCGTTCTGCTTGGGCAAGGCTAGCAGGGCTTTCATGCGGTCCCAATTTTCACCACTATATAGGTTACCGTTAAGGGCATTTTCACCTTTTAAGAATAATCCTTGTCGGCTCGCTTCTTCGCCAACCCACTTGGCTAGGGTGTTTGGCATTGTTTTGCCGGCTGGTCCGTCTACGCCGTCGCGCATCTCCACAGCGGTGAAGAAGGGCACAACCCTGGTGCCAGTGCCAGGAATTGCTGGTTGAAGCTTACTGAACATTGATAGAAGAGGCCTGTAACCACGGCCATCGCTATTGTTATCCCAGTCACCGCGACTGGTGCGAATGAGCCCGGCATTGAGTTCGGCCATGCGGTCGCCTAGTACAACGTTATTGCCTTGCCATTCTCCTACTCGCCAATGTACGCCCGGTATTTTAGCTCCCAGATCGATACCATAAAAAGGAGAAGTACGTTGGCCGAAAACATCAAGAGCAGTGCTCATTACTCGGTGACCGTGGTCAATGAGCGATTGGTTGTACCAGTCGAAGAAATCGCGACCATACTGTAAATTGAAATGGTCTCCTCGTTGGAAGAAACCTTCGGCCTCAGATGGTGGCTTAATACTTTCGGCTGTCAATTTTTCCATTGACCATGCCTTACCCACCCCTTCGGCACTGCCATATTTAGCGATTGCATAATCTCTAAATGAGTTTTGTGCCAAGTCTGAATAGGCTTGCAGAGCGCCTCTAGTGGGATAGCCCGTATGTTGATCGTGCGAATTATATGACGGGTAGCGCAACTCACCGGCTGGCCCCAAGCTGACATTGACTTCTGCTATGTCTTTGGCCCTTGAGGCAAAGTGCGTCTGAAACTCTTTCATGACACTGGCATAGCGATCTACTGCTAGATGGTCAGCCCACAAGGAGAGATATTCGGTGCTCGAGTGACCTTGTTCGCTTTTGTATTTAAGTGATTCAGCTGAGCCACTAGGAGTCTTGCCGGCCAATTCTCCCCAAACCCAATTGGGTAAAGGCACACTGATATTGTCGCCGACATTGCCGCCACATTGGTGGAAAGATAAAATAGGCACCCATTTTAGGCCAGCCTTGGTGATGTGGTCACTAATTTTTTCGTAGTAGGTCCAATCAAACTTGCCTTTGGCTGGCTCTACTAAGCCCCACCAAACATCGGTTGAAACTGAGTCGACGCCTTGTTTCTTGGCCTCTCCCAGTTGGCGGTCGAATTCTTTCCATTCAGCCTTACTTTGCGGACTGTCGAGTTTGCCTATTTCTCCGACCATTAGTGGTGCCATAACACTAAGAGTAGTTGTGCCGTGGTCTAAGCGCAGTGGCTCGATATAACCTTGCTTGCGCCACTGGCTTAACGGATTATCTCCAGTTGAAAGCAATAGTCTATTATCGCGGCCTGTGGTGAGCCAGACTTTACCTTCTGCTTCAGGAAAAACGTGTTTTGCCTTTTCAGCGGCAGTTAAAATTTCAGGGTGAGAAGTAACGATGATGTCGGCTTTACGGGCATCTGGATGCAAGGCTTCGGTAACGCCCAGCTTTTGCACAAATAGGTTTTGTTTTGGTCCAAATGTCTGAGTTCCGTCTTCGTTCTTCAGAACTTCGCGCACTTTCAACCAAGCGTTTTCGGCATTCTGGCCGCGCAATGTTTTAAGCGATGGCTTACCTGCGTCAATGACGAACTCTCGCGGCTTAGCCGCTTCTGGAGTACCGTCTGGTCTTTTTATTTCTTGTTTATTTGCTTCGTGTTTATTGGCTTCGCGGGCAACTGGTTGTCCGCCTGGTTGTTCTAAAGATTTTCCAATAGGTTCAACTATGTCAGGGCTAGCCATAGAAGTTGGCTTCATGCGTCCAGCCAAGTCAGCTAGTTGTGTGCCTTTAGTGACCGTAAGGCCATCGCCAGTGACAACAGTAGGTGCGCTGTCAGCCTTGCCCGTCGCTTTATCACTGACACCAAAAGTGGTGCTCTCTAATTTGCCAGAAGCTATCTGAACATTCTCGCCACGATTGGTGTCGGGTGTGATTTCTTTTTGTGCTGTTGCTTGGGGTGCTATTTCTCTTGGAGATAATTTGTGACCGATACCACCAGCGGCAGCCATCACAGAACCCTCAAGCAAACTTTTTTCAATTACTTTGCCGAGGTCGAATTTCTCGCCAGCGTCTTTCTGTCTGACAATCTCAGCAGAGCCTCCGGTAACTAGACCAAATGAGCCACCCATGCTAATTGACCCGGCAGTGGCGTTCTTAGCTAAGGCACCCTTGAGCAGGCCATTGGCTCCTTTGAATAGTCCTTCGCCTAGAGTCCAGGTGACGGCGTCAAAAACTACGACCTTAGGGTCGAGCAATTCATTGTTGAGGCGGCTAAGAGTTTTGCTTGGCGCTGTGAAAGTATCGTGGCTAACAGTAATGTCGATTGCCCGTGAACCGATGCCAACGAGAATACCTTTTGTTGGTGCCGATTTGAAGGCCGTGGTGACATGGTTGAGCAGAGAGCGGGTGGCACCACCTTTGACCG
Source organism: Candidatus Obscuribacterales bacterium (assembly GCA_021732025.1). Lineage (GTDB taxonomy): Bacteria > Cyanobacteriota > Vampirovibrionia > Obscuribacterales > Obscuribacteraceae. The sequence goes on along the minus strand of JAKFVU010000002.1, from coordinate 160,017 downwards.
CGCCAAGGGCAAAGTCTTCTGCTTGCCTAGCTAGCGAAGTTTCTGGACTAGCTGAGGCCAAGCCGTAAAGTGCCACTGTGCCTATTGCACCATACTTGCCCCGGGTAAAGAGAGCTGCGGTTTTTATAAGCTCAGTGCCGTAATGGTCGACTTCTTTGCGTAGTTTCTCGTCGGCGATAACTAGACCGACGGCCTTGTCCACACCCTTTTCTAGGTAGCTTTGGCCCAAAAGATGTGCAGTATCAGGCGACTGTTGTCCTTCTGCAGATGGCTTTTCGGCGTCGGCGTGGAATTTTGGCATGCAACCTTTCGCTTACTTGACATGCCTATATTAAATAAAACTTCTTGACAAGGCAATGGTAGAACTACCATCCCTTCAGCGGGCCACTATTGGTGCTCGAGTTCTCGAAGATTCCGCAGAAACACGGTAGAGGCGCTGTACAAAGAGGCCTGACCCCACGCTAAAGGCGTATTTGCGCCAGCGACTGCATTTTGACTGGCGACCTTGCCAGATTCGTCCAAATTGAGCGCCGTTACCAGCTCGTAGGCTTCTGGGATAGCGTAGCCTGGACAAGGCATACCGTTGGCTTTGTAATGTTGAGTCTGGCGAGTTGAGTCAGCGCCGGGAGTGATTCGAGCATAGGAGCGGTTGATATAGCGGGTCGCCTGGGCATGACCCTGGGCAATTAATCCTGCTACTTCCTGCTCATTGAGATTGCCTTGGGCAGAGCCTTTCATCTTCAAGAGTTTTTCCACTTGGAGGCTGTAACCTTCAGCCAGGACAGAAACGAAACACCACTGTGCTTCTCTATCGGGCCGGGCCTGCTTCACTCTCGCTAAATAGTCTTCGTTAGTGCTGCAATCACTTGAGCCATAGTCTTTGAGCTCAGAGGTATGGCCTGATATCAGCGCCCGCAGCTCAGGAAGCAACCAGTAGTTGTCGGCCAAATAACTGTCGAAAACCGTCTCAGAATGACCGTCTGAAAGAGGCAAAGCGAAGGGTGCGTAGCGCACAATGCCATGATCGCGCACAAGCATTTGCTCAATTGCCGCCAACAGTCGATATTGCAAGCGCACATCTTCAATTGGATGGTCATGCATTTTGATGCTTGAGGTGGAGATGAAAGCCAATGAACAATCACTGGGGCGATGGGGATTTTCAACTGGTTGGGGAGCACTAAAAAGACGCTCGAGAATTTTAGTTCGTGCAGCTTTAATCAGCTCAGCCAATATGTTTTTCTGTGTTTGTGAATAGAGCCAGTCGCCGTGCTTGTTCTGGCTGATGTGGGCTAAAATGCTATCGATTTTTTCGTTAGAGAGAGACATCAGAGTCTGCAAACTTTCAAAACCACTGCGTATTGCTTCAGTGTCCCAAGTGAGGCCAAGAGGAAAGGGAATCTCTTCCCACGGACCAGCTGATGGTGCGTTGAAATCAAACTCTCCGGCTTCATTGGTGTTTATAGCTTTGAGATAAGATGCCACCATAACTATTGTGGTGGCTAACAGCTCGCTGTGTGCTGAAATTTCAGTTTCACTGAAACCATGGGCATCGCCATTGGCTGAGGCAATTACTGTGTCGCAAATAGCTCTGAGCGCCAAGCCATGTGATTCTAGGCGCTTATTATTGAACCACGTGAGGTCGCGGGTGAGGCTCTCTGGTAAAAAGATGTGAGCTACTCCATCGAGCAGGCCACCATTGCGATAATACTGAGGATTGGCAATTGATTTTTCAATCGCTTCAACTTCTTCCCTTTGACCATAAAAACGGCACAGGGTCAGCATAGCGTTGCGCCAGGCTAGCGGTTTAAGAGAGCGCTCCATGTCTCCGCAACGCACAGTGTCGGTTACCCATTGCCGACCACTCATGTCCCAATTTTCTTCAGCCTCTGCTGTGCGCACCAAGCCGTTTTGGTCATTGACCGATAAGGCAAAAACTTGTCTATCCTGACAAAAATCAAACAGGCGAGCAAAGCTTTCAGCGCTGTAAGTGTTTTTCAGATAGTTTGCAACTTCGCCGTTGTGAATCGGTAATCGCTTGTTGTCTTCTACCAGCTCGGCTGGTTCATGGGTAGAAGCGCTCAGCATTGCCAGCAAACTTGTCTTTAGTTTCTGCAGAATTTTAAGCAGTGTTTCATTTTTCTCTGCATTGGCCGAATTCTGCCAATTTAACAAACTTTCAGCCCGCAACAGGTCGACTGATTGGCCTTCTATCTCAATCGGTAAAGTTTCTCTAGCTAAACTCTTGCCAAGGTCTGATAGCCAGTTTTGGTCACTGAGAGTCAAGGGCCGGCGTCCACTCGCCACTTCTTCAAGTTGGCTTAACGCCTCGGTTATGTGCTTGTACGACTGGCCAGTACTGGTCTGCTTCACTGGGGCGTTGGTTCTCCATGGCAATTTTGGCAGCTCTAAATTGAGCTGACTTTTCTTTCCGGCCTAATGCTAACGCAAAAGCGCCTTGTACTAACTGAGCTGATTGCATTAATATTGTGCATAGTTACCTACGACCTTAAAGTGCCATGCCTTCAGACCCGGACGGACAAGAACCGCAAAATTATTCGGCCTCTAGCCGTTCCCGCACTTCGTATGTTGGTTTGCCAGCTCAGGCGCCTGCATCAACCCCAAAAGGGCCAATATACAAGGCATTCGCCTTTTGGATTTATCCTTTCACTCGCTTTCACCGCATCCCTGTATTCAAGCGGGTATGGCTCTATTTGACGTTTATGACGGTTTACTCATTTGCTGTCGACGTCGTTGTCAATCAAAACTTTTCCAATCACCTTTTCAAAGAGGCCGGTGCTGCTGGTTACACAAGCGTCATCCTTGGCTTGCTTCTAGTGTTCCGCACCAACACCGCTTACGAGCGTTGGTGGGAAGGGCGAAAACTCTGGGGTCAACTGGTTAACGACTCACGCAACCTTTGCTTGAAAGTGCGCACTTATGTCGCTGCTAGCCCTGGTGACAAAGCAGAACTAGGCGAATTGGTTGTATCGTTTGCCTACGCTCTCAAGCATCACTTGCGTGACTCACAAGCGAGCCGCAGTCTGCCTGGTCTCGGTGATATTCCAGAAGGTGTAAAGGTCAATGCACCAGTGCATTTGACAGGTAAAATGTACGAGAAAATTTTAGAGTGGAAGAATGAAGAGCTCTTTGACGGCTTTGTCATGATTCAACTTGATGCTCATTTGCGCGCGTTTATGGATATTTGTGGTGCTTGCGAACGCATTAAGAACAGCCCATTGGCCCTGTCTTATCGAGCATTCATGCGTCAAGGTATTGCACTGAACTTATTGGCTTTACCTTGGTACATAGAGCCCGAGTTTAATTTCTGGATGAGTATTCCTTTGATTTTAATCGGCTCATACTTCCTCATTGGCCTTGAGCTTATCGCCGAAGACATCGAAGAGCCGTTTGGCAAAGACGGTGATGACTTGCCTCTTGATACTTTATGCGCCACCATCGAAGGCACTGTCAATGACATTCTGCAGCTTAATCGCTCGCAGAAATTCACCACTTCTTTCCGCAAACCAAGAATCGATCCGCTAAAAGAAACAAAAGCAAATCCGATTTGAGTAAATCGGTGGTGTCAAGAATCTATCAAGAAATCTGCTAGCAGAGGCTTTCTTGATATTATTGTTTGGTGTCGATTAAACAGAGATATCAGTTGCATCTTGGCTGGCCATTTGCATTAGCCACTTTTCTAATGCATGCAAGCAAAGCTCCGGTTATTCATTCAGAGTAAATGGTCTTTTCTAAGATGACATACCTGCACAAATTTACCAAGTGGTTTTTCTCAGGAAGTGCCAAAGAGAAAAAGGTTGAGCCAACGCAACGTCACTGGTTTAAGGTGATGTGCCTGACCGGGCTTGATTATTTTTCTACAATAGGATTTCAGCCTGGTATTGCTTTTATCGCTGCTGGGATACTGTCACCATTCGCTACTCTTGTGCTCGTTCTTGTCACCCTATTTGGTGCTGTACCTGTCTACATGCGGGTGGCTAAAGAAAGCCCTCACGGCCAAGGCAGTATAGCTATGCTAGAGAGGCTACTACCCGGATGGCAAGGGAAAACTTTAGTTCTTGTGCTCTTAGGCTTTGCTGCCACTGATTTTGTCATTACTATGACGCTTTGCGCAGCCGATGCCACGACCCACTTGATTGAGAATCCATTTATTCATAACAACGCTTATTTGCCGTTTATGCAGAGCAAGGTTGGTGTCACATTAGTATTACTTACTCTTCTTGGTGCCCTCTTTCTAAACGGCTTCTCTGAAGCGATTGGTGTAGCTGTGGCGCTTGTATGCTCTTACTTACTGCTTAATACCATTTTGCTCGTACCGTGTATTAGCCAGTTACTGAACCATCCCGAATTGATGGAAAACTGGTGGCAGAAGTTGTCGCAGGTTTACCATTCACCTCTCAATGTAATTGGTCTTTCACTCGTTGTTTTTCCTCAGCTAGCACTGGGCCTATCTGGATTTGAAACTGGAGTGGCGGTGATGCCCCTGATTAAGGGCGGAGCTGACGATCGGCCGGATAAACCGACAGTTAGAATTTCGAATACCGGAAAGCTCTTAGTTGTTTCGGCTTTGATAATGACTGTTCTGCTTGTCTGTAGTGCTTTTGTCACAACTGTTTTAATTCCGGCTGAACTCTTTCAACCAGGTGGTGCTGCCAATGGCAGGGCCTTGGCATATCTTGCTCATAAATATATGGGCGATATTTTTGGCTCGGTTTATGATTTCAGCACTATTCTCATGCTCTGGTTTGCTGGGGCTTCGGCTATGGCAGCTCTACTTAGTTTGATACCACGCTACTTGCCACGCTACGGGATGGCTCCAGATTGGGCTACGGCGATTCGACCATTGGTTGTAGTTTTCACCGTCATCAACATCGTTGTTACCGTTATTTTTAAGGCCGATGTGGACGCTCAGGCCGGTGCCTTTGCTACTGGTTTGCTTGTGCTCTTCACCTCTGCTGCTTTTGCCGTCATGCTCTGCACCTGGCGTGAATCGATTTTTAAGCGTATCTATTTCACTTTTGTTTTCTTTGTGTTCATCTATACATCGGTTCTAAATATGATTCAACGGCCTGAAGGCTTGCATATATCAATGTTCTTCATTGGCTTGATTCTATTTACCTCTTTGGTTTCACGAATGATTCGCGCTACTGAGCTTAGAGTGACCGATGTTGAATTCGATCAAGAGGCAATGAAATTAATTGATGAGGTTACCCACGAACTCTGGGGCGAAATACTAGTTCTTTCCAATCGACCAGAATACAGCTCAAGTGAGCAAGAGCGCCGCCAACAGTACAAGAAAAAAGAGGTACAGGCGCGGCGCAATCATAGTATTCAATCTAACGAAGGGAATTTTATTTTCCTTGAAGTGGAACTTGGTGATGCCTCTGACTTCGTCGAAGATAGACTGATGGTGCAGGGCGAGAAAGTCGGTGCCTTTAGAATATTGCGCTGCACCAGCCCAGCTATTCCTAATGCTGTCGCTGCTATCTTAATCAAGATGCGTGACCAAACTGGAAAAGTTCCGAAGGTCTATATGGGCTGGACAGAAGGCCACCCGCTTGGCTATGTCTTCAAGTATATTTTCCTTGGCGAGGGCGAAACGGCACCAATAACCAGAGAGATTCTGCGCTCTGCCATACCAGACCCAGAAGTCAGGCCAGAAGTGCATGTCAGCTAAATTGCCAATAGCAAAAAAATTAGCGGCGGTGCATTTTTAAAATTAGATCGGCGTACTGCTGTCTGGTTTGTGCCAATCTTGGATCTGAAGCTAACAGTGTTCGCTGCTGTATAGCGAGGGCTTGTTGATAGTATTTCTTCGCTTCTTCATAGCGGCCGGTCGAAGCACAGAGAGCACCTAAGCAGTTGTAGCTGTCAGCCACGAAGGGGCTATTGCCATCAAGTTTGCTTTTGCGAATTTCTAAAGCGCGCCTATATAGCGGCTCAGCTTCTTTGAAATTAGCAGCAAGTTGGTAGGCTTGGCCAAGATCATTCAATGCACTAGCAGTACTCTGGCTATCAGGGCCCCGTTCTTTTTCGGTCAAATCTAGAGCCTGCTTTAGCTCTTTAATAGCAAATTGATTTTTGCCTTGACGCATGTGCAAATAACCAAGACCCGTTAGTGAATCAGCCATGGCATAGCCATTAGCACCACCCATTTTTGTGCGCAGCTCTAGTGAGTGCTTAAGATCTTTTTCGGCCTCACCATACTGACCGAGCGCTGTTTCCGCTCTGCCAATAAACGCTTCGCATTCGGCCACGCGCTGTGGATCATTGCCATTGGCCATGTATAAAGATTTTGCAGTTTCTAAATTTGCTTGAGCATCATCGTATTCGCCTTGAGCGTATTGAATCATGCCGAGCAAATAGCGATTGCCTGCGTTTTTAGGAGAGTTTGTTTTCTCTGCTAGTTTGACTGCCGCTCTAATTTTTTGTTTCGCCAGCGCATAGTTGCCCTGGTTGTAGTAAGTTTGCGCTTCTAGCTGCATCTTTTCTATTTGTGACTCGCCCTGCCCCATGCCAAAAGTTTGCACGAGGCCATAGGTAATACCTATTAGCGCTATTACCGAAGCAGCAATGATGGCCACTTTTTTGTTGGCGAATTTGTTAGGTATTTTTATCGCAATTGCATCTTTCTCTACGCTCACCAGTGCTTTAACTGCGCTGGCTTCTGCTGGCTTGTTTTCTGCGGCATTGCTCTCGGCACTAGCAGCAACATTGTCTTGACTTGATTCGTTATTCTCTAAAACCAAAGTAGGTGAGCTCACTTCAGTTGATGGCATTTCTAGTCGAGGAATGTCAGTGCGGGTAAGCGAATCACCAGGGATAGTTTGATAGACCTGATCGAGAGCGGCTCTGAGATCGCCCATCGATTGATAGCGATCGTCTGGCTGTTTGGCCATGGCCTTGAATATTGTTGCCTCTAGTTCTTCTGGTATGGCAAGTTCGGGGCAGACGATACTAAAAGCTGCAGGCGTTTCATTGACATGTTTATAGAGATATTCAATTAGGTCATTGCCGGTGATTGGCTGCTTGCCCGAGACCGTGCGGTACATGACACAACCGAGTGCGTAGATGTCTGAACGCGCATCTACTGGCAGAGCCCGACATTGTTCAGGGCTCATATACGGCGGGCTGCCGAAAACTTCTCCTGTTCGCGTCAAATTATCAGTCTCCCCTTCGGTTGGGGTGAGCAATTTGGCAATACCAAAGTCGACAATTTTGACAAAATCAGGGTCGTTATCAAGCTGTACCAGCATAATATTGCTAGGCTTGAGATCGCGGTGAACCACTCCATTTTCGTGAGCGTGAGCTAGGCCCAGGCTCACTTGTTTGAATATATGAACGCTGCGCTTTAGCTCTAAGTTGTTACCGCCAGCTACTTGCTCTGCCAAGCTAGTGCCTTCTAAAAATGCCATGACCAGATAGGGCACGCCGCCATCTGTTACACCGAAGTCGTAAACCGTAAGAATATTGGGGTGGTTAAGAGCACTTGCTAATTCAGCTTCTTTTTGGAAGCGCTTAAGTGCGGCAGCCCCCGAAACCAAATTGGGGTGCATCATTTTGACAGCGACGATACGCTTGAGAAGCTTGTGCTTAGCTTTGTAGACCTGACCCATGGCGCCGTCGCCAATCAATTCTAAGATTTCATAGCGGTCGCCAAGTACTGAACCGACTAGGTCTGTTTCTTTCAGTGGGGTGAGGGTTGTCCCGTCTGCTGGGCAGGTCGTCAACTCACCAACATATTCTTTGCTGCAGGCAACGCAAATTTTCTTCTGATTTCCAGCGTTTCCTGAGCCCGTATCTGGCATCTAACTCTAAACTCTTCTCTTTTAATGATTCGTGATTTCATCGATTATAGCCTCTTCGCTAGGGCTGAGGTCAAAATGTGCAGTAGCGTAAGCTTGAGGTTAATCTAGCTGGTTGGGGAATAATTATCCTGTGCGCTAATTTCGTGCTAGTTCTGGGAGAGTAAGACTTGGAAACCAATAGCAGTCAGTCAGAGAAGAAACAAATAGATACAGCCCGCCTTCATGACAACACGGTTTCGCCTCGGGATGATAGACGCGACCGGGGTAAGATTTTGCATGAGGCTGTACCCCATGAACTTTTAGCCAGGTTTAAGCCAGATGCCAACCGACCTGACCCGATAGAGCTGATTGAGCAGTCGAATATTGGCCGCCGCCCAGAGCTGATACCAATTCGTTACGGCCGCATGCTAGTTTCGCCTTTTACATTTTATAGAGGAACTGCAGCGCTGTTCGCCTCTGATATCGGTGAGTCGTTTGTCACCAAAGTAAAAGTGCAGACTTGCGGCGACGCCCACCTGCTCAACTTTGGTGCCTTTGCTACACCTGAGCGCAACATTGTTTTCGATTTGAATGATTTTGACGAGACCTTGCCCGCTCCGTGGGAATGGGACGTGAAGCGATTAGCTGCAAGTTTTGTCTTGGCTGGCCGCAACAATGGTGTTAAGCCGCGACACAGTCAGCAAGCTGCTGAAGCCGTTGCTCGTGGCTATCGTTTGAAAATGCTTGAGTATTCGAAAATGAGTATTCTTGATATTTGGTATGACCGCTTTGACTGGAGTGCTGTGGCGCAAAATACTTCAGACCCACATCTGCAGAAGCGCATTAAAGATAAAACTGAGAAGGCTATTAAGCGTACGATTCAATCGTATTACTTCCCTAAAATGACAGAAGAGCGCGATGGTGGCTATCACATCAAAGACTCGCCACCGGCCGTTTATCACTTAAAAGGCACTGAGGCTGATGATTTCAGAGAGCAGACTCTTAAAGCTTTTGAACTCTATAAGCACTCACTGCAAGATGACAGACAGCGCTTGTTTGACCGCTACAAAATGGTTGATGTAGCAATCAAAGTAGTAGGTATTGGTAGCGTTGGCACAACTTGTGCTGTAGCTCTGATGTTGGCACCAGATGCAGAGCCATTGATGTTACAACTAAAAGAGGCTCGCGCTTCTGTTCTTGAAGCCTATGCCGGTCACAGCGAGTTTGAGAATCATGGTCAGCGAGTGGTTGCTGGTCAGCGCATTATTCAGTCTGCTAGTGATATTTTCTTGGGCTGGACCAAATTTGACGATGGTAAGCACTACTATGTGCGTCAATTGCGAGATACCAAAGTCAAGTTAGAGCCTGACTTGTGGGATGGTCCGCGCTTAGTAGAAAGCGCTGAAGTTATGGGTGCTGTTCTTGCTCGATCGCATGCTCGGTCAGGCGATGCTGCTGTATTGAGCGGCTACCTTGGTGAAGAGACAACCTTCGAAGAAGCGATTGGTCTTTTCTCTGTGGCCTACGCGGACCAAGCAGAGCAAGACTATGAGCTGTTCTTAGACGCTGTGCGCAAAGGAAGAATGAGCGCTGCGGAAAATTGCGGCTACTAATTATTGCGGCTACTAATATATTTGCTATCGCCTTGAAACAAAGGCGAAGTCTATGTAGGCATTTTCTGGGTCAGTCGAAACAAGCCGAACTTTGACGCGGTCTCCTACGTCAAGGCGGCGCTTGCCGTCCAGTAATTTTCCGTCAAGCAATTTTCCTTCTAGCAATTTTCCGTCAAGTAATTTTCCTTCGACGGGCGGCCTGAAAGTACGAACGTAGGTGGCATCTGTTTTGACACCGGTGATGATACCATCGAAAATATCGCCGATGCGACTAGATAACAGCACAGCCGCTGAAATCTTGCGCATGGTGCGTTCAACTTTCTTTGCTTGGCTTTCCATCTTTGAACAATTGGCTGCTATGTCGCTTAGCTCATCAGTGCTATAGGGCGATGGCTCACCCGCTAAGACCGCTTTCAGTAACCTCTGAGTAATTAAATCGGGATAGCGGCGATTGGGTGCAGTGGAATGAGTGTATTCATTTACGGCTAGAGCGAAATGTCCTGGGGCATGCTGGCCGGGAACTTTAACAACATATTCTCCCCGACCGAGAAGTTTGACGATTGTCAGAGACAGTTCGCTAAACTCGTCAGGATCTGCCTCTTTCTGTCTTCTGAGAAAAGCAGCGAGGGCTTTGGCATCGGGCTCTTGCGGAAGAGTTGTGCCGTAGTCTTCTGCTACTTCGACTATACGCGGCCAGCGATCAGGGTTTTTGACCGTTCGCATAATTGAAGGAAAACTTTTTGCTTCGAGAAATTTAGACGTGGCTATGTTAGCTGCGATCATACAATTTTCGATGAGGTCGCGAGCTTGATTGCTTTCTACCAATTCAAGATCGAGCACGTGCCCGTCTTTAGCTACTGTTCGAGCTTCTTGTGTGTGGAGAGCGAGAGCACCACCAGATTGCCGCAATGCCTGAATGTGTTCTTTTGCCTCGCCCTGAATTTCTAGCTGTTCTTCTAATCCAGCAATTTGTCCAAATTTTGCTGGATCATTACCACTGGTGAACCAGTTACCTACCGAGTTGTAGTCGAGCTTCGCTTTGTTTCGTATGACGGCTTGGTAGGCCGTATTCTTCAAGACTTTTCCGTCTTCATCAATAATGAGGTCGGTACACATAGCCAGGCGATCTTGGTCTGGTAACAGTGAAGTGCGGTCGTATGATAACTCTTCTGGTAGCATCGGGTAAGTGACAATGCCGGTGTAGACTGTGGTGGCATTTTGTTGGGCATGTAAATCTATGGCGCTTGCCTTTGGTACAAATGAGTCGACATCGGCAATACCAATGATTAGGCGAATTTTTCCGCCTTCTAGCCTTTCTGCGTATTCGACTTGGTCCAAGTCTTGTGACTCGCGGTTGTCTATTGAAGACCAAAGTAGCCCTCTTAAATCTTGAATCGAGCTGTTGCTGGCAAGGATGTCTTCAATAGATTGATTGGCAACTTCGGCCAGAGTCTCAGGTGAAAAGACCGGTGTGAAGCCCGCTGCTAAGACCTCTTTGTCTGCCCTGGCAACTAAGTCGAAATCACTGTTATTTTTCTTTGGCATTTGTTTTTGGCTCGTCTTTGCGCTTCCAACATAGCAATCTTTAGGGTTAATGTCCAAATCTCACCTATGAGTTAAACTTTGGCCTCCGTTATTACCTTCAAGGCTAGAAAGATGAAATTAGCGCGCGCCCTTGTGGCTGAGACATTGGGAACGGCATTCCTCCTTGCAACAGTAGTGGGTTCGGGAGCGCTTGCCGATAAGCTTGACCTCGGTAACTTGGCAGTGACTGTGCTCTGTGTTGCTTTTGCCACCGGCGCAGTGCTCATCGCGCTGATTGCGGCCTTCTCGTCGATATCTGCTCACTTCAACCCGATAGTTACTCTAGTTTGTGCTTCGCGCGGGGAGTTCAACTGGAAGCTTGTGGCTCCTTATATTGTCGCCCAGGTAGCCGGAGCAGTACTTGGTGTTGTCGCCGCTAACTTGATGTTTGATTTGCCTGCAATAACCATCTCTACCACTGCTCGCACGGGTATGGGTCAGTGGATTGGTGAATTCATAGCTACTTTTGGCTTGATTGGCATAATCCTCGGTAGCGCTCGCTCCAACTCGAATACCGGCATCGCCGTTCCGGCTTATGTGGCTGGTGCTATCTATTTCACTTCTTCAACTTGCTTTGCCAACCCGGCAGTGACAATTGCTCGGATGTTCACGAATACTCTTACTGGTATTGTTCCGGCTGATGTGCCGTCCTTTATACTGGCCCAATTAGCTGGTGGTCTTTGTGCTGCTCTTGTGTTCGGCTGGCTCTTTGCTGCAGAAGCGAAAAACATTGAAGAAAATCGGGTAAGTGATTTAGACCCAGAAGTAGAAGCAGAACTAGAAGTAGAAGTAGAAGTAATCGCGAAGCTAGAGCGTGAGCTGGCAGCAGCAACAAAATAGATTTTAGGAAACATAGTCGAGAAGCAGGAAGAAATATAGATGTCCAGAAAAGATGATCCGTTGGGCGTAACTCAGAGTATCAAGTTCAATACCAGATTGACGGCCATGGATACAGCAGCTGACATACCTGCCAACTGGGTAGGAAGCCCAATTGCAGAGTTGATTGGCTCCCATAATTTTGGACAGAAAATTGAAGTGACAGGCGAACCACGCATGTTGATTTCGACTTGTATTGAGTTCCGCTACCACCCTGCTGTTCCAAGCCAATACGCGTACGTGATTAGACGGGCCAGTGGCCGCTTAATTGGCGCCGAGTTTGCTTTGGTGTATGCACTTTCTCGCGGTGTCAAACATGTGGTGCTAATCGCTCACAATGACTGCGGCATGACCAAAGTTTCTCAGCACAAACCGGCTATGATAGCCACTCTGGTTGAACAGGGCTGGGACCCTGAACGGGCTGAAGAGTTCGTGGCCATGAACGCTGGGCGATACCACATTGAAGATGAAGTTGATTCACTCAAGCGTGAATTCTATCGCCTCAAGCGGCTCTTCAAGAACGTTGAGATTGCGCCATTGTTTGTGTCGCTATCGAGCAATCGCTTGCACGTACCCAATTGGTATCTAGATTTTCTCCAGAAACCAGATCTAGGCAATGCCAATGAAAGCGTACCAGCTGAAGAGTACTTGATGCTGCCTTAAAGCTGTAATTACTTTTTGGCAGCTAGTTCCGTAATTATCTTCCACTCTTTTGCTGTGACAGGCTGCACAGATAATCTGCTGCCTTTTTGCAGTAATGCCATTTCACTCAGGCCTGGAATTTGACGCAATAGTTCTAGTGGCAGTGGTTTTTTGAAAGTCTCTACATGTTTGACATCAACCATGTACCAGGTTGGTTGATCCTTTTTGCTTTTGGGATCAAAGTGCGCATCATCAGGATCGAAAGCTGTGTGATCGGGATAGCCTTCTTTTACGACTTCGGCAATACCGGCTATGGCAGATGGTTCTGAATTGCTGTGGTAATAGAAAATCAGATCGCCCAATTTGAACGAATCACGCAAGAAGTTGCGCGCTTGGTAGTTGCGCACTCCATCCCAGCATGTTGTTTGTTTTGGTGCCTTAGCTAAGTCTTGGATAGAAAATGCTTCTTCTTCACTCTTGAGCAACCAGTAATTGCCAGGGGCTTTTTTGGGCTTACTTTTGGCTGTCATTGGATTCCTCTTTAGTTTTCTCTGCTGTTTTCTCTGTCGTTTTCGCTGTGGGTGTCTTGCCACTCATGATGTCGTTTATTTGTTTGTACAGATCATTGGCTTCAGCTTGCTTGCCGTCTTTGAGATACATTTTGGCGTAAGCCTGCATTGTTTTCACTTTTGCTTGGGGCTTTAGGTTGGGCATATCAAGCACCGACTTGAATTGTTTCTCGGCCTCGACCTTATCGCCTTTGGCTAAATACATTTCTCCAAGGTCACAGATAGATTGAGCCACTTCTGGTGATTCCGCTCCGTTGGCTACTTTGCGAATGGCAAGCGCTCGGTTGAAATTCTTTTCGGCGTTGGGGTAGTCACCAACTTCTTTGTATTCGTTGGCTAAGAAGTTGATGCTCTCTGACAGCTTGCCGTGATTTGGCCCGAGCACTTTCTCTGCACCAGTGATGCGCTCTTTCATGATTTTGATTGTGTTCATATGAATAGTGCGGCGCTGAGCAATTTTGCGATCAACGTCTGAACCGCCACCAACAACATCAGGCGATGACAATGACGCTGAGCCACTGTTGGCATCACAGCGAAAAGTAGCATTGACCACTATAAAGGGCTTGCCGTCGAAACGGATGAATCCAGCACTATCCACAGCCATGCGACAGGCTACGTCAAACGACGGGTCGCCAGAACCTCTTCGCAGCACCCAATCACTGTAATTACCGTCAGGCATAAGGCGAAAACTGGCATAGGCACTTCGGGTAACAGGTCGCTGCTTGCCCAAGCTGCGCATGCGGTTATCAACCAATTTCTCGTCGTGGCGCAGCACTTCTGATAAGACCTCTTGCAGGTCTGCTTTGGCCATTGGCATTGCTGCGAGCAACGCAAGCATAAGCAGACCAAGAGAAATAAGAAACGAAGTTGGTCGTCTGGCTGGAAATACTCTCATAAGCACCTAGAATCTATGGCTCAATTTTAGCACTGCGGAGCTTTTCGTTCGCGTTGCTTATTCAGGTCTGCTGTTTACAAGTAAGCTGCTTCTTAGTAGCCTTACCGAATGAAAACAATAAGCAACGAAGAAGAGAAGCTCCTCGCTCGTGTATCTTGGCGACTGCTTCCGTTCTTGTTGGTGCTCTACATCGTCTCTTATTTAGATCGCATCAATCTATCGTTTGCCGCTCTTGAAATGAACGCGCAGCTCAAATTTAGCGACCAAGTTTTTAGTCTAGGTGCTGGCATATTCTTCTTGGGCTATTGTCTCTTTGGCATTCCGAGCAATGTTGTCATCAAGCGTCTAGGTCCAAGGCGGTGGATCAGTACGATTATGGTGGCCTGGGGCTTAGTCACCGTGGCTATGTGTCTTGTTAAGGATGCACTTTCCTTTTACGTCTTGCGGTTTACCCTGGGTGCCACGGAAGCTGGTTTCTTTCCGGGGATGCTGCTTTACCTAACCTTCTGGTTTCCACCCAAACAGTATGGAACAGCGGTGGCAAGGTTCATGTCCGCTATTCCCTTGGCAGGCTTGCTCGGTAGTTTTGTCGCTGCCAAGGCTTTTGAGATTGATGGTCTCTGGGGTTTGGAAGGTTGGAAGTGGCTCTTCATTGTCACCGGAGTACCTGCAATTGTCCTGGGTATTATCGTCCTCTTTTTCCTTCCAGATAGACCGCAGCAAGCAAGATGGCTAAGCGACGAGCAGAAAACCATGCTGGAAAATTTGCTTGCTAATTCTGGTTCTAGCAGCCAGGATAAAGGTGAAAGCCAGCAACTATCAGTTTGGGACACCCTTAAGAATCTTGTGGTTTGGCGTTTCGCACTGCTCTATTTTTCGACTACCGTTTGTATGTACGGTTTTCAACTTTGGTTGCCTCAGATAATCAAAACTTTCGGTGCAGCCACTAATTCATCTGTCGCTATGTTGTCGGCTATACCTGCTCTAATGCAAGCATTGGGCATGCTTATCATTGCGAATAGTTCAGATCGCAGTGGCGAGCGGCGCTACCATGTGGTGGCATCTTCTGGTATCACTGTTCTTGGTTTGGTGGCGGCCACATACTTGCCAGACAATCTAAAACTGGCCGGATTGAGCTTAGCTGCATTTGGAATATGGGGCACGGTTGGCCCGTTCTGGGCGTTAACTCGCAGCTCACTCTCAGTACCCGCTCAGCCGACAGGCATAGCCTTTATCAATTCGGTTGGCAATCTTGGTGGGTTTGTCGGACCCATGCTAATTGGTTTGATTAAGCAGTTTACTGGTTCGTACGCTGGTGGCGAATTTGGATCTGCTCTTCTACTTTTAGCGAGCACGGCAGTTTTTACTGCAGTGTTGGCTATTACTACTAAAGTGCAAAAAGAATCATAGTCATTAATAGGAGCTGCTAAGTGTCACTAAGAGTTTGCGTCGCCGGAGTCACCGGCTGGACCGGTAAAGCAGTTGCTCAAGGAATTTGTGCTGCAAAAGACATGACCCTTGTTTCGGCTGTCAGTCGCAGCGCTGCTGGCGCTAGTCTGAAGAGCCTTGGACTTGAAGTGGATACTGATAGTGCCGTCATTGTTGCTGCCACACTAGAAGAGGCGCTTAGTCAACCAGTTGATGTATTAGTTGATTTCACTAGTGCCGCTGCGGTGAAAGACCACACTCTACTTGCTATCAATAAAGGAATCTCGGTGATTGTTGGCAGTTCAGGATTAACCGCTGATGACTTTGCTGCTATAGAAAAACTCGCCATCAGCAAAAATGTTGGAGTTATCGCGTGCGGCAATTTTAGTATCACGGCTGCCTTGGCGAAACATTTTTCTCTACTAGCGGCCGAGTATTTACCCAGTTGGGAAATTATTGATTACGCCGGTGCTACTAAGATGGACGCACCAAGTGGCACAGCGAGAGAGTTGGCTGAGTGTTTAGAAACGGTTAGGCAGAATAAGCTTGGTCGTGAAATCAAAGACGTTGTTGGTGACAGTGCCGCCCGTGGTGCCCAGATTAAGGGCACGCCTGTTCATAGTCTCAGGTTGCCCGGCTTTGTCTTGTCTTTTGAGACTATCTTCGGGTTACCTGAAGAGCGGCTTACTGTGCGGCATGATGCGGGCACCAGCGCTTTGCCTTACGTTGATGGCACATTATTGGCGCTGCGAAAAGTTGGTGAAGTTAAGGGTCTGGTTCGCGGCTTAGATCAATTGATGTTTGGAAAGCGGTAGGAATAAACCTACCGACCAAATGGGTGGCGAAACCAATACTCGGCAATGCCAAACCAGCCTACAGGCTGCTCGATTCCGTAGGTGTGCGACTTAGCATAGCTTTGCTGAAATACAACTAACGAGATGATTGCTGTTGCTGTTAGAAGCAGCCATAGATGATTCGATTTCGGTTCTTCTGGATTGTTATACATTCGCGTGTTTTCCTAATGTTAGGAGCTAGTAGAAGGCTGGAGTGTTCCATACTACTTAACGACACTCTAGGTGGGCGATGCTTACAAAACAAACATTTGCTCAATTGATGGTCGGACTTTTAGTGCAATTCTTCACTTGAGGCCGGTTCATTAGTCAGGCTTTGGACGGTTGCAGCAATCGGTGGCTGCGGCAAATCTGGATAGACTAGTTCGCGCCAGTTTTTCTTTGTGGCGTTAGACAGCTTAGCCTTACTCGCTCGCGATGAGCTGCGACCCTTGTGAGGCATGCGCAATTTTCTAAATGCCAGCATCTCGATTTGAAGTACCTTGTCTTGGCTTACTCCAAGAATTAGTTGTACTTCTTTCAGCGTTCGCTGCTTACCGTCTTTGAGGCCAAACCTAAGGCACAGCACGTCTCGCTCTTGCCGAGTGAGATCAGCCATTATTTCTTTCAAGTCGTCCCTCAAAACCTTATGGGTGATTGACAGTTCTGGGCTGTTGTCATCGCTGCCGTTACTGTCATTATTTTCGTCAGTCATACAACGCCCTCCGTAAAGTTATTATGCCCAAACTTAACCTCATCTTAGTGTTGGGTTACTAGAATGTTGCCGTGTCCAGTGCAATTTCCTCAAGTGAGGCTCTTGTTATTATGAATTCTAAGGAACGATATGAGCTTGAGCGTATGACGAAAGATCAGCGCTACAGCTACGAGCGGATGAGTCAGCAAGATCAAGCTAGTTTTGAGCGCATGAGTAATGACGAGCGTAACTTGTACAATCGGCTGAGCAGTCAGGAGCAATGGGATTACCGGAGAATGACACCTGACCAGCGGTATGAGTTTGAGCAAGAGAGTTAGACGATTTGAACTTTGACTAGGGCAATTCATCGTTGTAAGCTTCCGGTGTTAGTTGACTTGAGAAATACTTGAGTTGGTGTTTCATATCCGGAGAGTTGTTCATGGGCATTAGTATGGGTCTGCAGGCGGCAAGCGACAAGAAGATTGATGAGCTGGCCAATGATGCGAATGCTCTCAACAAATTCATTCGCGCCGGCGGACGTGAAGAAAGTGCCAACGGTGATGCCTTAAGAGCGATTCTTGCAAATGGCAGTGCACTCAATCCTCAAATGAAGGGCCTTTTTAACATGTTTTCCTCTTTCAAGGAAAGTCAGAATCTTGGTCCATCTCTAGACCTTGGTAAAGGCTATCATGGTCTGCATTATTTATTTTCAGGTTCTCCGTATCAAGGGCGCGAGCCTCAGTGCTTCCTTATGCATGGTGGGAGAGTTATTGGAAAATTTGAACGAGAGTTTGACGTTAGAGCTATAACTAGCAGCCAGCTTGTTGCCTTTGCCCATGAGATACAAACAATCGACAATGCTGAGTTGACACGGCGCTACAACGGTAAAGCCATGATCGCAGCTAATATTTATCCTGCTGCGTTGTGGGCAGACGATAACCCGGACGGCCTAACTCACCTTTGCGCAAAGTTGAGCGAATTAAAGCGCTTTCTGAAGTGCGCGAGAGATCTAAACGAAGGAATGATTATGTGTGCTCGTTAGTTTCTAGAGCCGCTTTCACTTTTTCTACTATGGTTTCTAAATCCAGGCACGCCTGGACCACGATTGCCTCAGCTGGTTCTTCCAAAGTAGCAAATTGACTCTTGAGCATATCGGCTTTCATAAAGTGGTTTTTCCGCTGCTCCAAGCGCTTGTGAATTTCCTCATAGCTGGCCTTGAGATAAACGAGCTTCACCCGTTGCGAGTGATTAATTAGCTTCGTTCTATAAGATTCTTTCAACGCAGAGCAGGCTAGTACGGCACCTTGGTCCTCGCTCTGCCACTGCTCTATGCCGTTAGCGAGGCTGTCCAACCAAGGTTGGCGGTCAGCGTCTGTCAGTGCGTGACCACTGGCCATTTTCGCTTTGTTAACATCGCTATGAAAATTATCAGCGTCGAAATAACGCAAATTTAGGGCAAGAGCTAGAGCCTGTGCCACTGTAGACTTGCCGGAGCCTGATACGCCCATGACAATGATTACTAAACACATGGCAATTCCAATCTCATATATTTAGAAGGTGACATAATCATCTATGCCGCTGTGGGCAGTTGTCAGCATTTCGCTGACAGCATGGTGCTGAGATAAGGAATTGACCATGACCACCAAAGAATCGGGTAATGCAGCATTCATTTCAGATGTTGATGTGCACTTATTTTCAGAAGGCACACATTATCGCATTTATGAAAAGCTAGGCGCCCATCAACTTGAGATTGATGGTGTTAAAGGTACCCACTTTGCTGTTTGGGCTCCAAACGCTTCTAAGGTGGCAGTTGTTGGTGATTTCAATGAATGGAATGCCGATAAGAACGTGATGGTTTTAAACCACTCATCAGGCATTTGGACAGCCTTTATTCCGGCTCTTGGACACGGTACTCTTTACAAGTATTTTATTGACGGTGCTAACGGCCAAGTGCAGAAGACCGACCCTGTCGGCTTTGCCAGTGAAATGCGCCCGCGCACAGCTTCGATAGTTTGGGATTTAGACACTTACAAGTGGAACGACGCCAAGTGGCTAGAGTCGCGAGATAAAAAGAATTCGCTCGACAAACCGGTTTCAATTTACGAATTGCACCTGGGTTCTTGGATGCGTGTGCCCGAAGAAGAAAATCGCTGGTTGACTTACCGCGAGATGGCCGACAAATTGATTCCGTATGTGCTTGAGATGAATTTCACACACGTAGAGTTGATGCCAGTTTCAGAGCACCCACTTGATGCCTCATGGGGCTATCAAACTACCGGATACTTCGCTGTCACTAGTAGGTTTGGTCCGCCAGAAGACTTCATGTACTTGGTAGACAAGTTGCACCAAGCTGGTATTGGTGTGTTGGTAGATTGGGTTCCTGCCCACTTCCCCCGCGATGGCCATGCTCTTGGTTTATTCGATGGTACGCACTTATACGAACATGCTGACCCTCGCCTAGGTGAGCACCGCGAGTGGGGCACCTATGTATTTAATTATGGCCGCTATGAAGTTGCTAACTTCCTACTGAGCAATGCCATGTTCTGGTTCGATAAATATCACATCGATGGATTGCGTGTAGATGCCGTGGCTTCGATGCTCTATCTCGATTATGCAAGAGAGAACGGCCAGTGGGTCGCTAACCAGTATGGTGGCAGAGAGAATATCGACGCTATCAATTTCTTGCGCCAGCTCAATGAGAAAGTTTATTCAGAATATCCATCGGTAATGATGGTGGCAGAAGAATCGACTGCATGGCCGCAAGTCACTCGCCCCACATATGTTGGCGGGTTGGGCTTTGGTCTTAAGTGGGACATGGGCTGGATGAATGACACTTTGCAGTTCATGAGTCTAGATTCGATTCACCGCAAATTCCATCACGATAAACTCACTTTCAGAAGCATGTATAGTTTCTCTGAAAACTTCATCATGCCTTTGTCTCACGACGAAGTTGTGCACGGCAAATATTCGCTTCTTTCTAAAATGCCTGGTGACGCCTGGCAAAAATTTGCTAACTTGCGTTTGCTTTTTGGCTATCAATATTCATCACCTGGCAAGAAACTTCTCTTTATGGGTGGCGAGATTGGTCAATGGATTGAATGGAACGAAGAGCGCAGCCTTGATTGGCATTTGCTTGAACACTCCACCCATGCCGGTGTAAAGCAATGGGTAAGCGATCTTAATTATCTCTACAAGACCGAACCTGCTTTGTATGAATACGATTGTAATCCAGGTGGGTTCGAGTGGATTGACTGCCAGGATAATGAACAATCTATTCTGTGTTTCTTGCGTAAAGGCAAATATCTAGACGATTTCATTCTTGTGCTCTGCAATTTCACACCAGTGCCAAGATGGAACTATCGCGTCGGCGTGCCGCAAGCTGGCTATTGGAAAGAGATGCTCAACTCAGACGCTGAAGTATACGGCGGTAGTGGCATTGGTAACAATGGTGGCGTGCACAGTGATTCCCACTGGCATCACGGCCGTCCGAATTCGGTCTCTGTTGTAGTGCCACCACTTTCGATAGTCATGCTAAAAATGACAAAGCCTGAATAGACACGAGTAATGAATAATGAAACCTGCACTGACCAAAGAGGCACTGCTTGATCGCAAGTGTTACAAGCACTGGACTAAAGTAAACCTGCGCTATGGCGATACCGATAAGCTTGGCCATGTCAACAATGCAGTGTTCATTACTTTGTTTGAATCGGGACGAGCTGCCCTTCTTTTTAATCGCGAAGGTTCACTAGCTGGGCCAGGAAAGACAATGGTACTGGCCAATATCGATGTTGATTTCAAGGCGGAGATGCACTATCCCGGTGATGTTGAAGTTGGCACCGCTCTGGTAAATATTGGTCGCAGCTCCCTCAAACTTGCTCAAGTTGTGTATAAAGATGGTGTTTGCTGTTCGGTATCACTGTCGACCATTGTGCTGATTGATGAAAAGTCACGCAAACCTATTCCATTTCCGTTCGACCTGGCCAGACAAGTCGAGTTAACTGCACCACTGACACTATCGAACGTAAACTAATAAGGGGTGGGCGATGAAAAGATTGCTGACAAGCTTGCTACTACCTAGTTCGCTCGCCATTGGTCTTTCGTTCTTGTCTGGTTACTCGGCCGTTGCGGCCGATCATTTTAACTGGCCGAAGAGTCGCTTACCGATTCCGGTGTGTATAGTTTCAGGCAAGAGTGTTCCTGGCTATAGACCGCAGTTAGAATCGATTTTAAAACAGGCCTTCGATGATTGGATGATAGCTAGTGCTGGCAAAATACAGTTTGTCTTTGTGGACAAATTAGATGGCGGCCAAGGTATCACCTGCCAGTGGACCAACGACAGAGCCAAGCTGACGTCGACTGTTGAAGATGGCGAGACCATTGTGGTACCAGATGCGGAGGGTATCACTTCAGCAAAGATTCTACTGCTCACTGTGCCACCAAAAGCAATGGCGACACTCACCGATAACTATGCTCGTCGAGTTGCCCTGCACGAAGTTGGCCATGCTCTTGGTATTGCTAAACACAGTAGCAGTGCAAGCGACATTATGTTCGGTACTATTTATCCTGAAGACAAAGCATGCGCACTAACAGAAGGCGATACCGCTGCTTTGGCTTCTGCGTACAGCCCTGCGGATAAGGCTTCGACCGCATCAACAGCCGGTGCATCTGGTGTCGGCACCGCTTCGGATTTACTGGGCGGCCAAGCCGCAGATGCAGAGAAAATTTCTACTCCGTCAGCTTCTGGCTCTAATGCTTTGCCAACGACGAGTAAGTCAGGTACAGAAACCCCTGCTATGCGTGGTTTGAGGCTGAACAACGAGGCCGCCGAAGCCATGAACACTGGCAAGTTTGATCTGGCTGTTAGCAAGCTAGAAGAGGCGTATAAGCTTGCACCAGACAACCAATTGGTAGGTGCCAATTTAGGTATGCTTTATTCTAATTTGTCGGGTGTGGCGATGATGTCGCGCAATCTTCCCTTAGCTGAGACTTATTCGAAGAAGGCAGCAACCTTAATTGAGAAGTTTAGTACTAAGGCCAATCTAATGCTGGTTTTGCGTGGCCAAGGCGCCATTTTGCATATGGCTGGTAAAGAAGCTGAAGCTCTGAAAGTAGAAGCCCGACTTAAGACGTTAGGGGCAAAGTAAGCTTCGATGGACATGATGCATCTGCCATGGATTTCTTATTTCGTCAGCTGGCGTAATGTCGGCCTGCTTAATATGATAGCTGTCGCAGCTACTGTAGTCGGCCTTGCCGCAGCCATCGCCTGCTGGTATCAGATAGCGAAAAATGAAGAAGATTGATTTATTTGTATTTTCTTGTTTTGCCCTACTTGCATTGGCCTCTACGCCTCTGCTTCAGGGGTGTTCAGGAACTACCACCATTGCAAATGACTGGAAGGGTATCTTCTCATCTCAAGAAGAGAATTCAACAAGTTATGAACGCGCACGTAAGGCTTTCGCTGATGGTCAGCTAAGCGCAGCGCTGCAGGAAGTCGAGCAAGGTCTGCAGAAATCGGCCAATGACGAGAATCTACTTGTGCTCAAAGCTGACATCGAATCTTATGATTGTCAATTCGAAAAAGCTATCGCAGACTATTCAAAAGCGATTTCTTGCGGTGCCTCTTCTGCTGCCTATGCCGCTCGCGGAGAAGCGTATTTACGCTTAAGCAAATTCAGCCAAGCTCGCTCTGATATTCAAGAAGCTTTTAAATCTCCCGGCGGCACTAATTACGGTGGCTTGCTCTTAGAATTAAACAACATTGAGTATGATTCACAGCATCCGTTGAAAGATCCAGCCAAGCTCTGGGCAATCGCATGCACATCGTCGTTGTATACCAATCGCGGCAATGGTAATAACTCGCTCTATGGTGCGGTGCCAAGTGAAGATCTCGCTAAAGGACAACGCCAAGTTCTCACTAAATTTTGGGGAATCAACTCGCGCAAACAGCTTTTAGCAATGCTAAAGCGCTTGGTGCACGACTTTGACAATAGGCGCTGGCAAGAGATGAGGAGATTGCAAGATACACCGGCGTTTTTGTTGCAATTTCGCGCAGGGTGGGGTCTGCAAGAAGACTACGATCACGCTTTAAAACTACTTCGCGAACACAGCAGCGAGTATGGAGATCGCGGTATCCAGGCTTGGGATTTTTGCCGCTACATGAATGTCTGCCGCGCTGGCTATCAGGCTAAGTATCTTTCTGAAGATGAAACTTGGACGTTAATGATGCCAATGGCTGCACGAATCCAAACACTTGCAAAAAGCTGGGCACAGCTCGAATCAGAATATCTTGTCGGCTATTCTTTTTGGAGTCGAAGTGCCTTTGCCAGTGATGAGTGGCACTATATGCGCAATGTGAATCGGTTACTCAAAGATCCAAATAGCCCCTGGGTCAAGTTGCCCTGGAATACGAAACTCGATAGCAAGTCTGATGACGAGGCAATCTATAGGGCCATCGACAAGGTTTCCGAAAATCAAGAACCTTAAACGATGCATGGGCTCTTTGGATAGACTGCCTGATGCCGTTTGGTGTGGAGTGCGGGAAAAGATACGTTGCGGGAATTACCCACATATGCAAAAATGGATTTAAGTTAAGAGGTTTTTGTATGACCACCTGGCATGACACAGGCAAAGAAACTGAGCCCGACAGTCGAAATAGGGTGCAACTTGGTACGTCTATCAAGACACCTGCCGGAGTTCGGTACAGGGTTAAGAAGAACGATCAAGGTCAGATATTGCTGGACCCGGTAAAACTCGTTCCAGCTTACGAAGCCTGGTTTCACGAGAATCAGGAGCGGGTTGCATCTTTTAACTTGGCTGTTGCCGAGGCCGAAGCTGGTCAAAGTGTTGGTTTAGATCTAGGCGCGGAAGAGGATGAGTAATTGCCTTTCGAGCTCAAATATTCATCGGTTGCAATTAAGCAGTTCGAGGATCTTAAAAACAGGAAGGACTTAGATAAGCGGTTCAAAGCGGTGAGAAAGGCGCTTCGTTTTCTTGCTGAGAATCCAGCTCACCCTGGTCTAAAGACTTATAAGTACGACTCACTAGTTGGCCCTAGTGGAGCTGAAGTCTTTGAAGCATATGCTGAAAATAATACTCCTGCAGCATACAGAATTTTCTGGTGCTATTTCCCGCCTCAATCAGGCACCATCACTATTTTGTTGATTACGCCACATCCATAGACTCTCAAGCGGATACACTTTATCTAACCATGATAGAAAGCACTGCCACCAGTTTTGAAATTGTGTCCAGCGATACAGTTAGTACAGCAGACTTTAGTAGATGGCTGACCGATTTCGCTTATGGTGCCCTTGCCCTCAGAGGCTTTTTCAGTGCTGAAATTATTCCGCCAGAAGTTTCAGATAATGAAGCGCGACCGGTTATCTGGCATGTGGTCCATCGTTTTGATACTGAGGATTCGTGCTCTGCTTGGTTGAATTCTAATGAAAGACAGACTCAACTAGATTCGCTCGCCGCAGAATTTAAAGAGCACGTGCAGGAACGCACAGTCAGTTCGTCATTTAACGGACACGGAAGTTCAATTGTGGCCATCGAGACTTATGTGGCTCCGGGTAAAGAAGACAGCTATTTTCAATGGAAGCGCAAGCTAGAGGCTACTCAATCGAGCTTTCCTGGCTATAAAGGTAGTTATCTGCAAGCTCCTGTGCCTGGTCGGGACCATTACTGGAGCAGTATTCTTCGCTTCTCTAGCCCCGCTGATCTTGAATTCTGGCTGCATTCAGAGCAAAGGCTTTCTTTGGTCAAAGAGAATAAAGAGTTTGAAGCATCGACAAGAGCGCAGTTTATAGGCTCGACTTTTCCTGGATGGGAGCCTACGATTTCTGGTAAACCGGCAACACCTGCCTGGAAAACAGCTTGCTTAGTAGTTTTGGTGCTCTATCCTCTTCTCGTTATGCAGCGCCATTTTCTTCTGCCGCTCCTCGCTGGCTTGAATGCGGCTCTGGCTGTAGCTATTACCTCGGTTTGCTCGGTTGCCGTGGTATCACTTATAGGTATGCCGTTCTTAGTAAAGAAGTTTACCTGGTGGCTTTTGCCAGCCGCAAAAGAGACAGACAAGATCGAAAAGAAAGGCACCACAATTGTGATTGCCATATTTCTTTTTGAGGTCTCTGTACTTACCTATTGGATGTCGATATTAAAATGATTAATGGGCCTGATTCTTAATCACACTGCAGCAATATCTGTGTCATTCTAGAACTAGGTACCCCACGCGAGATCAGGTCGGGATATGGCTAGTACCGAACAGGATGATGAGGTGACAGAGTGCAAGCCGGCACTATCGCGCCGTTCTGTTCTAAAGTTCGTCGCTGGCGCCCCACTATTTTTCACTTTTGGGCTTGTGGCTTCGCCTCTAGCGCGTTTTTTCAAGCCGACTATGAAGCCAGGTGGATTCTTTCAGGCCCCTGATATGCCTGCGGCTGAACGCAACATTGAGCTAAGATTGTCAGATTTTCCTACAGACGGAACCTGCATACCGTTTGAGTATCGCATCAAGTATCTGGTATTTAATCCAGAGCAAGAAGAGGTTCGCACTGTACCTGGATTTGCTATCCGCACAGCTCCAGATAAAGTCGTCGCTTTTAGCCGTCGTTGCCCAGGTCGGACAGGCATTCTCAATTACAAGGCTGAAATGTGCTGTGGTTGTCTGCAAAGCAGTATAGAGACATGTTGTTGCGCCATGACAGTAAAGAAACCAGTTCTGATTTGTTCAACCTGCTATAGCGTGTTTGATATTGCCAATGAAGGGCGCATCCTGTTTGGTCCAGCGCCTAGACCGCCTAGACGCTTTAATGTATCGAGACAAGGCGAATTCATTTCCATAAACCAATTGGAAAATTCGTCAATTTCGTAGTTTGAACTTACTGTATAGTAAGAACCTAATCTAGAAAGAGCCTGGGAAACCATCTTTCAAATCGAGAATCAATTGAAATAAATGGGAAAACAAAGAACTAGCCGGCCGCAGGCATTTAAGGCGACTAATGCCGCCACCAGTGAAATGAAAGCGCATGTGGGCGAGAAGAACTCAGGAAACGCTAGCGCTGGCTTAGACAGCGTATCTGAAACTCACTTCGCTGATGGAGAGCTTGCTGGATTGCTAGACAGTTTGAGCGAAGATGCAGTCGTGAGAACCAGTATGCTCATACCTATCAATGGAAAACCAAGTCTTAAGCTGTCGAACCGCTAGAAATGCCACCCGTAGTTGTCGCCCCAATCGGCCTCTAACTCAGTTAATGCTGACCGATGCCCGGTATAAACTGGATGAGAATTTCTCGTTGTCGGTATCTGACACAAGGAGAATTTCTAGAGTATGCGTCGCTGCGCCTGCATTCTGGTAATCTGCACAAATACCTTCAAATTTTTCGCGGCCAGCGATGCGGATCATGCGCTCAATTTCACCGTTCTCTTTCATAATTCCTAGCGATGAACCAAGGCTTGCTCCATCTTGATACTCATCATCTGTGGCCTCGGCCGTTGCTAAAAACACAATGCGCCCATCAGGCATTGGCACAGCATCGGTGAAGGACATGCCCACGCCTTCAATGTCACCTAAATCGTATTCTCTGAAATTTGAAATGCATTTACTCTGTGGTTTGTGTGTGTCATGTAAGTCGCGCAAGAAACTTTTTGTTTCTAGTTCAATAACTACACTTTTCCCTTTCTTCTTGCTACCGCGATGAAAGAGCTTTGTGGTCTTCTCTTGAATGGCAATACCTTCGACGTTCAACCCATCGATTGTTTCACATAGCTTGTTGCGGATATCAGAAAAATCTATAGGTATAGGAGAATCAGTGGCGACAGTATTCTTTTCTAATTTGACCATAGCGCCAGTAACACGATTTTCACGTGAAAGCGAAGGCACTACCAGCAGTGCGCCTGTTTCTGCATAAACATCTGGTTGGATTCGTGCAATTGTTTCTAAATCGGGCTTTTGCTTTTTGCGAGCTTTGTAATCAGTCGGAAGCTGCCCAGGTAAGAGTTTGATCCACCGACCTGGCTTGCTGCTTTTTAGATCAAATTCTGCAAGGTGCAACTCATCATCTGCCACGATTAGGACCCGATTCTCAAGTCTAACAAGCCCACTTGCAGATATGACATATGCAGGTCGATTCTCGCCCAGTGGCTCAATCACCAGTTCTCTGACTCTTTCGAGGGTAATCATGGTTAGCTCCTAGGCCTCCGATGGTATTTTGGTTTGCGCAAGCCGATCAACTGTGCACTTCATCTCCGCTGCAAAACCTAATATTGCTCCAACTCCAGGTCCAAACCTAAGGTCATTGATATAGCAGACAATGTTACCGTAAAGTATGAGCCCATGGGCGGCTTCTTCAGAACAGGCAGTCAAGTACTTGTCTGGATTTTGTAAGAAGTCCCCTTCTCCGGTATATTCAAAATCAAGTTCAATCATTGTCTTCTTTCAAATTATTCTTGGCAGAAAAATCTAAGTGTATTCGACCTAAGGTGTTTTGACCACTGAAGCAAAATTTGCCTATCCACCTCCGAACTCGTGTATTATTGCTAATCAAGCTTTGTAAGTTAGCGGTGGTGCCGTTTCTAAGTGGATTTGCCATCAAGTCTCTGTATGCAGATAAACAAGAGAGAATTCTCGCTAGAATTGTTTTGCCACTGCTGTCTAACTCTCACGCTGCTAAGTCTGCTTGCCGTTAGAGCGGGCCTTGCCGCCGGCGAGGTGCCACAGAATGGCAAGGCGGATGATCAACATATAGTGCAAAGGGAGCGTGTTCTAGCCGACACGAATACGCTAGCAAATGCGCAGAAAATCTTGAGTGATATTGGTAAACAGCCGTGCTCTGATAAGACCTCGTTAGTTGCGAAGCTTATCAAAGTTAGCAGGAGGAAATACAACGATGCTGAGGTGTCGACCAGATTCGTTGATGCTATTAGGGTCGGTCTTGTGGCGTATCCTCAGTCACTTCTCACGCTTCTTTCTAACAACAAGTATGAGGTGCATCTCGCTCCCCTAGTGACTATTTGCGTTCCAGCGTTAAAGGGTAAGCACCCTACGGGTTATGCGAAAGAGGCCACCTACGACACTGCAGGAGCGCTTTTTGCAAGAAAGAGAAAGTGGATAATCGTTGGTGAGTATAGCTACCGCGGTAAAAGCCTCATACCAACCCCAGAATTCGATCACACTGTGCAGCACGAAGTAGGACATGCTCTCGATAGGCTCTTAGGCTATCCATCTCACTCGAGCGAGTTTATGGAATGTTTTAATATCGATAGCAAACTCATGCCCGCGAAGCGGAAACAATATTTGTTGTATTTTTTGCAACGAGGATCTAGTGGCCCCCAGGAAACGTTCGCGGAACTTGTAGCTTCCAAATACGGAGATCCATTGAACCAAAGAGCCTTTCATTTGCCTGCGGCCTTTCCTAAGTGTTCAGCTCTTTTAGATCAGTTGCTTCCAGCCCGCGAGAGCGAAGTTAACAACGCGGAATAGACTCAAAAAATGGACCATACTTATGCTTTTCCTTGGTCTATCGAATATTTTCTCGCTTAAAGCGGATGGGACTAACACCGCCTCCTTGCCTTTCCCATCGCGGTGGAAACATCAGCATCGTAGTTGGTATTGCAGACTGCTTCTTGGTGCAACACTCAATCCCTATTTCCGACTTATTTCTTAGTTGCTGATCATTGGAGTTCTCTTTCACCGCGGCATAGTCTCTGGACGCCTCTGCAAACTTGCCCATTGCCTGCTGGCATAAGCCGCGTATGAATATAGGCTGATAGATGGGATCTCTCCCCTCATCTAGGTTTGTCGTTTGCAGCCTTGCGAGCGCATCGGCGTAGTGTCCATTGTCAATGGCATCAACGACTGCCTTCAGCGCATCGCAAACATACTCTTTCAAGGTTCTTTCTTTTGGTGGGGATACTCCAGGCAGTTGCGCATACATTTCTTTGTCACGTTGTTCTTTGCTGCACCATGCTGTTTTTAAAAGAATGCCGGGAGCAATTTTTCGAAACACGACATCTTTCGAATCTGACAAATTGCTATATGGCGAAGATACAACTTTGCCCTTGAAGTCTATGAAAGTAGCCTTGTCAAATGGTACTCCGGGACCCCGCTTGCATGCAAAGACACCGTCTACAAATATTGGTGGCGTCGCTGGCTTTTCTGCGTCGAGACCCGGTGGAACTTCCAAGACTAGATCACCCTTGTGTGACAAAATCACCGGCTTTCCATCTTCGCTTCGTGTTGCAAAATAATAAATCGGTATTGTCCTTTGTGGGTACCAGATTCCAATTTCATCGACTGTGTCGCTGTAAGCGAGCTGGGCGCAAATAGACTTATACTTCGGCGGAATCAGATACTCGAATCTGTGATTGATAACACCGAAATTTCCTAATTGGTCCTTAACCTTGATGTAAGGGCCACAAGTTGCGATTACTTTCATATTAGGTGGTGAGGCCAATTTGCCTGTTTTATCGATAAGCTCATTGTGAGCTGGCCTGCCATTGGCGGGCAACCTCACACAGGCGAGACCATTGTTGAAATTCCAGGCAAAATCAAACTTTGGCTCTATAACGACACTACCGTTAGTATCAATAAAACCCCACATCGATTTGCTTTCTGACGTGGCCTCTGAAGCAAATTCTGCGAGCCCTTCACTGAAATCTAAACGACAATCACGTCTGATTTTCTGATAAGACAGTTTCTGCAGCTTGTTTGATTCAAAATTAAAGACATAGAGAAGATCGTCCGACTTGCGGAGGGCAACAACACCCTCGCTATAGTTGCCAATCCACGCACAATCAGGCGGCAAGATCTGCCGGCCGTTGCTATCGCAGACCCCGAAATAATTTTCTGTGCGATATACAAGTAGGGCGTCATCTGCTATTCCATCGACGATCAAAGTGTCATCTTTAGCTGCGCGTTTGCCAAGCCAGAGCACTCGCTCGAAGGTTGTGCCGGTAGGTACAGTTGTTTTCACCTTTTTCAGTTTGCTGTTTAGCAGTATTTTTTCTCTAGCACAATCAAACCTTTTCTCTGGTTCTACGCATCTTTGTTTTAGAAGAAACAATCCATGCCCTAAGTAGCGAATTCCGGCATATATTGGCGGTAACAGCTCTTTGCCTTTTAGGTCGGTCAACCCGTGATCATTCCCGAGTTCAAGATTACTAAAAGGTAGCTCAGCCCAGGCAAGATTTGCGTTAAACACATAGACCGCCAACACTAGGATAGTAGTGGTCACAAGATGCATCCAACGGCTGTTAGTGTGTTTGAATCTTGATCGACGAATCATATTTCCTGTGCAATGGTAAAGTCTGTATTTCAATTTATCTCAAAGTATTGGTACTAATATTCCCTTTTTAGAAAGCACCCTAGTGGATCAATCAAAGCTGTATGATCAAATAATAGCGGTGAGGTCATAGATTGCGTATATTCCAAAAGATTGCTGCGTGTACCTTAGCAACTTTTCTTTTAGCTGCTAATGGCCCTTGTGCTAGGGCCGAACTAAAAACCTTTGGCCCGAATGCCGACAGCGAAGGTATTCGGCCCAATGTTAACACTGGTAGAAGCCGTGTAGTTCTCTGGGGCTATATCGATAGGTCAGGAAAATTTGTAATTGAGCCTCGCTTTGATGAAGCCTATAAATTCGTGTCCGGATTGGCTTCTGCAAAACTAAAGGGCATGGAAGTAGTAATAGATAGAAGCGGCAAAGTCACCACCAAGAGTCTTCCTGCCAATTACTGCTGTGACGACGCTATCATTCCATTCCACAAAGATATTTATGATGAGAACGGTAAAAGGCTAATTGCGCGGGGAGCCAAAGGCGTGGAAGTGCATCGCTTCTACCAAGGGCTGGCAGCTTTTCATTTACCAGTCTTACTAGGTATAGATTTTTACGAGCAGGTCTATCATAGCGATGCCTGGGGAAAGAAAGACGGTACCTATGGTTATATCAACGAGCAAGGCCGCATAGTGGTTGCGCCCAAATATACGAAAGTGGCTAATTTTAAAGACGGTATTGCCATTGTGGAAGAGCCCCTAACTAAAGGCTATCTCAATCTCTCGGGAAAGTTGATTGATGGTCAGATGCATCATGGGACTTTACACCCATTCAACGATGGGGTGGGTGTCATCCAAGAAGGTGAGACTTACCGATTTATTGATAAGAACGGCGCGATTTTAGCCAGTGGATTTACCAACGTTGGCCATTTTACTGATGGTTTTGCGCCGGTACAGAACGGTCTACAGTGGAGTTTGATTGATAAGAGCGGAAAGACTATTCGAAGGCTTGATTACGAGCGAGTTGAGTCGAGCGCTGAAGGTTTAGCCGAAGTAACAAAAGATGGAAAGAAAGGTTTCATGAATGCCACAGGCGATTTAGTGATACCACTTCTATTCGATGATACACGCCGCTTTCATGGTGGTCTAGCTGCCGTTGCGATAGGACCAAGTAGTGCCGAGCGATTGAAAGCTGCTCTTGCTACACAGAACTGGCATTGCGCTTTTATAGACGGCAATGGTCGTGTTGCTTTCAAGCATAGATTCGAAGGTGCCAAGATTTTCAAGGAAGGGCTGGCACCAGTTCTTTCTGGTGCGAAGTGGGGATACATAGACCACACAGGAAATTTTAAGATCAAGCCACAGTTTGATGACGCTGACCTATTTTCTGAAGGATTGGCCGCAGTCCAAGTCAATTCAAAATGGGGCTACATAAACAGAAATGGAAAATTCCAGATTGAGCCCAAATTTGCACCTGATCAGAATCTTGGATATCACCAAATAGCAGCAGGGAGATTCGCCGGTGGCTTGGCTCTAGTTGAGTATCCACAACGTCATCGTGGAATTATTAACAAGGCCGGTCAAAGCGTTTTTGAGAATCGTCCGGTCGACGAGGAAGGGAACTTAGTTGTGCATGATGGTTTGATACTTGTTACCAGTGGAGCCTCTACCCCCTTCGGAAAAGGTTACTTCGATACCGCAGGCAGGCTTGTTGCAAAATGCCCAAGTGGTCATCCGGAACCGTTTGCTGGAGGATATGCTCGGTTTTATAGCTATCAAAAAAATAGAGATGGCAAGATTGGCTTTATTGACAAAGCCGGAAAGATCGTTGTCCAGCCGACCTGGGATCAAGCAGGCGACTTTGCCGAGAATCTTGTTGCCGTTTCACACGGTAGTTACGTCAATAAATTTGACTATCAAGGCAAGTGGGGCTTCATCGATGTAAACGGAAAGTATGCGTGCGGTTTAAAATTCGACGCAGCGGATTACTTCAGCGAGGGTTTGGCAGCAGTCAAACTTGGTTATGGCTGGGGATATATAGACAAGCGTGGTGTGACGGTATCCAGTCTTGGGTATGACGGTGCAGAGGCATTTTCAAATGGCCGTGGGCTTGTGCGATACAAATATAAGTACGGCTATGTGGATAAGAGTGGCAAGCTGATCATTCCTGCGAAATTTGAGTATGCATCCAAGTTTTCTGAAGGCCTTGCAGTGGTGTCGTTGCCTAAAACTGCAGGACAACCGAGGAAGAAGCTATGACGGATAACCAGGCTCTTTCTTTGTGAACGCGCCCATTCTCTCGTTTAGATAGAGAAAAGCTGCATAGACTTCGTCGTAGTCTTGGCCAGTTAAATTGTTCAAGGCCTGCATATACAAGTCATAGGCTGGCTCGAATTTTCTCTGCACCTCATAAGCTTTACCAAGCTGGGTTATGAGTGAGCCCTCTTCGGCTTTGCTTCCGCCACCAGTACGCCACTCTTTTAGAGCACGCTCAAAGAATTGCTCAGCATAGGCATAGTTGCCGCCGGCCATTTGCTGGTTGCCTTGGGCTGTCAGCGTGGCTGTGGTTTTGCGAAGTGCAGCTAGTCTTGGATTTTGCATGTTTACTGAGGCGGTTGACCTTGCGGTGGCATTTCTTGAGGTGGCATTCCTTGAGGGGGCATACCTTGTGGTGGCATACCTTGTTCAGGTCCGCCTTGATTCGGATTGCCCATTTGATTTTGACCATTCATACCATTTTGCCCGTTCATGCCGCGTCGACCGAAGCCTCGACCTTGGCCACCCATGAATTGGCGTCCCTGACCTTGGCCTCCCATAAAGCCTTGGCCCGGCCCGCCCATTGCGCCTTGGCCACCTTGACCTTGCCCACCAAAGCCACCGCCTTGACCGCCACCTTGAGCTTCTCTGGCTTCGCGGCGTTGTTCGATAAATTGGCGCATCTGCGCCTTTTCCGAGTCGCTGAGCTGACCATTATGGTCTGCGTCAAAACGCTCCCTCATCCTCTCCATAAATTGTTCGCGCCCTTGTCCACCAGGCCCACCGGCGCCTTGTCCCTGTTGGCCTTGCCCCTGACCCTGGCCACCCATGAAGCCCTGTCCTTGTCCTCCGGGACCTTGACCTTGACCTTGCCCCCCCTGGCCTTCACCCATCATGCCCTGACCCATTCTGCGGCGCATGCGCCCACCGAACGGACCTTGCCCTTGGCCCGGACCTTGAAATTGTCCTTGACCCGGAGGTGGCAGCTGTCCTGGTGTTTCTTGTCCACCCCCTTGTGGTTGGAATTGACCACCTGGTTCGCTCTGGGCGATGGCCGGCAGGTTCGAGAATACAGCTAAGCTGAGAGCAGCCACTAATTTTGAAACCTTGATGGGCCGTTTCATAAATGCACCTCTGAAGCAGTACTTAATAGTCATACCAATTTAGTCATACCAACTACTACGGCCGCCACTCGAAAAAGGTTCAAAGATTTCCACCCAAATTACTATTCTTAATGTAGTCAGTCGCCACGAACGCAGTAAGCCATTGACGGCCTTGCAACAAGTTTGAAACAAACTTTTCTTACTATGACTGTAATTACCACGTGATTACAGATTTTTTCGATCACCTGTGAGGCTAAATGTCTGACCAAATTGTGATGCCTAAGAGTAAAGAATCCGCTGACCGCGCAGAGCCTGTTTCTGATAGCGCCAAGCCAACCGGAATTGAGGCTGCAAGCCTTTGGAGCGAGGCCTCGCGAGTATTGGCAGGCAAGAGTAACACCAAGCTCCCGAGTGAATTTCCCGATGCTTCCAACTTTAGTATAGGTGATGGAAAAACGACTCTTGGTGATTCATTGCATAGCGTCCGTTTTCCGGCCGTGAGAGATATTGTGGAAGCGCCCAATCCAATCAATGCAATTAGTAAGGGCATAGACAAGTTAAGCAACCTTGAATCTGTTGAGATTAGTCGGCGTGCTAACGGCTGGCAGCATGTGAATGCTAAGCTGGAAAGTGCCACCACCGGTGATGTACCCAATATTAGTGTTGGCCGTCATCGACCGGTGGCGAGTCATATGGATAGAAACATTAGTTTCGATTTGGGCAAAACAAACGACGGCATTCGCCTCGCCAATATGAGCGGCTTTACCACTGATGTGCAAGGACCAAGAGGGCGAATCAGAACTAGTCATACCAATGAAATGACTTTGGGCCATGACGATTCTGGTGCCTATTTGCGTTCTACCGCCAGCACTCAGGGCTTGCTGAGAATGAGAACTAATACACTTTCGCTCAGAGAAAATGATTTCAATAAAGATAGCCCAATGCGTTCGATCATGAATCAGCCTGACTCACTAAAACAGGTTGGGGAAGTGATGCGGATGTTCCAGAATACTGATGATGTTCAGCGTATGAGCATGAAGAAAAATGGCCCAGGGAAATTTGATGTTGTCTCTGAGGCAACTCAGGGCAAGCATATTGAAATTAACAAGCAAATTGAGAATAAAGCGACTGTGTCTTCTATAGACTTAGAGAAAAACGTATCAGCCACTATTCATAGTGGCGATGATGCTGTTGGATTGGCCAACATAAAAGGCATAAAAGTAAATATGCAATCTGAGGTCTTTGGTCTTAAGACAAATATGACCATTGTTCCATCGGCCATTAAGCTAGAAAAAGGACAAGATGGAAAACCAGCCGTGAGATTAGATTTGGCTCTGCCTGATGGCTCAACTACTCAGTTTTCACTGCCACTTTCACGGTTGCAAGCCGCTCAGAAAAAAGCAAGTTGATTCGTTTGGAAAGACCTCATTTGTTTGGTCCGTTTAGCCCGTATTCTGTAGGCCTTCTGCAACACCGTTGACGGTCATCAAAACAGTTTCTAACAATTTGTCGTCTCTGACTGTTGCCGTCGACTCGCCAGTTTCTTCGCTAATGCGTTTGCGAAGTTGGGCAATGAGCCGCACTTGCAGATAGCTTAGTGGGTCAACATAAGGGTTGCGAATAGCAATTGAATGCTTCAGGTAAGGTACTTCTTCGAGCAAAACTTCGTGTTTCGAAATGGCCAAAACAAATTTCTTGGTGCATTCGTATTCGGCCAAAATGCGCTTAAAGAATTTCTCTTGCAGTGCTTTGTCTACCAGATTTGCTGAATAGTAGGCGGCAATATCCATGTCGGCCACGGCCAGCGCATTTTCAAGCTTTCTTATTAAGCCTTTGAAGAATGGCCATTGGGCATACATTTCTTGGGCCATGGCAAGAGTTTCGCTGTCTGCTTCTGTGCATGCCTGGAAGGCACTGCCAAAACCGTACCAGGCAGGGAGCATGTAGCGACTTTGGGTCCAAGCAAATACCCAGGGAATTGCTCTCAAGTCATCGATCGAGCCCGACCCAGCTGTCCGCCTCGTGGGTCTCGAACCCATTTGTAATTTTGAGAGTTCACCGATTGGAGTCGATTGGCCGAAAAACTCTACAAACTGAGGGTCTTCATAAACCAGTGAGCGGTAAGCCTTAAACGATGTGGTCGAAAGCTTCTCCATGAAATTCCACCAGTGCACTGGTTCGCTATCAACCTGGTTTTCAGCTTCTTGTTTAGTAGCCGTCTGAGTAGCCGTCTTAGCGGCATTCTGAGTAGCGGGCTGGGTGGCAGTGGCTTGTAGCACGGCTGCAGCTAGCTGGTCGAAGTTTCGCACGGCAATGTCATGCAACGCGTACTTCGATGAAATTACTTCACCTTGCTCAGTTAGTTTGATTCGTCCTGCTACCGTACCTGGTGGCTGTGCCAAAATCGCTTGATGGGTTGGGCCGCCACCGCGTCCGATACTACCGCCTCGTCCGTGGAAGAGCCTCAGCTCAATGTGGTTCACTTGGGCAATAGCAACAAGCTTTTTCTGAACTTTGTATAGCTCCCAATTGGCAGCGACTATGCCGCCATTTTTGCCACTATCAGAGTAACCAATCATGATTTCTTGCAGGTTGCCTAGTTCTGCTAGATAGCTTTTATAAATTGGATTGTCTAGCAGTTCTTGAAACATTTGCGGGGCGCGGCGCAAATCTTCAATGGTTTCAAATAACGGAACAATGCTGACTTTTCTATGAGGATGATGTTCTGATGCCCAAATGCCTGCCTCTTTAGCTAGCAGAAGAATTGATAGCAAATCAGAAGAATATTCGGTCATGCTGACAATATAAGTGTCGAGTGCACGGGAGCCATAGAGGTCTTGACCCTGAGCCATGGTGCGAAATACGTCGATGGTTTCATTGGTCGGTTCTGAGAAGTGTAAGTCACCAGGAATTAGAGGTCGTTTGCTGGAGAGTTCGCTAGTGAGCCACTTCATTTTCTCGTCTTCTGTTAGAGCTTTGTAGCCGTTCTCTACAACACCTTGTGATTTGGTAATTTCATCTAGGGCGTCGCGGTGGCGGCTACTGTGCTGCCTGATGTCTAGTTTTGCTAGGTGGAATCCGAAAATATCAACAGTAGCGATTAGGCGGCTCAAGTTACGTAAGCTGTCGCGGCAGCCTGCGTCAAACAAGCTATCTTTGATTTCTAGAAGTTCGGCCTTGAACTGTTCAGCTCTGGTATATGATTGGCCGGCCTCTAAGTTGTGGTCGCGGGTATTGCGCAACTTTGCCTGTATATAGAGCAGCTTGAGGCGATAGGGTTCTCGGGCATAGCGGTGAGCATATTTTTCGGTCACTGCGGGCAGTGCCAATGTATCTTGTTCTAATGAACGGGTCAGCGCTTCTGATTTTTCTGTCCAGTTGGCCGATTGGCTTAGTTCATTGAAAAGCCCTTCTAACTCTTTGAGATAACGATTGAGAATGACAGTGCGCTGATAATCGAGGGTTTGCAGAGTAACGTCTTTTGTGACAAAGGGGTTGCCGTCGCGGTCTCCACCAATCCACGAGCCAAAGGTTATGAAGTTACGACCTGCTTTAGAGTTACTTTCGGTACTTTGGCCAAGTGCTTCTTCAAGCTTCAAACACTCGTCTTCAAGAGCTTGGTGCACGTCTATTACAGCATCAATAATTACGTGGTCAAAATGGTAAACGCCATAGCGTACTTCATCATTGACCGAAGGTTTGAAGTAGATTACGTGGTCGGTGAGCCAGAGCGATTCTACGACAGATCTAAGCCCGGCCTCAATTGTGGCGGCCTCGTTTTTGGAAAGAGGTGGATGATCACGCTTATATAAAAGCTTGGCTAGCTCGAGTTGTTTGAGCATGACTGTACGCCTGGTCAATTCTGTTGGGTGTGCAGTGAAGACAATTTCAATATCGAGATTGTTCAATACATCTAAGAGTTGTTCAGACTTTAACTTGGTGTCACCAAAAAATTGAGAGAGTGAGTCTTTCTCATATTTGCGCTCGCCACTGCTGTCGTGCTGCGCTCTACGTCTCAATCTGTGGTTTTGTTCGGCTATGTTAATGATGTCGAAATAAGTTAGGAATGCCTTGATCACTTTGATAGCGGTATCGAGATCGAGGGCGCTAAGTAGCTCTTCTAGTTTTTTCTGGCTCGGTGCATTTAGTTCAGCTGCGCCGTTTTTATTGCGGTGCATTTCTTTGAAAAGACTGCGAAATTGCTCGACATAACTGAAGACTTCTTCACCTTCAAGGCGTTTGATTGTGTCTCCTAGAATGAACCCTAGCATGCGCACATCGTCACGTAATGGTTTGATGCGCTCTAGCAGTTGGTCGCCGTTCTCTTTCATCTCTTTGCTCTCTTCTAACTTTTTTCGATATCTTTGTGAGTAAATGGCTTGGCGCCTGCACCATGGTAGTCGCTGGCCCGGTGACCGGCTCCTTCTAACTTATATTTGTAAGTAACGAGACCTTCTAAACCGACTGGGCCACGGGGTGGAAGTTTGCTTGTACTGATGCCAACTTCGGCGCCAAAGCCGTAGCGAAAACCGTCGGCAAAACGGGTTGAGGCATTGTGATAAACCCCAGCTGATTTGACGCCGTTAAAGAACTTGATCCAGGCACTTTGGTCTTGGCAGATTATGGCATCGGTATGGCCCGAGCCAAATTCATTTATGTGTGTTATCGCATCGTCTACGTCGTCAACTGTTTTTGCTGACAGGCAAAGATTGCCGTACTCGGTAGACCAATCGGCTTCGCTTGCCAGGGTCGCTGGCAAATTCGATTTCTGACAAAGCTTGAGCAAAGCGTCGTCAACTTTGAGTTCCACTCCTGTTTCTAGGAGCGCGCCCAAAATCGCCAACTGCTTAGACTCATCCAAATTTTTATCTAGTAACAAGGTTTCCATGGTGTTGCATGCTTCTGGATAGTCGCACTTCGCATCGACCACTACTTTTATTGTTTGTTCCATATCGGCTGAATTGTCTACATAAAGATGGCAAATTCCTTCAGCGTGACCGAGTACAGGAATTTTGGTATTCGATTGAATGTAAGAAACCAGACTGTTTGAGCCTCTGGGAATGATCAGGTCGACATACTTGTCAGCTTTTAATAGAGCGGCCACGTCAGCGCGCGAGGCTAGCAATGCCGCACTGCTTTCTGGCAAGCCCGAGTGCTTCAATGCTTCTTGCAGACAGCTGAATAGAACTTTGTTGGTTTGTTCAACCTCTTGGCCACCCTTGAGTAAAACAGCGTTGCCACTTTTAAGAGCGAGCGCAGCAATTTGTGGCAGTACATCGGGTCGTGCTTCAAAAACTATGCCAATCACTCCAATTGGGCAGGTGATGCGGAACAGTTGCAAATTAGCATCTAGCTCTTTGGCGTAGTCGATGTGCCCAAGGGGGTCTTTCATTGCCACCAGGGCTTTGCACCCGGCAATGACTGTGTCTATTTTGCTGCCATCAATGGCCATTCTTCCGCTTTTAAATTCAGCGGCATCAAATTTGCTTGAGTCTTGTACATTGGCTTCTAGAATTTCTGAGCGGCGCGTGTCTAAGATTTCTGCAAATTGCAAAATGGTTTCGTTGCGCTTTTCAAGGCTGGTTGATGCCAGAGCCGGAGCTGCTAAGGCGGCCTGGCGAGCCAGTTGCATGACATATTGCTCTTGGCTGGTATCGCTCGATTCTTTGGCTGTCATTTTGTTTGTCCGCTACAAATATTTAGGTGTCAAGAAAAGCTATGTTGTCGCGAGTAATTAGGGCGTCATAGTTGCGACTTTCTTTCAGTTCGCTTAGAGCTTCAGAGTGTTGCCCTGATACTAACCGGGCTTCATCGCTTGAATAATTGACGATGCCCCGGGCAAATTCGTGACCATCAAGAGCGGCCACGCTAACCACGTCGCCACGCTCAAATGTTCCTTTTACTTCGGTTACTCCAGCTGGAAGTAGGCTAGCTTTGCCTTTTTTAAGAGCCTCTTTGGCTCCAGGGTTTACTACCAAGGTGGCCTTAACTGTGGTGGCAAAGGCAATCCATTTTTGCTTTCCGCTCAAGCCACCATGGGGCAAGAATAGGGTGCCCAAGTCTTCACCTTTGAAGATACGACCAATGGCATTGTCGGTTTTGCCACCAGCAATGATGGTGGCGCATCCGCTTTGCGAGGCAATTTTGGCAGCTGCTAATTTGGTTTTGATACCACCGCGACCGGGCTTATCGCTCACTACTTTCGATTCAGCTAATTGTTCGATTTCGGGTGTGAAATTCTCCACCACCGAAATGAGCTTAGCCTCTGGCCCTGAGCGAGGGTCTGCGGTATACAAGCCTTCCACATCGGTCAAAATGAGCAGTAGGTCAGCGTCGATTTTGCTGGCAACAAGCGCTGATAATTTGTCGTTATCACCAAAATTGACTTTTACATCAACGTCTTTGTGGTCGCCTTTCAGCATTTCTAGCTCAGCGGTCGAGACAGTGTCGTTTTCGTTGATGACCGGAAGCACATGAAGTTCAAGCAGCTGGGTAATGGTGCTACGCAAATTGAGATAGCGGCGGCGGTTGGAAAAATCTTCTTCTGTCAGTAAGACCTGGGCGGCGATAACGTCCATTTTTTCGAAGGCATCCGAGTAGAGGGCCATCAAGCGGCCTTGTCCAACTGCAGCGCAGGCTTGTTTAAGAGGCAATAGTTTTGGTTTTGCCGTCAGACCTAAGGTACGCGACCCCAGACCGATGGCGCCGGAAGTGACTAGTAGGACTTCTTTTCCAGACTTTACCAGGCCGGCGATTCCTTCAACAAACGAATAGAAACGGCTGAGAGCAATACCGCCCTCATCTTTCATCAAGACGGCCGTGCCTAGCTTGATTACGATTCTTTTACTGTTTTTGATCAGGGCCTGGCGATCAATTACTTCATCAGTAGCTTTGCTGGGCTGGTTGGGCTTCTTAACACTGTCTGGCCTGTCTGACATGATTCTCTTACCGACGCAGTTTTACTTGGATGCAATATTTGAAAGAGTACCTTAGTTGGACAGATCTTTGAAGAATTACGCCGTGTAAACCCTCTTGTACACGAACTTGTTAAGTAGCTAAGAGGATGAAAGCGGCTTGGCGGGCTCAGCGGCTAGCAAATTCTTGAAATCTTTAGATTGAGATTAGCTCGTATACATAGACGGATGGGCTTCTACCTAATATTATTTCCTTCTGACAAGCGGCTTGCCAAGTGCTAGAATCTGTAGTACAGGCAAAGTGGCAATGGTCGCTTTGCTGCTTGTTCGCTAATCAATTGCTACTTTTGCTACTTTAGCTACTTTAATTACTTTCTCCGCCTTTTTTGGGAATCCAATGCTAAGACTCGAAAATATCAGCAAAATTTATCCTCAAGGTGAGGTGCTGACAGACGTTACCTGGGAGCTTAAACAAGGCGATCGTATTGGCCTTGTCGGACCAAATGGTGGTGGCAAATCAACTCAGTTCAAAATTATTACCGGCGAGATCGAACCCACTTCTGGACAGATCATCCGTCAGGCCGGTTTGCAGGTTGGCTATCTCAACCAAGAGTTTGCCGTGACGCCGACTAACACTGTGCGCGAAGAGTTCTCTAGTTCGTTCGTTGAGCTAAATACTATTCACCATGCACTGACAGCGGTGCACACAGCTCTTGAAACTGCTACACCTGAAGAGCTAGATAAGCTCTTGAAGAAGATGGACAATTTGCAGCGTGAGTATGAAGCCAAAGGCGGCTACGCTCAAGAGTCTAAAGTAGAAAAGATGATGGCCGAAATGGGCTTTGCCCTTGGTGACGGCGATCGTTTCGTTAGCGAGTTCAGCGGCGGCTGGCAAATGCGTATGAACCTCGGTAAGGTCTTATTGCAGAAGCCTGATATCTTGCTGCTCGACGAACCTACGAACCACATTGATATGCGCACCATTGAGTGGTTAGAAACTTTCTTGCGTGATTTGTCCACGCCTATGGCCATTATTTCTCACGATCGCCACTTCCTCGATCGCCTATGCACTAGTATTGTCGAGATGGAGCGGGGCCAATCTTCCACCTATCTCGGTAATTATTCTACTTATCAGCTGCAGAAAGAACAGAACCGCGACGCTCAACAAGCTGCCTATGATCGCCAAGTGAAAGAGATGGAAGTGCAACAGCGCTTCGTTGATAGATTTAGAGCCAGTGCCACTCGCAGTACACAAGCTAAGAGTAGAGAAAAACAACTCGACAAAATTGAACTAATTGAGAAGCCCGAAGACGGTGAGCGCACTCTGGTATTCCATTTTCCAGCGGCAGCACGTAGTGGGCGAGAGATTGTCACTATCCGCGATCTCACACACGGTTATAACGACAACATTCTTTTCTTAGATGCCAACT
The DNA here is from genome assembly GCA_021732025.1 of Candidatus Obscuribacterales bacterium. Classification (GTDB taxonomy): domain Bacteria; phylum Cyanobacteriota; class Vampirovibrionia; order Obscuribacterales; family Obscuribacteraceae. The sequence continues at coordinate 118,111 of JAKFVU010000002.1, read as the reverse complement.
TGCAAATTGAAAGAGGCGAGCGTATCGCTATTCTCGGCCCCAATGGTGCTGGCAAGTCGACCTTGCTCAGGCTTATAACTGGTCGCGAAAAGCCAGACGGTGGTTCGGTCAAGCTTGGTGATCACAATGTTCGCCCTGCTTATTTCGAGCAAAACCAGGCTGAAGCCTTAGATCTAGACAAACGCGTTCTCGATACCATTCAAGACGAAGTGCCGCTATGGAAGACTGAAGAAGTGCGCGCCTTGCTTGGTCGATTCTTGTTCGGCGGAGATAGCGTATTCAAGAAAGTTGAGAGCCTTAGTGGCGGCGAAAAAGCGCGCTTGGCGTTGGCCAAGATGTTGCTTGGTGCCAATAATTTCTTGATTCTCGATGAGCCGACCAACCACCTCGATATTCCTGCTAAAGAGACTCTAGAAGACGCTCTGAAGAAGTTCGACGGTACAGTTGTAGTAATCTCACACGACCGCTATTTCATCTCGCAAATTGCCACCAAGATTGTCGAGATTAGAGACGGTCAGTTGGTCGTTTATCACGGCAATTACAACTACTATCTAGAACTCAAAGAAGAAGAGCGTGTGCGTGAGCTGGAGGCTAAGAAAGCAGCCGAGAAAGCCGCTGAACAAGCAGCCAAGCGCGCTAAAGAGTTGGCCAAGCAGAAAGTAAAAGAAGAAGCTAAGAAGGGCCGATAAGCTTTCTGCGCCTTCCCTAAGGAATAATGAATATCCTGTGGTTGTCAGCAGGTTGCTGCTAGCTTGGTATAGGTATATCGTTATTGATATCGGCCTCTAAGGTGAAAGCAATGGACAAAAAACCGTACTCGGAATCATTTAATACTGAAACTACGCAGACGGCAAAGCGCGGTGGAAATGGGCTTGCCGATTTCGATGCCCAGGCTTTAACCCAGGGCACCTTGGTCAGCAAAGTGGCTTTGCTCACTAGCGTCTCTTTCATGTTTCTGGCGGCTGGTTCGTTCTTCGGCATCAAAACTGAGCCGAACATGTTTCTCTGGATCGCCTCGATTGCCATAACTTTCGGCGGTTTGTTCTTCTTACCGAGGGTTAATTCGCCAGTATCTTCAATGATTGGACTGGCCGTTTGGAACGCTGTCTTCGGTGTAATCGTCGGTTTCGGCTTGCAAGGCTATATCGAAACTATCGGCGCTAACACAGTTGCCGTTTGTTTAGCTGGTACTGCTGGCGCTATGGCCGTGGTTGGTTCAATCGGTGCCTTCTCTGGCGTTGACTTCAGACCGATGCAGCGCTTTCTTATGTTTGCTCTGTTTGGCCTGATTCTTGTCGGGTTAAGCCAGTTCTTCATTCACTTCTCTGCTGGCGTCAATATTGTTTATGCAGTGGGTGGTTTGGTTGTCTTTACCGGCTTCTTCTTGGTTGATTTTTGCCGCTTGGCTAAGTCAACTGATAACAGCTGGCCAGAAGCGACTAGCATCGCTCTCAATATTGTTCTTGATTACGTCAACTTCGCCTTTTACTTGATGCGCCTCGTAAGAGAGCTAAAGAAATAGGTTAGCGAATAAGTAAGTATAATCTTGGGGAGGCTAGCCATAGGTTAGCCTCTTTTCTTATAGTCAAAGTGGAATTATTAACGTGGAAACAGCAACCGGCGCCTCAACTTCATCGTCTTCTACTACTTCTTCAGGTGTTCAACCTTCAGATATTGATTTGGCGAACAATGCTAAGTTGAGGGCGATAGTCGACGTTGCTGCCGAACTTGGTCTAAGTGAAGACGACATTGAGCTTTACGGCAAATATAAGGCCAAGATTGCCTACGATGCCATTGAGCGCATTCTAACTGACAAAAATAAGGTTAGAGGGAAATTGATTTTGGTGTCGGCGATTACGCCAACCAAGGCTGGTGAAGGCAAGACCACTACTTCTGTCGGCCTGGCACAAGCCCTGCGCAAGAGCTGCAAGGCAAACGGTGGAAAAGCGCGAAAAGTCTCGGTGGCTTTGCGTGAGCCATCAATGGGGCCCGTCTTTGGACAAAAAGGCGGTGGCACCGGTGGTGGTTACTCGCAGTTGATGCCCATGGATGACATCAACCTGCATTTCAATGGTGACTTGCATGCCATTGGTGCTGCTAATAATTTACTTGCTGCCTTGATTGATAATCACATTCACTTCGGCAATGCCCTATCCATCGACCAGCGCGCCATCAGCTTTAGACGAGCAATGGACATGAACGATCGCAGTTTGCGCAATTTGGTGCAAGGTTTGGGTGGAAAAGCCAATGGTATCGTGCGCGAGACTGGTTTTGATATAACTGCTGCCTCCGAAGTTATGGCTACCCTTTGCTTGGCCGATTCTATGGCTAACTTACGCGAGCGCTTGGGCAATATCGTCGTCGCTAAATCAACGGCCGCTGCACCTATTACAGCCAAACAAGTTGATGCTGCCGCGGCGATGGCCATAATTTTGAAAGATGCCATCAAGCCGAATTTGGTGCAGACTCTTGATGGCACTCCCGCCTTTGTGCATGGCGGTCCGTTTGCCAATATTGCTCACGGCACCTCTAGTGTGCTCTCTGGTTTGCTTGCCCTTTATACAAGCGATTATGTCGTTACAGAAGCAGGCTTTGGCGCTGATTTAGGCTTGGAGAAATTCTGCGATATTGTGGCTAATTTGCGCCCTGAGCTAGCACCAGATGCAGTGGTGCTAGTGGCGACAGTTAAGGCCTTGAAATTACATGGTGGAGTCTCTGAGGCCGACCTGGCCACACAAGACTTGTCGGCTATTGAACGCGGTCTATGCAACTTAGAGCGTCACGTTGCCAATGTGCAAAAGTTTGGTGTGCCGGCAATTGTCTGCATCAATAAATTTGCTGGAGACAGTGATGAAGAGTTGTCGCACCTAATTTCGCTTTGCAAAACCAAAGGCATTGACGCTATTACCGCCGATGTTTGGGCCAAAGGTGGTGACGGCGCTCTTGAGCTTGCCGACCTGGTTGTGGCACAGACTGCTAAACCAAGTAAGTTTGCTCCGTTATATAAACTAGACGCACCAATCAAAGAAAAATTGGCCACTGTCGCATCAGCGATTTATGGTGCGGCCAGTGTGGAATATTCCAATGAAGCTTTGAAAGAATTGAAATGGTTAGACAAGAACGGCTACGGCAATTTGCCTGTTTGTGTGGCAAAGACTCAGTATTCGTTTAGTGATGACCCGACACTTTTAGGTGCTCCTTCAGGCTTCAAGCTCAACATTCGCCAGCTTAGACTTTCAGCCGGTGCTGGATTTGTTGTAGCTATCACTGGTGAGATCATGACCATGCCAGGCTTGCCTAAGAAGCCAGCATCAGTGGTAATGGAACTGCGCGATGATGGCAAAATTGCCCGCTTCTATTAATATCGCTCGCTTTTATTAATTCGCTCACTTCCACTGATTTCTTGAACCAAACTTAGATGAGATGAAAAAATGGATGAGACAAGAATTGAGGTTAATGCCGAATATGTTTCTGCCCAGTTAGCTCGCGCCCTCAGCGCTGTCGCACGAGCTCAACGCACTGGTGCCGACGGCAAATCTGATTTTAAAGCTGAAGAGCAGGCGAAAAGCAAATTAGCTAAGTGGATGCGTGTTGCCAGTGGAATACTCACTGGACAGCTTAATATTGGCAGTCGGGTGCCTGTAGTTGACGTGCCTGCTTGGGCTACTCTGGAAGTTTCCCAAGGTGGCTTTGCCACAGGTCGCCTTCTGGCGGAGGGCGAAATACAAGACCATGAGCTCAAGCTCGCCGAAGGCCTAAATATCGCATCTGGTATACCCCTGCGCGCAGCTCTCAATGCCTATTTTCTCAGCACTGAGGGAATGGCTAAGTTGAATGAAATGCTCGCCAGCAAGCGTTATCGTATCGATGTTCCAGAAGAGAGCGCCTTACTGGTGGTGGCATACTTGTTTAGTCAAGGTGCAAATGAGGCTGCCAAAGTAGTCGTGGAGCATATTGCGCCCTTCTTTTCGCGGCTGCGCTTTTACCCAATTCCTAGCACAGAGCCTCTGACTGCTAGCGATTTAGTTTATCTACAGAGCATGGCAAAAACTCGCGCTGACTTTAGCAATGTTAAAGGCAGTCGATCTGTAGAATGCCAAAGAGAAGCATTGTCATTGCTTCCTCTTTACGATCGAGCCGTTTCGCTTTTTGCCGAAACTATTGAAGATGGCTGGCCCTGTCAAACTTATCCAGAAAGTTGGAATGATAGAGCTACTAAGCTTCTGTTCGATTTAACAAAGGCTGAATCTCAGCTGCAATTTGCCCGCAAGAAGTCTACAGGCAAGGGCAATGCCGCACATTTGTTTAAGTGTCTTAGTCTGTCGGTGAAAGATCGCAGATCACTAAGCGGCCGTGATGTTGGTATGATTCGGGCAATATTGCAACAGATAGAAGTGGCTAGAGGCCTGCCTGGCTCAACCAAGTCTGAGCAAATAAGAGAAGTTCAGCGAGTGGTTGCTGCTCAGCCAGGCACCTTCCAGCTAGCCCCGGTAATGTTAGCTAGAATTGAAAAGTTAAAGGTTGATGCCCTCACCTCGTTGTCTGATATTTTTTATCCCATAACTGCTGCCGAAAGTGAAAGCTCAGAAGCAATGTTTATGCCTCTTTTGTCTGGATGCGAGTTACCAGAGACATTCAAGTTCAAAGCTTTACGCTCTGTCAAGATGCCGCTTAATGAGTTGATAGAGAGTGAACTTGTTTCTTCATCTGAGCAGTTAGCCGGAGTTGTTACTCAAATTAGTGCTCAGGTACAGGCCTGTGCCTTTGACGACCAGGCTTTGCAAGCACTTTACGCTGCTACTTATTCAGCGTTCAAAACGCGCCGCTCTCTTTTGCTCTTCAACTTAGCCAAGCAGGTACAAATATCTGAACTGCCATGGGTGAATGCACTCGAGAAATACAAGGGCGAAGTAAAAGAGTTGGCAAAGGAAAAATTGACATTGGTATGTGCCACCAACTTCAAGAGTTTTCCGCAGCAACTTTTGCCCAATAAACTAATTGGTGAAATTGCTTCATTGGCCAAGGCTGCCGGTTTGACTCTGCCCATAGTGGAAGAGTTGGCGGCTGATATTTTCATGGGCAAGTTCAGCCCGAAGTTTACCGCTGCGGCAGCTCTCACGGCTAAGTATTTGAAAGGCACCATCTACTTCAACTATTATTCTCTCTCAGACTTTGCCCTGGTAGATTCAAAAAGTGACCATTTTGCCAAACTATGTCAGCAAAGAGCTGGAGTTGCTTTGGGTCACTTTTCAGTAGCTGCCAATGGTGCTGTAATTGAGCAAGAACAGATTTTAACTAGCCACAATTTAGCTGCACTGTTTAGCGAACTGAAACTATCAGAAGATCCATCTTTGGATCTTGAAGAGTTAGTCAAAGTTTGTTTCGTATGGATTTGTCGCGAGCAGCAGGGGCCATGCGAGTATTCTGCGCAACTGAGAGTGCTTAAGAACACTGCATATGCCTGGCGCCAGATGATATTTTTCTTGTCGCTGCTAGACAAGCAGAAGCAAGACTCGCTTTTTGTTTGGATGGACGAACACATGCTCAAACAAGACACTGATTTTAGTGAAAGATTTTCTCCTATACTGAAAGCGCTAAAGCAGGCGCAGACAGAAGAGATTGAACCAGCTCAGCGCTTTGTTGGCTGGACGACCAAGCGGCACATATTGGCGCATTAGGTAGGGTATTTTCCGCTTTTACCTATGCATTAATGCTGGTAACCTCTAATCGTCCTCTGCTGCCTTCATATCTTTAGCATAAAGATCCATATGTCCCATTTTTTTGTGGAGAGCGGCTCTCTCTCTATAATACGTTGCACCAGACATTTCTTTGATAGCTTTATTGTAGTCAGCCAACGCTAGCTCCAGCTTTCCAGCTTTGATATAAAACTTGGCGCGCTTTACTAACGCTGTGTCGTCGCTAGGGTTAGTAGCAATCAGCTTATCCAAGACCTTAACGGCTTCAAGCGGCTTATTTAGTAAGTCATAACAGGTAACTTGGCGCAAGAGATAGGTGTCTTGTTTTTTTAGTTGATAGCAAGTTTCGTATGCGGCTATTGCCGCACTGTATCGTCCTGCGTTTTCGAGTACAGAAGCTCTAATTTCCAGAGCGTCAAAACTTACGTCTTTTCCCTTGTAAGATAGATATTTATCGATGCAAGCAAGGGCTTGGTCGTGGCGGTGCAAATTGCTTAGAGCAACAGCTTTGTGTGGGTAGCACTCCATCTGCGGTGGCTGGCAAGCAATTCCTTTGTCTGCCCAGGTAATTGCTTCATCGTATTTGCCTTGTATGTTCTTGATCTCGGTCATCTGAACATAAGAGTTGCTGTAAGCCGGATTAAGAGAAATAGCTTTTTTTAGATATTTTTCTGCTTCATCTAAGCCCTGGCTGTAGCGGTCCATTGTGTTGTAACTAGAGCGGGCCAGCCCCCAGTAAATGCGGGGATTCTTTGGCTCATACTGCAGTGCCTCCAGTAGCGGTGCGCGCGCCCCTTTGTAGTCACCGCGGTCCATCATTTTCATCCCGCGCTCTGTCAGCCTTGCAGCAATTTGTTGTCTAGTCTCCTGTGGCACTGCATGAGCCGCATGGCCTGCTGTAACGAGAATCAAGGCAGTGAATAATAGATGTTGTAGCGCTCTTCGCCTTAAATGGAAGTCGGAAGTGTTCTTGCGGTTTACAGCTTGCTCAATCATAGAACTAAGCTATCAAGTTGTGAGTAAATGCACAAGTCTCATTTATCTGTGCCATTTCTCAAACAGTCGAAGCATCAAAATTCTAAGCGTGCGTGCTCCCGAGGTTCGTTTACAGTCAAGTTTTTGGATGGATCATCTTTGTTGGTAGCCTTCATTTCAAGACTGTCGTTCTCCCGGTCGTACTTAAAATTGACTGACCAGGGCGTTTTCTCCAACTGTTTATCTAGCTTATCTTGCAACCAATCGAGGGAATTTTCTATCTCATCAGCTTCTGAGAGCGTAGATAAAAGGTACTGTGTTGAAGGCATGATTGATTTGGCATCGCCATTCTCTTTCAGCTGTTGGCCGATCTCCTTGGCTAAGACCGCCTCAGGCATTGGTTTGCTAGGTGGGGTAACAAATATCGCCTTGCCGTCGGAACCAACTTCGCCAGCTCGGGTCAACTTCAAATAGTCTTGAAACAGCGCATTGTCTGGAACTTCTTGAGCTACGCTTGGTGTGGCCGGTTTGTCGCCCTTTAATTCAACCATTTGATTCTTGCCTCGGTGGGGGTCCTTCTTATGGCAATGTAATCGAGCGGTCGTTAAATCTACGTTTAGGTCACTTAACGCCTGGTCGGGTGCGCAAGAATTGGTGATTTTGACTTTTGGATCAGGCAAAATATGCGCTATAGCCAATGATATAGTGAACATGCCAGGCTTGTCGAAGCTTCGAAATGAGAAAAATTGTGAGGCACGCAATCGTGGAAAAGAGCAACAAAACGAAGATCCTTGTTAACGTTGCCATTGGATTTGGCATTTTCGCAACGCTTTGTGTGACCGGTCTGATAATTGCAGGCGTAGTTGTTTTCTTGTCGGTAAGTAACCCTGCCCATGTCAAATCGGTGGCAGCAACCTTTATGACCATTGCAGAGCCTCTGCCGAAAGGCTTCACCTACTCGTCTGCTTATGATGTAAAAGGGTTTCCAATCGTGCAGTTTGACGATGAGGTTACTCAAGCATTCTATTCATTCACATCTTCGGACGATCCAATGAAGAAGCGCGGTATAGATCCGGCAGCTCTTAGAACCGAAGAAAAAGTGAGTGAGGTTAAGCAAGCCTTGGTCAGAGCTAGCAAAGATCGGTTAGAGCCTCATATAACTGATCAACTAAGTTTTGGCAATGAGACTATGTACTATTCGATTGGCCACTCAGAAATATTGGGCCCTGATTTAATTGTAGATAATACCTTTTGCGGTATTGCTCAAAGTTCTAAAACAGGTAAATATCTTTTTCTATGGGTACAAAAGCAGAATCAAAATTCTACAATCGATATTTCGCGTATAAAGAAAATCTTGAGCGCAATCAAGTCATTTTAGGACGTCAATATTTAGATCGCTGTTTCGTAAATGGGACGCCACCTTCGATATGATAATTTCCATCTTCTGACCGTCTGACCGATACAGCACCTTTGCTTAGGCAGTCATCTAAGTCTTTGACCAGCTTGACTCCGGGAAATAAAGTTAGCTCTCGGAACAGAGCATAGGGATAGCCTTTAGCTTGATAGTGCCTGGGATATTTGTATAGATTATAGATACCATCGGTTGTGCCGACGAACACTCCTTCCTTGGTCGTCAAATAAGTAGACAGGTTGCAACCCAATATGTAGGCTGGCCAATGGCACCAAATCGTGCAGCTTAAGGCCACCCAGAGTGCGGCAGGAATTCTCGAGTATCGATGCCACCGGCAGGTAATTAAGGCAATTTCAATGTCTAAATTGTTGAAACAGGCATAAAAGACACTACTACTTGGTATTAGAAATAGAATGATTAAAGCCTTGATATCCTGAACGCCGGCAGGTTTTATTAGGCGATAGCATATGAATAATCTCAATGCCTGCTTCGCATAGTTTAGAAAGTTAACCGCCCATGGTGAATCAATTTGCCAATATCCTTGGTGGATTGAAAATCCTCCGATGATCCCTTGAAAAACGAAAAGTATCATCAGCCAGTGCAAGGCATTGCCCGTTTTAGCGAGAAACTTTTCAAACATTTCTTACTCTCTAAAAATACCAGAGGATAATTTGAACTAGCGTAGTAATTAATATAGTCGACCGCAGTGATGCCGACATGTACTACCCACAGTGGCCGAAGTGTTTTCCCTGGTGCGGAAATTAGTTGGTAGGTCGCTAGGATGACTGCAGGTCATTCTGGAGAAAAAACTTGAAATTGAAATTGGTTGTCGTCACTCTATGGGTTTTGGCATGCAGTCAAGCCTATGCCGCTCCAGTCAAAGTTGATAACAAGGCTTTGCCAAAGTTTTCTATGGGGTTGGAAGAGCCTGTGGCAGAATTCATCCGTTGGTTGCCGGCAAATACTGAAACTCTCATCGTTACCCAGACGCCAGTAACAGTTGACGTTAAAACCAAATACCCGGAACCTACGCCAACATCTTTTGCGCATCGCATGACGAGCATTGGAAGTTTATTTCCCGACTATGCCTGGTGGGACGGTGTCAAATTCAATCGAGTTGTGGCAGGATCATGCAATTTTCGTCGTCCTAAGAATCTCGGAGTGTTCCCCTTTGATGGCTGCTCCATTCTTCTTGTTGATAAATCATCTCCTGTTAGTAGCTCGCAAATGCTTGCTTTTGCGCGAGCAAATTGCAGTAGTAAAACATTAGTGCAGGGCGTAGAGTTGTTGTGCTTTCAGAGGCAAATGCAAGATGATCTACTTCCTTTCTACTTCTGTTCACCACAGAAAGATGTAGTACTTTGGGCTACGGACCTAACATATTTGACAGCAGTTTTGCAGAGGTCTAAAAATGGTGAGCCACAGGCCGCGCTTCTCAAGCCTCTTCTGTGGAAAGCCATTCCCCGCTCAGCTACTTTATTTGTACTTCGAGATACAACCAAAGCGAAAGGGGATAGCGCTGTGATGGCAAATAGTATTGGCGATCCGGCTAATGATAGTTTGTATTCTGACCGCAGGCCAATTGGCTATGCCGCTTCTTATCAGCTTGTGCGAAAAGAACTCGTTGTTAGCTATTACTCGAATGACGCCAAAGCTTTGCAGTTGAGAAAATACTGGGAAACTCATTCGGAGTGTATTCAATTATGTCCGTGTATTCTCAGTACGCCTTCGCCTAATGAACTTAGAGTAAGAACTATTGTTGATCAGGGAAGTCGAGAGGCTAAGTTCGGCTTGCCGTTGACGACTCTCGGCGGAGCAGGCCACAATGCTTATATTTGATAGTCTTCGCGAACTGCCTTATAAAATGTCCGATTTTCTCAAGAAAGTCTGACATTTATTGCATGGAAAATACAAAAATAAACAGCGCGATTTTTCCGAGAAAATCTGTCCCTAGTGCTTATCGCCCTTCAAGTGCTTATCAAAGAACTTGCGAGCAGTTTCGATATTTTTGCTATGTTCGATGTCGTGACCTTCATGAGGAAGGCGAATATAAGTAGTATCGACGTTTGCTTTCTTCAATGCTGCCACTAGATCGTCGCTTTGCTCCACGGGCACGACCTTGTCGTTTTCGCCATGCATGACCAAGAAAGGAGGGTCACCAGGAGAGACATAAGTGTCGGGGCTTGCTTCAAGTGCGCGAGCTTTTTGAGTTGAGGCTGTGCCACCTAAAAGTAGTGACAGAGAAGAAGTAGGGCTGACTGTATCCCATTCCATCTTGGGATACTTCTTCGTGCCCAAATCATACAAGTTTGCCGGTCCGGAAAAATCGCAGACTGCCTGCACGTCACGCGAGATAGTTTTGTCTCCGCCGATGTCTAGGGCTGGGCTATTGGCTGAGGCACCCATTAAGGCAACCAGATGGCCACCGGCTGAATGGCCCCAGAGGCCAATATGGTTAGTATCTATGTGCAGTTTGTCGGCATTACCTTTGAAATAGCGCAGAGCGGTGTTGAGGTCCTCAATTTGAGAAGAGAAGATGCCTTCTTGGGCTAGGCGATAATAAACTATGGCCACGCCATAGCCCTTGCGAACAAAGTCGGGTACCCAGCGGGGTATTGAGTTTGGTCTTGAGGTCCAGCCGCCACCATGAACATAGATGATTAGGGGAAAGCTTTTACCAGCTGGTGCTTTTGGTGTGTAGAGACAGAACATGTGTGCGCGATCGTCAGCATTTGGTTGCCCTGGCATATAGCTGACATTCTCAAGCTTTTCGATATCGTCACTCATTTTTCTTGGTGCGCTCTTTTTGGCTTCTGCTGAAGGGATAAGAAAACTGGAAGCAGCAAGTGTCAAAATTGCCGCAAGGGTAGTTCCGATTTTTTTGCTACTTCCAGTTTTCATTCTATGTCTCCCAATCAGTAGTTTTGAGTTAGTGCTTGAAGCAGCGTTGGCCCGTGAAGACCATGGCAATTCCGGCCTTGTTGCAGGCGGCGATGACATCAGCGTCTTTGATACTGCCACCGGGTTGAATGATGACGGCGATACCTGCTTCCGCTGCTGCTTCAATATTGTCTGTTGCTGGCAAGAATGCTTCGCTAGCCATAACAGCACCTTTTGATTTCTCCCCGGCTTGACGCAGGGCGATTCCGGTACTGGCGATGCGGCTGGTTTGGCCGATGCCGAAACCGAGCGAGAGGCCGTCTTTAGCGACGAATATGGCATTTGAAGTTAGGTGCTTGACCACCGACCAAGTGAAGGCAATGTCTTTTTGCAAGGCTGGGTCTGGCTTCTTCTCAGTGACGCAGGTAAATGTACTGGCTTCAACTGGAGCGTCTTGGTCGACTTCTAAAAGGAAGCCATAATCTGATAGATGCTTCAGTTTATAGTCGCGCTGCTTAGCCAATTTTGTGTCAACTGTACTTTTGAGAACGCGTACATTTTTCTTTTTCTTGAATACTTCAAGAGCGGCTTCGTCATATTCAGGAGCAAGAACAATTTCTACAAAGTTGCGGGTGATGCGCTCTGCCAGGGCGGCATCGACTTTGCCGGTGAAGCCATAGACGCCACCAAAGGCTGACATCGGGTCGCATTCGTAGGCTAGTTCGTATGCTTCAGCAAGAGTTTTCGCTTGGGCCACACCGCACGGGTTATTATGTTTGATGACAACCACTGCTGGTGCCACTAACTCACGCAATATTTTGACTAGAGCGTAAGTATCAGTGATGTTATTGGAAGACATTTCTTTGCCTTGCAATTGTTCAAATGGTGGGAAAGCTTGCAGTTCTGATGTTAGACCCGGAACTGAAATGGGGCTTTCTAGCTGGTACCAAGCCGCTGCTTGGTGAGGATTTTCACCGTAGCGCAGAGTCTCTTGGCGCTTGAGGTTGATAGTGAGCTTATCGGCAAAGTCTGGCACTGAAGCTTCGCTAGCATCTTTTGCTGAGCCTTTATCTGAACTTTCACTTTGCACTAGCTTGCCTAAGTAAGTAGAAATACTTTGGTCATAGCTGGCTGTGCGGGCGAATGCTTGATAAGCCAACTTTCTGCGGAAGGCTAGAGGAATCTCGCCTTTGTTAGCGTCCATCGCGGCAATAACACTATCGTATTGGCTAGGTTCATTAATAACAGCTACGCGCTCGAAATTCTTAGCTGCTGCTCTCAGCAGAGCAACGCCGCCTACATCAATCTGTTCAACCATCGGTTGCTCAGCTAGGTCTTTTTTCAAGGCATCTTCAAAGGCATAGAGATTGACCACAACTAAGTCGATTTCTGAAATTTCCATTTCAGCCAAACAGCTGCGGTCTTCAGTGATTGGTCTAGCGAGAATGCCGGCAAATACTTTAGGGTGCAATGTTTTGACGCGGCCAGAGAGAATTTCAGGGAAGCCTGTCAACTCTTCAACCTTGGTGCACTTGAAGCCTTTTTCTTCTAAATACTTAGCTGTGCTGGTTGTGCCTATCAGCCGCAGAGTGTCGAAGCGCTCTAGGCGAGTTATGAAGTTGTCGAGGCCGGTTTTGTCGGTAACGCTAACTAGTACGGTTTTCATTGTTGATTTCCTTGCGTAGCCATTTAGTGTCATCCACTAATTGTTAGATTCGAGATACTAAGTGTTTTGGCACGTTCGTTAACGTGCCCTACTGTCTGTGCTTTCATTTTATGCTTTTCAAATATTTCGATAATTGGTTCACTAGCGCCTTCGATTATCAAAGCTAGACCCATGCCCATGTTGAAGGTTTTGTACATCTCTTCTTCATTGACATGCTCACTAATGGCCGTGAGGATGGCAGGCACTGGCAGGGCATTGTCGATGACGAAACCGACTTCGCTATTTAGCCTAAACAAATTAGTCCAGCCACCACCGGTGATGTGGGCTATACCTTTAACGCTGCTGCGATGTTTGTCCAATATTTCCATCACTGCTTTGACATAGAGCTCTGTTGGAGTGAGAAGAGCTAAATAAGTTTCATCGTTGTCGGGCAATACTTTTCTTGCTAGTGAGAGCCCGTTTGAGTGAATGCCACTTGAAGCTACACCAATTAATTTCTGGCCCGGAGCAATTTCGCTTCCGGTAAGAAGCTCTTCTTGGCGCACTTGACCGACGGCGAATCCGGCTAAGTCAAAGTGGCCGTGCTCGTAGACACCTGGCATTTCAGCGGTTTCGCCACCGACTAAGAGCATACCTGTTTGGTCGCAACCAGCCACTATGCCTGCCATTATCGCGTCAGCAGTATCGTCAAGTTTTCCTACCGCAAAATAATCAAGAAAAATGTTTGGCGTGGCGCCCACACAAATTAAATCGTTGGCGCACATAGCCACGAGGTCGATGCCGATAGTGTCAAACTTTTTCAGCTTATGTGCCACCAAGAGCTTGGTGCCCACACCGTCAGTAGTGACGGCGATGCCGTTGCCGCTATAACTAGGATAGACCGCAGCATAGCCGCCAGCCGCTTGCCACATGGCTTCATGCTCTTTGCGCCGGGCAATTTTCTTCAGGCGGTCGACGAAGCGATCGGCCTTGTCGATGTCGACTCCTGCTGCTGCGTAGGTTTGTTTTTCGGGAGTCATTTTATTTCCTAGCTTAGTGAGGCGTGAGCATTTTTGAGAATGGCCAATCCGTCTGGCATGCTTTCGAAGGTGATGCCCTTACGCTTCAGTGAAGGAAAAGCGGGATGTTGCGAATGGCGAATGTAGGCTTCAGGGTGGGGCATGAGGCCGAGCACATTGCCTTTACCATTTGTGAGAGCAGCTATTTTCTCAAAGCTGCCGTTTACATCTTCGTCATAGTTTAGAGCGGCGCGCTCGTTAACGATGGCGACTGCCTCGTCTTTGGCGTCTGGTCTCACTTGTATGCGACCTTCGCCATGCCTGATGGGCAGACTGATTTTGTCTAGTCCTTTGAAAAATGGGCTACTTGTTTTGCTAGCACTGTCTGCATTGACTGTCATCTCCACCCAGCGGTTTATGAACCGACCGCCAGAGTTATGGGTGAGGCTGACTATACTCTCGCTACCTTCTTCAGAACTGGGCAAAAGACCTAGTTGAACCAGGGTCTGAAAGCCATTGCAGATGCCGAGAACTAGGTTGCCTTTTTCAATGTATGAGTGCAACACTTCAAGCATGCGGTGTCTAATCTTCACTGCTAGTACTTTGCCGCTGGCAATTTCGTCGCCGAAAGAAAAGCCACCAGGCAGTGCCAACAGCTCTGACTTGAGCAGCTGCTTGGGCTTAGCCAATAGTTCACTGGTGTGACTTATTACCGCTTCAAAACCAGCTTGCTCTAGAGCAAACGCAGTTTCGTTGCTGCAATTAATTCCGTCTCCGCTGAGCACAATCGCTCTTGGCCTGATCATTTGAAGTCCTCTTCAAAGGGGAGAGTTGCTTGCCAGGCTTGTTTTAGGGTGGCGTTGTCGAGATCGATTAAATCGCTTTTTCTGGCTTTGTCTACAAGCTTTAGACCTGATTCGGTAACTTTACCGATTTCTACTACAGATATTTTGCTGTCACTTGCCAGTTCTTTATGCTCTGGCCACAGGGCTAACCAAGCTTCGACATTGGCAGGCGATACGCTCACTAGCAGTCTAGCTGGCCCTTCGGCAAAGAGGGCGACGTCCATGCGCTCGCGCAACATGTCGTGGAATCTGGCACCATTTTCGGCTGCTGTCACCACTGCTTCAGAGTTAAGTTCGGCTCCTAAATCACTACCGATGATGCACTCGCTCACGGTAACGGCTAGGCCGCCTTCTGATAGATCGTGGCACGATTCAATCAGATTGCTTTGCATGGCACTAAATATTGTTTGGTACAAGAGAGCCGCTTGTTCGAGATTTAGTTCTGGAAGCAGCGACGAGGTCCAATTCATGTTGCCAGCATAGGTGGTGGCGGCTAGACCAAGAGCGCCAGCCGAGACCAAGAAGATGTGGTCACCCTCTGATTTGAACTCCATGGTGACCACTTGCTCGATGTCGGGCACTTTGCCTATGGCCGAGACCAGTAAGGTTGGAGGAATGGAGATGCGCACGGTGCCATCGTCAAAGTCATTCTTCATGCTGTCTTTGCCCGAAATTAGCGGAGCATTATAGGCTAGCACCGCGTCATAGAGACCTTCGCAGGCCTGAACCAGTTGGGCTAGTTTGCGCTTGCCGTCTGGGTTTGACTTCGATACTACGGGGTCGGGCCAGCAGAAATTATCGAGCAGAGCTAAGCTATTGGGGTCGGCTCCCACACATACGGCGTTGCGTACGGCTTCGTCAACGGCACAGATTGCCATCAGATGAGAGTCAAAATCACTTAACTGCGGACACATACCATTTGAAACCGCCAAGCCAGTAGATTCACTCAGTAGGGGTTGAATCACAGCTGCGTCACATGGAGCTGTCTGGTCAGGGCCCATCAGTGGTTTGATGACACTGCCGCCCTGTACTTCGTGATCATATTGGCGAATTACTGGCTCGCGGCTACAGATATTGGCATGACCAAGAAGAGCAAGTAGAGCTTCGCCCAGCTTTTTCGGTGGTTGCTCCACTTCATCTATGGTCACTGGTGCTTGCCAGTGCGCCTCAAGTTCTAAGCGCGGGGCACCATCATGTAAGAATTTGAGATCGAGCAGGGCAATGGTTTTACCTTCTCTAGTGATACGGAAGAAACCTTTGTCATCGAACTTTCCAACTACTGTTAGCTCAACACTGTGCTTTTCTGCTAGCTCTTGCAGTTCAGCGATTTTTGTTGACGATAAAGTCATGCGCTCTTGTGATTCGGAGATGACAATTTCGTAGTCGGCTAGACCCGGATATTTAAGAGGAATGTGATCAACTTCAAGAGTGGCACCACCAGTTATCTGGGCCATTTCTCCTACTGATGAGGAGAGACCACCGGCACCGTTATCGGTGATACCCGATATCAAACCAAGGTCTCGTGCTTCAAGAATAAAATCGGTCACGCGCTTTTGCGTAAAGGGGTCACCAATTTGTACTGCAGAAACTGGTGAGTCTACGTTCAATGCTTCAGAAGAGAAAGTGGCACCATGTATGCCGTCTTTACCTACTCGTCCGCCGACCATAATGATGGCATCACCATTTTCAGTATGTTTCTCATAGCCGCACTTGCCGTCAACGGTTAAGGGCAAGAGACCACCGGTGCCACAGAACACTAGCGGCTTAGCGCGGTAGCCTGGATGAAAATAGACAGCACCGTTTACAGTAGGAATGCCACTCTTATTGCCGCCATCTTGCACGCCTTTGCGCACACCTTGAATAATTGATTGGGGCGGTAGCATGGTGGGACGATTGGCTAAATCTGCGGCTGGATAGGCAAAGCAGAAGACATCGGTGTTGCAAATTGGCTTGGCACCAAGGCCAGTGCCAAGAATGTCGCGATTGACTCCAAGTATTCCTGTTAGCGCGCCGCCGTATGGCTCTAAGGCTGATGGTGAATTGTGGGTTTCAACTTTGAAGCAAATACCCCAATCGTCGTTCCATTTAATTACACCGGCATTGTCAACAAAGACCGATAACAAATCTGGCCTTTTCTCTGCTAGTTTTTTAGTGGCCGCTTGCACGTAGCTCTTATACAAGCTGGTGATAGTGCGGGCTTCGGTCTTTCTGGTTGGTTTGGTGGCGGAGGTGCCGGCCATGCTCATGGTCAGGGTTTGCACGGCTTTGACGTGAGCACTTTTCTCGTGAATGATGGCATTGAAGATTTTGTGCTTGCAGTGTTCTGACCAGGTCTGAGCAATAACTTCAAGTTCAACATCTGTTGGCCATTGGCTTAGGCCGTAGGTGGCCCGTTCTGCCGTGACAGATGCTTGTTCGAAATATTCACGAATAGCTCGCATCTCAGTTAGGTTTAAGGCCAAGGTGCGCGAGCGGCTCAAGTTTTCTAAGTCAATATCGCTTAAGTTTAAGGCTACAACTTCTGGATCCGGAGTTGACGGCAAGTGCACTTGGGGAAACTCAAGTAATTTGGTGAAGTGCGGAGCCGTGAGGTCATGGATGCGGAATTTATCGGTTACCGGATGGTAGTGCCTGTAGCGGCAGTGAGTTTCTACTTGTTTGATGTTGAAAGAATCATCAAAGAGATAAGCTGAACCGGATGCTACGTTGATTTTAGTTTTGAGGCCGCTGAGGCGAATTGCTTCTTCGACTGTGCGGGCCAAGTTATCTGTCACACCAGGCAAATATTGTCTTTCGGCGAACCACTTGAAACCTTGTTCTTTCCACTGTGAAAGCCAGGCGCTGCGTTCACTAGAAACAACACACCAGACATCTTCTAGAAGTTGGTCAGCCAATATTTCTTGCAGTGCTGTGGTCAGCTTTTCGCTTTGCTCTAAGTTCGCACCTGTTAGCCAATAGAGAGGCAAGGCCATGGTCTTGCTGTCTGCCCCTGATTCAGCTGAGGCACTAGATTTGGGAACTATGGCCACACAAAGAGTTTCGCTATTATTGGCCGTTTCAGCGCTCTGAGCATTAGCTTTAGTGGCTTTCGGCAAGTCAGCTTCGCTCTCTACATTTAAGTTGGTCATGGCCGCTAAGCTTGACTCTGCTAATTGAGCCAATACTTGAGGAAAGAGCTTGTGTTCTAGTTCAAGTCCGCGAGCCTGGAAGGTCTCTAGAGTGTCGCCGGCTTTTCGTTCAAAAACTGCTTGTGCCAATATTGGGCCGTGATCAACCTGTTCATCTACAAGGTGCACAGTGATACCAGATATTTTCACACCATAGTTGAATGCGTCTTCGTAGGCCGATTTGCCTGGAAATGCGGGTAGAAGCGATGGGTGAATATTGATGACACGATATAAGCCATTGTCATCTTTGAAGTGGGTAAGAAAATCGCCTGATAAGATGCGCATGTAGCCAGCTAAGACAAGATAGTCAGGTGCGAATTTCTTCAATTTCTGAAAAACTTGCTTCTCGTGTTCTTTACGCGAGATACCGCGGTGGTCGACACTAGCAGTGGGAATGTTGTGCTTCTTAGCAATTTTCAAGGCATACGAATCGGGATTGTTAGAAAGCACCACGGCGATTTCAGCAGCCAATTCTTTCTTCTCGATGGCTGTAAGAATAGCCTCTAAGTTCGAGCCACGGCCTGAAACAAGCACAGCTATTTTGATTGGCACGTTGCTTCCCTCTTTGCGATATCACGGCGATAATCAAGTGATTGACAGTTTACAGTGGCGATAAGTTTGTAAGCGCGCTGGCGAGCCTCGGCCATATTGTCTGCTAAGCCTACGGCGGCAAATATGCGTCCGCCATCGGTGACAGTTTGCTCACCGGATTCTGTACTTAGCAGTTTGGTGCCAGCCTGAAATATGATTTCGTTAGCATCATTAGATTCATTGGCTGGAAAAGTTATTGTCTCGCCTTTTGAAGAGCTATCAGGGTAGCCTTGAGCGGCTCCGATAACACAGCAGGATGATTGTTTAGACCACAATAACTGTTGCTTGTCTAAAGTTTGATCGGTGCAGGAGTATAGAGCATCGAATAAATCAGATTGCAATAATGGCAATATTGTTTGAGTTTCAGGGTCGCCAAAGCGAGCGTTAAATTCTAAGACATAGGGCTCAGGCTGGTTTTTACTCGATTTGTCTGCACTAGATTTTTCATGGTGCATCAAAAGACCGATGTAGAGCACACCCTTAAAGTTGAGTTTGCCCTCAGCCAGAGCTTTTTGCAAGGGCTCTAACACTCTGCTTTGAATAGCTTCTTTATGTTTCTCGTACAGCTGCACCGGTGCATAGGCGCCCATGCCGCCTGTGTTAGGTCCTAGATCATCGTCAAAGCGTCGCTTATGATCTTGACTAGGCAACAATGGTGTCAAAGTCTTGCCATCGCAAAGAGTGAGCAGTGAGATTTCTTCGCCGCTGAGCATTTCTTCAATGACGACTTTTTTGTCACTGAATTTTCCGCTTTTATAAATTGTATTGAGTGCTTGTAAGGCGTCGTCTTCGCTGGCACAGACAAAGACACCTTTGCCTAAGGCCAGCCCATCAGCTTTTACCACTCGGGCCCATTGATTGGCTTTGACAATTGCTTCGGCGGTCTGTTGCGAATTAGCTGTGGCAAAACGGGCTGTGGCGATGTTCAGTTGGTTGAGAACTTCTTTAGCGTAAGCTTTGCTCCACTCTAACTTGGCCTGGCTTTTATTCGGGCCAAAAACTCTCAGACCCTGAGCTTCCATGCTATCGACGATGCCTTCAGCTAATGGGTTATCTGGGCCAATCACAACTAAGTCGATGGCATTGTCTTTGGCAAAGGCAATGAGTTTGTCAAAGTCCATTGCGGCAATATCAATATTTTCGGTCTTGTCACATTTTGCAGTGCCACCATTGCCGGGGGCACAGAATATTTGTCTAACTCTGGTGCTCAAAGAAAGCTTCCAGCATATTGCATGCTCTCTGCCTCCGCCGCCCACAACCAGAACTTTCATCTCATTGACCTTCTTTTTGCGCAGCAACATTGATTGAGTCTACAAATTGAGGCAAAGTCGGATGCTGCGGAAAGACGTCGTAGCCAATGGTGTGGTTGGCTAGCACTCCGTAGAGTTTGTCAGCTACAGCTTTGAACTGTGGAGAAAGCGGCGATGGTTGCTCGTGCAAATCTTTTGTGCAAATTTCTTGCCAATCAAGCCTGTTTTGACTGAGGGCCATTTTTTGCGCTTTGGCAATGGTTTTTTGCCAGCTAGAATCGCGGTAGAACTGACGAATCATTTCTTTGGATAGACTGTGGCCGCTATAGACGAGCCTTAATTCGTCGGGTCCAATGCTGTCGGCTAAGAGCAAGCCTTTGTGGTCTTCGAGAAATTCAAATTTGCCGTCCCATAGCTCGATGCCCCGCTCAGCAAAGTGATGATAGATTGCTAGAGCTGTAGCGTAAGCTAATTCGCATAGCTCTTCAAATCGTTTGGGAGTAAGGCCAGATATGGTCAGGGCTTCTTGAATAGATAATAGTCTGTCTTTAGGTTCTAGCTTTGTATAAAATTCGAGCACTGGCCGCTCGAACCATCCTATTTCTGGCACCTTGCTCAATCCAAGAGTTTGGGCATAGCTCGGGTCTGCTTCGAGTCTGCTTTTCAGCGAGCTACCAGGGGGCATGCCAAAGCGAAATACAACTTCTAGGGGAACCAGTCGTCTAGCATCGGTTATGTCGTGGCTGTAATAAAAGACCGTTTGATCAAGCAGCGAAGTGGGCTCGGGCCGCTGTACTTCAGCTTTTACCACTGACATGTAGGCTTGGTGGTTGGCTATCTGTTCGATGGTAAGAGCTTTGCCATCGCTGCCGACTAAACCTTGAAAATGATGCCGCGCACCGTGGGTGGTGAGGCGTTGAAATAGTGGTTGGTTTACTCTTTTATTGAGCCAATCTTGGTTGAAGATTGAGAGATGCACTGATTCGCTCAGATTTATCCAAGTCTTGTTATCTGCTAGATGCTGAAAGAAGAAGGCACCGAGAGCAACCAGGGCTTTGCCTTTATTAGAAATGGTATCGGGCATTTTGCCCCAGTCGAACACCGAGTAGTCATCAGTAAATTCAAACCAGTAAGAGCCGTCGTCGCCTTCTGGTCGCCAGACCCGTTTTACCGAACCGTCGTAAGCCAGAATCAGGTCTTGCAAGTCAACCGACAACTTTTTTCTCCTTACCTATGATTTGCGAATGAGAGTGGTGCGGTCTTTTAGTCTTTGCGATTGGAAGTCGCTGCCACAAGCGACATCGGTCGGGTAGATACCTGTGAGACAACCAGTGCAAAGAGTATCTTTTTTCAGAGCTTTCTTTAGACCCTCGATTGTTTGGAAGACAACTCGATCTGCCCCTAGTTTTTTTGCTACTTCTTCGTCGGTACAGTTGTAAGCAACTAGTTCGTCCTGGCTGGGGAAGTCAATCCCGTAGTAACAAGGGAATTGAATCTGCGGACATGTGGAAGCCATGATTACTTCTTTAGCTCCAGACTGGCGCATTAGTTCGATGATTTGCGCAGCGGTGGTGCCCCGCACAATACTATCGTCGATAACTAAACAACGCTTACCGCGAATTTCTGAAGAGATAGGCGAGAGCTTGCGGCGAATTGCTTCTTGTCTAGCGGCATGGCCGTCTAGAATAAAAGTGCGATTGACATAACGGTTCTTAATTAGTGATTCGCGAAATGGCAGGTCAAGGGCCTCAGCTATCGCTATTGCTGCACTTCGGCTAGTCTCTGGCACCGGAACCACAACATCGGCGACAATTCCCAGCTCTCTAATGCGCTCGGCCAGAACTAGTCCTAGCTGAAAGCGAGTTTCATATATAGAGTGTGTTTCCAGCTCAGACTCAACCCGCGAGAAATAAACAGACTCGAACATGCATGGTGAAATTGAATGCTGAAAGAGTATCTGACGCGATACTTTCCCATCAGCAGCGATATAAATTGCTTCACCGGGGGCTATTTCGTTTACAACTGTGTAGCCTAAATAAGTAAGGGCAATCGACTCACTGGCCAAAGAGTAAACCTCTATGCCTTCACTGTTGACGCGACTGCCAAGTACCAAAGGTCTGATGCCATCGGGGTCGCGGAAGCCAAAGAGACCACCGGTGCCGTCAATTCCCACCACTGCATAGCTGCCCACTAAACGGTGCATGCTGGCTTCAATGGCTTTGAACATGGTCGCCGCGCTTGGTTCGTGACCATCTAGTTCTAGGGCCAAGAGTTTAAGAATGACTTCTGAGTCAGATTCACTGGCGGGGGTGTACTCTAGCCCGGCTTGAGCTAGTTCATCGCGCAGAGTATATACATTGACGATATTGCCATTGTGGCCAATGCCGATGGTAGAGCGGGCGTCGAAGAAAGGTTGTAATAAGTTGGGGTCTTGCCTGCCGATGGTGGCGTAGCGTGTGTGTCCCAAGGCTGTCTTGCCCTTAAGGCCCTTTTTAAAAGAGCGCTCAGAGAAGACATTCTCAATCAGACCGCTACCTTTTTGTAGATTGAAAAGCTCACTGCCACTTTCTGCCAGGGTCAGTATGCCCGCGCCATCCTGCCCACGATGCTGAAGATTCATCAATCCGACAAATACATCTCTAGCAGCGTCAGTAGTGCCTGATACGCCTATAATTCCGCACATACGTGATCCCTCGATGCACAAGCCCAGAATACTGCACTTGATACGTAGTTAGCTGTTGATTAGCTCAATTATTAATGAGATCCCTTTAGAAAATTTTTTCAACTGCCCCTTCACAACTTTTTAAGTAATAATGATTCCTAAGAGTTTATGAGGGCCTTCTATGTCCACTGCTATTGTCTCCGTTGTAATGGGCAGCAAGTCTGACTGGGAGACCATGCGTCATGCCAACGAAGTGCTTGAAGAGTTTGAGATTGCTCACGAGTGCAAGATTGTATCGGCTCACCGCACTCCACAACTTTTAACTGAGTTTGCCACTACAGCTGAAGAGCGTGGTATTGAAGTGGTAATTGCTGGCGCTGGTGGAGCCGCCCATTTGCCTGGCATGATCGCTGCTCAGACTTTGATACCAGTATTAGGTGTGCCTGTCGAGAGTCATGCCTTAAAAGGGCTTGATTCGTTGCTTTCAATCGTGCAGATGCCAGCGGGAATTCCTACAGGAACTTTAGCAATAGGTCGCGCCGGTGCAATAAATGCAGCACTGCTGGCAGTGGCAATTTTGGCCAATAAGAGACCGGCATTGCGAGAGAAACTGCGTGCCTATCGACAAGTGCAAACTGATAAAGTTCTGGGAGATGTTTTGCCTCTATGAAAGTGCTTCAACCCGGGGCCACTATCGGCATGCTTGGCGGTGGACAGCTAGGTCGCATGTTCTGCGTCGCGGCTCGCGAAATGGGCTACAAAGTGCATGTCTATACTGATGAAGAAAAGAGTCCAGCCGGTCATATTAGTGACAAGCTGGTCTGTGCCTCATATTTAGATGAACAAGCCCTCGAACACTTCGCCTCTGAAGTCGACGTTGTCACTCTTGAATTTGAAAATATTCCAGTTGAGACTATTAGAATTTTGTCGCGTACAACTGCTGTTTATCCAGGTGCTGAGACGTTATATGTGGCGCAAAACCGTGAGCGCGAGAAACAGTTTTTAGTAGACAATGGTTTTCCCGTGGCGCCCTTTGCCCTAATTAAGACTGCCGAAGATCTTAGCGCACTTGATCAAGTTGGTTTTCCGGCAGTGTTAAAAACCGCCGGTTTTGGTTATGACGGTAAGGGCCAGCGGGTCGTGCGCAACCAAGAGGAAGCTGCCTTAGCCTTTGCTGAACTGGGCAAAGTCAGTAAACAAGCCGAAGTAGTGGCCGAGGCACTTATTAGTATCGACAAAGAATTTTCGGTCATAGGTGCTCGCAACTATCAATCAAACCAAAGTGTTTTTACATACTTTGGGCCGATTGAGAATAAGCACGTTAATCATATTCTTGATGTTTCATCTGTTCCCGCAAAGCTATCGCAGCATCTAGTAGAACAGGCGGCTAACATCACTTCTGCCATCATGGATAAGCTAGATTGCGTAGGGCTTCTTTGCGTTGAGTTCTTTCTCAGCGACAAAGGCCAGCTAATGGTCAACGAGCTGGCGCCACGACCCCATAACTCTGGCCATCTCACAATTGAGGCCTGCCCCACAAGCCAGTTTGAGCAACAAGTGCGCGCTGTCTGCGGCCTCACCCTCGGTGCCACCATGCCTTTTCACTCAGCAGCCATGGTCAATTTGTTAGGCGATCTCTGGTTGAAGAATAACAACAGACCTAACTTTGCCAGTGCTTTAGCTACCAGTCAGGCTCATCTGCACCTATACGGCAAAGACGAGGCTAGAGCAGGGCGCAAGATGGGTCACATTACAACTGTGGCCGAATCAAGCTCGTTAGCGATTGAGTTGGCACTGCGCGCCCGTTCTAGTCTGTAGTAACTAGTCTGTAGTAACTAGTCTGTAATTTCTGGGCTCGGATCTAAAGCAAAAGGCCAGAATCATTAACGACTCTGGCCTTTGGTTATGGTTCTATGTCAGTAAGACTTAGACTACTCTTCTTCTTCCTGAATTACGGAAGCGACGAGCCGGTACAACCTTGCGTGGTTCTGGCTTGCCTTCTTGCTCGAGTTGGCGACCCATTACTTTTTCGATATCGCGAATCAAGTAACGTTGTTCGTCATTAACGAATGAGAGTGCTACACCAGCACGTCCAGCGCGGCCAGTACGGCCGATTCTGTGCACATAATCTTCGGGTGAATCAGGCAAGTCGTAGTTGACTACGTGTGAGATCGATGGAATATCGAGACCACGGGCAGCAACGTCGGTGGCAACGAGTACTTTGAAGCGACCGTCGCGGTAGCGAGATAGAGTCTTTTCGCGTTGGCTTTGGCTGATGTCGCCGTGAATTTCTTCAGCCAATACATTAGCGTCGCGTAGTCTTCCTCTAACCCAACCGGCTCTGCGTTTGGTTTTGGTGAAGACAATTACTGAACTCATTTCTAGTTCGGCAATTAGCTTAACCAAAAGGGCATCTTTGCCGAATTCAGTTACGTGATAGAGCTTTTGATCGATAGCGGTTGGCTCAATTTGACTTGATTTCGCTTTAACAGTGATTGGGTTTTTGAGGAACTCAGCAGCCAGTCTGTGTACGCGATTGTCGATGGTAGCCGAGAACATCACTGTTTGACGTTCTTTCTTAAGTTGGGAGATGACTTTGCGAATCTGTGGCATGAAGCCCATATCGAGTAGTCTGTCGCCTTCGTCTAACACTAAAATTTCAACGCCTGATACATCAGCGATTCTGCGTTCTACCATGTCGAGCAAACGACCAGGAGTGGCAACGATAATATCAACACCACGCTTGAGAGCGCGGCTTTGTTTCTCGTAGCCTGTGCCACCATAAAGAGTGACACAACGCAATTTGTTGTACTTAGAGAATTTGACGAACTGTTCTTCTACTTGAAGTGCTAGTTCGCGGGTTGGCACCATAACTAGTGCTCTTGGTCTTTTTTCTGGTTCTTGCAGGCATTCAATGATAGGCAAAGCAAAGGCAGCAGTTTTACCTGAGCCTGTTTGAGCCGAGCCCATGATGTCTACGCCGGACAATAACAATGGAATAGTGTTTAGTTGAATTTCGGTTGGTTCAACGTACTCTGCATCTACAAGCGCAGCGAGAGTAGACTTGGACAAGCCAAGTTCAGCAAATGTGGTCAATTTAGAATCCTTATATAACAACGGCTAATTAGCCTACCTATCTATTTGCGATCCATTTAGAGTGGATGGATACCTTGCCTGATTACTCAAGGAGTTATTGCTCTGGGGCTTTAGGCAAGGACGTTCTGCGCAATCGACGGTGATGACCAGTTCATGGCTTAAAAACCATCGTTTTTTCAGAATCTGTTGCAGCATGCCACATATCATCAGTGGATGTCAATGTAGAATTGTTGCAAGCTAACTTATGTGAACTAAGCTGGGTCTCATTTTGACCCGAATTGATACCATTTACGGTCGCTCTTTTGCTTCTGTCCAGGCTGCTCAGTAAGGGTGAGATTCAGTCTACGACCGCTTACATCGTGACCATTGAGGTTGGTGACTGCTTCAGCTGCTTCACTGGAACTACCCATCTCAACAAAAGCATAGCCTCGATTGGTGCCAGTTCTTGGGTCTTTAGGTAGATCGACAGACAGCACTGTGCCCACTGTCGTCGAGAATAGCTCTTTGATTTGATGCTCAGTAACTGCTGTAGCCAGGTTTCCTACTAGTATTTTGTTATTCATTATTATTGTTCTTCGAAGCTACAGTAATGCCAATTCCAACATTTTCCATCATGAATTCGGCTGCACAGAACTTTTCTGCGCGCCAAAGCTGCCATCTATTTGCATTATGACAGACATCTAAGAATCAGGCCGCCTAAATTGGCCCAAATGTAGCCACTTTAGTCAAATTTAGGCCCTCGGATGTCAATAATAGGTTAAATCTACTATTTAATAGCGATTACAGTCAGGATTGTATTCAGAAACTAGTTGCTCTTGAACACTAGCGCGTTCCCAGCGGGTTGAATCGGGCATGGCCAGAATGAAGACAAAGAGTTCGCTTTCGTCACCGCCATTGTTGGCCCAGAAATCTAAAACATGGTTGTGACTTCTAAGAGCTTGCTGCGACAAATCGTCGGCTTGCCCAAAGTACAAAACAGTGTGGGCTTTCGGTTTGTTAGCAGGGTCTTGCTTGTAAGTAATGGCATAGACGGCTGGTAGCATTGGTGGTGCCCAGTTGTTGAGGGTTCCGCCTGGATTGAACTTGAACCGTTGGCGCTTGCCCCAAGAAATACTCATGTTCTATCCTTTTTTTGCTCAGCAATATATCGGTTGACTAGCATGACATATGTTGTCTGAATTTGCCACTAGCCTTAGTTACCACTCTTGGCCTCTAGCCAGCCACTGCTGTTAGAATTAGGTCGCTAGCTTCCTATCTGCGGGATATAAATGTCACAGGTTAATGGTTTAGAACAGCAGTCGCACTGGCGCAATGTTTTGATTCTCGCCCAGCAAGCTGAGGTACAAGGCAATCTTGTAATAGCAGAAGAGCACTTCAAAGAGGCTCTCAGTCTGGCCCGCCAGTTACCTGATTCGGGGCACAGTGTCTTACTCAGCCTCAATCGCCTTGGTGAGTTGTACCGCCTTAAAGACGATTGCAAGCAAGCTGAAGATTGTTATCGTCAAGCCTATGAGTTGGCCGCATCAAATGCTGTTGAAGACAAGACCTTAATCAAGGCCCAGGCGGCAATTTTGGCTAAGATGCTAGTGGCGCAAGGCCGTATTACCGAAGCCCTTGAATTCGACTTAGCTGAGGAAGTTTATCTGGATGCCGCTGGCATTGCCTTACTAGCAGGCAAGAAAGATGAAGCTCTGCAGTATCTTGAAAGTGGCATACATGTTCTTGAGCAACAAGAACGTGAGCAAGTAAGTGCCCACGACCAAGCAGTGCACTATCTTTCATATGGCCGCTTGTTGCAAACAGCTGGTCAAAATGAAAAGGCTGAGTCTGTTTTTAGGTTAGCTCTCGCTTGCCATGAAGCGGCTGGTCAAATCGATCCTTTTCTCATTACGTCAATTGTTGATGGCTTGGCCCGAGTTCTCAATGAACAGTCGCGCGCTGATGAAGCCAATGAACTGTGGGAAAAATATCGCCAATACAGTGTCTAGGCGATGTTACAAATGGTCTTTTGTCTTATAACACAGCACCATGCTGTAGCCACGTGCTGGTATTGTTTTCTCTATGGAAGACAAGCAGAGAATGCGAATTATCATGGCAGCGTGTGCGCTAACACTGCTTGCCGGGTTGAATACAGGGTGGACTGGTCCACTAATACCTAAAATTGCTCAGTCGAAAGGCATTGATTTAGATCTGGCTGGATCAATTGTTAGTGTTAGTGCATGCGGAAGCATGCTCATGCTTTTGCTCGGTAAGTTACTGTGTGAGAAGCTTGGTAGCCGCAATAGTCTGCGCTTAGCTGCAGTAATCGCTGGTATTGGCATGGTCACTGTATCTTTCGGACCTGGCCTTGTGGTTCTAGCGATCGGTGCCTTTGTTATTGGCTGCGGCACTGGTCTTAATAGCATTGCCTCAACCACAAGTGTTTTACTAAGTGATACTGCCAGTAGTGCAGCGGCTTTGAACAGGGTTAATCTATTCTTTGGCATAGGTGCCCTTGCTGGGCCTCTAATTGCATGGGCTGGGCTCAGTAGTCATTGGTCTTACCACGTTGTTTATCTCTTTGGCGCTGCCTTTGCTTTCACTTGTGCCTTACTGCTCAAGATTCAAAATCCCGGTAAAAAGTTAGTAACAGAAAGTGAGCCGATAACTGGCAATATTAAGAAACCAGTTTTGTGGCTATTTGCCTTGGTTATTTATCTTTATGTCGGTATGGAAGTTAGCTCTGCTGCTTGGTTGTTTACTTTCTTGCAGAAATACAGTGCCCTTGATTTAGCTTTGGCCTCAATTAGCATGACTGTGCTCTGGGCAGGTCTCACTCTAGGCCGAACTATAAGCGTCTTTCTCTGCGGCCGTTATTCGTCTATCAAAATTACTCTAATGGGCATGGCTCTTGCTGCTAGTTCCCTATTGGCTTTAGCGTGTTTCAGCAATTTAGGTGTGGCCACCCTCGCCATCGTCTTGCTCTTGGGTCTAGGCTATGGGCCGATTTTTCCTAATGTACTCGCTGCCGCTAATGAGCATTTCATGCCAGATACAACAACCACTTCCAGTGTTGTGATTACTACTGGTGCTGTGGGTGGTATCACTTTGCCTCTTCTGGCTGGTTATGGCTTTACACATTTGAGCTGGCAAATGGGCATGCTTTTCTTGTTCGCGGTTTGCAGCTCAATGCTCGCACTTTATTTATTATTGCTCAAAATTACAGCTAGAAAAATTCAAAGCACTGGCGAGCCAGAGCAGCCAGAGACAGACATGCAAATGCCGGTGGGTGTCTAGTTGAGCGCTGTGCTGCAATCGGTCTTAAAGACGTACCGAGACCTGCAAAGTTATAGTGATAGCGGTATTGTTACCGTTCAAGTTGAATCAATTGGCAAAAAGTTTAGCGGTGAGAAAAAACTTCTTACTGGTACAGTATTTGCCACGAATTTCATGCGCAATGCTCTGCCTAGCTCGGCAGCCGAACGCCATTTGTTTCGCTATCAATTCACTAGTACTGGGCACTTTGCTGAACTGAGAGAAGACAACCTTTATTTCATTTGCAACAATCATGAAGGGGTCTTTAAACGGTTACCTGAAGAAGGGCTAAGCCCGAGTTCAAGTTTAGCTGTTGCGGTGGCTGATACGGCGGCCTTATCGTTTGCTGGTTCGTATTACAGTGCTTCACTTCTGCTTTCAGGAATCGTCTCTGATAAACAATGGTTCTTTAATCGACTAACCGATCTAGAAGTTGTGAATAGCGATGAGCAAATTCATTTGCGAGCCAAGATTAAAGACGGTTTGGTCGATTTATTTGTCGATAGTGAGCGCTTAACCTTCGTTGAAATGATCGTCGCCAGGCCGACCTCGACAGCTAAGTTTGTTTGGCAAGATACAGTATTGGACGGCGAGATAAATACTAGAATCTTCGATCAGTATCGCTTTTAAATTTTCCCTATATAAATTCTACTAGGGGGTTTAGAGCGGCTTCTTCATTGGCATAGTGTATAGCCAGCTGGAGGATTTTTGCATGCCCCGTGATCTACCGATAGGAAACGGCAATGTTCTTATTAATTTCGATAAGCAGTATCGCGTGCGCGATATTTATTATCCTCACGTGGGTCAAGAAAATCAGACCGTCGGCAGGGTTAATCACTTTGGCGTCTGGGTAGACGGTCAGTTTGCCTGGGTGCAAGATGGTTGGTATCTTGAGCGGAAATATTGCAAAGAAACCCTTGTCACCGATGTTCTATTGCGTCACGACAAACTCAAGCTCGAACTAGTTATTCATGACATGGTAGATTTTTTCGCCAATTTCTTTTTGCGCGAACTGCATGTTAAAGACTTGAGCGGTAAGGCGCGGGATGTCAGAATTTTCTTCCACCAAGATTTTAGTATCGCTGAAAATGACGTTGGCGACACTGCCTTTTACGATCCGCGCACCTCATCAGTTATTCACTATAAGAAAAACCGCTGGTTTTTGGTTAATACCACTAGCCCTAAAAAAGTTGGCGTAGAGCAATGGGCCGTTGGTAAGAAAAATATGGCTGGCTTGGAAGGCACCTTCAGAGACGCTGAGGATGGTACTCTTGGCTGCTTTGCCATTGCTCAAGGCTCGGTAGATTCTACTGTGGCTGTACATGTAGATGTGCCAGCCAATGGTGAGAATGTTTGTTATTACTGGATGTGCTTTGGACGCAACTATGAAGAAGTTGTAGCCCTTGATGCAGAAGTTAAGAAACAGCAGGCCTCTCACATCGTGCCGCGGAATCAGAACTATTGGCGCTTGTGGGTTAATCCTGGTCACGTAGATTTCTTGAGCTTGCCCCCTAAAGTTGTTGAGTTGTATAAACGTAGTTTGCTCGTTATTCGATCGCAAATTGATAACGGCGGAGCAATTATTGCTGCCAATGACCACGACATCACGCAGTTTGCCCGCGACACATATTCTTATATGTGGCCGCGCGATGGTGCCTTGGTGGCCCATGCCTTGACTAAGGCTGGTTATATAGATTTGACTCAGCGCTTCTTTAGCTTCTGCAATGATGTGATGAAAGAAGAAGGCTACCTGCTGCATAAATATAATCCCGATCAATCTGTTGCTTCGAGTTGGCACCCCTGGCTTCGCGACGGTAAGCTCGACTTACCTATCCAAGAAGATGAGACGGCCTTGGTGCTTTGGTCTCTCTGGCAGCATTTTAGAAAATTCAGAGATATTGAGTTTGTGCGCTCACTCTTCGTGCACTTAATTAAACATGGCGCCGATTTTCTGGTGCAATATCGCGACCCCGAAACTAAGCTGCCGCTGCCCTCGTATGATCTGTGGGAAGAGCGCTACGGCGTGCATATGTTCACGGTTTGTAGTGTCATTGCTGGTTTGACTGGTGCCTATAATTTTGCTCAGGCTTTAGGTGAGGTAGAGCGAGCCGAAGTATATAAGAAGGCGATCGACGAAACTCGCGAAGCCATGATTAAGCACATGTGGAGTGAGAAAGATAAGCGCTTCTGCCGCATGGCCACGCGCACCGAGGATGGTTATGAACTAGATATGACCATTGACGCTGCTATGTACAGTATTTTTGCTTTTGGTGGTCTCAGCCCTCATGATGAGAAAGTGGTTTTGACCATGAAGGCCATTCGCGACCGACTCTGGATTAAAACCGACGTGGGTGGTTTGGCTCGCTATGAGAACGATTATTATCACCAGATTTCGCAAGATGTAGAAAAGGTGCCAGGTAATCCTTGGTTTATTTGCACCATGTGGTTAGCGCAATATGATATTGCCGCTGCCCATAGTGCTGATGGCCTGAAAGATGCAGTGGAAATGCTAGAGTGGGTAGCTGACCATGCTCTGCCATCTGGTTGTCTTGCTGAGCAAGTGCATCCTTTTAATAACGAACCACTATCGGTTTCGCCATTAACGTGGAGCCATGCCACTTTTGTTACTTGTGTACTGGAATATCTAGAAAAACGCAGACAGTTAATGACTGAGAGCGTCTTCTCTCACACAATTATTCCAGTCTAGAGTTTTAGCGCAGCTTAGCTTTGACTTGGTCTAGCAGCTCTTTAGTTTGCTGTGTCGAAGGGTCGTCGGCTCCCAGTGCTTTCGTGCGAATTCGTAAGCTATCGGTGAGCAATGGTTCGGCTTTGTCATATTTTTTTGTTTGTTGGTAGAGTACGCCCAAGCAAAATTCGGTGGTGGCAATCGATGGATCGTCTTTGCCGAGGGTCTTTTCTTGAATATCCAAGGCTCTATGTAGGTATGAATCAGCTTTGTCAAAGTTGCGTTTGACAAAGGCTAATGTGCCTAAATATGTAAGCGTGTCAGCAATGGCCGGATTGTCTGGATTGAGACTCTTTTCTCTGATGGCCAGAGCTTTTTCATAATAACCAGTGGCTTTATCAAACTGCCCTTGCAATTGGTAAGCTTGGCCAATGGCGCTGAAAATATTGGCTTGATTGAGATCTGCCAAACCTTGAGTAGAACTTGCTACTTTCTCTGCTCTGGCCAGCAGTTCGGTAGCTTTCTTAAACTGTTTTTGTGCTAATGCTAAATTACCAAGATCGGCAAGCGTTTCTGCAACAGCTGCATGATCGGCGCCAGTGTAGTTCTGTCTAATAGCTAGAGCGCGATTGAAGAGTTGCTGCGCTTGGCCATACTGACCTTTGGCGCGATAGATTTTACCAAGCTCATTCATAGACTCAGTGGCATCAAGTGCGGTGAGCTTCTTTTCGCTTTCGCGAATCTTCAAGATTTCTTGAAACTCTTTTTGACCATCGTCTAAATCTTGTATCTCTACATAAGTACGACCGAGAGCCATTCTTACTTCAGCTACGTGATCATAATCACCTGAGCTTCTGGCTTTCTCTAAAGCTGCTTTGAATTTTTTTAGTGCTTCTGTGTAGTCGCCGTGATCAAACGAAGACTGTCCTTGTTTAACCAGCTGTGTGTAATCATCAGCTTTTCCTGAATCAGTTTGACTTTGTCCTTGTCCTTGAGTCTGATCAGGGCTACCGTCTTTGGGACCGCCTTTTGGCATGAATGCTATTGCTGCAGCAATTATGGCCACGCCAGCAACTGATGCATAAATCATGCCTTTGCGTGCCACCTTAGGGGTTGGTTGCATCATTGACATTGAAGTCTCAAGCACACGTGCTTGCCGTGCTGGCAATCGAGACATGCCGATGTTGCTCAGTTGAGTATGTGATGTTTCATTCGTAGTGTTAGCATTACTCGAAGAACCAGAACTAGTTCCAGTTCCTGCCCCTGCCCCTGCTCCAGTACTTTCACCAGTAGAGCTGCTATTAGAGAGCGACTGACTAGAGCTCATTTTCAGTTGAGACTGTATGCCGGTTTGCATTGAGCTGCTGATATCGACTACTTGACCAAGCTCAGTTAGTAGTTCGTCCCGCAGTTGAGCCATTGATTCTTGGCGGCCTTCTACTTCTTTGGCCATGGCCTTGAATATGATGGCCTCCAAAGATGGTGGCAACATCAGCTCTGGTGCCACTTCTGCAAAAGTTGCTGGTAGCGCTGTGGCGTGCTTGTTGAAGCATTCCATAGCTGAAGCACCAGCCACTGCAGGTCTTCCTGTCAGAGTGCGGTACATGACACAACCCAATGAGTAAATGTCAGAGCGACCGTCGAGTTCTCTTCCCATACACTGCTCAGGACTCATATACATAGGGCTACCGAAGACTTCACCAGTCTTGGTTAGCTCTTCGTTTTCGCCGTCCATAGCTGAAAGAATTTTGGCCATGCCAAAATCAACAATTTGCACCACATCGTGCTGGCCGTCATAGTCGACCATCATAATGTTGCCGGGCTTCAAGTCGCGGTGAATTACACCTTTTTGGTGAGCATGATGGAGGGCTGCACACGTTTGCACAAATATATTGAGCGAGCGGTCTAGCGGTAAGTAATTGTGTTTCGTTAACTCGGCCGATAGGTTGGTGCCTTCAAGCAAATCCATTACTAGGTAGGGCAGACCTTGCGGTGTAACACCAAAATCGTAGACTTTTAGAATATTAGGATGATTGAGATGGCTTGCCGCTTGCGCTTCTTGGCGGAAACGCTTTAGGGCCGTGGCGCTGGCGGCAAATTGTGGCAGCATCAGTTTGATCGCTACCAAGCGCTTCATCAATAGGTGCTTAGCCTTGTATACAAGGCCCATTCCGCCGCTACCAAGCTTTTCGAGAATCTGATATTTGTCAGCAAGTGTCGTGCCAATCAAAGTATCAACTAACAGTGGAGTGAGCAAAGTATCATCATCAGGGCAGATGATCATCTCTGTCGTGTATTCTTTGGCGCAAGAAAGACAAACCTTCCTTGGTGGCAGAGATTTGGCTAGTTCCGGCTCAGTCAATTGGACTCCTCGACAAATGCTACGGCCTGTTGCTGACAACTTAGCTGGCACTAATATTCTAGTCGTAGTAAGCGCCGTTTACTTAATTACTTATTCCACTCCTAAGTTTCAACTCTTTAAAACATCCTGTCATCTTTGCCCGAAGGTGCATGGGCCGTTGTATGCTCTACTCGATTGTGCGAGGAGGTCTTATGAAGGTTAGTAAAGGTGCTCAGGCGGCCATAGCTGCTACTGGTCTATTGCTCGGTTGCCATGTGCCGGCAAGTTCTCAGGTTCCAGGTGTACCCAGCACTGGATCTTACCCCAGCTACGGTTCTCCAAGTTCTGACCCCGTGCTCTCCGGTCGGGTCAAGCACGACATTATGCCTGCTGAAAAGCTTCTATCTCAAGGCAAGTATGCTGACGCTGAAGGCATGTTTCGTGAGCTAATTGTTAACAATCCTGCTGATATCGCGGCCACGATTGGTCTTGGTACAGCCCTTGCCAAGCAGTTCAAGCTTGATGGCGCCGATGAGTTGTTCGATCGAGTGCTCGCCTCCGATCCTAACAATGCCTTGGCTTATGCTGGCAAATCGACTGTCATACTCAATCGCTTGCAATCCTCTTCTGGAACCATTAGAGCTAACAAAGAATCGATGCTGCAGCAAGCTGAAGAATATTCTAAGCGAGCAGTTCAATTGGCTCCGGCATCGGGCGAAGCTCATTTTAGTTTAGGCCAAGTTTATAAAGAGCAAGGTCGTGTAGTTGATGCGGGCAGCGAATTTCGTACAGCTGTTAGCCTCGACCCCAATCATTCAGCAGCCTTAGCGGCCCTAGGCCAAATCAAACTTGATCAAGGCAGCTTGGCTGAGGCGCAAGAGAATTTCAAACGTTCCATCGCTATCAATTCTGGTAACTCTAGTGCTCACTTTGGCCTCGGTGCCACTTTGCTCAAGCTCGGTCAAACTGATGATGCTCTCAATGAGCTGAATACTTCATTGGCGCAGTTTCCTAATAGTTGGCCCACTCGCATGATGTTAGGCCAGGCCTATGCTACTCAAGGAAATACTGCTGGTGCTCTCAAAGAGTTTCAGCTATCAACTTTGATCAAGCCTGAGAATGCTGAGCCTTATTTGCGCATGGCCGACATTCGCGAAGAGCGCGGTGACCTTGAATTAGCTCTGGCAGATCTGAGATCTGGCTTGACTCAAGCTCCATATAATCTTGATTTGCGTCAGCGAATTGCCGATATAAATTTGCGTCTGGAGAAACCAGACGAAGCAATTAAAGCCTATACAACTATTCTCTCGATGAGTCCAAATAACGCTGCAGCTGTTAAAGGTCTCAGTCAGGCGTTGTTCTTGAAGGCACAGAAAGCGGCAGTAGGAGCCATGCTTGCTTCTAACGATTATGACACCGCTATTAAGACCTTAGATCAAGCTATCAAACTCAGTCCTGAAGACATGGAGCTTTATTTAGCTAAAGCCAAGTTGATGTCTCTTTCTGGTAGCAAGCCTGACCTTTCGGCCATGACCGAGCCAAAGACCGACGGTGAGCGCATTGCATACGCTGAAGCTTTGATGGCTAGTGGTGACTTCCAGAAAGCTGCCGATCTAATTAAGCAAGTGATTGCCGATTTGCAAGATGCTAAACAAACCTATGCAGTGGCAGACATTGCCTTGATGATCAAAGATCTCGACAATGCTGAAGCAGCTTACAAGAAAGGCCTTGCTCTTTCTGGAGTGCCTGAGCGTGGAAATCGTGGTATCAGTCAAATTGCCACAATTCGCCAACAAGCTTTGGCCGACAGTAAAGTTGCTGATGAACTGGCTAAGAAAAATCAGTGGGATGGAGCTATCAACCGCTACCATCAAGCTATCGCAAATAATCCGCGCTTGGCTGATGCACGAGTAGGCTTGGCCCGCGCTTTAGAGAAAAGCAAAGATCCAAGTTCGAGCATGCTTTATGAGGCAGTTCAACAATACGATTATTACTTGGCACTGCGCACTGACATGCCCTCAAAAGAGCGCGAGAAAATGGTCAAGGATAACGTCAAGCTAAAAGATAAAGCTGCAAAGCAAAAAGAGAAAGAAGCAAAGAAACGCTAAGTCGATACTAGAATCAAAAAAACGGTAAATCTCATGGCCAAAAAATCAGTGTCGCAACATCCCTCTGGCGGGCGTCAAATCAGGGCTAAGCAGCCTAAGGTGCCGCAGATGGAATTGCCACCAGTTCCTGTCGAGAACCCGACTCAAGACAGAGTTGTCTATGCTGTTTTTGCCACCATTTTGCTGTTAGGAACACTGACCACTGGCTTGCTCTACTATTTTGTAGGTCAGAATCTCTATCAAGCCTATCTCGTCAAAAACTGGTTGAACACAGCTTTAGCAGCAGGCGCACTCGTTGGCCTGCTGTTCTTCCTTAGAGCTGCTTTCACCGCTGCTTTTGTAGTTTCAGCCACAGTGGCTGGTCGCACCAATGCCTTTAGCGCTCAACACAAAATTTGTACTTGGGCACTAAAATACAAGTCTATTTTGCCAGACCGCGCTTCCTGGGCCAGCCAAGCGATAATTCAACAAATGATGGCTAAGCAAGACTTTGACCAAATCATTGAGTTTGGTACCACTCAGTTTGAAGACATAACTTCTAAAAATCCAAAAGATCACAGCTTAGCTGTTCTCTGTACCTATGTTGGTATGTCCTATCAGGCCAAAGGTGATCTAGCAAAGTCGATTGAGTGGAATGAAAAATCAATTGACCAATTCACCAAGTTTTTTGCCTCAATTGAAAAGTCTAAATTTGCTAAAAAGCTAGGTAGCCAGGGCGTGGTTGAAGCAATGACTCTCAATTATGCCCAAGTGCTTGCTGGCCTCGGCAGTAGTTATATGCAACAGCAAAACTATCGCAAAGCCAAAGACCTGCTTAAGCAATCGCTTGAGCAAGCCAAGAAAACCTCAGAAACACCCGAGCGTCGCCAATTGATCAAACAAGTAGAAGAAGGCCTGGGAAGGCTGAAGCGCTGGTAATAATCGTATGAAGAAAAATATTGTTTCACTACTTCTCGCTCTTGCCCTAAGCCTAAGCTCTCAAGCCATGGCTGAAACTCTGCAAGCGGGCATTGAGCACTCAGACTACTTGCCGTCGGTCTCAAATAGCTACGTGCCTGGTTATTCTCACGGTGGCTATTCTCAAGGTCAGAGCAATGGCAACTATCGTGGTGGCTATCAAGCTGATACCAGTCAGACTGATCAAACTCATTCAAATATTTATCAGCAATCAGTTTCAATGCAACGCCAACAGCCAGTGATTGAATGGTTCCAAATACCAAAAATTATGGCTGGGTCTTGGTCGAAGCGCGGCGACGTCACCGTTGACGTAACTGACCTGCGCACCGGTATGAAGCGTCCAGTTGGTGCATGGATGGACAATGAGATGGTGGTGCATATGGGGCACCAAATTGATAAGGCTGGCAACGTATGGCACGTCAACATTTTGCCTTCTGAAAAAGACAGCACCTCCAATGGCAAGCAAGTGAAATTTATGACTGTTCAGCAAATTTGTGAGCAGTCTACTCCGGTCAATCTTTCTACTCGTACTCACTATGTCATTACCGAGACCTACCCCACCGGTCAGGTTGCTGATATGTTCCAACAAGAGTCTCTCAATCACTACTTTCTTGTCGGCAATGGTGAGATGGAAAATAGAAGCTCTAATCGCGTCTTTACCTATGGTGGCCAACCAGTGCGCGATGGTACTCTAGAGAGTAAATTTACTCGTGTTGGACCATTTGTTCCAGTTCCGCAAATGAACGGTATTGATCTACAGCAGGCCCTGAGCCAATACTTGCTATCTAAAGGTCGGGCCGATCTAGCGCAGTAATAATCTAATGGCAAATGTTACTGAGCAGCAAATAAAAGACTATGCCCGAGATGGTGCTGTTTGCATTCGTGGTTTGCTCAACGCTGAACAAATTGATTTGCTAAAGCTTGGTATTGAGGCCAATCTTCAAGCACTTAGCCCCCGCCATAAAGTGGCTAGCAGCAGCGATGATCCAGGATATTTTGTCGAAGACTTCTGTAACTGGCAGACTAATTCTTATTACAGCCAATTTCTGTTGCAGTCTGAGCTGGGCGAAGTTGCTGCGAAGCTGATGCAGAGTTCTACTGCCAGGCTATACCATGATCATTTGCTAGTGAAAGAACCGGGCACTAGACAACGCACTCCCTGGCACCAAGACCAGCCTTATTACAATATAGATGGTAAGCAGAATTGCAGTATGTGGATTGCCGTTGATTCTGTCACTAGAAATTCTACTCTTGAATTAGTGGCCGGATCGCATTTGGGCCCGTGGCTCATGCCCCGCTCTTTTCGTGATAATCAAGCTAAGTGGTTTCCTGATGGTAGCTTAGCTGAGCTGCCTGATATAGATGCTGCACCAGAGAAATTTCCTATTCTTGGTTGGGAGGTTGATCCCGGCGATGTTGTCTGTTTTCACATGCTTACTCTCCACGCTGCTGGGCCAGTCGAGGCTCGCCGCCGAAGAGTTTTCTCTGCTCGCTTTCTGGGCGACGATGTGGTGCATGCACCAAGGCCGTGGGTAACCTCCCCAGAATTTCCCGGTCTACAAGAGCAGCTACCGGCTGGTGCACCTATGGACCATCCGCTTTTTCCCTTGCTCTATCCGAAATTTATTTAGAAAGTTATGGCCGCAACTTCGACAATCATCTCTGCTTTGTTCATGTGGAAATAACCCTTTTTCCAGCTGGGGCCAAAGACACGATCTTCATTTTTTGAGTAAGTGATAGCTGTTAGTCGCAGCCTTTCCTTTTTGCCTGCCCGAAGAACTTTGACTGCATAGTCACCCATTGGTATTTGCGTGAAGATGGCTGTTGTTTTGCCATCAGCTATGGTTACAGGCTGCTGGCGAAATGGTTGTTTCAGATTAGAGGGCTGAAAAAGAGCAAGGTTGACAGAGCCAGGCCGAAAACCTTGGACATTGATCGTTAAGGTGCCAGTAATCTCTTGGCTCGATCCTTGGGCTCGTGCACTATTTATCGGCGATGATAACGTTGCCGATAGTGTTACCACTAGTATTATCACTAGTGTCATCGCAAGTGTCGATATTGGTACTGTTTGAACCCTTATCATCTATATAAGACCTTTTGCTAGTCAGCATCCGATAAAAATAGTACTAAAAATAGATTCTATCCTCTTGATTAGCCCTGCAAGTTGCCACTAAATAACCTTCTTGATAGACAAGTGGTGGCAGGCTCTGTCGGTGGTGGCAATTGCTATGGTTTATATTGTTCGCAGAGGGGCTTCCCGCTCACTGCCGCAATTTATTGCCGTAAGGGTCGAACCCTCGCCAAATAAAAACAACCGCATATCGCTAATACTAGAAAGAACTATGATGTTGAAGAAAATAGTCGGCTGGAGCCTCGTTTTCGCCATGCTTGTTTTGGCTACAAACAGTGTTACTGTGGAGCCGGAAGATAGCGATTTAATTGCCAACTCTCACCAGTCTAGCTATTAGTATGGTCTAATTGTGGCGTTGCCTTTGCTGAGGCTTTTATCCTGAAAGAATTAGACGTTCGAAGATTGCTGTATCGCACCGAGATCAAAAAGGTGCTGGGTGAAAACCCTAACAGCCGTGTCGTCGACGAGCTAGAACTATTGCGCGGGGTGGTGCGCGTTGATGTCGCTGTTATAAGCGACACCCTGCATGGTTATGAAATCAAATCAGCTTCGGATAACTTGATTCGTTTGCCCAACCAACAGGAACACTATCGCAAAGTTTTCGAGAAGATGACTTTGGTTGCTGATGAAAGACATGTAGAACATGCCGTTAAAATCGTACCCGATTGTTGGGGATTGATTTCGGTTGGCATGAAAGACGGTAAGCCATTCGCCAACGAAATTTGGCCAGCTCGGCGCAGCTATGAGCTTGATCCTCTCGCCATGGCACAGCTTCTGTGGCGCGAAGAAGCACTTGAGTTGATGCAATATTTTGACTTAAATTATGGCTATGCTAGCAAACCGCGAAAAGTTCTTTGGCAAGTGCTGGCAAACAATTTGACTGTGGAACAGTTAAAAGCCTTTGTCTGCTTTAAATTGAAAACCCGCAAAGGCTGGAAGAAAAAGAAACGTTGTCGCATAGTTATAAAATAACTTTGCTAATTTCACTTGTGCGCTTCTCTTTCACTTTTTCAATGGCTTTATCTATTGCCTTGGCACTTGCCTTTGAACCTTTGGCAATTGCTTTGCGTCTTTTTTTCTTCATGGTGCAGAGGCCGACTCTAGCAGGGGCTTCAATTAGGTCTTTAATGCTTGACCTGCTCAACGAAATCTCGACAAGCGCCAGTGCTTCATCAAGTTGCTTGTGCAGAGAACATAGCGCACCACCATGCTCAGCCATACCGAGGGGGCATGAATGAATGCGCGCAATAGGATCAACAGTCTCGATGATCTCTAAAATGGAAAGTTCTGATGGGTCTACAGATAGAGTAAACCCGCCGCCTAGACCACGTTGAGATGATACTAAGCCCGCACGGCTTAATGACTGCAGTACTTTAGATAAATAGGCTGTGGGTACCTTTGTGCCATCGGCAATCTGAGCGGTGGTGTGTGCTTGCCCGTCGCTTATTGCCAAAAACACCACAGCACGTAAGGCATATTCAGTGGTTTGGCTAATCAACGGGGAATCCTCGGGCAGCAATCAGTCATTGTATTTTACCAAATGAGATATGTGTTCAATTTTCGAATTTTAGATATGAACTCTCCTTATTGGTGATTGCCCAAAGACAATCTAGCGATAACTAAATTAATTGCCATTCTCCTTTCTTGTATATAAAAGAAGGAATCAATGTTCGATACCATACAAGATTGGCGTCGGTATATAGAGACGGGCGATAATATGTATCGCCGCGCCCGCTTGTGTATATGAAATATCGGGGCGGTACCATACGAGGGCAAAGAAAAAGGTTGACTACCATACGAGCGTATGGTTTAATAACTGCATCGGGGAAATGAAATTGAATACAGAAAGGAGGCCGCCGTAGCGCTTATGGTTGGTGCAGTTACTGTCGCTAATTTGAAGAAAGAGCTGGAACATCTGTTCCCCGGGAAGTGGCTATCTGGAGGTGAGGTTGGTCGCTCACTAAAAACCGGTGTAGAGCAGATTGACTTTGGTCGTTCGGCTGGTCTTCTTAAGCGTCGTGTTACTGAATGGGTTGGTGCATCTTCTTCCGGAAAAACAACAGTTTTGCGCTCAATTTGCGCTAATTGGTGTGCCACTGGTTTGAATGTAGTTTATATAGATACCTTTGACAGATTACTGGCCTCTGATTGGTGCTTTTTGAATAATGCAAAAGACGAAAAGCAAGGTAGATTCTGGGTTCTAAGAAGTAATATCGACTCAACCATTAAGCGAGACTATTTGAAAGATTCACTCTGGGCATGCGAGCAATTGATTCGTTCACGTGTCTTTGATGTGGTCATTCTTGATTTGGGCGAGAGGAACATCATAACTAGCAACTTTTATGCAAGATTGCAAAGGGCTTTAGAGCGATCGAAAGCCACACTAATAGTGCTTAAAGATGATGATTCCTCTGCTCAATCGGCAAGCTGGGGTACAAATTCAAGATTGAGTTTCAATTTCTCTAAGCCTGTACATTTCGAACTTGGTTTAACTGGTCATAGTGATGACATTGCCACCATTATGCCGACTATCAATGGTTCGATTTTGAGGGATGGTATGGCTGAAAATATTGAGGTATCTGTGGCTTCATATGTGCAGAATCGCTTGTTTACGCATCCCCAAGTTCCAGATCGCAGTACATCAAAAACTCGAGCCCGAGCTTAAAGGCAAACCTTTAGTTCTACTCGCTAATTCGAAAAATCAAAATCAATCGTTGCAGTTTTCTAGCAGTATTGGTCGGGCAAAAGTTCAAGTTTGCTCGAGAGAAGCTGAGCGCGCCAATATTTATCCGGGCATGACGTTCACTGAAGCAAGGGCAATTTGTTCTCACTTAGTTTGGAGAGAGTACGATGACAAGTTTTACAAGAGTGCGCAAAAGAAATTGGCAAGAGAACTCATTGCCGCGTCTCCACGTGTTAGCACTCGTGAATCAGGACTTTTCTACATTGACGCTGAAGGATTTAATCGCCTGGGCGGCGAAAATAAGCTTTGCCGAGATGTACTTAAGTTGGCTAGTCGTTACGGTTTTGTCGACGGTCATATTGGCCTCGCTGATAGCGCTTTTGCAGCAAGGGTAGCCAGTCGTTCAAAGACGAAGCGCTGGTATATCGTTACCCCAGACTGCGATACAGTTTTCCTTTCGCCTCTATCCATCGACTTCCTGCCCGTCGAGGAAGAGGCGAAGGGAAATTTAAAAGAGTTAGGTATTAGGACCATTGGTCAGTTCACGGAGGTGCCAATCTCATCTTATATTGGTCGTTTCGATAATAGCGTATTGCATGCTTATGAGCTGGCCTGTGGTCGAGATAATACTCAACCAGCCTTGCCGGTTCAAGAGAAACAGTATCAATGCACTATTGATATCGGCTCGGCAACAGAGTCATTGCGCGATACATTGTTCATTTTTAAAACAATGTTAGAGCGCTTGACTCGTGATTTACAGATTGATGGCCTTTGTGCTGACGAGCTTACTGTCTGCTTCTTTAATGATAACGATAAATTTGATGAACGAACCATCAAGCTTATTCGTTCCTCTAGTAACAGTAAGTTTTTGTTAGATGTATTAAGGCTTTCGCTTGAATCCAAACAATTGACTCGCGAGTTCACGGCAATAAATCTTGCCGTTTCAAGATTTTCAAAAGAGTATTTTGAACAGACTAAAGCAACTATTGCCCAATCTGATAATTCAAACTTTTCCAGAGAAGAGTTGCTCCTCTCCGGTGATGACGAACTCGATGATAGCTCTGAGCCTGTATTGTTACTGTTGCAGCGTTTTATCACTCGACTCGGTGAAGAAGCTCTTGTTAAGCCTGTTCTAAATGACCAGTATTTACCTGAATTGGCTGGTGTTTGGATTCCGGTTGTCGGATTTGGGCAACAGTCTAATTCAAGTTCTAATTTTAGTTCCTGTACTCCTGTAAATGAGGTTTTTGTAAATCACGCTGTTCTGAAAACTACTAAACACAAAACTAGAAAGGACTGCTTGATGCCAGGATTGGTTCTTAAGCGTCACATGCCGGCCATGCCAGTATTTGTTCAATTTAAAGAGAAGAGCGAGTCTAGCTCTGAAGTAGATAAATATACTCCTTTCCGACCTGCTGCCATAACTTATCGGGGACACTGGTATCACGTTAATCAAATAACTACTCCTGAAAAGATCTCAGGAATGTGGTGGGAAAAACCTGTTCGCAAATCATATTATGTCGCTTTGATTGAGAAGAAGCCTGAAATGGCAATGCTTTCAAGAGCTGGTGTAAAGAGTGGTATTCGTTCAATTTTGCCTGCTCTGATGACCGTTTTGCTAGTCTACGATCATCAAGAAAGAGGTTGGTTTGTGGAAGGAGTGTTTGACTAAAACATCGTTCTAACAAATGTTAGGTGTCAATTGTTCAGATACGCCGAACTCCATTGTCATTCTGGTTTCTCCTTCTTAGACGGTGCGTCTA
Source organism: Candidatus Obscuribacterales bacterium (assembly GCA_021732025.1). Classification (GTDB taxonomy): domain Bacteria; phylum Cyanobacteriota; class Vampirovibrionia; order Obscuribacterales; family Obscuribacteraceae. The sequence continues at coordinate 74,911 of JAKFVU010000002.1, read as the reverse complement.
ATCCAGAAGAATTAGTTGCCAGAGCAAAAGACTTGGGTTTAGCAGCTCTGGCAATTACTGACCACGATGATTTGGGGGGCATTCCTCGTTTTGCCCATGCCGCACGGGAACTGTCTATTGACGGCATCATTGGTGCTGAGCTTACCCTCGAAGATGATTCGCACTTGATTGTTTTGGTGCAAGATCTAGCAGGCTACCGCAATCTTTGTGCATTAGTTACACTTGCCCGTTTAGAACGCGAGCGTGGCAGCCCGCGTATTACTTATGATCAGTTATTTGCCCGGGCTGGTGGATTAACTGCCCTTTCTGGTTGTCACCATGGGGCCATACCTACTGCTTTGGCACGTGACGACACAATGTCGGCACGAAGGCTGTTGAAGCGTTTTGTTGAAGTTTTTGGAGCTGACTTCTATTTAGAAGTTGGCAATCATTTTATTACCCAAGAAGCCATGTTAGTTCGTCAGATTATTGAGATGGCTAGCTCAACTGGAGTGAGTTGGGTAGTCACTAATAATGTTCATTATGCCACCAGCGAGAAGCGCATTGTGCACGATGTGCTTACTTGCTTGAAGCATAAAGTGACACTAGCAAATGCCGGTAGACGGCTGCGTCCAAATGGCAGTTGGTATATGAAATCGGCTGAAGAGATGACTCATCTGTGGCGTGATAATCTCGTTGGCATCAAGAATACACTAGCTATTTCAGAGCGCTGTCAGTTTCGCCTTGGTTGGCTAGAGCCGCCATTGCCGTCATTTACTTGTAGTGAAGAGGTTGCCCAGTATTGTGGAATTACAGCTTCTTCTTCTTCTTCTTCTAGCGATAAAAAATCTGATGTTGTGCAAATTGAGTCTGCTGGTGAGCTTCTCCCGACAATGGTTACTTATCCGGGCTTATTAGAGCAGTTAGTCTGGTCTGGGGCTGAGAAGCGCTATGTTGATATAAGCGAACAACATCGTAAACAAATTGATCATGAGCTGAGTTTGATCAATAAACTCAAGCTTGCCCCCTATTTTTTGATCATGTGGGACATTGTTCGCTTTGCCCGCTCTAAGGGTATTGCCGTTCAGGGGCGTGGCTCCGCTGCTAATTCGGCTGTTTGCTATTGCCTGATGATTACAGCTGTCGACCCTATTGGTATGGATTTACTTTTTGAGAGATTTCTCTCTGAAGGTCGCCATGAACCACCAGACATTGATTTAGATATTGCTCACCAAGAAAGAGAGCAGGTTCTGCAATATGTCTATGAGAAATATGGCCGTGCACATGCTGCTATGGTCTGTGAAGTGATTACTTATCGCGGCCGCTCCGCCACACGTGATGCTGCTCGTGTGCTTGGTTTCTCCCAAGAACAAGCCGACTTACTATCGCGTGAGGCCAGTCATAGTGAAGCCTATGATGCCGCTCTTAAACTTGCCAATGGTGGTCTCGACCGACTTGGTTTCGATTTGAACGATCATCGAGTGAAGATGCTGATTAAGGTAATTGCCGGGCTTCATCAATTGCCTAGACACCGCTCTATTCACGTCGGTGGCTTTGTTTTATCTGGTCAGCCCATTGGTGAAATTGTGCCAGTTGAGTGTGCCGCTATGGAGAAGCGCACAGTGATTCAATGGGACAAAGATGATATTGATTTGGTCGGATTAATCAAAATCGATTTACTCGGCCTTGGTATGCTGACAATGATTCAAGAAGGATTGAAGTTAGTTAACCAGCACCGCGGTATCAATATTGATATCGGACGCCTTGATATGGCTGATGAACAGATTTATCAGATGTTGCAGAAGGCAGACACTGTCGGAGTCTTTCAAGTAGAGTCGCGGGCACAAATGAATATTTTGCCCAAGCTTAAGCCCGTTTGTTTCTACGATATTATTGTTTCTATCGCTATTGTTCGTCCTGGACCAATTCAAGGAAATATTATTCATCCGTATTTAAGAAGACGACGGGGCGAGGAAGAAGTGATTTATCTTCATCCAAGTCTAGAGCCAATTCTCAAACGCACCCTTGGTGTGCCGCTATTTCAAGAGCAAGGCATGAAATTGGCAGTGACGGCGGCTGGTTTTACGGCTTCGCAAGCTGACCAGTTGCGCAAAGTGATGAGCCATAAACGCTCCAAAGAGAAAATGGCAAAGCTCTGTGGTGACTTAGCCATTGGTATGAAGAAGAATGGTTTTACTGAAATAGCCATTGAGACTATTACTCATCAGCTGCAGGCTTTTGCAAACTACGGTTTTCCTGAGAGTCATGCCGCTTCCTTTTCATTGCTTGTTTATGCTTCGGCTTACTTGAAGCGTTACTATCCGGTCGAGTTTTGCTGCGCCATTCTTAATTCCCAACCTATGGGCTTCTATAGTCCAGCTTCGTTGATTCGCGATGCTATCAGGCATGACGTAGAAGTGCGGCCAGTAGATTTGGCACACAGTTTGTGGAACTGTACTCTTGAGGCTCTTGAACCTCTTGAGACTCTTGAGTCTACACATTCTTACGGTTTTGCTGTACGTTTAGGTTTACGCTTTGTCGAAGGCTTGGGGCCAACTAGCCAGGCTGCTCTTGCCATTGCTCTAGAGAAAGGCTTATTCACTTCTGTAGAAGACGTGGTATCACGTAGCGGACTGACTCCTAGTGATTTGAAGATGTTGGCTAAGGCTGGTGCTTTTGAAACTCTTTGCCCCGGACGCAGACAAGCTCTATGGCGCGTCTTATCTCTCTTGCGGCCCAAGAGAGCAATGCCATTGCTTGAAGCCTTAATTGCTAATGATAATGACATCGAAAATACTGAGATTGATTGTCTATATGAACTGCCGGTTGTGCTGCCGCCAATGTCAGAGTTAGAGGAAGTGGTGGCAGATTATCGCACGATGAATTTGTCAACCAATAAACATCCAATGACATTTTATCGAGACTGGGCGAAGTCGCGTAAAATTCATTCTTGTCTTGGTTTATACAATCAAGAAGACGGTGATGATGTCATTGTAGCTGGCGGTATCATTTGTCGGCAGCGCCCAGAGACAGCTAAAGGCTTTGTCTTTCTTACTCTTGAAGACGAAACCGGCATGGCCAATGTCATTATCAAACCAAAACTATTTGAGGTATATCGAGAGCTGGTAAATACCGGATCGCTTATTGCTGTTTATGGTTTATTGCAATTAGATCAAGGTGTCTGCAATGTTATTGCCAGGCATTTTGAAACACTACCAGAGTTATTGGATGGCGTTTATTTACCGTCTCGAAACTTCCACTAAAAGTTGATCTGAAAACCGCACTAGAAATTTATCTGTTCGTTGTCAAAACTCTTAATTGCAGCCAATGACTCAATGGGAATATTCAAGTATTTGAGGGCGTCTCGTCCGCCTTCAAATGACTTTTCAATTACTGCTCCAATCGCGACAAGCTCTGCTCCGCTTGTTGCCACAATTGATACCAAAGCTTTAATTGTGCGAGCACTAGCGAGAAAATCATCGAGAATAATTACTCGATCTTCTGCTTTCAAATATTCAGGTGAAACAATTAAATCAACGATAGAGCCTTTGGTGTGTGATTCTGCTCTTTCGGTAAATGGATTTGCAGCCATTGTCACAGGTTTGTGCTTTCTAGCAAATACCAGAGGAAGCTCAAGAATCATGGCACAGGCCAGGGCTGGAGCAATGCCGCTTGTCTCTGCTGTGAGAATGCGGGTGGCCTTCAAGTCTTTGAAGCGTCTAGCAAACTCTTTGCCCACTTCGTTCATCAAGGCTGGATCGATTTGGTGATTCATAAACGAATCAACCTTGAGAATACCCTTGCCCAAATATTTGCCTTCTTTGAGGATCTTGTCTTTGAGCAGTTGCATAGCTTTCCTTCTTAATTGATATTGGCCGGCACTTTAGGTTCCCACGCCTCTGGCTTATAGTCAAGCTCGCGGTACTTAGCCAGTGCCGCTTTGGCATCATCAGCTTTACCAAGGGCAATAAGTGTAAGGGTGCGATGGTAGTAGAAGGCACCATCTTTGCTATTGCGACGAATGGCGGCTACTAAATCTTGATCGGCTAGTTGATATTTACCCAATAAGTAATAGGCTACACTTCTGGTGTCATAGGCGGTGCTAGACGAACGATTGATTTTAATTGCTTGATTGCAGTCATCCACCGCGCTTTCAAGCTCGCCGCTGGCTAGTTTGAACCACGCTCTATTATTGTAAAAGGTTGAATCTTCCTGCTTGGCAGTGGTGGAGAACATATTCTTGAAACCATTGACCATAGCCATGAAACCAGTAGCTTTCGGTTCTAAGGCAATGGCTTTATCCATCTCGGCGATAGCCAAATCGTCTTTTTGCATCTTGTGATAGATACTGGCTTTATTCATAATAGCCAGTCTATCTTTAGGGTGCTGCTCTATGACTTTGTTGATATCTTTTAGAGCTTTGTCAAAGTGACCAATCTCAACCAGTGCTCGGGCGCGATCTGCCAGTACTGAAGCATCGCCGGGTTTGAAGCTGTGGGCCGCGTCTAGTTTTTCGATGCCGTGAAAGTATTTTTTCTCTTTCAATAGAGCGATGGCGTCCATATGCTCAATACAACACTTGACGTCATTATTGTTCTCTATGCGCTTTTGATCGATAGCTATCAGTACTGGCACCACAGCTGTTAGAGCTAGCGCTTTTGCTGGTGCCGAGCTAAAGAAATAGGCTTTGCTCAGTGCTTGTCTGTCGGTTAGAAGCAGGCTAGCCAGTATGCCTGTGATGAAACCACCTAGGTGGGCGCCGTTGTCTATATAAGTGCTGCCTAGGCCAAGCGCCAGGCTGTAGAGTAAAAATATAGCAAGAAGCAGCAGCTGGGGACGGCTCAGCCGTACCGAAAGGTCAGCTCGTTTTAACCACGACGACAGCATCAGGGCGCCAATAATGCCGAGGTTGGCCCCCGAACAGCCTATAGAGGTTGTGATTGGATTAGCCAGTATGCTGCTTAGGCCACCGACTACACCGCTCAAAATGAAGATGAATACAAAACGCCAACGGCCCAATGCCGATTCTGCCATGGGACCAAAGCCAATTAGCGCGTAGAGGTTGAGTGCTATGTGGAAAATTCCCGCATGGAGAAATATTGAAGCAAATAATCGCCAATACTCTGCGCGGCCAATGGTGGTTGGTCCAAAGTTGGCCCCGGCATTGATCAAGCTGGAGCTATCGGGATTGAGCCAGTTGACCCCCATGACTATCTCGGCAAGGTACCCGGCCACACATAGTGCGGCCAAGACATAGGTGGCAGATTTGGAATGGCCTTTTGCTTCGTTGATGGCTTCAGTCCTGGCTAAATTGTTGATTGATTTTAGCTAATAAGATGGCGGGCGGTAAGAGTGATTTCCCCACTACAGCCTTTGATTTGAGTTTTTGATAGGGTACAAATTTATGCTTTTGCCTAATAGACTTCTGTAAGGGTTGAATTGAAGCAATCGGGTAGAATGCAACAGTATTCGCTTTCTGTGGGCACCCATGAAGATTCTGTTTTCGCTTGACAGCTCTAGCAGTTCCCAACGAGCAATTGATTTTGCTTTAGCTCGGCCTTGGGCTGAAGATGATCAATTCTTGATCGTCAGTGTTATTGACGCAGATCGCGGCGATATGAGCATGGCCAGTGCCATGACTAGCCCTAATCAAACCTTTAATGCTGAGTCTCAAAGAATCGTTGGCGAAGCCAAAGAGACTCTGCAAAATTATCTACCTCAACATAAATTTGAGACGCGAACACTGAGCGGCCCGATTAAGCAAGCTATCATTGAGTGTGCTAAGAATTGGAGTGCCGACTTGATCATTTTAGGATCTCAGGGACGGCAAGGGCTGAACCGATTGGTTCTAGGAAGTGTCGCAGAGGAAGTTTTACGAGATGCACCGTGCTCGGTGCAAATTGTCAGGCGCAAGTTTAGTCGGCGTGAAGATAATTCGTAGAATAATAGGCGTCCATTGGTATTCTTTAGTCGCCAAGCAAAGAGGTTTATATGCGCGTATTGGTTCCCATTGATGGTTCAGAATGTTCGAAATCTGCTATTGACTACATTAAAGAAAGACCTTGGCATAAAGACGATGCTTTCTTGCTTGTGCATGTAGTTGAGCCAATTCCAGTCGATATTGGCATTGCTTATATACCAGGCGCCTATACACCTGACGATGGTGCTGCCTTCACTCAATCAGAAGCATTGCTCAAGGTAGTGGTGGGAGATTTAAGCGCTGTGCTCTCAAACACCATCGATACCAAAGTGATAGCTGGGCCAGCAAAAGCCGAGATCGTCGACTTAGCCACCGAATGGAAAGCCGACTTGATCATCATGGGCTCGCACGGTCGCAAAGGCTTTAATCGACTACTTCTCGGTTCAGTCACCGAAGACGTAATGAAATCGTCGCCCTGCTCTGTCACCATTGTTAAGAGCGTGCATTGCGCTAAAGCTGAATAGCTGAAGCTATAAGTTCTAGTTTAGAAGTTAGAAGGTCGAAAACTGAACCGGAAATTCGTGTTCAGTATTGTGGACTGGCGCTTGTGCATGCTCTTGCTCTTGCACTTTCTCATGTTCTTGCTCTTGCTCTTGCTCTTGCTCATGGTCAAGACAAGACTCGCTTGGTACTGACGTCTGTTTCTCTTCTATCTTGTCTTTCAGACTGCGCTTAAATCCAGTTTCCTTTTGGATAACCAGCAGCTCTGTACCAAGTTCTTTTAGAGCAGTCAGAACCGAAGTTAGCTCCTCTCCTTTGGCCGTCAGATTATATTCAACTCTTGGTGGCACTTCAGGAAAAGTTGTTCGCTTCACGAGGCGCAACTCACAGAGCCGACGCAGTCTTTGGCACAGCGTCTTGGCACTGATGCCTGGTAGGTCTCTAAGCAGATGGGTTGTCCGCCTCGCTCCACCAGATAAGCCAACGAGAATTTCACTTGTCCAACGTGGTGAGAGAACTGCCAGACCAAAGTCTATGGCTTCAACGTCTGACATATGCAAATCAGCCCTGGAAAACTTATTACCGTTCATCCCTCTCTCCTGAATGCCCATGCAAGCATTTCTAACCTATAGAACCTTCTATATGGTCGCCAATTTTCACCGCGGCGGCATCATCATCAATGCCTATTTATTTTGCTGCAGTCATCCTAAAGGATGAGTAGAGAGTCTTTCTCAATAGCTATGAGCTAGGCACTCGTTGGCGATTATCAGTTCTTCGTTTGCTTCAATAGCGAAAATCTTAATTGGAGATTCGGGGTTGGATATTAGGCCATCGGTTGAAGGCTGGCGATTGGCAACGCTATCAATTTTTAGATTGAGCAAGTTATCTGGAGGAAGAATAGCCAAGCGCGTTTGCTGGTCGTGATAGCCGATGCCGCCGGTAAAGGCTATGGCATCGAGCCTGGTGAAATTGGTGAACATGGAGGCAATGGCCTTGGCTGTTGAAAGACAGTACATTTGATGAGCAAGTTGAGCTTGCTGGTTACCCTCAGCCATAGCTTGTTCGATTTTTTGCATATCGCTACTCAAGCCCGAAACGCCAAACAGGCCTGATTTTGTGTGGAGAGCGCTTGCGATTTCTTCAAGTGTGAGCTTATTATTCTCTAGTAAGTAAATTATGATAGCCGGATCAATGGCACCGCATCTAGTGCCCATCATAACGCCATCCAAGGGGCTGAATCCCATGCTGATATCGATGCTCTTACCTGATGCTATGGCGCAAACGGAAGACCCTCCACCAAGGTGACAACTGATCATATTTAGGTCGGCTATGTCTTTGTTGAGACGTGCAGCCACTGTTTGACTGCAAAACTGATGGGAAATGCCGTGATAGCCGTACTTTCTAATAGCGAACTTTTGCCACTCAAGGGGCAGCGGGTACAAATAATGAGCCTGATCAATGGTGCTGTGAAAGGCGGTATCGAAAACAAGAATCTGTTTTGCCTTTGGAAAAAGCTTTAAACTGGCTTCGACACCGGCAATTGCCGGTGGGTTGTGCAAGGGAGCAAGTTCGTTTAGTTCGCTCAGTTCGTCTAAAACTTTTTGGTCTGCAAGCATACTTTGTTGACGGTTGCCACCATGGACAATGCGATGGCCGACGTGACTCAATTGCTCAGCTTTGATGGGGCTTTTAGAAATTAGGTCGGCGATCACATCTTGCCGATTTTCCGGGCTCTTGGTGGCGATTCGAGCTTGTCCACGATGTACGAGCTTGAGTTTTTTGTTTTCACTGGTATAAACAGCAATCTTTTCACTCTCGGAGCCTGCATTGAGCACCAAAATGTTATTCACTAAATTTCCTTTGAGATTGAACTTAATTGCTTATCGATACGTATTAGATTATAGGTGACCGTTCGGGGGAGTGGTCACCGACCTAATTTACAATATTCACTGCAGGGTACTTCTGTTAGGGTACTTCGTCGTTGCTAAATTCTTGCACGCAGTAAATTTTGTTTGGCATCACCACCGCCATGCCGACCCCTACTACTGCATGGTCCGAATTGAGAATGTTGCCGCGGTGATTATGAGGATTGTTGGCTGGTTCTGACATCATTTCAGCTTGCGCGCCTTTAATCATATCTTTCCAGCTCAGGGGGCCGTAGTTGACTGAGATGTTCTCAAAGACGCGACAATTCAAACCGGCCATTTGCGCTCTTGAATGAGGGGTGCCACCGTTTGGGTCGGTGTGGTCAAAGAAATTTCGTGTTGCCATATCTTGGGCAAACTGCCGGGCAACTTGGCTGAGCCGGGCGCTCATTCTAATTTTTGATTGGCCGTTCTTCTGCCGGTCGCTATTAATCAGCTCAAACATATAACTTTCAAGCCCTGCCATGGTCTCGTTACTGACAGCTGCCTTTTTGCTTTCGCGGGCGGCAGTGTAGCTAGACGAATACATACCATTGCCATTGGCACGTGATTTAGCCGTAACATCTACATCTTGCGAATCTGAGCTATTAGAGCCAGACCCAGCTCCTGAACTAGAGCCAGAACTAGCGCTTTCAGTTACTTTGGGATAAAACATGGCATGGGGTTGCAGCAGAAACACCCGGCCGTTCGCTTGACGAGCTACCACTGCTTTGACGTCACCTGCTTTCATACTATTGAGGATGCGGTCGGCGTCTTTGGCGCTGGTCATGACGCGGCCATTGATTGACAAGAGCACATCGCCTACTTCTAATTTGAGGTCTTCGGCTAGGCCGTAGCCGGTCAGGCCTGTGACGTAAGTTCCTTTGGGGTTGGCGCCGTTGACAGCAGCGCAGGCTGGTACCCCCCAAATTTTCAAGACATCTGAGGTTTCTTGTTTCTGCGAGAGGCTATAAACCCAGTTGCGTCTGACGGGGGTCGAAGGAGCGGCTTGGCCAGGAAGTTGACTTTCTATCAGAGGCAGCAGCGAGATACAAACTGCCAGAAAAGCTCTGAAAGCCATGCGGGTTATTGGTTTATGTCTGATTTGAAGCCGGGAAAAATTAGTCGCTGCCATGGCACCCCCTTCAATGTTATTCCCCCTGAGTGCTAAGGCGCTCAAGAACTTTGCGGTTGTAAAGGGTGCCAATCTTGCATCAACCTTTAGGTTTGGCCGATGCTCAGATTCTCTGGTTACAATTAGCATTATTTTCCTGACCAAAGGGGCAGTATGGACACAGTTAAGGAAGGCAAAGTGACTGGTAAAAGTGAGCAATTGACCGCCGCCATCGAACGCATCAAGAAAGGCGGGGCGCCCAAATATCACCAGAAGCTCAAAGAAGACAAAAAACTCTTTGTGCGCGATCGCCTGCGTCTATTGCTTGACCCTGGTTTTGAAATTGAAGATGCCCGATTCGCAAACAACACTCAGCCTGATTTGCCAGCCGACGGTGTAGTCACCGGTGTTGGCCAAATTGAAGGCAAAACAGTGTGCTTCATGGCCAATGATTCAACTATTAAAGCTGGGTCGTGGGGCTGGCGCACTGTTGAGAAAATCATTCGCATTCAAGAAACAGCTGGTAAATTAAAAGTGCCAATGCTCTATCTAGTTGATAGCGCTGGCGCTCGTATCACTGACCAGATTGAGATGTTTCCAGGTCGTCGCGGTGCAGGACGCATTTTCTACAACCAAGTAGAAATGTCCGGCTATGTGCCGCAGATTTGTTTGTTGTTCGGGCCATCGGCCGCTGGCGGCGCATACATTCCTGCATTCTGCGACATTGTCATCATGAATGATGGCAATGCTTCTATGTATCTTGGTTCGCCACGTATGGCCGAGATGGTTATTGGCGAGAAAGTCACCCTCGAAGAAATGGGTGGTGCCAAAATGCATTGCTCAGTCAGCGGCTGTGGTGATGTCTTGGTTAAGTCAGAAGAAGAAGCAATTCAACTTTGCAAAGATTATCTGCGCTACATGCCTGTTAACTGCGACCAGAAAGTACCGGCCTTGCCTGCCTGCGAACCGAAGGCCTTTGAGAAAAATATTGAAGAAGTGATTCCTGAGAAAGAGAACATTCCTTTTGATATGAACCTGGTCATCGAGCGCTTAATCGATGCCGACTCCTTCTTCGAAATGAAGAAGCTCTTTGCTCCTGAATTAATTACGGGCTTTGGTCGCATCGGTGGAAGAGCCGTTGGTATTGTGGCCAACCAACCACGCGTTAAGGGTGGTGCCCTCTTTGTCGATTCGGCTGATAAAGCATCGCGCTTTGTTTGGCTCTGTGATGCCTTCAACATTCCCCTACTGTTCTTGGCTGATGTACCAGGCTTTATGATCGGATCGAAAGTCGAACGTGATGGTATCATCCGCGCTGGTGCCAAAATGGTTGGCGCTGTTTCTGCAGCCACTGTGCCAAAAATATCAGTTGTAGTAAGAAAGGCTTATGGTGCTGGATTGTACGCAATGTGCGGACCGGCCTTTGAACCTGATGCTTGTTTAGCTTTACCGACCGCCTGGATTGCCGTGATGGGGCCAGAGGCCGCAGTCAATGCTGTTTACTTCAACAAGATTCAAGAACAGCCTGAAGCCGAGCGTGCTGCTTATGTTGAGAACTTGCGCAATGAGTATCGTCAAGACGTTGATTTGTACAAACTTGCTGCTGAAATGGTAGTTGACGACATTGTTCAACCACTAGCTTTGCGCAACGAGTTGATCAATCGCTTCAACGCTTATTCATCTAAGCAAGCTTCTGGCTTCAAGAAGAAACGCAGTGTTCTACCTGTTTAGAGCGAAAAAATCTAATCGAAGAAGTGTCTCAAAGTGAGCTTCGACGATACCCATTTTTTGTCTCTTGGTGGCAGCAGCCGGTCAATAAAACCGGGTGACGATATTGGGGGTTACACTCTCAAATCGTTGCTCGGTCAAGGTGGCATGGGCTATGTCTTTTTGGCCGAGCATAAAATCATTAAGAGAGATTATGCCTTAAAGATTATTCGGCCAGATAAATTGGATGACTTCAGTTGGCAGCGCTTTGAGATTGAGGGGCGCGTAATTGCCAAGCTCGATCATCCTAACATTGTCAAAATCTATGATATGGGTATCGATCGCGATACTCCTTATTATGTGATGGATCTTTTGCTGGGACAGCCCTTGTCTGAATACATAAATCGGGGTGAGGGACTAACCTTCGAGCAATGTCTAGACATCTTCTGCCAAGTGGCTCATGGCCTTGCTTATGCTCATAAAAAAGGAATTGTTCATCGCGACGTTAAGCCAGGAAATTTCGTTATGCTCAAAGATAATGACAGTTTTCAGGCAAAGATAGTCGATTTTGGCCTTGCTAAAGTAGTTGATGCTGGCTCTCGTCTGCAAGCGATAACAGCTAAAGGTCAGGTATTTGGTTCTCCTTATTATATGAGTCCAGAACAGTGTCAGGGCGAAGGTGTCGATCATCGTTCAGATATTTACTCGCTCGGTTGCGCCTTATATGAAAGTATCGCTGGCGAGCCACCATTTGTTGGTGCCAACGCTGTACAAACTCTGATGATGCATACCGATGCGGCAATGCCAAAATTGGCCGATAAATTCAGCGAAGAACCAGCTATAGCAGTAGATTCGCTTATAGCTAAAATGACAGCAAAAAATCCGCACGATCGCTACCAGTCAATGGCAGAGGTTGCTGCTGCCTTAGAGCGCTTGCAAAAGCGTGCTCCGTTGCTTTCATTGAGTAATAGTGCACGCGGAGAGCATGGCTCTGATTTTAGTAGTGATAGCAGTACGGGAATTGCTTCTGGTCAGTCTACTACAAAGGCCGCTCGAGCCGATGCCAAATGGCTGTTGGTTGGCTCTCTGTGTGTGGCTTTGGCTGTGCTGGCAGTGGCTGCCTTTGCCTGTAAAGACATTCTCTTGCCCAAGCCGAAGGTTGTATCAATGCCACCAGAGGCGGTTTCACTACTTAACTTTGGTCCTATCAAATCTCATAGCACCGGGGTGGCCGAGGCTAGAGTATTCGAATTTCCAGAGTATCAAATAGGTTATGTCGTCCCCTTAGACCACCGTCAATCTCTCAAGGCAAGTGGTTCAGTGCGGGTGAGAAGTCGCAATTTCTTAGCCTTATCTGTCGACGAATTCGAATCGCCAATTGTGTTTAAGTACCCCCAAGTCTTTGAGCAGATTGGTAAGGATGAATTTTACGGTCTTGAGCTTAAAGCTCGTGGAAGTTTGGTAACCATAAAAGACAACAAAACCTACAATAAAGAGTTCAATTTCGATGGTCTAGGCAGAACTGCTCAAGTTGAAAACTCGCAGAAGCAATTGCTTGAGATACTCAAGATTGTCTCTAGCTGGTCGCGTCTTACCGCTATGAACCTCGATGGTTTTAACGAGAATGAAGCAGTCTTTAACCTGATTGACCAGCTTCCCCATCTAAAGATGCTGGTACTTAAGAGATCTGATTTCAGTATCAAAGAATTCGCTAAGCACAAAATTTTGGCACGATTGAATTATCTTAGAGTGCAAGACCCTTTAGAAAGCTTTGTTGACCCCATAATCTATAAGCTTGTAGGTAGTGCCAATCTAATTGATTTGCAGCTTGACGATGTCGAGTTTACTTCGGCCGCATTTCTTGAGTTAAAGCACTGTCCCAACCTGAAGAGTCTAGGTTTGAATAAGCTAGATATTTCTGATGATGTGATCAAGGCAATGGGTCAGTTTAAGAGTCTAAAGTTTCTTTCTTCGGACGGCACGAAATTATCTGACCGCCAATTAGAGTCTTTAGCTAAGATGAAAAACCTTACGGTGACGCTGGAAGCTTGTGATTATGACGGTGAGGGGCCGGGGCGAGATCATGCACTCTTGAAGGCTTACCGCACCAAATTTCCGACCATAATCTTTCATTGAGCTATAACTGACCTATAATTTGTATATGGATAAGCCAGATTGGAAATCACTAGAGGCGAAGGCTGAGCTGAAAGAATCTCCAGATTTAGTGTCAGTACCTGAGTCATCAATGGCTTTGGTGCCGAATGTTGAGCCAGTCTCTCAAGTTAAATGTGAATTCAACTCTGTTATTTCAGGGCCAGATGACGTCAATACTATTCAGAGACCGCCCTTTTCAAAACTGACGACTTATATGTTGGAAAATGAGAGCCAAATTTTTTGGCTCTGTGCCTCGGCTTTATTTGTGGTTCTCGGTATTTGGTTCCATGACATCCACGGCTGGTTTCGCTGGACTTCGCCGATATTCAACACATGTTGTCTCTTACTGAGTTTTCTGTCACCACTTTGCTGCATGGCTGTTCTCTTTTGTAAGCCAAACAAACTAGAGGGGCCTGTGCTGAGCCTAGCCGCCTTTGTTTCACTTCTGTTTTGGAACCAGGTGGTGACAGTCAGCGCCTTAATGCTAATGCCATTTCGTTTTAGGGGAGCTAGTAGGGCCCTTGGAATTGCCGTCTTATCTGGTTTGCAAATTGGAGTGATTTTTCTCTATCCTCAATTTGCTGGCCCTGTCCAAGTAAAAGATCGCTTGCAAAGTCGTGCTTATGATCTAGAACTCTGTCAGCAAAAGATGCCTTTAGATTCTAGGGTGACGCTTACTTTACAAGAAGAAATTGCGGTTGGACCTTTTCTTACTTTTGCTAAAGTGCACTGGCGCATGATTGATACGAGAGTACCGAGATCGGTTTCTATATTGCCCATCGATGCTACTCATGTGGCGATTTTAGTAGATCGCTTCTCGCACTATCACCGCACTGTGGTTGATTTAACAGTGAAAAATTTACCAATTATGATTGAGACCATCCCTAAAGAACGGTAGCGGGTTTAAAACTTGTTGTAGCCGTTGTATCTGTTCGACTTTCCCTTTAGGAAATCATTGAGGTTGTCGCCACGTATACTTAGATGGTCTTTCTTGAATAGATGAAGTTCAAACTGTGTGTCAAATATTTGCGATGGTGGCAATTCTAGGGTTGAGTCTGGGTGGCGGATTTCGTGGATGAAGTCGTTAAATAAAGGCACGAGCTTAACCATAGGTTTATCAAATGCCGCTTCGACAAAGGTTTTATAACCTTTGTGATTGTTTGAGACCGTGAGAGCTAGGTAAGTATCAAGTCGGTCGTACTTTTGCAAAAATAGTGCTACCAATCGTTGTCGGGTTTCTTGGCCAGCATTTGCATGCTTAGCTTTGCCGACAATGTCAGGTAAGTTGAGGCCTCCACTCAGGGCCTTTACCGATAGGGCTTGGGGAAACCAATTCTCGCTGTAGCCATGGAGCAATTCAAATTGTGGTGTTATGGCGCCATATACTTTTTCAAAATAAGAGGGAATACCTTCCTCAGCCCAGAATTCTAGATTCTTCTGACGGCTGAGAATGGTGTGCATCAATTCGTGTAAGTATGTTCCAGCACCAGCACCATCATAGGTGGCAAGTAGATTGCGGCTGCTAATAAAGACACCGTGGACATGATAAGGGAAATTTAGACGCTCTTTAAGAAAGGTGCGCTCGGCCATTTTATCGTGCAGTATGAATATACTGACAGGCTCTTTCCAGTCCACTAATTTTTTGAAGGTGTCACTGTCAGCGCGGTTTAGATTGGGAAAGTTAAGATTAGCCAGCCCCTTGCGTTGTAAAAAATCCAAAAATCCTTCAGCGATAGCGCCATAGCGCTCAAGTTTTTCTTTCTCAATATCTCCGATAAAAACAAAGTGCGGCGTGGCCACAAAACTGGTCATACCAGCTGTAATAGAATCTTTCCGAATAACACTCTCTGGTTTTGTGTTTTTGTCTGCTTCGAGCTTTTGAGTCAATTCAGCTATTCTGCTGTTATTTTGCGAGCGCAGTAAGGCAATCATTTTTTGCAATGCTTCTAGGCGATCACCCTCTATAAGCGCCCTGCCAATTGTCTCAATTTGATGAAGATCGCAATTAGCAAGGGCATCTAACTTCGCTGCTTGTTCAAAAGTGGTTAGGCTAGCCTCTCGCTCTCCCAAACGAGCCTGACAGATACCTTTGTGCACTTGCGCATCGAGTAGATTTTTGTCGAGGTCAATAGCCTTGTCGTAATCAGATATGGCATTGCGATAGTCGCAAATTGACCAACAGGCATTGCCACGATTGAGGTAGGCTTGTGCATCTGGATTTTCTCTAAAGCGTTGATTGGCTAAATCAAAAGCTTTACTAAATTGCTTTTTTGCCAACAGTTCATTTACCGAAAGCGGCGATTGCTCACTTGGCGGAGTTTCTTGCGCCATTACTTGCGCCATTAGTGGAGAAACTGCTTGTAAGCAGAAAATTGTTAACAACAGCGCTGGCCAACTGCCTTTCATTACTCTTCAGAATTGAGAGCCACAGGCCGTTCGAATTGAGCCCTAATCAGGCGAGCGTAAGAGGCATCACGCCCTAGCAGTGCGTCGTGAGTGCCCGATTCAACAATTTGACCTTGCTCTAATACCAAAATTTGATCGGCGTGGCGAACGGTGGAGAGGCGGTGAGCAATAACCACTACTGTGCGGCCTTTCATCAAGTTGTTCAGAGCTTCTTGAACCATAGCTTCTGATTCGTTGTCTAGTGAACTTGTGGCTTCATCGAGAATTAAGACAGGGGCATTTTTCAAGAAAGCTCTAGCAATGGCTAGTCTCTGCTGTTGGCCGCCTGATAGTCTTACGCCCCGCTCACCAATTTTAGTTTCGTACTGCTCGGGTAATTCCATAATGAAATCATGACAGTAGGCCGATTTAGCTGCACTAATAATTGCTTCTTTATCGGCAGTGGTGCAGCCAAGCAAAATATTTTCGTAGATAGTGGTGTTAAAGAGGAAGTTATCTTGAGTAACCACGGCAATCTCTGATCGTAGAGAGGCCATGTCGATTTCTTTGACATTGATACCATCGACCAAGATGCTACCGGCTGTAACGTCAAAAAAGCGTGGTATCAGATTGGCCATGGTCGACTTTCCTGAGCCCGAGAGGCCAACCAATGCCACTAGTTTTCCGGGGGCGATATCTAGGCTGATATCGCGTAGCACCATATTTTCGTTGGCCGGATATTGGAAAAAAACATTTTCAAATTTGATGCGGTGGGCACCGGGTTTGAGCTTTATTGCTTGCTCGCTGTTGCGAATATCAGGCACTTGATCGAACACTTCAAATATGCGAGTGGCTGCCGCCATGGCCGGCTGAATGGTGCCGTTGATACGACCAATGTTTTTAATTGGCGAGTAAAGAGTTAGTAGGGCGACGATAAACGATGTTAGAGCGCCCGGTGTCATCTCATGCTTGATTAGCATTGAGCCAGCAACCCAAATTACGCAAGCGATGCCGCTGGCGCTAATCATGGCAAGAATGGGCGATAGAATTGCTTCCGCGCTAACTGCCTTGATTGTATTTTTAAAGAAACCGTTATTGGTTTCGATAAACCGTTTCACTTGATAGTCTTCAAGATTGAATGATTGAACAATCTTGGCGCCTTGAATTGATTCAGAGATTACTGAGACTAAATCACCAATGGCTTCCTGCCCACCTCTTGATGATTTGCGAATCTTCTTGCTCAATATAGAAACTGGCACCACGATAAGCGAAATTATGCAGAGAGCAATTAGGGCCAGCCAAAAAGCTTGTAGCAATATCACTATTGCTAGTGAAATCACTGTGACAACTCGAGAAATGAGCGATTGGAAAGTTTGCGAGATGGCATGTTCGACAATGGCAATGTCATTAATGAGGCGGCCGATTAATACTCCAGAAGATTGACCTTGAAAATACATAAGCGGTTGCTTTTGCAAATGGCTGAACAACTGGTTGCGCAAGTCGCGAATGGCCGACGCGCCGACAAATTTAATGGTATAGGTTTCGATGAATCCAAATAAACCTTGCAGGAAGGCCACTAGAATGACAGCTGGCGGTACCCAATAGATATATTGCATTTGCCCTTCGGCAATGATTTTCTGCAATCCGGCACCGGCAGCCCAGGCAATGACGCCGTCCATACTGCCCGAAGGAATCGCTGCTAAGGCACCAACAACAAACAAAAATGTATAAGGCTTGATATAGCCAAGTAGACGCAAATAGGTCTGGAACTGAGTAGGGCTCAGAACCGCTGGCATCTTCTTCAACGGTAGTAGTTCATTGGACAAGTTGTAAAAGCTCCTGGGCGCAATTCTCGACAAAATCGCCCTGGCCGAGTTCGGCCCTTAGAGTGAGTAGCTCGCTGGTGATTTCTGCCCGTAAGCCTGGTACATCGAGCATGTCGAGAGTGTATTTTACGAGCATTTCCCCGCGACAATCTAGTTGAATTAACTCAGGAACGAGTTGATGACCAGCCAAAAGGTTCGGCCAGCCGAAGTTTTTCACGCTTTTGAAGAGCATTACAAGTAAGTAAGATAACCAGTTGCCCATGTAAAAGATAATCATGGGTTTGCCAAATAGGGCAGTTTCAAGAGTTGTAGTGCCAGATTTTGCCCAAATCAGGTCGCAATTTTTCATTAGTTCAAAATTACGGTCTGAGTCTAGAATAGTCAGACCCTTGCCAATTTTCTCGCTTAAACCAGAGGCCTTGAGGCTGGCATCGATCATTGTGGCCAACTTTTCTGTGGCGCGGCATAAGACAAATTGAGTATCAGGGCGAATTTCAAGCATTGTCGCAATTGCTCGTTCAACCACTGGCATATGGGCCAGCACTTCTTGTTTGCGACTACCAGGCATAACCACAATAATCGGCTTATTGGGGTCGAGATTGAGCGAACGGCACATTGCCTCTCTATCTGGAATTGTGTCCAATTCTGGTAGAGCCCGCAGAAGTGGGTTTCCCACAAATCTTGCATTGACGTGCTTCTGGAGATAGACGCCTTCTTCAAAGGGAAATATCGTAAATATCTTTGTGATCGAGCGCTTGAGAGCGTTGATACGCCAAGGTCTTGATGCCCAAACCTGCGGAGAGATAAAGTAATAGATGGGCACAGCCCGTTTACTTTTTCGTTCTCCTTTCCATTTCAGATAGTATTTGAAGCCAAGTCTACGCACCATTTCATCAAACCATTTCTGCAAAATATCTTTTGGTTTAATCAATAGTGTTAGCAGTGAACGGTCATTATCAATGTTGGTGGTATCGCCGGGTATTGCTGGCATAATGGCGCGTACCGACTGGGCAAAGCCCACATTGAAGCCACCAAAATCGACCAGCAAGATAGCAGCGGGGTCTCTTTTGATGACATTGGCCAACAACGTCCAATGCATTTTTGCAAAAAACCAAACATAGTCTTTTACTTCGAATATTCCTACAACTGTATAGTCAGCACTATTGAAGAGCAGCTCCATGCCTGCTTTTTCCATCTCATTGCCGCCGACGCCCCAAATGTGCAAATCTGGGTCTTTTTCTTTTAGTTCGCGAATGATTTTAGAGGCATGCTTGTCACCAGAATGATCGCCAGCAACAATCATGATTGAACGAAGCTTATCTTTCTCTGGCGCGGCAGGGCCGTCGGCTGTCAACGTTTAATTCCCACATGCAATGCCACCGTTCCTAGTGCTTGCGGAATATGGCGAATGTTGATTAGCCCGGCTTTTCTAAACATCTCAGAAATAGCTTCTGGTCGAGGATATGTGCGACCAGATTCTGGTAGATACTTGTAGGCTTTGAGGTCGTTCTGAAGGATGCCACCAATTACTGGTACTACATTGCTGAAGTAGGCATCAAATATTGGCGCAAATAGTGGCACAGTTGAATGACCCAGATCTAAATTGACCACACGGCCGCCGGGTTTAACTACTCGAGCCATCTCATCTAGCCCTTTTTGCAAATCGGTGAGATTGCGCAGGCCAAAACTTATGATGGCGCCGTTAAAAGTGTTGTCTTCAAACGGCAGATTCTGGGCATCTCCGCAGATCCATTCCATCTGTACTGTTTTGACTTTATCTTTGCGGCGAGCTAGGCGCTTCTGTCTTTCAGCAGCCAGGTCAAGCATATTTTGCGAAAAATCGAGGCCGGTAATTTGTGTTCCCGCTGCTGCTCGCTTCGCCAGAGTAAGTGCTAAATCGCCAGTGCCGCAGCAAATGTCGAGATATTTCTCGCCATGCTCGCTAGCTTTATGGCCTGCCAGACCTAACAGCTCATTGATCGCCCGAATTTTCCAGGCTCTGTGCATACCAACGCTGATAACGTCGTTGCTTAAATCATAGCCCTTGGCGATTCGCTCAAACTGATCGTGCACATAGTCGTGCTTGTCTTCTTTCGTTGGCAGTTTGAATGACATAGAGGGGGCCTATACGGAGCGAATTATTTGACGAACCCGAAGCCTAAAATCAGACAGACGAGCATAAAAAGACCGAAAATTGTCCAAGTGAGGCGGTCTAGCCCAGCTTCAGCGCCACGTTTGCCACTGAAAACCGTTGCAGCAGCTCCGATTCCAGCCATGCCATCACCTTTGGGTGCGTGCAGAAGAATCAGAATAATCATGAGGACCCCTAAAATGGCCTCAAAAACTAGCAGTGCGATGTAAGGTGCGCTCATGAAATTTCACTTTGGTAGCCATGTTGGCCACCTGAATGCAGTGTGACATGGCAAAATTATAGCCTATAACTTTGAAGACCCTTCCATAAGTAGCTTTCTACTAAACAATTAGAACCAATTCGAGAGGCCATCCATGAGCGCATCACCGGCATCCAGTTCATCAGGCAACTCTGAGCATCACAAAATTCTTATTGTAGGAGGCGGAACAGCAGGTATATCGGTAGCCCACCGCATAATGCGAGCGATTGGGAATGTCGGCATTGCCATCATTGAGCCCTCTGAGAAACATTACTACCAACCACTTTGGACTCTAGTTGGCGCTGGTATTTTTCCTAGAGAAGAGAGTGAGCGAGATGAGTATTCGCTTATCCCCTCAGGGGTTAAATGGATTAAAGAGAGAGCGATTGATGTCAAGCCAGAGCGTAACGTTGTCAAGCTCGAAGGCGGTCGTGAAGTAAGTTACGACTATTTGGTTATGGCCACCGGTTTGCAACTTGACTGGCGCAAAATCAAAGGGCTGACCGAGGCTCTTGGTAAAGATGGAGTTTGCAGTAACTATTGTTATTCACTTGTAGAAAAAACCTGGGAATTTATTTCCAATTTTTCTGGTGGCACTGCTTTGTTTACGCAACCGAATACCCCAGTTAAGTGCGGGGGGGCGCCGCAGAAAATTGCCTATCTAGCAGAAGATCACTTCCAGATTTCGGGAATTCGCGATCGTGTAAATATGATTTTTGCATCTGCCAATCCCAGCATTTTTTCTGTAGCAAAATATGCTGCAACCTTAACTAAGGTAATAGAGCGCAAGCGCATCAAGACAATGTTTCGCCATGATATCATAGCGATTGATGGTGAAGCTAAACGAGCAACTTTTCAAAATTTAGATACTGGTGCAACAGTCGATGTTGACTATGATTTGTTGCATGTTACTCCACCTATGAGTGCGCCTGATTTTATCAAGCAAAGCGCCTTAGCTGACGGTGGAGGCTGGGTTGATGTCAATAAAGCAACTTTGCAGCATACTCGTTTTGCCAATGTTTTTGCCTTGGGTGATTGTTCCAATTTACCCACATCAAAAACTGGTGCCGCCATTCGCAAGCAGTCACCAGTATTGGTGGCAAACTTAATCAGTCAAATGCGTGGTGAGAGCCTGGCAGAGTCATACGATGGTTATACCTCGTGCCCACTGGTAACTGGCTATAGCAGCCTGGTGCTAGCCGAATTTGACTACGATTTGATTCCACAAGAAAGCTTTCCTTTTGATCAATCAGAAGAGCGCTATTCAATGTATGTCTTCAAAAAAGACATACTGCCCCAGATTTACTGGAAAGGCATGATGAAGGGTCTAGTTTAGAGAGAGTGGAACAATATGATTACTGGACTTTCCGGCAACGAATTATTCTGTCTCAATGACAAGGGTTACACACCTGGTAATCTCGTTATCGGAAACAGTGTCTTTTCACTGGGTTTTGTTGGCAGTCTCACCTCTGGCTTAAAAACCCTCGGTGGTGGAGAGATCCACGAACTGACAGAGTTAATTCGAGAAGGCCGCGAGATGGCCTACATGCGAATGATCGAAGAAGCTCGTCGCCATGTTGGTGCCGGTGTTACCGGTGTGACCAATCAACTGATTTTTCATGATACGAACGTTGAGTATCTCGCTATCGGTTCAGCTGTGCACCGCGACGGAGAGAGTAATGCCGATATTCCTTTTTCGACTTCTGCTAATGGCCAAGAACTATACTGCCAGCTAGATTGCGGCTTTCATCCACTACGGTTTGTATTTGGCAATGTCGCATATTCTATTGGAGTTGGCGGTGGTGTCATGGGCACTCTTCGCAGTCTTCAAGCTGGCGAAGTAGTTGAATTTTCACAAATGCTCAATAAGACTCGACACCTTGCTTTAGAGCGCATCTCTCATGAAGCTCGAGAAGCTGGTGCTAACGCTGTACTTGGAATTCAAACTACCATCGCTCCCTTAATGGGGATGCAAGAGATGGTTATGACCGGAACGGCATCGTTTCATCCTGAGCTGCCTTCCCAGTTTCTAGAAGTACCGATTACAAGCGATCTCACCAATGAAGAGATGTGGAATGTCATAGCTCTCGGATTTTGCCCTGTCAGGCTGGTGATGGGTGTTTCGATTTTCTCTATCGGGTTTGCCGGTGGCCTTAAAGCTATGTTTAAAAGTTTTGTGCGCGGCGAGATTAAAGAGCTGACTTATATGATTTATCAAGCACGAGTAAAAGCGCTGAGCATGATTGCTGAAGATGCAGAGAATTTTGGAGCCGAAGATGTCGTGGGTGTGAAAACCTATGTTTATGATCTGGGTGGTGGCATGGTTGAGCTATTAGCTATTGGCACGGGTATCAAGAAGATGCCTAATTTAAAAGTGCATTCACCGCTCTTGATCCCACAAGCAATCATGAGAGACAGTGAAACCTTTACGAATCGGGCCGCTACCCAAGCCACTTTAGCTCGGCAGTCGACTGTATCAATTGATTCAGGCGGATAATGCTGTCGCCATTAAGCAATCGGCGGTGGGCTTTTGCGATCTAGATACTTTTGCAAAATGATGGCGGCGGCTTGCTTGTCTACCATGTCTCGATTTTTACCTGTTTTCACACCTTGAATTGTCAGGGTGCGAATGGCCGATATGGTGGTTAAACGTTCGTCTTCATAGACGATTGGCAAGCCTGTAGCGTTGGCTAGCTTCTTGGCAAACGACTTTACTTTTTCTGCTTGCTCGCCCATTGAGCCGTCCATGTTGTAAGGAAGCCCGACAATGATTTGCACAGCACCATGACGAGCGGCAAGCAAGGCAATGTTGTCAACGTCGGTGTGCATATTGACGCGATGAATGGTCTCCAGGCCCGCGGCTGTCATTCCAAGGGGGTCTGAAATGGCGACACCTATGCGGCGGTCGCCGACATCCAATCCAATCATTCGTGGCTTCAAATTACTCATCTAATAAATATTACTCTAGTCAAAGATAAGTTCCAGCAATTTCTACAACGTAAAATAGATCAAGGCTAAATGCTTATTCAAAAATGTTGGTGGAGGTTGCCATGAGACTTTATCTGGTGAGGCACGGAATTGCATCTGAGCGTCTGGGCGCCGGAGTGACTAGAGACGCAGATCGCCCTCTTACTGACGAAGGCAAAGACGAGATGAGAGTGGTGGCACGTGGCTTGGCAAAGCTCAACGTAAAACCAGATGTGGTGCTTGCTAGCCCACTCGTTCGAACTCGCGAAACTGCTGAAATTTTGGTAGAGCAGTTTGCTTGCGAGCTAAAATTCACCGATGCTCTTGCTCCTGGCGTTACAGCGGCCAATGTATGGAAGAGCGTGGCGCGCTATCCTCAAGCTGAGCAAATTTTTCTTGTTGGTCACGAACCTGATATGGGCATGTTAGTGCGCGACCTGATCTTTGCCGGCCCTGAATTTGAATTGCCTTTCAAAAAAGCAGGGGTATGCCGAGTTGATGTTTCCGACGTGCCGCCTACCAGCCCCGGAATTATCAAATGGCTACTGCCACCAAAGGTTTTTCACTCGCTCTAAGTTAGGCCATTGCTGCAGCAAGTGGTGCTGGCATCGAATGATTGATACGCTCGGCCTCGGTTAGTGCTTCTGCCTCAATTGCCCAGACATAGAGGCAAGTGAAGAAGGCTGCTCTTATATAGATAGACATTGCAGTCACAACAATCACAGTAGAGGCCCAGAGACAGCCGCCTATGACGACCAATGGTGAAGCCATCGACATGTGCGAGACGTAGGCATAGGAGAAACCTGCCATGCCGCCGCCGGCAACTAAGAGTAGAACTACTCGGTTAATGGTGTCGATACCGATTTCACCCACACCGATAGTGATCAAGTTGCCCTGACCGATGCGGTCGGAGCGCTTAAGAGCGCCCCAGAAGGAAGTGCCTTCAATAACAATGGCTGGAAGAATCAAGTGACCGGCCATTGTCCAGAAAATCTCGACAATACTCGACAAGAAATTGACGCCCATGCCAAAAATGCCAGAGCCGCGCTTGTCGCGCATGAAACGGGCAATTCGTTTGGCAATTAACGTCACTAGTCCTAAGGTGATGATCGCTGGCAGCGAGCTGAACACTGCTGCACAAGAAGTCGAGAACTTACCTGAGCCAGCTCCTTCAGTCAGGTGGCTGTAGACCAAGGCTGTGGTGACCCCTTCTAAGAAACGGTTGGTCAACCACCATAAAGATAGAATAGCGACCACAGCGAATACCGCGTCTGGGCTAGCTGCCTGTTGTAGGGCACCCATACCACTTTGGTCCCACTGGCCATTTAAGGCTGTCTGTCCGATAAATTGCTGGATGCCCTCAGGGCTAGGGGTGAGCTTGGCTGCGTGATGCGCGCCATGAGCGGCTGCGCTGTGAGCAGCCCCATGGGCTGGAGCGCTTGCTGCCGGTATGCCGTGCCCTGCTGCCGCTACCCGCGACTTACCTTCAAAAAAGAGCATTATGGCAAAGAAGAAATTACTAAAAACGGTCAAAATCGCAGGAAAAAGAAGTCGCTTATCTTGCCAGCCCATCTTGATGGCTGCCATGATCATCTTAAAGCCCCGACCAAATGATTCAAACATGACCTAATCCTTCTATCTGACGGTCGATAACGAGCACCACTGTTCAAGATACTGCCGGTGGCAGCTATTAGTAAAAAGGGGCGATCCCCTGAGGCGCTTTAGACCTGAAAGTGGTCATTGCTTTATGAAGCCTCGCCTGTATTGTAATTAGTTGCCAAGCGAATGTAAAGATCTTTTTTATCTTTTGCCCTATATTTTTTCTAGTTCGACTTCTTCGTCCGGATACATAGAGTCTAGAACACCCTGATATTTGGCCGTTACATACTTGCGCTTCACCTTAAATGTCGGAGTCAGTTCCTCCTCTTCGATTGTAAAGTCGTTGGGCAGCACCTCATAGCGTTTAATCCGTTCAAACGTTGCTAGGCTTTGGTTTATACGGCCCACTGCGGCGTCGACTTCGTCTTTAATCAAAGGATGATGGTAGAGCTCATCGACGTCTTTGTAAGTGAGCTTGTGGCGGCTAGCTACGGTTTTAAGCATTTCGCGGTTGAGAGTGAGCAGGCAGGTAATAAACTTGCGGCGGTCACCGTAAACTAAACAGTGGCTGACTATTGCTTCGCCCTTAAACAGGTTTTCGATGTACTGCGGAGCCACATGTTTGCCACCAGCTGTAATGATGATGTCTTTTTTGCGGTCTTTAATTGTGATGAAGCCATCGTTGTCTATGCCTGCAATATCACCGGTTTTGAACCATCCATCAGCGAAGGCTTCATCTGTCGCTTCAGGGTTTTTATAGTAAGTTTTGAAGACATTGGGGCCGCGCACTAAAAGCTCACCGTCCTCGGCAAGCTTCACTTCGACCCCTTTGAGCGGTCTTCCCACGGTGCCTGGGCGGTTGCTTTCAAGATCGTTGCAAGACAGTGGGGCGCTGGTTTCAGTGAGGCCATAGCCCTCTAAGACGTTGAGGCCGATGGTGGTGAAGAAGCGTTGAACTTCAGGTGGCAGTGGAGCTGCGCCTGACATGAGCATACGCAAACGGCCGCCAAATCTTCTTCTGATTTTTGAGAATACTAGCCGATCAGCCGCTCTTAGCTCCGCAGCGTGGAGCTGCTTGGTAATAGCATTTTTTACTTCGATGTTACTGGCCTGACTATGGTTGCGGCTCGCCATGCTCTCTGTCGCGGCCAGTTCGATTGGCTTTTTATTCAGACTAAAAGCCCAGTTGATCAAAATCTGCTGTGTCTTTGGTAGGTTTTTCACTTCCGATTGAATGCGTTGATAGGCCTTCTCGTAAAAACGGGGAACGCCATTGATTATGGTGGGATGGGTTTCTACCATGTTGCGCGGCACCGATTCGATGGTCTCGGCATAAGCCAAAGTTATGCCGCTATAGATACTGAGAAATTGCCCGCCGACACGTTCATAGACATGCGACAGTGGTAAAAATGAAAGAGCTAAATCGTTTTCAGTGAAACTCATGCGATCTGCTACTGCCAAGCAAACAGAGTAAATGTTGTCGTGAGTAAGCATGACACCTTTGGGAATACCAGTGGTGCCAGAAGTATAAACAATCGATGCCACCATATCTGGGGTAACATCCTTAATCGAATCTTGTACTAAATTTTTGTGCGACAGTAGGTAAACTTCGCCGTCTTTCAGCAGCTCATCCCACTTTAAAATCTTCAGCTGGTCAGTTGATGGTGGGGCGTCGCCTTCAAAAATAACTGCAAATTTGAGTTTCTCTGGAAGACTTGGTCTGTCTAAAATTTTGCGCAACTGTAATTCGTTTTCAACAAAAATTGCTACAGCGTCGCTGTGTTTAATAAGAAAATCAACTTCAGGCGGGTTCAATGTTGGATAAATAGGAATACTGACTGCACCCAACGAAAGTGTTGCTACGTCGGCCCACGACCACTTAGGCGAGGGCTGTGACAATATTGCTAAGTGCGACTTCGGAGCAATGCCAAGTTTGGCTAAGCCACCCATAGCTAACTCAACTACTCGGCCTTGCTCGCGCCAGATGATAGGTTGATAGTTGCCTTGCAATTTGTGCATGATGGCAGGGCGTTCACTAGTCTTCTCCACCCGTCGCCAGAAGACATCAACTATCGTCTTTTCAATTTCTGATGCCATGCCGTTAAATCTAGTCCTGATTTTAGTTCTGAATTAAGCCATTCCAGGAACGGTGCATATCCGTTTTCTATATTGGGTGAAATTTTCTTCTATGCGCTCTTCGAGTCTATCGTAAACGATGGCGGACAATTTCATCGCAAGCATATTCTTGATCTTTTTAGTGTTCATGATTTAAAGGGTGGCCAGCTCGCCACCGGCTTCAGTGATAAATGAAGCAATTAATTCAGTTGCTCTTTGGAATTGTAGTGATTGCAAACGGGGCATACGATAACGTTTGTGCAGTCTGATAATGACTACAGGCACATTAAGTTCGCTGGCTGCATAATCGGCAAATGGTTTAAGGAAATGATCAAAGCTGCGGGCGCCGATAGCTTCTAGTTCGCAAAGTTTGTGCTTGAGGCGGCGCTCGTAGTCTTCGCTTACGGCCTGGTCGCCATAGCCTGAAATTTGGACCCCTGGGGCTTCTTGCCAAGTCGAGCCCATTAACATCACCACTAAGCCCACTTTGCCAGCCTTAATTACATCGCTAAAGACCCGCCTAAAGGGAGTCTCTAGATACCAGCAAGGGTCGGCAACCATGCAGTAGTTGCTCATCAAGGTATGGCAGCCGGTCATGCGGTTGAGTAGAGCCGACATACTGCCGGTGAAAGATTCTTGTTCGTGAAACTCACCTTCGCGCCAGTTGGCCGTAGCATGCGGTGCGACTACTAATACGGGTAGGTTTCCGCCCATGAATTTGTAATCGGGCTCACCGGCATGAGGGAGCTGTTCGTAGCGTTCTGCCAACAGAGATTCATACTTGACGGCCCAGTCTACGGGGTCGGCTTGAGGTTTCTGCCCAATAATGTACTGCAGAGCATGATCAAGCTCATTGAAGCGCGCTTGTGAGTGCGACAGCACCCAGGGGTTAAATGGCGAAGGGCCAACCACTGTGACCATTTTGCCCCGACGGTGGGCGTAAAACATTTCCATGGCTGCGCCATAACTGGGGCGCTCTAAATTAGCTAATAAACCATCGCTTTGGTCGATTAGTTCGAGTGCCCTTTGCACGCGCTGGTCAGATGACCCAGCAATTTCGATGGCGTCGAGAAAATCGACATCAGCTTCAGACCAAGCAAATTCGAGGGGGTTAACCACCCGCAGGCCGTGGTTTTGCAACCTTGTTAGGGCAAAAGTGCG
This sequence comes from Candidatus Obscuribacterales bacterium, assembly GCA_021732025.1. Taxonomy (GTDB): domain Bacteria; phylum Cyanobacteriota; class Vampirovibrionia; order Obscuribacterales; family Obscuribacteraceae. The sequence goes on along the minus strand of JAKFVU010000002.1, from coordinate 47,189 downwards.
CCAATCAGGCGCAGACATATTGTTAGCAAGGTTACTGCTAAGGGCCGCCGAATGCGACAGTTGAGCTGGATCTATAGATCCGCCAGTTAGATAAATTGACGAAAGTATCGACAATTCACAGTGCTCCTAATGCTCACAATGCTCTAAACAAGAGCTATAGTGCCAGTTTACCAAAATATATGTGAAAGCGATGATTTTTTTCACTATCTGGCACGGTTCCAAATCATATCTGGGCTTGGCTTTGAGCTAAATGTAGCGATTTTGCATATCAATCGAGTATGCTTTCTCGATTGCTAGAAGCGTCACTGGAAGTAATTAATGCATTTGCAAAGTTGGCTCGTTGCCCTAAAGAAGTACTGCCTTCCTCTATTTTTGATGGCTTTCGCCGTCAGTATCGCAGGCTGTGACAAAACTGCTGGAACAATCGAGCGCCCTAATTACACTAAGCTCACTCCTAGCACTCCGTCGAACCAACCTGATCTCACTGCACTTTATGAAAGCGAAGTAGCTGCTGCCCAAAACAACCAACAGAGTCATGTGGTCGTCACCTGTACTTTGCCTGTGAAGCGCATGCTACGGCCAGATGAAAAAGGTGAGAAACACGAGAAGTTTTTGCTACAAGTCTCTAACGGCACAACAATTTTGGTGGCGCATAACACTAGTAGAGCACCGAGTGTGCCGCTGTCTGCCGGCGATATAGTGACGGTGCATGGTGAATATATTTGGAATGCCAAAGGTGGAGTAATTCACTGGACCCATAGAAGCGATACTCCGCGCCACGAAGGTGGATATATAGATTTCAAGGGGCAGCGTTACCAATAGATTTTGCTCATACTGGGCCTCTCCGTTCTATGAAAATAGTTACCGTCACTCCAAGATCGGCTTCTTGACAGCCTCTCGCAAAATTATAATTTGCTCACCTAATTGTTAATAGATTTGCACAATGCTTTTCAACAGCCAAAGTCGCGCTTATACTCTGGGAGTAACGACAAGTGGAGAGGGGCAGTCTTAAATGATCAACGGTCTGAAACAGTTTACCGCTGCAGCGCTGATAGCTCTTTCCTTCCCTGTTTCTGCATCTGCTGGTGAAGCCCTGGCAAGTTCTGATTACAGCAACATCATTGCTGTGGCACCTGGCATTCGCAACTCTACTGATTCTTCTATCGATCAGGCCGTTGACTACCTCAACAAAGCTGATCACGCTGTAGAAATCAAAAATCGTAGAAGCAAGACTAAACCTGTTTTCGATGGCAAAGTAGTTAAGCACAGACTACCTTCGAACTCAGACAAGATTCTCATTCTTGGTGGCTCCGATATCGTACCTATGTAATTTGGCATTTAAATTGGCATAGACAGAGTGGTAGCTTCTTCAGATACAAAAAATAGTAATGGTGGTCTTTGCTTTGAGCAACCACTGAGCTACGATTTTGGTATCTGCAACGAGCTGCTCGGCTTCACTTTGGCTGAGCATCTAGATTTGATTAGTCAGCAGCAGCCCGATCACGAGGCCGTTGTTAGTTGTCTTGAAAATAAGAGGCTGACTTACGCTCAGTTCAAAGCTGAGAGCGAAATTCTTGCTCGTTCTATGATTACCCAAGGCATAGAGCCCGGCGACCGAGTCGGTGTTTGGTCTGCCAATAACTGGCGCTGGCTCACTGTGCTTTATGCCGCTGCCAGAATCGGGGCAATTTTAGTCAATATCAACCCGGCCTACCGCACCGGTGAACTCGACTATGTCCTCAGCCAGTCTGGAGTGAAGCTACTTTTTGCTATTCCGGCTAACCGATCTAGCAACTATCTCGAGATGCTGCAAGAACTAGCACCCCACTTATTTGCCGCACTGGATGATACCAAATCTAGTGATAGGTCAAATGCAGCACAGAGTCTGCCTGGTGCCTTGAAAAATATTGTGGTTATGCCAGCTGCCACCATTGATGGAAGTTTGCAAACTTTTAGCGATGACAAGCTTTTCGTTACGGGCTTCGACAAGTTTACTAAGTTAGCCGAGCTCACCAGCCAAGAACAGCTCATAGAGCGTCAATCGCTGGTTCAATTTGATCATCCGGTCAATATTCAATACACCTCTGGTACCACCGGATTTCCTAAGGGCGTAACGCTCTCCCATCATAATCTCCTCAATAATGGTCTTTTCGCTGCACGGGCGATGGCCTTGAATACAACTTCAAGATTCTGTGTGCCTATGCCTTTCTATCACTGTGGTGGCATGGTTAGCTCAGCTTTGGCAACCTTTTCAGTGGGCGGAACACTTGTTCTACCGGGGCCATATTTTGAAGAGCTTACGGTGATGAAGGCAGTTCAAAGTGAGCGCTGCACCCATCTTTCTGGTGTGCCTACTATGTTCATTGCCCAATTAGAGCACAATCAATTTGCCAATTACGATTACAGCAGTTTGCAAGGCGGTTTTCTCGCTGGTGCACCATGCCCGGTGCAGTTGATGCGTCGTGTCGCCAGCGAAATGCATGTAACTGATGTTGTCATTCTCTATGGACTGACAGAAGTTTCGCCACTAATGACTGCCACTACTATTCACGATTCATTAGAGACTCGTGCCACTACTGTTGGCAGAGCAATACCAGGCGTAGAAGTAAAATTGATTGATGGGGCGGGCCAGATTTTACCCCGTGGTGCCCAAGGTGAAATTTGCTGTCGTGGACACGGCATAATGCTTGGCTACTGGCAAGATCAAGAAGCTACTAATAATTGTATTGATGCCGCTGGCTGGCTGCACTCAGGTGATTTGGGAGTGATGAATAGCCAGGGCTATTTGCATATCACTGGTCGCAAAAAAGATATGATTATTCGTGGCGGTGAGAACATCTACCCACGAGAAATCGAAGAAGTTTTACACGCACACCAAGCCGTTGCCCAAGCCCAAGTGTTTGGCGTGCCCGATCGTCGCTTGGGCGAAGAGGTTGCTCTCTGGCTGACACTAAAGAGCGGTGCACAGATAAGTGAAGGTGAGTTGATTGGTTGGCTGAAAGAGCAAGTAGCTCACTTTAAAGTGCCAAAATATGTCAAATTTGTCAGTGAGTTTCCTATGACAGTGACTGGGAAGATTCAGAAATTTGCCATGCGCGATAAAATGATAGAAGAATTGGGTCTGCAGTCTGACGCGGCAATCGAGACGGCATAGCGGCGTTGCTCTATACTGTCTTAGGCTGAAATCAAATATTATAGGAAGTCCAGGATGTCGCAGGACGGATCTAGGGAGCGTCGCCGCAAGAAAAATGTATTTCTTGCATGGCCTTTGATTCGCAAACTAGAAAGCTTGGCATTTCTCGCCATGTTCATTGCTGTGCCCTTCTTTGGTTATCGTGTTGTTGATTACACCTCCAGGCATCTTGCTTTGAACAATGCCGCTCATGACTTAGTCAAAGATATTCGCAAGGCAAAGCAGATGGCAACCGAGCTGGGAATCGACATATCGGTCGAGTCAAGACAATCAACAGAAGGAAGAAGTGCTGCTTATGTTATTCGCAGCGGCCAGCGCACCTTAGAAGAGGTCGTTCTACCTCAAGGCGTCAGTATGATCGGCGAGATCACTTTCTCTAAAGCTGGTGAGCCCGACCACCCTGCTACCTTTGACGTGCATATGGACACTCGCTCGGTTGCCATAGACATAGATCGCAGTGGTATTGTCAGCTTGCCTTAGGGCCTATGCTTGTCTTCTAATCTTCGTCGCCTTCGTCGGTCCAGTGTGCCATCAGCGCCTGACGAGCTTTTGTTGCTGCACCTGGGCTCAACAGTAGCTCAGCAGTTATGATATTTTCTAGACGCATCAGCCTTGCTACTAGTCCGGTCCAGCCAGTTTGGTGACTGGCACCAAGGCCAGCGCCAGTTTCGGCATGGAAATATTCGTAGAACAAAATATGTTTGCTCCAGTGTGGGTCATTTTGAAACTTGTCGCTATCGCCGTATACGGGCCGCTTTCCATCGGCTCCTGGTAAAAATATTGAATAGAGGCGGCGGGAGATTTCGTGTGCCACTTCTAGCAGGGTCATCACATTGCCTGAACCGGTGGGACATTCTATTTTGAATGAGTCGCCATAGTACGAGTAGTAGGCGTAAAGTGATTTGACTAGCAAATAGTTTACTGGCATCCAGATGGGCCCACGCCAGTTAGAATTGCCGCCAAACATGCCGTTGTCTGACTCTCCGGGCAAATAGTCAACTCTGAATTGATGGCCGTGGTGTTCGAAAATAAATGGATGGTCTTTGTGATAGAGAGAAAGTGAGCGAATACCATAGGGACTGAGAAACTCTTTTTCATCAAGCATGCGTGAAAGTATGCGCCGCAATTTTGCTTGATTCACCACCGAGAGCATGCGCCGGCCGTTCACCCCTGGCTTTGAAGGCAAGTGAATATTGGCGCAAAGTTCAGGGTGTCTGCGGGTAAAGTCGCGACTCTTTGTGCGGAATGTTGGTAGTTTTTCTAGCATTGATTGCTCAATCACTGAGACGGCAGTGAGAGGCAAGAGACCAACCATCGATCTTACTTTGAGGCGCTTGGACTGTCCGTTGGGTAGGCGCAATACATCGTAGAAAAATCCATCTTCTTCATCCCAAAGCTCATCTCGATGCTCACCTATGCGGTCCATAGCACCAGCAATCCACAACGTATGCTGTAAGAAACGCACGGCCAAGTCTTCGTACAGGGCGTCATGCGAGGCCACTTCTATGGCAATTCTCAACATCTGTTGGCTGAAGAACACCATCCAGGATGTACCGTCAGCTTGTTCTAGCGACCCTCCGGTGGGCAGAGGCTTGCTGCGATCAAAGACACCAATATTGTCTAGTCCAAGAAAACCACCTTCAAATACGTTTTTACCAGAAGGATCTTTGCGATTGATCCACCAGCTGTAGTTAACGATAAGCTTGGTAAAAGCATATTTGAGAAAGTCGATATCGCCGACACCGTTGTGGCGTTCTTTATCAGCGAGATAAATCTCGATGGTGGCAAAGGCATGCACTGGTGGATTGACGTCGCTGAAATTCCACTCATAGGCTGGCAATTGGCCATTGGGATGCTGATAGTCATTGCGTAACATCAGATCGAGTTGTTGTTTGGCAAACTCGGTGTCAACTGAACCTAAGGGCACGGTGTGAAAAGCGAGATCCCAGGCTGCATACCAAGGATATTCCCATTTGTCAGGCATAGAAATGACATCGTCGTTATACATATGATGCCAATCAAGGTTGCGAACTTTGCTGTGAGCTTTGTGATCATCGAGCCAGCGGTCTAAGTCGTAGTAAAAATATTGCTTTGACCAAAGCATGCCAGCCATTGCTTGGCGAAAGACTTTTGCTTTCTCCTCGTCTTCTATCATTTCGTCGGTATACATGGCTTGGTAGAACTGATCGGCCTCGGCAATGCGCTGTTGGAATATTTCCTCAACGTCAGCGAATGGTTCGCCAATGATTTCTGGTGCTCTTTCAGAAAGTCTCAATAGTATTGTTTTAGAGCCTTGGCCTGGCACAGTAAATTGATAGTGGGCCGAGGCCTTGGTGCCAATCATTTCGGGGTTGCAGGTATCGCTGGCACCATTGACCACTAAATTATTGATACCGTCTTTGACAAAGGGTGCCGTATTGGCTGTACCAAAGAGGCGTTTGTGATTGGTATCGTTGTCGCAAAAGAGCAGTGGCACAGCATCATCTAATGAGCTGTCGCAATATAGATAATAGTCAGACAGTGACTCTTGAAATAGAGGGTCGGTGTGATGGGCATGCACCACACTATATTTGGGGTGAGTGAGCTTTTCTAATATCGGCTTCTGACTGTGCTCATTGTGGCTCCAGGTGTTGCGAAAAAGTAGTGTGGGTAGAAGGTGCAGAGGGGCATCATGAGCGCCACGATTTTCTGCTGTAATCTTGATCAAAATGTCTCTGGGGCCAGCTTTTGCATACTCGACAAAGACATCAAAATATTGATTGTCGTCAAAAATTTTGGTATCCAACAACTCATATTCTGGCTCATGTCTGCTGCGGCCGCGGTTGCCTTCTATTAGTTTGGTATAGGGAAATGCTTGTTGCGGGTACTTGTATAAGTACTTCATATAAGAGTGGCTTGGGGTGCTGTCAAGATAGAAATAGTACTCTTTGACATCTTCGCCGTGATTGCCTTCGCTATTGGTAAGACCGAAGAGGCGCTCTTTTAAAATGGCGTCATGGCCATTCCACATGGCGAGGCTGAAACAAAGAACTTGATGGTCGTCAGATATACCAGCTAAGCCGTCTTCGCCCCAGCGGTAGGCTCTAGAGCGGGCTTGATCGTGGCTGAAATAGCTCCAGGCATCTCCATCATCACTGTAATCTTCTCGAACTGTTCCCCATTGACGTTCGCTTAGATAGGGGCCCCATTCTTTCCACGGTTCTGTGCCGCGGCGAGCAGCTTCTAATCTTTCTATTTCGTGCTTAGCGGCGCTGGTAGTCATTGACTCTCTTTAAATGTGTAGCCTAAATAACACCGATATTACCTTATTGAAATCGCAGATTTAGTAGGGCCTTGGTTTTTGTGCTGAAATGTCTCAAAGTCAACGGCTCCCGTGCCTTGAGGAACATTCGTCTGCCTTTGAGTGTCTAACTCTCTAGTCTGCAGAAATATCCTTCTAGAAAGAGAAATGTATGAACAATCTTAAAACCAGTCTTGTAGCCCTCACTTGTATTATTACTAGTAACGTGTGCTCATTTGCCGGCAACGCGGCGTCGGCTCAGAGCGGCGACTTTCAAGTGAAAACCGGTCAAGGTGAAGAGTTTAGTGTGAAACACAATCTCTTCGGCAAAAAGAGCTTTTCTGCTCAAGACCGATTGGGCGACAAGATTGAACATCGCCAAGGACTGTTAGGCGACAGCAAGTCGAGTGTGCAACTGCTGGGCAATGGCTATGAGACTAAAAAAGGTATCTTGGGAAGCAAGTCATACAAAGCTTCTACCATGCTGGGCGATAAAGTTGAGACAAAGCGTTCTTGGTTTGGTCTAGGCCGGCGCAAAACCACTGTTGATCTGTCGGGCACTGCTGGCATGGTAAGCCATTTCTTGAATGGTAAGAAGGCAAGCGATGATTTATTGCCTGGTACCAAGTTAGATAATTCTGCTACTGGCTTGGGTTCTGATTTGAATTCTAACTCGAATACTAACTTGAATTCTGACTCGAATTCGCAGTCGAATCAGGCGATTGAATCAGCATTTCCTGCTAAATAATCGCCTGTTCTCTTTATCTTTTTAGATCATACTCAAGACTTTCTTTGCTCTCAGTTTGAGATCATCAACAATTTCTGATGGTGGTGGTGCGGTTTCTGGTCTACCCAGTTGAGCTGACACTCCAAATACAGAGCCTTTCAAACCGAAGAACATAGGATGAAATCCATAGGTCAACATTTCTTTGTAGGCTTGCGAGGCAGTCCAGCTTTCTTCATGCATGCGGTACATTGCCACCATGGTGCCACAACGATCTTGACCTTGGCGACAGTGCACGAAGACTGGCTGAGATTCACTATTGTTGACTGTAGCTAAAAACTTGTCAGTTTGTGCTTGATCTACACCTTTGAACACACTCAAGGGAATGCTGACAAACTTTAGGCCGAGCGATTTTGCTAGGGCTCTCTCTTCACTAATGTCATCTTTGCCGTCGCGCAAATTGACAATGGTCTTTACTCCGGCAGCTTTCAATGCCTTGAGACCAGCAGCAGATGGCTGTCCGCCCCTAATTAACTTGGATGAAACGAAACCATAATTTGGAATCACTTCTTTGAGATTGCTTAAGGCGGTGGCAGACAAACTTGTTCCTGAGTTTGCTTCTATCTTAGAATCAGAAACCAAGCTGGGAAAACTATCTTCAATGGATAGCTCAGCCAGAGCCGGTTGAGTGAGGGCCATAGTGCTTAAAGCAAGCAGAGAACTGACCATCCAATTTTTATTCGCCATAATGCACCTCAAAAGAATCCGATTTTTGTGTTCGATAATTCAGTCTAACAGTTGGCGTCCAGTCTCGCTTTGAGGCCGAAGTATCAAATTAATTCTGGGTTTTTTGTGTTTAGTTTTGAGAGCAGGGCGCAACAGTCGAGCAGTTGTCACTGTCGAGCACTACTGAAAGTGAGCATAGTAATAAGTCGTACACAGTGGTGCCTGCTGGTGCCAAAAAAAACTTTCGGCAATTTCAAAATCTAATGTAAAAAATGGAACTGAGGCGGCCAATTCTAGTCTTTTTTGCGCGGAAATAATTGTGGTGGAAATTATATGGGCAATAACTTGAGAAACTATTTGAGAAATTGTTTGGGGCTGGTTGCATTGTTATTAGCTACCGTTCTAATAACTTCGTGTCGTTCCGGAGAAGTTGATTCGATGTGTCTTTGGGGTCCGATTCCAGATGATGCCAAAATGGAAAGATTGAAGAAGCGTGGTGTCAAAACAATCGTTAACTGTAGACTCAATCGATTGGAAGGTCGCGAAAAGAAAGCGAGAGAATTGGGCCTTAACTATGAGCACATTCCTACTGGCTTATTTGGACCACCGAGCGATGAAAATATCAACAAGTTCTTAGCCATTATTCGTAATCCAGACAATTGTCCTATTTACATTTGTGACCAAGTTGCCCGTGACCGCACCCAATTTTATGCCGCAGTCTACGGTATGTCAGCCCATCAATGGTCGGCCGAGAAAGCCTCAAAAGCTATGTACCGCAATGGATTAAGACATTGGTGGCCATGGTTCTATAGTTACAAGCCGAAAGTAAAGGAGATGGAGGAGACCATCCACAATAATGGCGCTGTCACTAATGCTCAAGCTGCGGTAAACTAATTTGGTTAGTGCATAGAGATAATTCATAGTGCGGGCCATTTCTAAATTGAGATCGAAATTGATTGCTTGCCGTGTTTTTTCTATCTTGCTAATGCAGCTTGTGGTTGTTAATCCCTGTATAGCGCAGGTCTCCAAACCTTTTCCAGTTTGGCCGACCATGCAGACGCTGCCCATGCCGGCTCGAACTTTAAAGTTTCCCCCTAATACCTCTGCTGGTGGCATAGCAGTTCTAAGCAAAGCTTGCTTTAATGTCGATGATATTAGCGATAGTGTGACAGACAAATCAGTCAATCAAAAGGCTCAAGGCACAATTCACATACCAGCCAATAAATTTGTCATCTTTTTTCCGAACCATAATTTTTTTACCAACCCTCATATACTAGATGGGCTGCCAGCTAATAGCTTTGACTATGTTGTCTTTCACTATATGTCGATGGCGACCAGCGAAGATAACCTGGGTAACCCAGCTTTGGCTTATTTAGCTCGCTTCACTGGTATACGAGCGATTGATCTAGAAAAAGCAGAGATTAACGATCAATCGCTCAAGCAACTTAAGACCTTAGTCAATCTCGAATGTATTGCCCTGTTTTCAACCGAAATTGATGGTACCTTTCTCAAGAGTTTGACTGGTCTGAAGAAATTGCGTTTCGTTGGAGTCAACAACACTGGTTTCAAGAAGTCAGAACTGCGTTATTTTTGCAACTTACCTGCTTTGGAAAATCTCAATATCTCGCACAACCGCCTCAGTAATAAAGACATCGAAGTTCTTGCTGGCTGCAAGAATTTGGAAACTCTAGGTGTTGGTAGCAATCCTGAAATCACTGATGAAGCCTTAAAGACCTTTGCTTTGATGCCCAAATTACGCAATATCGATTTGCGCTCAACAGAAGTAAGCAATAAAGCATTGCTGACTTTGAGTAAGAAAGGCATAAAATTGCGCGGCTGGTCTACTGTCAGACCGCCGGCCGGCACCAGTGCCGCACGTAAGAAGCGTGGCAATGGCGGTGTCGAAGAGATATTTTCACCTTTTTCACGTGGTCGGGAACTTTAGAACACTTAGGCAGTCCACAGGGCAGGCATATTAACGTGCCGTAAGCCGAGGTGACCATGGCTTCAACTAGAGATACTCAATTACGAGACTGCCTAGCACAAGAGTTCGGAGAAGAGCAAGCCGCACAGATTTTAGAGTTGTTTTGCGGTAGTGGTGGAGTTGAATTGAGCAAAGTCAGACAGTCTGCCGACAATCAAGATCAGCGGCGACTGTTGCATAATTCACGCGGCTTAAGAGGGGTCTGTCAATCAGTGTTCGTCGATGATATGGCACAGACTTGCCTTGAAATTGAAAAGGCTGCCGAAAATTCGAGCCCAGACTGGTCGCTAGTGGCACAGTTGGTGACCCGACTAGAAGGCGAATTTACAGAGATCTGCAGCTCAATAAGTCTTGGCCGTTGATTTGCCCGTGGCGAGTGAGTGTTCTTCTTTGACTAGCCCTGATATTGTGCTGAGAAAGCGTTGACCACCCTTGCTGTTCAAGTGCACGGTGTCATAGAAATTGCTTTCGTCATATAGATTTGAATTTTGCAGGTCAAGAAAAGGAACTGCTGCCTCTGTGGTGGCATCTTTGACAAAGCTTATGTACTGCTGATACAGACCATCCGGCATTAGTTTTCTATTGTCGTTGGTGAGGGGCATGGCAACAACATATAATTTGATATTGCGCTCGGCACAAAGTGCAGTTAGAGCGCGGAAACATTCTTTCTGTTTCTCGAATTGTTTAGCGTTAAAGCGCTTGTATCGCTTTGCATACTCTTCAATACTTTGTTTCCACACGGCATCGCGATCGCCACCCAACAAAAAGTTTGCTAGCGGATCTTGATTAGCAGTCTTGCTAGCTACTTTCGCCTCATTGTCTTTTCCCTTAGGTAATTGCCCTAAGATTTTGTCTTCAGCTTTGGCGGCAAAATCTTGAACTTTGGCTTGATAGCGTCCGCGTTTGCGATAGAGAAATACACTGCGATTGAGGACAAAATCTCCCCGCTCATCAAAATTGTTAAAGAACAATTTGTCGATTTTGGGAAAGTCTTTTGTTTCAACTAAAGAATCGAACACCGAAGTCATTGCTAAACCACCGGTGGTATCATCCATAAAATCTCTTGGTGCAACACCGTAGATGAGCACGCTAGGATGATGCTTTTCGTTTAGTAGCTTTTCAGTTATTAGATAGGTATCTGATACGAATTGGCCTGCCGTGGCCAAACTGACCACCGGTCGATCTATAAGTTTGGCTAGGTGGCTGCTGGTGTGATGCTGCATGCAGTCTTTGAAAAATGCCCCGTCGGCCACATCGACACTCCAGAGCGGGGCGAGGATGAGAGACGAACCAATCAATACCACCGGCTCTGTGCCAGCTTGCTTTTGCAACTCGGTTGAGGCTTCAGCCAGCGACTTTTGAATAGCGTCTTTTTTTGACTCACCAGAGGCACTGAGGCCATTTCCGGCCAAAATGAGGTTAATAGCCAAAAAAGCTAGTAAGGCGGTGGCAGTTTTATTGATCTTCAAAGAAATGCCCGTCAGCGATTGTCAGGAGGCTATTAAACCACACATAAAGCTTGAAAAGATGTATTCCGCTTAATTTGCGTCAGTTACTGAACGTTAACAGCGCCACCTTGATAGGCGTAAATCAAAAGCATACGGCCGCCGTGCGGACCAACTGTTAGCGCTGTCATTGAGGTGAGCTGATAGCGATAGTTGGAATGCTCGATTATTGACTGTGAAACGTCATCGGCAGGGCAGATTTCTTGCAGAACCATGGTCGGGCTCTTAATAAATTTCTTCAATTTTGTGTCGACAATGTCAGTTAATTTTGGCATCTCTAAGTCTCCTTTTAACTTGATGTCCTAGAAGGCTGCTGCGCCGGCTTCAGCCACAGCGTGGTCTTGCTCGCCGGAGCCACCGCTGACGCCTATTGCGCCAACGACTTTACCGTCTTTCTTAAGCGGGATGCCGCCGGCAAAAATCATGATTTTTCCATCATTAGAGGCATTGATGCCAAAGAACTGCCCACCAGATTGGCTGTGGGTGGCTAAGTCTTTGGTGGTTATGTCAAATGCGCGGGATGTGTAAGCTTTTTTGATTGAAATATCGATGCTTCCCAGCCAGGCGTTATCCATACGGACATGGGCAACCAGGTTGCCGCCAGCGTCAGCCACTGCAATGTTCATTGGTTGGCCGATTTCGGCTGCTTTAGCCTCAGCCGCTGCAATTATTTTTCTTGCGCTTTCAAGTGTAACCATATACCTCTGATGCCCCTTGCTACGATTCAATGCTAAAAGGTACGCTAAGCCGGAACATTTTTCCAGTTCTTGCAGTTTTCTGGGCCGAGGCTGTTGAAAACTAATACACTGAAAATATGTACCTAAGAAAGCTTGTCTTGTTAGCTCTAGTTTTGGCTCTGTTGCTGGTTTGTTATGAGCCAGTTCAGGCACGTCTTTATTCTGAACGCGCTAGCGGCAATAACCTCGAATTTCTCTTTGCCGGTCAAAAGGTTCTTGTCACGGTCAGCGGCAAGCTCAATATTTCGCAATCTGACCTGCGGGCCTATGTCAGCGATGCCGCTCTAGCTGTGGGAAAAATATATGGACAGATTCCTGTTAAACGTACAGTCATAAGAATTGAGGCTACAGATGGCCACGAAGTCGGCTTTGCCACTAGCACTTATGATGATGAGGCCGACTATGGCTTGATTGAAATTTCTATGGGGCGCGATACCAGCCGGGAGACCCTAAATCAGAGCTGGACCCTAACTCATGAAATGCTACATCTAGGTTTTCCTATAGTCGAACGGTCAAAACGGTGGCTAGCTGAAGGAATTGCTACCTACGAAGAACCTATTGGTCGCTTGCGTATGGGTATGGTTAGTGCTGAAGAAGTCTGGGAAGATCTTGTGCGACATGCCCCTGCGGGCCTCCCCAAGCCCGGTGATGGTGGCCTCAATAACAGCGGATCTTGGGGGAGAACTTATTGGGGCGGGGCGATTTATTGCCTTCTTGTAGACATTGAAATTCGCCAGCAAACTGCAAATAGATATGGCCTTGAGCATGCTTTGCGTGGTATTGCCAGTGGTGGAGGTACAGCGCGTTCTAATTGGAACGCACGCCAAGCTCTAGCGGCTGGTGATAAGTCTATCGGCTTAGATGTTCTGACTAGGCGCTATCGAGAGATGGCCCATGAGCCTAAATCGGTTGATTTGGCCAACCTATGGAAACAGTTGGGCATTAAGAAGGTAGGTACTGGTATTGTCTTTGACGATAGCGCACCTTTAGCTAACATCAGAAAAGCCATTGAAGCTGGTAGTTAAAATAATGGCTACTAAATAGCTATGAAAACATTGGTGTCAGTACTTCATCAAGCATCTTATGCAAGAGAAAATGCCCGCGATTGGGCACGATATTAACTATTGCGTGAGGCATACGCTCTTTCAAGTAATCGGTCATGGTAAGTGGGCAGAGATTGTCTTGCTCGCCTTGCCAGAGTGTGACATCGCCTTTAATAGAGCTAACGTCAAAGCCCCAGTCTTGAGCCACAGCTCTATAGTCGTCGACTATTCCCATGCCTCCTTGACGTGTAGACTCGAAAATAAAGTCAGTTGCCGCTTCGACCGATAGCTCTTGCACTATCGCTTTGTCATTTTCCGACAACTCATTTTCCAAAATCCACTTCATGGTGGGCGCCGGTAGCTTGCCGCTCGCTTCCAGGCTGGCAGCCAAAATAGTTTCTAGCGGAGGTGGGCAAGTCAAAAGCATGCGGTCGGCTAGTAAGCCAATCTGGTCAATAGTAACTGGTGGCAAAATTGGTGAGGCACCACCAACAGTGCTAATCTTATTGAAGCGAGCCGGTAGTTGGTAAGCGCAGGCCCAGACATAAGGGCCTGCCAGTGACCAACCAAGCAGCGGCAGAGATTCAATTTTTAAGTAGTCTAATAGGTGTTCAACATCGCTAGCCCAATCAAGCAGGCTGCGTTTCGGCTGTGGCGCCGAAATGCCAATGCCTGGCCGGTCTGGGGCTATTATCCTGATGTTGTTTTCAAGGCAATAATCATGGGCAAACTCTATGTCTAAACGACTGCTTATGCCACCGTGGAAGTACAGCAGTGGTTTTGCCCCACTCTCAGCGGCACCAAATTCGGAGTAGCCCAGGGTGCGTCCGTCAGGCAGCTTGATCGTGTTATCTTGGCGCCCGGCCATATTCTCCCTCGTTAAGATTCGCTGCTTTTAGGCTCATTTTCTTTTGTATCAGTCTGCTCTTTGGCTGGCTTGAAATTGCGCAGGCGCGCAGTCATTGCCTTACCAAAATGCGAGATGATTTGTTTGACTGGGTGGAACCCCAGAACGTTGTAAACATCATAAATACGAACTAGCAAGAAGCGAGTCTTCATGCAGCAATAGACTTTCTCTTCATGGGCACCAGGCAATTCAGGTCTGTATTTGCTTTTATGGCGATAGAGGTTTTTGAAGTTATAGAGATAGTTGGCTTTCTCAAAGGAGTATTTGAAGTGTGCGCTCAATAATTTGCTATGGCGAAATTCTTCGCTGTCGTCGACTTTTGCTAAAGGTGACAGACCGAGTGAGATTTCTTGCTTACCTTCGGCTTTGAAAATTTCCATTGCTTCAAGCAAGATGAAATCGACTACTGAATATGAGCGATCAAGGTTACTACGTAGATGGTTGGCAATGTAGCCCTTCACTTTTCCATCTTCGTACATCGGGTCAAATATGATAAAGCCCACGACAACGTCGTCTTTTAGAGCAACAAATTTGCGCACATCTATTTCGTCGACATAAACAATCGGACGGACGATGAACTGCATTTCGCTGTCGCTCATCACTTTCTGCTTCATCCAATCTTCACTGATTTTTCTAAATGCTTTACGCATATCAGGGTCAGATGACAACACTTCTTTGCAGACCAAATTGTCTTTTTTTGCATTGTTGCGAGCTTGACGCAAGCCCTGCTTTTTGTTGCCAGAAAGAGTGAAATTCTGAATCTCGATGACTGTTTCTACGCCTAGTTCATTGACAGAGAAACCGCGCTCGTTGAGAATTTCGGCTGTTTCACGTGAGGCATGCAAGAAAATTGGATCTTTTTTGTCGAGCAAAAAGGCGTCGAGAAAAGCTCTTAGGTTTTCTTTGCTGCATATTGGATCAGCTAAGACACAGACGGAATCTTCACTATCTGTCAGAGGAACATAGGCGCAATAACCCAGTTTCTCGTTCATGTAGTACTTCATTCCAGCTTGCAGCGACGAGTATGCTAGCGATCCGCGGCCGTGCTGTTTGAGCTGATCGATGCGAAAAGCTGCTGTTTTAGTGCCGGCCTGGAGTGTTTTGACCGCAGTTTGGAGGGCTTGCTGGCTTGTAGTGAGTGATTGCGACGACATACCTGGCGCCACTTTCTTGATGTTAAGACCTTTGCCTTTGAATCCCTTAAGCAAGTCCATTTTCAGTCCTCTTTTTATAATGGGCCCATATTACTTTACTTTGACGCCAAAAGTTGGCTCGGTGTAATCGCTGGGCAGATATTTGGGGGGAATGGTCGTGCGGTTGCCATCACGTAAAGTGGTGTAGTGAGGCGACATAATCTCAATACCAGCTTGATTAAAGTGGTCTTGGATGTGGCGGTGCAAGTCTGAATAAGTAACGGCCATAATTTGTGGCTTGTTTGTAAATGCATTAATTTCGTAGCTGACAGAAAAGTCATTTAGTGTTGTCTGCAAAACAAAGGGTTTCGGCTGTTGCAAGATATTTTCAGTAGCCGTGGCCGCAGCTATGAGCGCTGCTTCTACCTCCTGCCATGGAGTTTCGTAACCTATGGTGACAGCTGTGTGTAAGATCAGCCCGGTGTTGGCCGATGATGAGCTGTAGTTGATGATATGGCTGCTCAAGACGAGCGCATTAGGAATAGTGATATATTCTTGCTTGATTGTCCGAATGCGAGTGGCAAGTAGAGTTTTCTCGACGACATCTCCGACGGCATCTGCGATTTTGACTCGGTCTCCTAACTTGAAAGCACCGGTATAAGTGAGAAAGACGCCCGCCACCAAATGTGATATCGCCCCGCTTGAACCTAATGAAAAGAGTACGCCTAAGAAAATAGATACTTGTTGAAAAGCAGGGGAGCCTGAGCCGGGCAAATAAGGAAAGCTCAAGACGAAAGCGAAGGCAATAACAAGAAAACGAATGATCTTGAAAGTGGGGTCGGCCCATTCAGGGTCAAAGTTAGCGATGGTGATAGTGCCTCTTCCCACCTCGGTGAAGAGAAAGTGGACGAAGACCACAAGATAGTAGGTGGTGATGGCAATGAGGATAATGACAAAAACATTTGGCAAATATGCCAGTATTGCCGGTAGTGCAACTCCCACTACTGGTTGGACGACCCAGTCGACAATGTCATTGGCTATTGGTCTGGTTTCGGGAAAGAAGCTCAGTGCCAACGGAATGAAGATGCCCAATAGGGCAATTACAGTGGCCACTCGGACAACTCGTAATACGCCAATAATGATGTCGGCAAAAGTATGATCTGAAATGAGTTCGGCATTCTGAATACGCAGAGACTTAATTTGCTTCCCTTTAGCTATTTCTATCCAGTGGTAGATTTTGGGAAACAACCAATTCAAAAACATCAGCGAGAGCATAAGTGCTATTGCTGATATCGCAGTTTGGCCAGCTGCCAGAAGTAGGCTGCCGGGACGATGAGATTCAATACTTAATAGCAGTGCTTTTTTAAGAGCAGCTGCCTGACGTTCAGCTAAGACCATGCGATCGCTTACGCCTTCAGCTTTGGCATCTTGATCTGAAACAATGACCAATGGTTCGCTGCCCAGCATAATTTCAGCGACATTGTGTTGATTGATGGCCTTGATGTTCTCGACTAAATCGTGATAGTTCTCGCTACTCTTTGCCTTTTTTAGCTTGCTTTCGATGTTTTCGATACGAGTCGGAATGGAATAGGGACCGACACTGTGCCGGATACGAAAAACTTCTGTGCCGTCGATTTTGATCGGCAAACTTTCATCGTTCTTCGCCTTGGCCTCGCTCTGCTCTGTTTCGAACAGTACTTCGTCAGGGCTTTTTTCTTTAACAGGTTCATTTGGCTGCGCTATTTGATTTGAACTTTGTTGGGCAATTGCTTGTTGCCAACCAAAACTGCCAACAATCGAACAAACGAGTATTAGCAAGAACTTTATTAGAACTAGCCTGTGGGCACAGTTAATGGCAACCATGTCAAGTCTCCGGTTTTGGTTTTAGTATTTGGTCATGCTTGGGTCAACGTCGTCTGCCCAGCGCAGAATTCCACCAGTGAGATTGACAACGTTTTTAAAGCCCTGGCCACGTAGAAAATTGGCACAGCGATCGGAGCGAGCACCAGAGCGACAATAGATAATTATTTCCTGCTCCTGCAAGTCACTGAGCTCCTGAAAACGTTGAGCTAGTTCACCCATCGGTATCAGTGCCGAGTTGTTAAGAGTAGCGATTTCACCTTCGTGGGCTTCTCTGATGTCAAGGATGAATGGTTTTTCGCCTGCATCCAGCCGTTTTTTCAGCTCCAGCGGTGTTATTTCAAGTTTTGTTGTATTTGCTTCCATCAGACCTTATCCTTTTCTATCTCGCATTAAGTATAATCTCAACTTAAAGTTCGCATTAGGAGGCGCAAGCGTGGCCAGATCATTAGAAGATGCCCTTAAGGAAGTCCTTGCAGATGACAATAAGGTCTCGAAATACGAGGCAAAGGTTATTCGCGAGTTGGTTATGGCTGACGGTGTAGTCTCAGAAGAAGAGAAAGCAGCTTTGCAAAAAGCTTTGACGAATAACACATTCGACGAAGAAGCATTCGAGCTGTTGTCATCAATTCTGCTTAGATCGCACATGAAAGACTAGTTATCAAATTTGTTCTGATTTATTCCCAGAGCAGTCTTTGAGCCAGACTAGGTCCAATACCAAAGTATTTGTTTAATAGCTCGGGTTTTGTCTCGGTACCGATGACGAAACCCGGGCTTACGTATTTGTTCCAGGCTTCTTGAAAAGCCAGTCTGCCTTTTTCAGAACGGGCTAGTAAATTAGGCACTGCATGATAGCTGCCAATGCGCGGCTCTGCTCTTCCACTTATATATTGACGAAAGAAGCGGTCACTATCTTTCGGGCTCATAACATTGGCCAAGGCAAATTCATACTTGGCAATTAGATAGGGCTGGTTTGAAATTGGTGAAAGCACTTCTTTTAATGACTGATTGAAATATTTGCTCGTATCAGTATCTGTAACAGAGTCTGTGTCGATGAAAATTCGGTAGCTGCCGTCGCTGCGCACCGTGGCGTGGATATTTTCTTTGGTCACTGTACGCGGTATCAGTTTGATTTGCTGCAGAGCAGCAAGAACAGCATAGGCAATATCAAGTAATGACGATTCTTGCGAGTTTGGTTGGCACATTTCTTTTTGCAGACTTGTGAAGAGGGCTTTTCTCTTGAGCGAAGCTAAAAATGTTGCCGTTATTGCTGGAAGAACAGCAGTCCAGGCCAGAGGGCCTAGTCCTGTGAGAAAGAACGCCACCGCCGCTGATATCAAGCTTCCGATGGCGAAATATTCGCCCCACACTCCATTGAGAGCCGCCCGCATTTGCTTAGCATGCTCTTTGTATTTGCTGTTGTAGCGTATGTGCGGTGGTGTCAGTGCCATCTTGCGCAATTTTGCCACTTCAATGCAGTCAAATAAGCGATTCTTATAGGGCTCGCCTATTTTCCATAGGTCATAAATCTGATCTCGCACTAATGCTCTGGCGGCCATCTCTTCGTTAAATGTATCAATAGAGGCGAAAACCTGAGCTGGAGTCAATTCTGAAAAAGCAGGATGGACGTGGCCCACACCACATTCGATTTGGCCGTCGTCGCAGATACCAAAATAACCTTCATGTTTGCGCACAAAACGTTGATAGTCGTTCAAACCTTTTTCTAGGCTCGGTGCAATACAAACAACATCCCAATTGTTAGCAACTTTTCTTAAGCCGAGTGCATCGTTTTGAATACGAATAGATCGGCCTCTCAGCTGCTTGACTGAGACTGGAGAGGTGGTGGTAGTTAAGTCGATTAAAGTATTTAGTGCCTGACTATCCCAGCCTTCGCCAAATAGTCCACGCGTGCCAATCAAACATTTGGTGATACCGCGCTCAAATAGACTGGTACTCAAAGCTACGTAAAGTCTTGACTCCCAGGCTGATGATGTCGCAGACAGGGCCGAGAAGAGATCTCCTGGTTTACTAGTGAGAGTGAGTTCGAACTTGTATCCGGCTTCATTTATAAATTCTTGGGCAGCCTGTAAAAATTGATCTTTAATACGGTTATCCACTAACAAGTGCGAGCCGGTAACCATGCAGGGGTTAAGATAAGCGGAAATGTCAGAACCTAAAAGTATGCGCATGGCAGCAATGGCGCCGCCTGATTCTTGATTGAGAACTCCTTTTACTGCTGTGGCCGACATGCTTTCAAAGTCGGTAACGACTACTGCTCTTAAACGATCTTGTAAAACTCGATATTCTAGGGTGAGAATCTCTGCCACCGCTTTTGGTTTAGCCTCACTGAAAGCTAAAACACGATCAACCGGTGATGCTTGCTTGCGCAGCCCCTGTTCGGTAATGGCATAACCTAGCTTGCGCGTGGCCGATCTGATGCGCTCATATAGTTTGTGCGCCTTGTCAGAATTGCTTAATTTCAATTTCTGTGAGGCAAAATCTTCAATGATAATCATCCAGTCTTCTAAAGTCGGCTGGGTCAGTTGCTCTGAAAACTCTAGTGCGCGTGGTAAGGGTAAGCCAAGTTTGTATATCGCACGCAGCAGAGCTGAAGCAATCTCAGTGTTCTTCGCAAAAAACTTACTAAATCCTTGCTCGTTTTCGATGCGCTGACTGTAGTCGAAAATGTACTGGGTGAGGGGTGGATATTTGATTTTGACAGGTTCAATCGATGCTTCGGCGGTATTGCCCGAGACCACTAGTTGTCCTGTGTGCATTGATTTGGCACTATCTTTCTCGTTGTGATTGTCGTAGTCAGCCTGATTGAACGAAAAAGTAGTAGCAGCTGCCTCGATGGCTGGACCGCTAGATCTTGCTGCCAGATATTCACTGCCGCACAACTCTTCAATTAACTGGTGAAATTCAAGGTGCTGCTCAGAGAGAAAATCAAATTCTTTCTTTGTGGGCTCGACAAAATAGACAAGATCTTGAAAAGGAGCCAAGCCCTTCTCTCTTACAAGGGCCGGAGTAGGTACCTGATAGTCGATGTCACCGACCAGGCTGAGGTACCGCAATTCTTGGCTGGCCGATTTCTTCTCTGGTGGCGTACCTGTAAGGCCAATTACCACGGGATTGTCAAGATACTTGATGAGATGCTGCATGATAGCGGCCCAATAATCAGTTAAATGGTGGCATTCATCAAAGAGCACAAGTTTAAATTTTTGCCGCCTGAGAGTCTGTAGAAGCTCTATGGCATTGGGGTGCAGCACTTCGGCTAGGTCCATTTCTTCGGCCAAACGTTTACGCAAGCGGCTGACGTGACGCGAAATTTCTTTTTGATAGGCTTTAGGGTTGTTTTGGAAAATTTCAAGAATTCGCAACTCGGCTTCGCCCGTGCCCCCGGAGCGACCCTTTATTAGTTCTTTCACCCACGAATTATGAGCTAGCTTTTCTAGATATTCTTGTTCTCGCCCGGGGGTAGATAGAACCTGATAAGTTAGAACGGTGATGGGCTTGAGCGGCTTATCGTCTTGGGTGCCAAGCAGCTGCTCTAAACGCAATTTATCGCCATTCTGATGCAAATCGCTCTCTACCGGCAAGAACAAGTCGAGCTTGCCACCCCACTGCGACTGAATAGTGGTGTTGGGGCAGAGAATCAAAGCGGGACACTTGAGAGTGCTGATCATTTGCAGACCAATAATCGTTTTACCCGCACCTGGTGGAGCGACGATGTGAATTTCGCGTTCGCCCTGGGCCAGTTTGCGATCGACGAGGTCAAGTATTTCGCGCTGATATCCGCGCATCGGATAGCGAAACTGCAAATCATTCAATAGTGGTTCTTGGGCGGCAACAAAGTCTGCTGGCATTGTCAGCCCAGTATTGTTTGGCTTGTTTTTTGAATGAGAAAGCATTTGCCTATTCTACTTTCTTTTGAGGTAAGTGCCGAAATTAGGGAAAAGATCCTCTCGGCTGGCTACAATGTGTTGAATAAAGAATTTTTTTCATACAGATACATATGTTTTGGATAGGTCTTTAATGGCATCTTCACCAAGTTCTCAACTTTTGCAAATCGAGGCTGTAGCTAAAACCTACGGTGAGCATCAGGTCAAAGCACTGAGTGCAGTCTCAATTAACATTGCTAGGGGCGAGTTTGTCTCGCTTATGGGTGCCAGTGGCTGCGGCAAGAGTACTTTGCTCAATCTCATTGCCGGTCTAGATACTGCCAGTAGTGGCCGTATAATCTTTGATGGAGCTGACGTTACTAAGCTTACTGATGAAGCCGTGACTGCGCTGCGCGCTAAAAAGATTGGCTTCGTCTTTCAATTTTTCAATTTGCTATCGACCCTCACTGTGGCTGAGAATGTCGCCCTACCCCTTGAGTTGGGAGGAACAACAAGCGCTGCTGATAGACAGAAAAGAGTGCTAGAGATGCTTGCTGAAGTGGGTATGGAGAATCGTCTAAATTTCTATCCAGCCCAACTCTCTGGAGGCGAAATGCAAAGAGTCGCTATCGCTAGGGCTCTGGTGCACAAGCCTGAACTAATTGTGGCTGACGAACCCACAGGCAATCTTGATTCTGAAAATGGCCTTAAGGTATTGGAGCTGCTCAAGCATTTGAATAAAAGTTTAAATCAAACCATTGTTATGGCTACTCACAGCGAAGAAGCCGGTGCTGTAGGCGATCGCATCATTCGTATGAAAGACGGCTTGGTTGTTAGTGATTCGCTGGTGCAACACTAAAGTGAAAGAGAATACTTAATGCCGTTTGCTTTTACTCTTTTTCTTCGCTTTGTCGCTAGAGATGTTCGCCGCAACTGGATTCGAACGCTCTTAACTGTGTTTGGTATTGCTCTTGGTGTCAGTGTCTATCTGGCAATAAGCATTGCTAACAACACTGCTATCTCGCAGTTTAAGCAGACAGTCTCGCAAGTTTCTGGTAAGGCCAATATCGAACTGATGCCACTTTCAGGACCTGCTTTGCCTGAAGCCGTATTAGACGCGTTAGCCGACTATCGAATGTTGGGCGTTAAGTACACACCCATGATCGATGAACATTTGGTTTTGGCCGCCCAATCGCCTGAGCAAAATAGTGAGATTATCCAGCTGATCGGCATCGACATGTTAGCCGACCCTGACTTTAAATCTTACCAATCAGACGCCAACGATTCTGAGACTGAAGATTCGGGCAAGATTCGTTCAGAAGACACCGATAGCGATCAAGATAGTCTGAAAAATCTCAGCGTTTTTAGTCCTCGGGCTGTTCTAGTGGGCGGAAAGTTGGCACAACGCCATGGCTTCAAGAAAGGCGATCAGCTGACAATTGTCGTAAACGATCAAAAAGAGAAATTACTAGTCGCTGGTGTGCTGGGTACAAGTGGCATTGGTGGTGCTTATAGCGGCAATGTTGTGGTGGCCGACATTGGTCTGGCTCAAGATATTTTGAAGTGGCCTGGTAAAGTGACCCGCGTCGACCTCATAGCCCCTGAATCTCTGGTTCCGCTTCTGCAAGCGAAATTGCAAGAGATCGTGCCTAGTGATGTACTTGTGGCTACACCAGATACCCGCTCTGAGCAGGCTGAGAAAATGGTGCGTTCTTTTGAATATAATTTGCTGGCTCTGACTTTCATCGCTTTGATGGTCGGCATGTTTTTGATTTACAACACCATGACTATTACTATTTTGAGGCGTCGCCCCGAGATTGGCATATTGCGCGCGATTGGTGTCAGTCGTAGAACAGTGCAGAATATCTTTTTATGGGAAGCTATTTGCCTCGGTTTGATGGGCACTACTCTGGGCGTGGTCATGGGTGCGTTCATGGCCGATGGTGCACTTAAGGCCGTGGCTCAGACTTTTCAATATTTCTATTTCAAGGTGCCCCTGGACAAAATCACTGTCGATCCTCTGCAGTATGCTGCAGCTTTTGCTATTGGCATGGGCTTGACTCTGATAGCAGCTCTGCCACCACTGCTTGAATCAACTACTGTTAGTCCAGCTGAGGCCACTCGGCGAGCATCGCAAGAAAGCAATGTGCGCCGCAGTACAACACCACTCTTTGTCGTCGGTTTGGCCTGCTTAGCCCTCTGTTACTTCTCTGCTCTCCAACCGGCTGTCAATAACTTTCCTCTCTTCGGTTATCTAGCAGCATTGCTTGCCATCATGGGATGTTCTTTTCTGGTTCCTCTGATACTGGCTAAATCATTACCTGTGTTGGCTACAATCTTCGCCCGCATTTTTGGTGTCGAAGGGCGCATCGCTGCTGTCTCTTTGCAGGGAACTCTGGGGCGTACTGCTGTTGCTTGTGCCTCGCTTATGATTGGGATAGCTATGATGATTAGCTTGGCGATTATGATTAGCAGCTTTAGAAAAACGGTGACACACTGGATTGACCAAAGTTTTGAAGCTGACCTTTGGTTGCAATCACAGGCTAGGGCCTCAGGTAATAAGTTTGGTAGATTGCAAGAGAGTGCTATCAAAGCTGCCGCTAGTGTAGAGGGCGTGGCTGCCGCCGAAGGCTTTGTCGATCGCAGTATCAATTATCAAGGCATGAGCGCCTTTTTGGCGGCGGCAGATTTTGATGTTTTGACAAAGTACGGCAATCAGCTTTTCTTGTCTGGTGAATCAAGTAAGACTGTCTGTGCTCGGGTTGTTGGTATGCACGCCATAATTTCTGAACCCTTTGCTGTGCGCAAGAATTTGAAAAAAGGTGACTCTGTTGAAATTGATACACCGCTTGGTAAGAGAAAATTTTTCATAGAAGATGTTTTCTATGATTATGCCAGTGACTTGGGCTACATAATCATTCCGCGCGATATCTACAAACAACTCTACAATGACAGCAGCATCTCAAATGTCGCCATCTATCTAAAAGAAGGGGCAAATATAGAGAAGGCGAGACAAGGCATTCTAAAGAATCTTGGAAGTAGTTCGCTTGTTTCTTTATCTAGTACCAGTGAGCTGCGCAAAGAAGCAATCAGAATTTTTGACCGCACTTTTGCTATCACTTATGCTCTGCACACCATAGCCGTTACAGTGGCCATGCTATCAATTATGAATGCTCTCTTTGCTCTGACGATTGAGTCGCGCCGAGAGTTTGCTATATTGCGCTACATTGGGGCTAAGAAAACTCAGTTGGCTAAAATTGTGTATCTGCAAGCGGCAATATTAGGTGCTTGTGGCAACCTTGGTGGAATAGGCCTAGGTTACATTCTTTCTCTTTTGCTCATTCATGTAATCAACAAGCAGTCATTTGGCTGGAGTGTTCAGTATTTTGTGCCATATGACTTTATCTTGCAATCAAGTACATTAGTTATTCTTACTTCTCTTCTTTCAGGTATTTATCCAGCACGTATGGCCGCTCGAACCTTGGCCCCATCGGTGGTGCGCGATGAGTAAGGGCTATTTTAATACTTTCACTTTAGGTAGCAAACAATGGTCAGATTGAAGTCGCTAGCCTTTATTTTGAGCTTACTATTCAGTATGTCTCCATCAGCCTCTGCCGCCCAGAAGGTCTATAAACAGGCCTTGCCTGGCTATCAATATAAATTTCCGCAGGACCATTTTAGTCACGATCAATTTCGCACTGAATGGTGGTACTACACCGGACATCTAATTACAGAAGATAAGCGTCGCTTTGGTTATGAGCTGACTTTTTTCAGAACTGGGGCTGATAATGAGCCAACAAATAAACAATCGCCTTGGAAGCTCGACAATTTTTATTTGGCCCATTTTGCTATCACTGATGAAAATGGTAAAAAATTCCGCTACACCGAAAAATTAAATAGAAGTGGCCTCAAACTGGCTGGCGCTCGGCAAGATGCTTACTATGTCTTTAATGAGGGTTGGTCAGTGGAGAAGCTGGGAGATCATTATATGCTCCGAGCTGACTCGCCCGAGTATTCGATTCACTTATTGCTCAATTCGTTGAAGAAACCAATAATTCATGGCCGTGACGGTGTCAGTCAGAAAGCTTCATGTGTCGGTTGTGCTTCTCATTATTATTCGATGACTCGCCTCAAGACTGAAGGTACGCTCTTTATTGCTGACAAACCATATGCGGTGACTGGCACTAGCTGGATGGACCATGAGTTTGGCTCTAATCAGCTCACTTCAGACCAAGCTGGTTGGGATTGGTATTCGATTCAGTTAGATGACAATCGAGAACTGATGTTCTATTTAATGCGGCGAGGCGATGGATCTTTTGAGAAAGAGTCAAGTGGCACAATAATTAATGCAGATGGCTCTTCACGTCATCTAACACTCAATGATTTTAGCGCCAAGCCTACTGGCTCATGGTTATCACCTAAAACCAAGGGCAAGTATCCAATGGGCTGGAAGCTGTCTGTGCCCAGTGCTCAAATTGAAATTGAGTTGACTCCTAGTATGTTGGAGCAAGAGCTTGTCACAGGACGCTCTACCGCTGTTACGTACTGGGAAGGCTCGACATCTGTTAAAGGCACATCAAACGGCAAACCGGTCACAGGGCAAGGTTACGTAGAAATGACTGGCTATGCTGAGAAGTTTAAGCAAAAGCTCTAGTAGATAAGAAAGATAACCCAATCAAATCAAATTAAGTCAAACGGGAACTTAAGGCCATTGCGCCGGTCTTGCCTCGTAGAGGCTTGGCCCTCTTATGTCTTAGTGCAAAGTTAGAAGGTTGGAATCATGTCAGTGACGAATTCAGAGCAATCATCACCAATATCTGATGCTATTGATCTTGAGCGACTAGCTAATTTCGCTATCGATAAGCAAGACTGGAGCGAAGCTTCAAGACTACTTACCGAGTCATTGACATTGAGGCGAACTGCTGACGGTGGCACTGATGCTGCCTATGGCTTGATACTAGATAAGTTGGCCGCTGTGTGTATTGAGCAAGGCAAGCTCAAAGAGGCGATGGAGCATCTCAATGAGGCTTTACCTATTCTTGAAGCTGCCTTTTATCCTTCTCACGGATCAATAGCTGCCATCTTGGAACACCAAGGCGATTGCTTTGTGGGTGAAGGAAAGTTTGCTGAAGCAGAACCGCTTTACAAGAGGGCAGCTGATATATTTATTACTAGTGTGACCATGGAGAATCGCATGGCCCTGCGTGCTCTATACAAACTTGGCAAGGTCTATATTTCGCTCACTAGATCAGCTGAGGCGAAAACTACCTTACAAAAGGCGCTCAAGTATGTTGATACGCCCCTAGGTCCTCTGGCCGAGTTTCGCTATCATCTAGCTTTGGCATCCATTCAACTTAACGAGATGGATGAGGCAAGAGACTTGCTGCACAAAGCAGCAGCAGACTTCAAGCAGCGCAGCAACTATGCTCGAGTGGCTGACTGTTGCAAGTCACTGGCAAATTTATGTTGTTTGGACAATGAAAATTCTGAAGCAGAGGAGTGGCTGCGCCAATCTGTGCTCTATGAGCAGATGGCAGTAAATGCCCCTTATCCCGAAGACATTTTCTTGGCTACATTGCTGCGTGCCTAACTTTCGTATTGATTCACTCAGACAAGTGTTCTTGCTCAAGTGTAGAATAGTCAGTTGAAGCGATTAACTGCAGGATGCTAACGTGTTTCAATTGCCGCTACTGGGAACTGCGCTATTCCTTGGTCTGAGGCACGGCATTGACCTTGATCACATTGCTGCACTAGTTGATATTTGTGGCGCCAGCGGCGGCCAACCTCTTGAGCGTAAAAAAGGGCTACTCCTATCGCTTGCCTATGCTCTTGGTCATGCACTTGTAATAACCATTCTTGGATTGGCTGCAATTACTTTTGCTGCTATGTTGCCAACTTGGATTGATGCGGTGATGGAGCGGGTGATCGGCATTACCCTTGTCTTACTCGGAATATACCTGCTCTACACCGTCTTTGCGGCTGTTCATCAGGGTGACAGTTTCATCGTTAAAAGTCGTTGGGCGGCTCTTTACTCAATTTTCCGCCGCACCTTTGCTCAGCTAACTAGACAGCCACTGGTGGATGGTGAGCCCGTGCTCTCGCATAATGCTACTTTTGCCATCGGTATGTTGCATGGTGTCGGTGCTGAGACAGCTACTCAGGTGCTTTTGATGTCGGCGGTGGCTGGAGCTGATTCAGTTACTGCTGTAGCCATGCTTGTTGCCTTTGTTTTCGGCCTAGTTGCATCAAATACGTTTATTGCCATAATTTCACTTGGTGGCTTCAGTGGTGCTGCCCATTGGCGCCCTCTGTATATCGCTGGAGGAAGCTTAGCCGGTGCCTTCAGTCTCTACGTCGGCGGCAAATTTTTGCTTGGCCTACCAGAATAATTGTAGAAAATCAGTAGCCGCGAAATTGTTTGCTGCGCGCTTCCATTTCGCCTGCCTGTGAACTACGACCTGTCCTATTCAGCAAGATTGCATAGCTGTGTAGGCAACTCGCTATTGAAAAATTGTTCTCGGCGACGATACTGAACACACCGGGCTTAGGTGCAATGAACGTTTGACTGGCTGCCAGTTTGCACAGCGTTTCTGCTTCAGACATTTTGTTGTCTTTCATATACACTTCAATTAGATAGCTGATTCTTTGAGCGACAAAGCGCTTGTTGAAGTCATATCCGGTTATAGTCAGTGAACGCTTGAGCAAGTCTTCAGCTTCTTTGTATTCATGCTGCTGCCCTTTGGCATGCGCTGTATATTCGAGATTGGCGGCCACTGCTTCATTATTTTCAACAGACTTAGAGTCTTGAGTTTGGCTCTGGTTTTGAGCCTGATTTTGACTCTGTAACTGGGCCACCCGTTTCAGTAGAACGTCAGACTCTTTGAATTTTCTTTCCATTTGATAAGTCATGGCCAAATTGGTCAGGGCTGTAATCAGATCTGCTGAATTAGATCCTGGCTTATTTTGAACAAGGTACTCTTCGATTTTGACTGCTTCGCTAAAGTGTTTATCGGCCTCGGAAAGCTTATTTCTGGTCATCAAAAATGAGGCCATAATTGCGTGCGTAAAAGCAACCAGCTTATGATTCATACCAAGTAAGCGCTCACGTGTCGCCAGTGCTTCATTAAACAGCCTGTCTGATGCATCGTAGCGCCGTTGCTGGAAAGCCGTTTCAGCTTGAATGAATTTTCTATCGGCCGATTCGAGGTTGTCGGCAGCAGAACAACCGCTGAGGAAAATCAGGATCGCGGCCGCGAAACTTAAGGGGGCTGAGGGTTTAATGGTTATACAAGCCGTTTTGGGTGACGACCACATAACAGAGAATGACTTGGCGAGCCATTTTGTAACTCGTGAATCCAGAAGCGGATCGCGTGCAACAGAACCTGAGCCAAGCTTAGGAAGGTCCTTCGGGCCTAAGACCAGCAAAGCTACTCCGCATGTTATGCCAAGCTCCAGAGGGGTCAACATATCTTTCTCGCCTGTAGTTAGAGTTTCGATGACTGAAGTGATCATGGTACATGGTGCTACATAGCTGACGGTGAAGTTAACAGTTAATGGCGTTGCAAAATCTTTCGGCCATGGCAGCGTTGGACACTAACAACTCAAAGAAGCGCCAGCGATCAAATGAGCTATGATCACAATGTGAGATATATCGAGGTCGTGTATGAGACGAATGGTTATGCTACTTGTTTCGCTTCAATTTACTCTAGTTCCAACTGTTGTTTTTTCGGCTCCGACAGTAGTCGATGACGATTCGATTCGCAAGCCGATCCCTATCAAAACCTCTTTGCTACGGCTTTTAACCTGCCCAAAAGAATTCAACGGAAAAGTAGTTTTCGTGAGTGGCTACTTTATCGATAAGCCTGATCATCGAGCAATCTACCCAAATAGGAGCTTCGTTGAGTACAAGCCCTATCCAAACGGTTTATGGGTTGATATAAACGATGACAAAGTTCGAATGGAGCCTCAAGGCAAAGAGGGGAAGCTTATTAATATTGACGAAGAATATGTAGAATTGGTCGGTAAGTTTTCCATGTCAAGCCATGGAACCCTAGGTCTCTGGACATCGGGAGCCATTGAAAACGTAGATTTTATTCGAATAGTCGAGAAGTATCCGGCTCTATTAAAGTAGCCCTCTGTAGCAAGCCTCAATAAGGAGCACCTAGAGTAACTCCTAAGGCGTGAGAGGATGACTTGGGGTGGGACTGATAACAAACAATGTTGCGTCAATGGGCTTCTTGATTTTTCGAGTAAGCCCCCCAATCTAAAGCAGATTAGCTTCTAGTACTTCTCTGCTCAATAAACTGCTGATTGGTTGCGTGTCTTCTGACTGCTTCGTACTTGAACTCACACAAGGTAGGTGCAGAGAATGTTTCGGCGACTGTGTAGGCATCTTTGTAGGCGTCGAACTTATAAAGCCGGTGGCATGACTATTTAATAGTGCAACAGGTACCATCTCGGTGGCGTTTTCTACAAGCACGTTTGTAGACATCTTGTAGGCACCATTTTTAGTCTAAAAAATCGGCATTTTGCAAAGTGTTTGCGTATTCGCATCAATCATGAGTTGACGTTTTGCAGAAGATTAAAGATTATGTTCGAGATAAACCGTAGACTACTTTCAGGTCGATTACACAAACCTTTGAATGGGAGATTTATACTCCAGTGTTCTTAGGATTCTGCGCCAATGGCTGAGGTATTTGATGGCGGTAAAATCGAGAGTTTGGTTTGGAGGAGGTATGCTCGTAATTGGCATATCATCCCTTTTAGCCTGTGCTCATGCAAAAGGGCTGCATGATAACAGTGACAGTTTTAGTCCACTTGATTTGGCGGAATGTGAGGCTCAAATCGGTAGGCTTAATGAACTTATGGCAGAAAGTCGGAGGCCAATGCCAAACCTTATCCATAGTCGTTGCTTGGCATATGGCAAGGTTGGTATGTTCAAAAATGCTCTCGATGATTTCAAACTTTCGACTTCCCTTCAGTCTGAGCCTGAGTACATTGGGGGACAACTTTCCGAAAAACTTGCTCAGCCATTAGAAGCGCAAAAATTATACGATCAAGCCGTAAGAACCAAAGAACGGAATAAGTTTCAGCCTTCTGACTGCTTTGAGGTTCGTTCGCGGCTCGACCTTGTATTGGGTCGAAACGATCAAGTTATTAAAGACACAACGGCTTTGATGGTACCAGGTGCAGGATTTGCCGATGAGTTTGCAGGCTATCTTGCCACAAAGGCACTTGCACTTCATCGAAAAGGGAAATCCACGGAAGCAATTAGTTGCTTAGAGCAAGCGAAAAAATTATCACCATCGCTATCATTCAGACCGCAGGTCAAATTGGTAGAGGCGATAATCTTGAGAGATCAGAATGCACCTGACAAAGCTTTAAAGGCTGTAAATCTTCTGTATAACCTTCGGCCAAAGCGCTCGACGGATAACTATCTTAGTGTAGAAGAGCCTGCCATACTGGCACTAAGGGCAACGATTTACGCTTTGCAGAATCAACCTGACAAAGCGATGGGTGATTTGCGCTTTAGGGGGCAAATCCAAAACTTACCATTCAATGGTGAGTCGCCATATCTGGTGGTAGCTAAAAATCTGCGCAAAGCAGGTAATAAAAAAGCTTCAGATGCTTTCGTAAGATTTGCGATTGCTGACTTAGAACAACAAAAGAAGGCCTTAGCGGCGCTGAAGTAATTAGTCTAGGCCGCTCTGTCGATTGACAGAGCGGCTTTGTACTTGAACTCACACAAGGTAGGTGTAGAGAATGTTTCGGCGACTGTGTAGGCGTGTTTGTAGGCGTCGAATTTATAAAGCCGGTGACATGACTATTTAATAGTGCAACAGGCACCATCTCAGTGGCGTTTTCTACAAGCGCGTTTGTAGAAATCTTGTAGGCACCATTTTTAGTCTACAAAATCAGCATTTTGCAAAGTGTTAGCGAATTCGCATCAATCATGTCACTCGTTCAATTAGAATCTGAATATTGCACAGTGGCATCAGGTGCCACTTAAGACTCGCTAAATTGACTTTTAATACACGACTTTGGAGTGCCAGCATATAGATGGCTTCCGTTTGCCTATTCCCTATGCCGCCAAAATTGGCTCCAACCAATAGAAACTTTCGAGCATGTGTTTGCGACAGTTTGTCAGCTGGTGCTACAAATTTCCTACAAGTAGACTATTTTGAACCATCGCTTTGGGGGCATAGTTCAACATTTTCGCTCTTCGAAAATAGCGAGTGATTTTTGTAGCTCCACAAACTTGCCTACATAGGCTCGCAACAGCAGGTGGTGCCACAGTTGTCTGAGTTCAAGTAGCACTCTGACCACACGCTACGTCTATGCTGGTGCTGAAGAGCCAGTTCTGCAGATGACCTCTGCTGGCGTGCTCACCTACATTCACCATGACCATCATGGTTCGGTGATTGCGCAGTCGAACCCGAGCACGGGTGCGGTTACTAGTGTCTACAAATACGGCCCGTTCGGTGAAAGTGCAGCAACTTTGCCCGGCACCACTATTGGTTATACGGGCCAACGCTATGAAGAAGAGCTTGGGCTTTACCATTACAAGGCCCGTTACTTCCACCCAGGTATGGGGCGCTTCTTGCAGCCGGATCCGATTGGCTACAAGGCTGGCATGAACTTGTATGCGTATTGCTCGAACGATGGGCTGAATCATACTGATCCAGATGGGTTGTATTTTAGGGTTGAAAATCACGTCGACGAAGTAACTAAACTGAACGTAGTCGATGTTTCTATCCCTTTGAGTTATCGTAATGTCCCTCCTGGTTCTGAGAAAATACCTGCTGAACAGATTGGAGCGATTAACTATCAGTGGAAGGCCGCAAGGGGCGATCACGTGATTAACGTCCGGGCTTTCCGTGATGATGCCGACGGCAGAAATATCGTAGATTTGTCGGCTAAGACATCTGATAATAGAAAACACACTGGATTCACCCAATCTGGTGAAAGGGGTCAACCACTCTCTGAACTCAATACTAGAGGTGCATGGGGCACTAAGCTGCAGGGGCGTTCAGCTCATGAGGTCGGCCACATGCTTGGATTGGGTCACGGCATACCCAAATATGGGCAAGACAACATCATGGGTCAGGGTAGCTGGTTGAAGGATAAGGTTGGTGGGGTTAACGAAGCGAAGCCCAGATTTGATATTACTGAATCTCAGCTCCGTCATATTGGTAGAGGATCCCCGTGGAATGGGCGTCAACTTGAGTAAACTAGGTTAAGTGATTGTAGCCTGAGTTGGCTTGGAGTCGATCTAAACAGGTCGGCCTCAAGTGGCTTCTTGACAATTTGGTTTTCTTGAACTAGTTTTTTACTTTGGGGCAAACTAAGGATAAAGACAATGTGGTTCGGTCTCAGTTTTATAGGATCACTAATTATACTACCGGGGATCTACTATTTCGCTTGTCTTGGCTTTCCAATAACACTAAGTGGATTCGTTCTCGCATATTCAAAAACAAGTGATTTCCTGATTTTAGCGCTTCTGGTAGCATCGATAGCTGGCCTTTTGCGCAGTTGCTTTCGGCCGTCTAGGGAGAAGCAACTGCGCAATTTTGTTAGGGTGTTGGTTTTCTCGCTTGTTTCAGCAGCCGCTGGTTCTGTTGTGTGGACTCAAAGCAATCCGGATCAGACTTGGCTTAGAGAGAACGAAAAGCTTATCTTTTCAGAAAAGAGTTGTTTTGTTTTTTTCTGGTGCGAATCGTTTGTTCCCGTTCCTTGCGAGTCGTTGAGTGAGGCAGAGAAGTTGTACGCCTATAGCGTTGTAGCATTGTATCGACTCTGCTTGTATAAGCAATGCCTTGATAATTTCCCAATATTCTTATTTCTTGTTTCCGGAATTTCCGTAAGTGGGCTCATACTAAACACTAGGTGGAATAGAACGATTCACGTACTTGCAGCAAATTAGATTATATGTCGTGAGTCGCTGGCCTTAGAACACAGGCCAACGACCTTTTTTTTGAGAGGCACTGCAGTTAGTGGCACTTTTTCTTTCCTTTTAAAATATCCCTATCCATTTAACACAGTCAGGGATTAAAAGCCCCTTCTTCTCTGTTACTTGGGTTGTACTTGAACTCACACAAGGTCGGTGTAGAGAATGTTTCGGCGACTGTGTAGGCATGTTTGTAGGCGTCGAACTTATATGGCCGGTGGCATGACTATTTAATAGTGCAACAGGCACCATCTCAGTGGCATTTTCTACAAGCGCGTTTGTAGACATCTTGTAGGCACCATGTTTAGTCTACATAATCAGCATTTTGCTAAGTGTGCTTATTCCCATCAATCATGCCAGTCGTTCAACTAGAATCTGAATATTGCACAGTGGCAACAGCTGTCACTTCAGACCCGCTAAATTGATTTTTCATACACGACTTTGGAGTGCCAGCATATAGATGGCTTCCGTTTGCCTATTCCCTATGCCGCCAAAATTGGCTCCAACCAATAGAAAGTTTCGAGCATGTGCTTGCGACAGTTTGTCAGCTGGTGCTACAAATTTTCTACAAGTAGACTATTTTGAACCACCGCTTTCCGAGCATAGTTCAACATTTTCGCTCTTCTACAAAAGCGAGTGATTTTTCTAGCTCTACAAACTGGCCTACATAGGCTCGCAATAGAAAGTGGTGCCACAGTTGTCTGAGTTCAAGTAGAATAGTGACAAAAAAGGTCCCCAAATCATCATTTTCGGTAAAGTTTAAGCAATAGAAGAAAAAACTGACTGGTCCTCCGGGTGCAAATTTTTACAGAAATACGTTTTTCTAGGGATTAGGTGATGCCTGAAAAGTATTCGGTTCTAAAAGTATTTGCTCTTGGGGGTGGTACCTCGTACCAGTTTTACGCTTTACTGGAAAACTGCCCGGTAAAGCTGTCTTAATTGCAGATAACTCTTCTGGCGAATATCTCGACATGCAGCTTTCGGCCTTTTCTAAGTAGTTTGCACCACATTTCACCATAAGTTTATGCTGTAGATTTTTTGTCTTCAGGATGTCATCAATATCTTGAGATTCTGAGATTTTCAGTCGTTGGTATTCGTGCCAAGACTTTATCAATTCGAATACTAGACTTCGAATCCTGTCACGATGACGGAGGATGGTCATGCCGCGCCTGTCGGGCAGAGAAACGTTGTCAGGATTTACATAAATAGCAGTGTCTCCCCTGTCTATCCTTACTACAGGAAGAATCTTGAAACTCTCCAACATGACTTTTCTATCGCTTTTATCGGCTTCTTCCGATTTCGGATTTAGGTCAGCAGTCAGATCGAAAATGTCGATATCATTTAACGCAAAACCTTTCCATAATTGTTCTAGTCCATCTGCATCAGCAAGAAAGTAGCTATCCGCCCTGGCTGATGTACAAAGGCAAATAGAAAGCAATATAGACGCAAATGCACACCAAATAATTGTCATAGACTGATTCCAAACTACACAGCTAAAGCAATCATACAGAAAAAAGGATAGCAGCGTTGAAAAACGCTGCTATCCAGATCCTTATTTCTAGTTAGATTGAATCAGTGTGTTGCTTCTAATGCTTATGTTACCGCCATTGAAAAAAATACCGGCGCCACCAGAACCGACATCATAATCGATAGATGTCCCTACTCCAGCACCACTTCCAAAGCAATCATTCCAGTCGTTCAATTAGAATCTGAATATTGCACAGTGGCATCAGGTGTCACTTAAGACTCGCTAAATTGACTTTTAATACACGACTTTGGAGTGCCAGCATATAGATGGCTTCCGTTTGCCTATTCCCTATGCCGCCAAAATTGGCTCCAACCAATAGAAACTTTCGAGCATGTGCTTGCGACAGTTTGTCAGCTGGTGCTACAAATTTCATACAGGTAGACTATTTTGAAGCACCGCTTTCTGAGCATAGTTCAACATTTTCGCTCTTCTACAAAAGCGAGTGATTTTTCTAGCTCTACAAACTGGCCTACATAGGCTCGCAATAGAAAGTGGTGCCACAGTTGTCTGAGTTCAAGTAGAAATTTGGTGAGATCTTATACAAAGAGCAACGTTGGCGGTTTTCGATTGGAGGTGCTGGGCTTGGCAACAGCGCAGGAAGCGGTAGCAGCAAATAGTATTTAGTTGACCTGATTTAGAACAGGAATTTCTTCTCTATTGGAAGGAATTCCTGCTTTTCTCAAACACCATTAGCTGACTTTTTTCGCAAATTGTTGTGGTAATCTGATTTAAGCTACATCTTGAAGATTGGAAGCAACTACCGGCGGAATGTGGATTGATAGATGATTTTTGGGCAGAATCTAAAACGTCAGACATTAAAATATACAGCTTCTTTTTTTTGCATTTTCTTCGTCTATTTTTATGGTCGAATGTGGCTTGGTGCCATGGGCTTTTATGAGCAAGGCTACAAGTTTTCTGATGAACGCACTCAAGCACTGTTTGATGGCATTGTCTGTGTTTTGCCTGTTATCATCGTAACTCTAAATATTTTTACTATGGATCGTCAACGACGATTAAAATCCTTGTTGATATGGCTTCCAGTTACACTCGTTTTGGAATTAGTATTTGTATTTGGGGCATTGCTGTACGGTGGAATGTACAGACATCATGTCCAGGAGCTTCAGTTAGAAAACGGTGTCACAGCCAAGATTCGTTATGGAATAGACAACGAATCTGAACATTATGGATCTAGCGTTTGGCCGTCGATGCTTGTTCTCGAGCGTAAAACGTTGGGCGGATTGCTTTTGGAGAGCAAAATGTTAATTTCTGTCTATCCTACGGGCGGGGCTAACATTGAACCCATTGATGGCGGCCGTAAATTCAGATTTACTGATAATAGCTATAAAGGAGCGAAAGTAGTTCGGATATATGATAGCGACTGGAACTCAAAGAATAGTCACTTACCCGAACGAATAGCAAGATGATCACCTAAGTAGTCGCGCTTACATTCACACTGAGCGGGTGGGCCGTGACGACCTCAGCGCGAGTGCACCGCTCATACAAGGCATGTCGTCTGACTGCTTCTAATCAGCATGAATCCGCTTTACCGGAGACGAGACTTCTGATGGTTCAGATAATCCATGGCGTCTTCCCTTGTCGTCACAGATGCTTTGGGATGGGCCGCAGCTTTTTCGAGCTCGGCTAAGAAAGGCAATAAATCGTCGACTGTTTCTAAGGAATTGGCCCATCGATTCACCATCAGCAAGCTAGAAGGAGTAGGCTGCCTCCGTAAGCTCGCAAATAGTAAAGGTAGGTAAAATTCGCTTGTAGACTCAATCGCGTGAGTGATTGGACCGGGCGCACCCGAACCAATGTCGAGATCACCTGCTCGTTCAATCAGATCAAACATGTGAGGTAGCACCTCGACTCGCTCTCCCTGGCTCAACAACTCAAAGCGATCTTGGATATCGTATAAATCGCGATATATATTGCCGATAGTGGATTCAAGTCCTTCTGATTCAAGAGCTTCATGACGAGCGCTAATGCCATCTTCGGTCAATGTCTCGACATCAACGGAATTGAGCAGTTTTATGAGGTCTTCTTTCGCATCAGTCATAGCTAAGTGATACCCAGCCGATAAACTGTTGCCACATGAACCCCAAACGCTGCAGCGATCTCTTTCATTGAATGACCATCTTTGCGTAGCTTCACGGCCATTTACTTTTGTTCGTCGGATAGTGACACTGGCCGTCCGAACTTTACGCCACGCTTGAGAGTGGCTGAGCGGCCAGCCCCCGTTCGTTCACGAATTAGCTCGCGCTCGAATTCGGCAATGCCGGCGAAAACCGTCATGATCATTTTGCCTGCTGGAGTTGTTGTATCAGCCCATGGCTCTGAAATTGACTTAAATTTGGCTCCAGCGCTTGCAAACAACTCTGTCGTCTCCAGCAAGGTCCTGGTTGAACGCGCCAATGATCGAGCTTCCAGACCACAACCGTATCGCCTGCACGAACCTGATCAAGCATTTTTTCAAATTCCGGCCGGTGGCTGTACGCACCCGAGATCTTCTTCCTAAAGATCTTAGTACAGCCCTCTTTTTAAAAGGGCAGCCAATACGTGTAATAGGAATGGCTAATGGTCGACGTAATCACTCGCTTGAGGTAATAGTAAACGGCATAATAGGCGAACTCATTACTGCTTATCCTAGGCCAGACTAACTTCAACGATTGGTGACCTCCATAATAGAGGATTTTATTGACTGCTGGCTATAGTACTTTCTTGGCTAATCTTGAGCCCTTCTCTAGAGCGGTATCATATTCTGAGCGTACAAAAGTAAATTTGTCGAGGGCACCATTGACAGTATCGCGAGTACACCAAGAGTTGCTGTCTTGGTCGCGCGCTGTCCATTCAACATAGTCGTGAGAATGATGAGTTATCATTACGGCATTTCTGCAATCAATTACACCGCACGAACATTGACCAATCAAAAGCTCACCGCTGCTTTTCAGTGCTGGCTGTGAGAAAAAAATCGGTGATTCTATGCCTAAAAGGTTCGCTCCAATTTCGCTGAGGATGTCTATGTCATCGACCAAAATTCTTGTTTGTGAAACTAGTCCGCGTTCGTCCTCTGTAAGCTTGAAACTAAGTCTGGCCATCAAACCCTCCAGAATTTTGGTTAAATTTCTGATTTGCATCCATCACGATTCTGCTTTATATTCCAAGCTCGTACAAAGCGACAATTAATGATTATATCCAGTGGTGAAATCAATCGCTAGTAAGCGTTTGCTAGTCTTTCCTGAGTTGGTAGGTTAGTCACATAGCAACCCCGTGATAAGCTGAGTATTGAGATTATCAGAGGAAAGAACATCCTGCTCATGGTAAAGAAGAGCATTGAAAGACAGCTAGGCTTTCTAACCAATTCATTCGCTGGTACTAACCGCGGTTATTTTGTGCTACTTTGCTGCTTAATCTGCCTGATTTTCTGGTTTAGGTTTGATGCTCTCGGTGTGAGAGTCGGACTCCACTTTGTCATCTCACTCTTTCGAGGCCTAACTGGAATTTAGTAGCTGGCTCGCCAGATAGAAAGAACAACAAAGTTCAATAATCTCTACTACTGCGAAATTTGAGACAATTGTGTTTTGGTGCATTTTCCACCAACAAGCAAAATGATAACTCCACTACTCGGCGCCGAGGCGAAGTACATAGAAGAGTCGCCCACGGCACTGCCTTGGGACTCATCAGTTGCCCCAGTCGGAATCCCTTCATGATCAATAATCTCTTTTATGGTCTTGCCAATGGAAAAAGTTGCGAGTTCATTTTCTCGCCAACGTTGGTAAATGAGGTCGTCCGGCTGAGCATAGAGTTCCGATTTTATGCATTTGTCTGTATCAAAAATTAGTCGTACAAGGACATTGGTTCTTCCAAAAGTGTAAAGCCAAATATCCTGATTAGGCTTTGCGCACGACCATCCATGGACTGAGCCACCCTTATAGAATGGTTGACCAACGAGAGTTATTACATCTGCTTTAGAGCGGCCAGCAACTTTCTTGCAAAATTGTTTCGCAGCCTCCTTTTCAGCAGTGCCATATAGTTTGCGCCAATTGTCGACGTCAGCCAGAACAAAGCCATCCTTCAATTTTCTAAAGACTGGCATTTCAAAGCTTCGCAAACTTGCCGTTGGTCCTGGCAATATTTTTAAAATTGGATGTATAGCTGGAGCTATGGGGTAATAGCGCGAAAGTCGCATCTGAACTGCTTTAATCTTGTCGCAGGTTACAGCTTGTACGCATTTATTTCTTTCAAAAGTAAGACCAAGCGGAATGTTATTGCCTCCAAACCTATAAAGCCAAAGTTCTCGAGGGATAACGGACTCATCCAACATCTGAGTATTTGCTATTACTGCTGGCTGACCTAACAAAGTTTCAACCTGTGTCTTAGTCATTCCCTTAGCTGTACTGCAACATTTTGCAGCAGTATCCATCTCGACCTTGTAAAAATCGCGTCTCCAGATTTGAGAACAGGCTGGAGGTCGGTAATTGATTAGCTCGATAAAAACAGAGCGATTGATTGGTCCAGATTTCAATCCGCTTTTTGCCATAGTTCCCAGAATGGGGTGTATCTTGTCTTCGAATTGGCATTTCGCAGTTATATATTGACCGGGTTTTTTTAAATTTAATTGCGATGACGCAATGCTCGCATCTGCGTAACCCAGCGAAATTGTCAGTAAGGTAAGTACAGTGGTGACTTTTCTATCAACTTTCATCTAAATAACTCACGGTAGCTTAAGTCTATCCTAGCATTATGACTTCGACTTTTTCTGATGGCATCTTTGCTTAGCAGGCATAACCTGAAGAGCACCAAAGTTTGCTGCATGTAAGACGGCTGGAATTAGTAGGTTTTGATATCAAACCCGCGAAGTGTAGCTAATGGTCCCTAGCTTTCTTCGATTTCAAAGTACTTTGGTCTAAAGCTTACTTGTGACTAGTATAATAATTGCCTTCCTGGGATGGCACTGCTGCTGGTGGCAAAACTTACTTTCAGTCTTAAAACTGGTTGAGAACCAGCGTGACTTGATTTCGAGCCTAATTTTGGAAAGGGTACTTGAGGCGCGAAGCTAAAAGCATAGCGGTGCCAGCAAGCAGAAATAGACTAGACAAGAAATAGTAAAAATCTTTTGGCAAGGGTCTAAATATGACAATTGCAAGTGTCAATGAACCAAAGATCAATAGAACTGTCAATGGAACAACAAGAGTTAAAACTACTTCCGTGTTATTTTTCGCAACCCAAACTTGCTCGCATCGACAAGGTTCTTTCATTTTGATTACAATATAGATAAGTGCCAATACAACACTCAATGCGCAGAAAAGTCGAAATGGAAAGTAGTTAGATAAGGCTGACAATTCCAGACCAATAAACAGAAGAAGGAGGCCACCTGCCGCATTGGATTGACTTTTATGAACAGTAAAGAAGTGGGGCGAAAGAGTTGGAAGTCTCATACTCTGAAAACACCGAATAGGACTAGCTTACTTTCACAAAGCATACTTAGTTATGCGCGGCCTTGTCAAGCGCGGATTGGGAAAAGCATTCGTCTGAATAAGCTTGTACTTGAACTCAGACAAGGCAGTTGTAGAATAGGTTTTGGCGAACCGGTGGCATGAATATTCAAGACTGCAATAGGCACGATCCCGGCGACGTTTTCTACAAGCGTGTTTGTAGGCATGTATTTCGAGTCTTAAGGAGCAGCTGTTAGCCAGTGGTCAATCAGTGCAGCTGGTGATTTGAATACCAGGACGAAGTAGGTTAGTGGTGTTACTGGGAGAGTTGGTATGCAACGTACCAATCTTGCAAATGATTCACCAAATATGTAACCAACGCAGTCGTTATTGCTGGTACGGAAAAGAACAGAAACATTGGAACGGCCGCTCTCTTTTTGTGTTTGAAATAAACAACTGCAGCTAGTGCAGTCAATATTGATGCAATGAAACACGAAATTGTTGGTGCAAACTTCCACCTTTCATACAATTGAGCGCCGTCGTAATACCAATGATCACTGATACCTGTCCCTGCCGGTGCTCCTTCTATGCCTTGTGCTTGGACTGTGCATAGAAGATTGAAACAGAACAAAACTGCCATCGATACAGATCTGGTCAAGAGCTTTTTTACTTGAATTTTCAATTGAATATTTGGCACTGGTGACGCTGCCATGCAGGCCGCCGGCAAAGCCACACTTAGAGCTAGCGCACAAATAATGATTTTGTCTATGTGGTGTCTATTCATTTTTATCGCCGTACAAATTCAATCACTTTTTTCTGACGATTAATTGTGTATTCGAATCCTTCCCAGAATGGTGCGCCCAGTAGTGGTGGTTCGTCATCGTCCAACAGTTCCTTTACATTTACTATCAAATTAGCTTTGTCGATGGGCCCCAGTCTTGCCCTGAGGATGTGAAACTCTTTAGACCTTCCACTCCCGGTGACACCAGTAGTTTCTACGGATTTCGCGTCGTGTGGAATGATAATTCCGTATTTTTTTGCCTGGGCAGCATCATTAAAAGATATCCCCGCTGAGGTGTTGCCCGTATCAAAAATGCAGCGGCCGATTTTGCCATTGATCTCTACGTCTACAAAAATACGATTGCCACTTTCTTGATAGACATATGGCACTTCGTACGCACTACGATTAGTGCCTTTACTTACACCCCGCTGCCTGAAGTGAATGCTCTTGGCACTGGTATCTACAGTGCATTCAAATAAACCGGCGTAAGATTGCCCCAATAGTGGTTCAACCTGGTTGTTTTCCAGCACCTCCATTTGAACGAGCTTTTCTACTCCGCCCACTTTCACTCTGGTCGGAACCATCCAGTAAGGTGTTTTCTCATTAGACGACGATCCGCCTGTGGTACCATCAGCTTTTCCCCGTGGTGCTTCGAGGCCGATTTCAGCCATCTGGTTTTTGCCTATCGTCACTGATGGTGCACCGGTATCAAAAGCCATTTTAATTCTGTGACCGTTTAGTTCCACATCAACCCAGATGTTATCTTTATCGACTGTGCAAGGTACGGTCCATTCGCTAGGGATGCTGCGATCAATTGTATATTGCGTCTGGTCGGCGGGGCTAGAAGCTTCCGGCGCACGGCCTGAAGCCGCGGGCGTAGCAAAATTAGGATCGATTTGCCTCAAAATACTTTTGGCGTATCCACCGAGTTGATGGTTCGGTGCCAGTGTTGCTACTTGCCGATAAAATATTTTGGCCTTGCCCATATTGCCAAGAGCCTGACAGGCGAGAGCTTCATAGTACAGGGCATAAACATCTTGAGGATAGACCGTTAAATGCTGGTCAAAAAGGAGCACCGCTTCTCTATAATTTTTAGCGTTATAAAGTTTTATAGCCTGGTCGCGTTTATTTGGCACTGGTGACGCTGCCATGCAGGCCACAGGCAAAGCCACAGCTAGAGCCAATACGCATATAGAACTTTTAAGTGGATGATGTTTATTCATTATTTTCACCGTACAAATTCAATCTGAAAAGCTTATCTAGGAGAGGAGTTTGGGCGACGACTTGTTGGTATGCAACAGAAGGAGCATTATCGGACTTGAGCAATTTCACTCTGCATGGTGTTGCATCTGGTGCACAGCTTTAAAAGCTTGCTAAGGCTTTAGTTTCTAGCTTTTAATATAGTTGCTCTTATAGATCTCCATTAAAACAGCTGGCCCATCCGGAGTGACGATGGCGCCAGCGCGCTGAAACCTGGCTTTCTCCAGACAACGTATCGAGCGCGGATTTTGCGGCGACGGATCTGAAATAATTTTCTTCAATCTATCCTCTTCGAATAGCATTTGAACTAACCTAATTATCATGGCTGAACCTACACCCTGATTTAACAGGGTCGACTCGCCAATGAAGAAGTCAATTCCGCACGTGCCGCTATCACGCTGATCCTCCCACCAGCCTGTTTCAGCATTTTCAGTCCAATAGCGTTGAATGTAAGCGATAGGTCTGCTATCCAATGAAACAATCCAGCGATCCTCACTATCGGCGCTTGGGAAATATTCTTCAAATACGTTGTCTAACGTCATGGTG
Organism: Candidatus Obscuribacterales bacterium; assembly: GCA_021732025.1. Classification (GTDB taxonomy): domain Bacteria; phylum Cyanobacteriota; class Vampirovibrionia; order Obscuribacterales; family Obscuribacteraceae. Next base: position 4,722 of record JAKFVU010000002.1, on the reverse strand, counting down.
CCATCCCATCGTTCCGCCACATGTGGCTGATTAAGCCAATTGTGGAGTAGAGCAAGATGGGAGATATTCAACTTGGCAAAAGTAAATTTCATAGCTAATAAAATTTTGTATTCTTAGTTTAACGTTGTGACTTTTCAAGCTGCGTTGCAGACCTTTTTTAATACGATGCTTAAGCCTTTCTCTCTTTCCGGAAACATCCTGACAGTATATTGGTTTCGTTCCCGTTGAGGGCGGCAACGATTCACGCGAAATCCACCCATTTTTTCTTGGAAATGGCTTTGAACTCCCTCCACTTGAGCATATCCGGCATTTGCACCAAAGTAAAGTTATTGACCAGAGCCGATCGATATTAGGCGAAGCTGAAAACCGAGCCTGGTAAAACCATTCAGCTGATCAGCAGGCGCCTTCAACGGAGTCTAGAGCTAACGATGAACGTGTTTGATTAGACGAGGGCCGGTGTTAGCTTTCACCGGCCTTCTAGTCTAAAATGATGTTTTAAAGTGTTGTGATAAGGTCAGGCTGCGTGCTTGATGTTGATTGAAATGATAAAAACTGTAGTGAAGCTAAATCTGATAGTCGCACTGATGTTAACTCAGTGCTTGCCTATACATGCATCGCCAATGAAAGTTCAATATTCGCAAGGGCAAACGGTTTTTCAAACCAAGCTGCAAACGTTAGAAAAGGGACAAGAATTATCTCAAGCTGCGGCGAAATCAACAACTGCAAAAAATGATTTAAAGCATTGCCTTGAAGAAGTTCAACTTTATAACGAATTTCTGCAAAGTCATCCGGCTGATCCGGAGATTTTAACAGCGCTTTCAGCGGCACAACAATTTGCTGCCGAAAGCCAGCTAAAACTTAGGGGAACATCAAAAGCAAGAGCGCTTTTTGAACAGTCTGTTTCGTCTGCCTCTCAAGCATTAACTCTTGAACCAAATAATTCAAGAGCAATGGGGCAAAAAGCATGCGCTCAAGCAGAATTGGCTTACGTTAAGTTGAGCAAGTCGCAAAGTAGAAAGGCTTTTTATGAGTTGCAATCAGCACTAGAGTTGATTGGACAAGCCATGATTCAAGAACGAGCTAGCGAAATTCTCCCGAGTCTCAACGGAAGAATAGTTCACTGGTGGGTGCTAGCAAATAAAGATGTTTCGGAGATACAAAAAAATGAACTACTTCAGCCCGCGATTGACAAATTGCAAAGGATTTCAGATTCATCTCCAGAAAAGGTAACTCCCAAACTTGAGAGAAATTTTTTGATTTTGGACCAGGCTACTTTGTTGGAAAGTCTTGGGAATCTTGATAAGAGCCTTGCTAAGCTCGATTTCGTTGCTGACAGTTATACGAAAATTCTCGATTCCGGTGTTGAACTCTCTGTGAAACAGCGTATTTCAGTTACGAATTCATTAGCGGTTGCTCTTCTTCGCAGTGGTAAATTGCTAACCAGACAGCAGAAATTTGATGGCGCTAGGCTGACCTTCAAAAATGTAATAGAGATAGGTGAAGCGACTCTAAAAATGGATCCCAAAAATTCTTTAGCTAAGAAGTGTCAAAACAGTGCTCGTGCTTGTATTTCAAAACTTGGTACTAGTAAGCAGCACATGGCTGTTTTCTAAAGCTGCTATTGGTAGCAAGATTCGTATAAGAACTCACACTAACCTTATGTGGCCGACATTACTGGGGCCGATTAGGCGAGTGGGGGAATTGAGAACAGAGTTTCATATCTTCAGCCAGTTTTTAATGCTCTTCAGCCGCTAGTTGATCAACGAGCCTGAGCCGCCACATGCATTCTAGAAACGTCTAGCAGAATAGCTGTTAGGCGATTCAATGCCTTTCGTATCCACTGCTTCAAAGGCAGCTCCACGAACACTCTTGAACTCATTAAGCATGTCGTTGTTCCAGCGCTCATCTGGAGTACCGCTCAGAAACCAGTTACTGCCGTTGTCGGCAAGTATCATTCCATATTTCTTCAGTGTTCGGAGGATCACCCCAATCTCTGGACTACAGTTTTCAGTTGAGTAGTCTTTTCTGAGGCGGAAGCGTTGTCCCATCGGCGGCAGGTCAGAACTCGTCTTATCGGAAGCGGCATGGGTGGCCGGCCAAACATAAATATTGCGAGTATTTTGAACCGTAAACCTGACTGCGTGACCCAGGTCGCCGCTTGTTTTGACCGCGTCCATAAGCTCATCATATTGCACCAATCCCGGTGCAATAGGAAGCCCTGCAGCATCCGCAGATGTCCACCCGACAGGTCGAGTGTCGTTCTTAGTCAAATCGAAAATGGCGCCGGAACCAGCTTCGAAAGTTTTCCCAGTGGGTCTGACGTCGAACATCTCATATAGCATTTTCTTGGCGGGATCGAGAACGATTACATGTCGATCGCTTCCACCTTCGATTTTCAAATTTGCCGGTATCGGATATGGTCCTTTGTCACTCTCATCGGCATAATCGAATTGTGGCTGAACCAATTTTACCGTTGACCGTCCATCAAGCACTGTGATTGGAATACCAATGGAAGAGCCGTCATAGGTGCCGGAACCAAAATCAAGATGCATGCCTTTATCAGCCCCGATGGAGCGAATGTAATTGGCAGAATGAGAATCGACAGGCAGGCGATCGATTGGAACCTTCCAGACATTATTGCTAGGCATTAGTGATGCTACTGACGATCTGGTTTGTGATCTGTCCGGCGGTAGCGAAGAAGACGGTGCGCAGGCTGTGAATAGCGACAAGATGACTGCTAAAGAAAGCGACACCTGAATTACATGCGAACGTGCGCAATCGTTGATATTCAAAATTTTCACTTAGTTGGTGGCTTCTTAAAGCTGTAATCCAAAAGCTGCGACTCCGAATCCATCGTCGCTGATGTTGCCGCTGACTTGACCAAGCCGATGTAGTTTGCATACCAATAGTTCATGTTAATTGGCTGCCCGCCATTTTAAGCTAGAATTAGCTGAATTACATCGGCAGTATAAACGGCTGCACTCATTGTGTCACTGACCACAAGACAAAGCCGCCCTCCGCGCAACGATATTCCGCCATTTAGACGGGATGAGCAGTTAAAGCTTGCAAAAAGAACCATTATGCTCCCGCCACCTAAAGCAAAGTGAGATCGACTAAAATATGAAATCGCGATTGTCAAAGCAGGAAGTTATGCAAAGTAGAAAAAGTTTTTGGTCAAGATTTGCCCCCGCCCTATTATCGACCATTGTATCCATCGTGACTCCAGGAGCCGCTCTAGCCGCTGAAAGCACCATGCCTGCAACTTATGTCGAAATCATCAAACCCGAGCTTGCCGCCAAATATGCATACATTGAAGACGGCGAATATACAAAAGCTCTAAACATTCCAACCTATCAATGGATGCCAGTAGGCACACCGCCCAAGGCAATCTTCATTGGCATTCATGGGCTAACTCTTCATGGCAGGCGCTTTCGTGTGCTGGCTCGCAGCCTGGCAGTAAATGGCCTGGGTTTCATTGCCATGGACATGCGAGGTTTTGGCCGCTGCCATTTCGACCCCAAAAAACAATTCAGTACTGCTGATGATGACCGAACCAAAGTCAATCACGAGAAAAGCTACGAAGAAATCGTAGAGCTGGCGAAATTGGTCAAAGCTAAATATCCAGAAACCCGCGTCATCGCGCTGGGTGAGAGCCTCGGCTGCACATTCTGTGTGCGCCTGGCAGCCGAGCATCCTGAGCTGGTCATGGGCACTGTTCTATCGGCTCCAGCAACTGCTTTGAACAAAGATATGTATGCCGGACGCGGACAAATAAGACAAGGCATTAAAGCGATTGTTGTGCCATCTCATGAATTGAGCCTGGAATCATTTTTTGCCAATCTCTGCTCGTCGCGCGTAGAAGTGCAAAAAGAAATGACTGAAGACCCATTGATTCGCAAAGAACTGACATTAAAAGCGCTTCTTTCAACCGATGCATTTTGTGCAAAAACTGATAACTTCGGTAAATCGACTTCGCCTAAACTAGCAGTGCTTATCTTGCAGGGTAGCGCGGATGGCTGTGTTTCACCGGAGCACGTGACCAAGCTGATGAACGCTATGCCTTCTGACGATCAGACTTTGGCCTGGCGTGGAAATTATGGACACTTGCAGTTAGAAACCATGTATTTGCGCGCAGCTTCTGTGAACGCCATAGTCAATTGGTTGACCGATCACAGCCATGATCAACTAGCAAAGCTTGAAGGTTTGAATCAAAACATCACGGACCTTGGTGGCACCGTCACCAGGTAGTGACAAAAAAACGAGATGCCGATTTTTTGTTAATGGAACTAATTTAGACGTAGCTAGTCGAGACGATAAACGAAGTAACCTAAGGGGTAGCCGTGTTTCTTGACTCGATGAAAACCCGCATTAAGGGAAAGAACTATCGCGTACTTTACGCCGACGGCGGGGAAGAGAGCGTATTAAAGGCAGCAGCAGTTTTAAGAGATGAAGGGCTTGCCACTCCTGTGATTATGAGCGATGGCGATGAGCTATCAAAAATGGCCAACAAGCTAAATGTTGACTTGAAAGGAATAGAATTTCACAACCCGAAGGAAGATAAGAACTTCGAAAAATATGTGGAAGAATATTGCCAATTGCGAAAACATAAAGGCATGCGTGAAAAAGAAGCTGAAGACCTGATCAGTAAGCCGCACTTCTTTGGCGCCATGATGGTGCATATGGGGGCTGCCGACGGGATGGTAAGCGGCCTTAGTGCAGAGA
>JAKFVU010000077.1 GCA_021732025.1 Candidatus Obscuribacterales bacterium | reverse complement strand
CTAAAGGCAGATTCCCACGCGTTACTCACCCGTCCGCCACTAGGTATTGCTACCTCGTTCGACTTGCATGTGTGAAGCACACCGCCAGCGTTCGTCCTGAGCCAGGATCAAACTCTCCGTTGTCACTCAGCGTTAGCCAAGTGCGTTTAAAACGATTTAGTTTGCCTACTCAAAATTCTTGGCAGGCGCCTTGTACATAAGGCTATTCAGTTATCAGGGTTCAAATTGGCGTCGGAGTAATCCGCTCAAGGCGAATGTGATTCAGACGACGAGAGAAATCATACCAAGCTAAATAGGGCGTGTCAAACAATACAAAAGTGACTATCCATCGGCTTCTTACAAAAGCATCCAGAAATATACACATTTGGCTACCAGTAGATAACTTGCAAGAGCAGCAGCCGGGGCCTCTTTCAAGAATCGCGTCATTCAATCATGAAAAAAACGCCACATCTCAAACCGTGAGAACGCTTGTAACGCCTCGCAACACTTGATCGGCACCATTTAAACAGAATCGGGCGAGTGCGGCGTCTTGAGACAAAAGCCAGAACCAGAGAGCCTCTTGACTTCATGCGGTTTTGGCACCATTTTGAGAAATTGCTAGCGAATTTGGCGAAGCAAAAGTTCTGCGCTGAACTTTTTACGGGCACCAGTCACCATAAATATGCGCGAACCATGCAGCTGAATTTCGAAGAAAGTGGCTCCGCTGCGGAACTGATTGCTATCTTGGGCCAGCCGTAGGTCAGGGTTTTCATCGCGGCTTTGGCAGAGAGCAGATATATACGATTGATAACTAGCAGCTGCCGCTTTGGCATTACCGCCGTAATCAACCAGCAATAGCTTGATGCGCTCTTTAACAGGCTCACGCATTTGATAATCTGCCACACAGGCCAATCTAGCCTGCTTAAAATCGAGCGCATTCAGGTACGGAGCAGGACAAAATCGACGAGCCGACACAGGACCCATTACGATTTTTTCGCTACCACGCAGAAATTCCAACTGCGGCATTGTCGACAGAATATAAGGCGGGGCGCCAGCTTCAGCTATCGCTTTAGCAATCTTTGTGGCGACGCTCCTAATGACATCCTTACTTTCGTCATCATCCCCTGACGTTCCATATATAGATATAAAAGTCTTGCCCTGCACAAACGAAATGCTGTCGTCGTCTTCGGAAGTGGCGTCGCCGCGCAACACTACGGTGGTGGCGCCACGTCTTAAGAAACTATAGGCGGCAAAGGCACCATCGTTGTTGGCAAACTCGTAAATATCCAAATGTATATATCGTTGACCGCGTTGAAAAGATTTTCGAGTAAAAGACTTCAGACCATATTCTTGGAGAATCGCCGCCTTTAAGCCGTCACTCTCGGGAAGTTGAGGTACAAGCGCCCCAACACTGGGCTGCCAGAGATAATTTGGTACGCCGTTCCAACCCTCGAAGGATAGCCGGTTGGCGAACGAGCCCAAAGATGTCGGCTGAAAAATTGGTGCTACTGGGATAGCAGGCGCTATAGGTGTATTAGGAGTAACCGGAGTACCCGAGGAAACTGAAGCACCAGGTACTAATGATTCAGCCGCGGCCGCTGCGGTCGAAACAGATGGCACGACTGGTGCCACGTTGTTGTTAGCCGAAACTTGAGCTACTGCCGCAGGCAAGAGCTGTGTAGAAAATAAAGCAGTGCTACATGCCAGACATAAAATCGGCCGCACCACCAGTGGTACTAGAATCATCTCTCTCTATTTAGCTGGATCGAGCTTAGGATCGTAAGTGATACAAATAACTGTTTGCTCTTGCGCTTCACCAAGGGGCACTAAAATTATGCCTAAATTGGCCCAATCTGATGTGCACTCTAAAGTGATGGTGCCCTTCACGTTATTGTCGGAGAGCAGTCGGTAAGCCTTCATCGCAATCTCGTTTTTATAGAAATTGAGAATTTTGTCGAACTGATCATTGCTCTTTAAAATTACAACCTGTCTGTATTTGTTCTGACCAATCGGTGTGCTATCAGACTTTGTACATTCTGTGCCGGGATAACAGGCAATGGGAAACTTCTCAGGAAGGGCTAACCCAGTTGGCTTGGCACCACCGCCACATGCAGAAAGCAACGTACAACTGCTTGCTATCATCGCGAACACAGCTAAGCGCACCAACAGTCTGCTGCCAATCATCAAATACCCCCAGCTTCGCTAACCTGAACAAATATAGCGTAGCAAAAAATGCCTTCCAACACCCTCCACTTCTGCTAACGCAAAACAAAAGCATGGCAGCGGCAAAGAGTAGAGACTAAACGCCTCAGTCCCTGCAATTATTCATTCCCCACGCAGGTAGAGAAATATCCTTGCGAGGCTAGCAAACAATCATTTACTTCTTAGTAGCTTGGCGCTTTGGCAAATCTTTCGGTTGAGGCTCATCGGGGTAGTCGATTTTCTCTGCCTTTTTGCCAGCTGGTTTCTGTTCAACTTTAGCTTCAGCGTCGTTATCGCCGCCTTTCATCCAGCCCCAGACTTTCTTGCCGGCACCCACTACGGCGTCGCCAGCCCCAGAGGCTGCTTCCATGGCTTTGCCGCGTTTATCACCATCTAGAACCACGCCAGTAATAACATGTTTGGCATCAGGAAGACCACCATTAGCCATCTTTCCAAGATTGACCACATCACGTGCTGTGCCTTGATGCTCTTTGGGTAGCTCTTGCACGCCCTTATCGAGAGCCTTACGACCTACTTTATCGAGAATGACACCCTGTGGCCCCATTATCACTAACGGTGCAACCTCTCTAGCTGCCGTAGCAACATCTCCTCGCTGCACAGCGCCTGCTACTCGCTTACCAGTGGCTTTTTCTTCTTCATAGATTTCTTTGCCAGCGCCGACCACAGCCTTACCAGCTTTACTGTTAGCGGCTTCTACCACCGCGTGCTTAACCTTCGGTGCGTTCTCAACTACAACGTCTTTAACTTTCGGTGCATTCTCTTTAACAAGCTCTGTGGTCTTGTTAATAGCCTTGCTGCCACCTTCAACGACCGCGTCTTTGGCGCGACCCAGGTGACCCATAACACTTCCAAAAGAGAAACCGCCTTCCTGCTTGGCGCTACTTTTCTCTTTGTCATCAGATGCACGTGCTGAACGATCGGTCATGGCAATGGCCTCAAAAAGTTATAGTAAGGGGGGGTTAGAGGATTCTAAGCTTTCTCACATTTTGTTGTCAAGCTAATTTTGCCACCCCGGCTACACACTATTTGCCCTGAACCAGCCAAAGCAAATCCCCGAGATAGCCTACCTCGGGGATTCTCATTCTTATATGAATACCCTACTTAACGGCGTCTAGCTCACGAGCCTGAGCTTGTCGATACCATTCAATAGTCTCCTTCAGGCCATCTACCAAATCTTTGCTGGGTGCCCAATTAATCAGGGCCTTGGCTTTAGTAGTGTCGGGTAGACGCCGTTTTGGATCGTCTACTGGCAAAGGCTTTTTCACAATCTCGCTGCTACTTCCCACCAACTCTTTGATGATCGTGGCCAGCTCGAGCACAGTTTTTTCTTCGGGATTACCGAGATTGACCGGCAAATGATGATCAACAGCCATTAAGCGCACAATGCCTTCAACTAGGTCTGAGACATACTGGAAGCTTCTTGTTTGCTGGCCTTCGCCATACACGGTGAGCGGTTGATTAGCCAAAGATTGACCGATGAAGTTAGAAACCACGCGGCCATCATCAAGTCTTAGACGCGGACCATAGCAATTGAAGATGCGAATAATTCGTGTGTCCAAGCCATGTTTGTGGTGATAAGCCATTGTGATCGCTTCAGCAAAGCGCTTGGCCTCATCGTACACTCCGCGAGGTCCAATCGGATTGACGTTGCCCCAGTAGGTTTCAGGCTGTGGATGAATTTCAGGATCGCCATAAACTTCAGATGTGCTAGCAAGAAAATAACGAGCACCTTTCGAAAGGGCCAAGCCCAGCGTGTTGTGTGTACCAAGTGAGTTGACTTTTAAAGTCTCGATTGGCAACAACAAATAATCAACCGGGGAGGCAGGAGAGGCAAAATGGATTACCCAATCTAAGTCTCCAACTATATGAATATGGTTTGAAACATTGTGGTGAATGAACTCAAAGCGCGGATTAGACTTGTGTTGAGCAATATTCTGGTAGTTACCAGTGATGAGATTATCCATCACCACAACTTGGTGCCCTTCAGCCATCATGCGATCGGTTAAGTGCGATCCGATAAATCCGGCACCACCAGTAATTAAAATTCTCAACGTCCTACTCCTCGATAAGTCATACCGGCAGCGGTTATCTCTTCTTCACTCAAAGCATTACGACCATCAATTACGAGAGGCCAACGCATACTTCTTGCCAGTTTCTTCCAGTCTAATTTTCTAAATTGTTCCCATTCAGTAACCAACACTAGTGCGTCGGTATCGGTCGCCAACTCTTCTACATTTTGGCAATAAACTAGGTCTAGATTGGCGTGCAAGACCTTGCAACGATCGTTGGAAACTGGGTCGTAGGCCTTAACTGAAGCGCCCATTTTTAATAACTGATAGGCGATGGTCAATGCTGGTGCATCACGCAAGTCGTCGGTGTTTGGCTTGAAAGACAGACCAAGTAAGCCAATAGTGCGGCCCTTCAATATTTTCAATTCATCTTGAAGCTTTTTGATTACCACCAGCCGCTGACGATCATTGACAGCGACTGTGGCTTCTAGCAACGATGTCGGATATGAATATTCTTTGGCCACCTGCATCAAGGCACTGACGTCTTTGCCAAAACAGCTTCCACCCCAGCCGACTCCAGCATGAAGGAAGGCTTTACCGATGCGGTAATCTAGACCTATTCCTTGAGTCACTTGGCTCACATCAGCACCAACTTTTTCGCACAAGCCGGCAATCTCATTGGCAAAACTAATTTTCATAGCCAGGAATGCATTAGCTGAATATTTGATCAATTCAGCTGAAGCTAAATCAGTAACTACAAACGGAACTGTGGAAAAATCTTTAGGTCGTGGTGCAAAAGTCGGCACATCAAAGCTCTGCTCAACTATTGGCTTGTAGAGGGTCTTCATCACAGCTACTGCTTGTTCATCAGTCGATCCAACAACAATGCGATCTGGATAGAACGAGTCAGCAATGGCGCTTCCTTCGCGTAAGAATTCAGGATTGCTCACCACTACAAAGCTTGGCGATTCTGGTCTAGAAGCGCGGGCCGGAACTGGCTGAGCATTCTGCACGCCCTGCGACACAAGCATTTCAACCCAGTTGCCAGAGCCCACAGGAACCGTTGACTTGTTAACAATGATGCGACGGTGCTTGGCGTCTAAAGCACTGCCTATGCTGCGCGCCACAACCATCACTTGTGAGAGATCAGGCTCACCATTAGGAAGGGAAGGCGTGCCTACAGCAATGAAAATAATCTGAGCCCGTTTAACGGCTTCTTCTAAGTTGTCTGAAAAGTTGAGAAATCCAGACTCGCTAGTTTCTTTGACAAAGTCTTGTAGTCCCGGTTCGAAGAATGGAACCAATCCACTTTTCAAACTACCCAACCGCTCAGGGTTAGCTTCAACGGCAGTGACATGATTGCCAAGATATGCCAAGCAAGCACTGGTCACTAGACCCACGTAGCCGGCACCGATTACACATATATCCACGAGATTTATTCCCACAAACTAAGAAAAGTAGAGAGAAGCTATGCTAGCCTCTGGTTTAACATCAAATCGTCAATACTAATAGCTTAAGGCCTATGGAGCCCCATGTCTTCAGATTTAGAAAGCTCAAATTTAGAAGGTTCACATTTAGAGCAGTTCATTGCAACTGTAGCCAAGCTTAGATCTCCTGAAGGCTGCCCCTGGGATAGAGAGCAGACTCATAAGAGTTTAGCCCGCTATTTGCTAGAAGAGGCCTACGAAGTGATGGAAGCAATTCACGAAGGCGACCCTGAAAAAATCAAAGAAGAACTGGGTGATTTGCTGCTTCAAATTGTACTCAATTCGCAAGTGGCAAAAGACGATGGAAACTTTACGATTGAAGATGTTGCTGCCTCGATAAATGCCAAGATGATCAGAAGACATCCTCATGTTTTTGCTGACTCAACGGTTGATACTGCCGAAGGTGTAGTTAGCCAGTGGCAAGAGCTGAAAGCAAAAGAAAAAGCAGAAAAGCAGAAAAGCGCAGATGGCCAAGTCGAGAAAAAAGAATCAGCACTTGCTGGTGTTCCCAAGACTATGCCGGCCCTTCTGCAAGCCCTGAAAATTTCTGAAAAGGCTGTTAATCAAGGGTTCGAATGGGAAAAAGAGGCCGATGTCTGGGCCAAGCTGCACTCAGAAATTAGCGAGTTGCAAGAAGCAATTTCGCACCCTGACCTTGTTAGCCCGAAAAATGGGCAACAAAAAGATGTTGACAAAGCCAAGCAAGAAGTTGCTCTAGAGTTCGGCGACGCCCTCTTTTGCATGGTCAACCTTGCTCGCTGGCATGCTCTAGACCCTGAAGAGTGCCTGCTCATGACCATTAACAAGTTCAAGAGCCGCTTTGAATGGATGGAAGAGAACAGCGGGCGGCCACTGAAAGATCACTCAGCCGAACAGTTGAACGATTTGTGGGAAGGTGCGAAAAGCGCACTCTCAGCTAATTTATAGAGTATTTGAAGTTTGGGCGACGGCAGGGGCTGCAGAATTCTGCCTGGCTGTTGTTGCCGCTGGAGTGAGAGTAACAGGCTGACTAGAATTGGCTGTGGTAGCCGTCGTGTTAGCACCGGCATTACCAGGCGTGCTGGATAGCGCACCCTGAATTCCAGCTGGAATATTATTCAAAGCTTCATTGCGAGCATCTTCTGCTTCAGTTTTTTCGGTGGGTCGTTTTGGATTCTTCGAAATCTTAAGTGGAATGGAATTGTCGAGCCCCAAGTCAATAAATTCGACTTTGTCTTTAATTGGCTCAACTGTTGGAAGAATTGAAACTAAACGACCAAGTCTTCTAGTCAAAGTGGTATCAGGCAAACCAATCTTCAAGGTCAAATCGCCATTTGCAACTTTGACGTCGAAGGGCTGGCGCATATCAATATAGTCGACAGGTCGCCCGGTCTGACTGCTGATGTAATTGGCCCAACTAGCCCACTGAGCCACTTCACGCGAAGTTAGCTTGAGATTGTGCTGACCATATATAACTAGATGCGGCCGCACCACTGCTGGAAATTCGGCAATCGATATAAACCGGCCTGATTGGGCAATAACAGCTTCAGCTGGCTTAGATGGATCAGGACTATAAGTTGCCCAAGGATATTCTTCTAAAATCTCAACCACTAGATGAGGTTTTGGCAGAGCGTAGCGACGAACGAAAGCATGACGAACGGCTTTTAGCGAGGCTATTTGATTTTCTAGTTTCTTTGGATCAATGCGGTAAATTGGCACATCAACAGCATTTTTAACCAGCTTCAAAACTTGGTCTTTGGTGGCAACCGAATTGCCATGCACCACAACTTCAGTCTTTTCGTTATGAAGCTTCCAGGGCAAGTGAGTGAAACATGCTGCTCCAGCCACGAGCATGCCTAGCAAAAGAACATAGCGGAAGGTTTGTCTGCGAGATCTAGCTCTGCGTGTAGCTTTGCGTTGTTTGCGGCGGCTTTTCATCCACTCGCGCCGTTGATCGGCTTCCATGATCATAGTCATGCTATTAACTCCTCTCTGCTCTCGCAGTTGGAGTGTTTAGAGCGAAAATCAGAGGAATAAAAACTATCGTCGAGTGAAAATTCGCCGGAAAATGCTATTTGCGCTGGTCCGTTTAACTCGATGAGATTATCCAAGGAAGACCAGGTGACCTCAAGTTCCCCACCTGGAAGAATAACACAGCATTGGCGGTTTAGGCGCTCTTCTATTACTCCAGCTGCCACCACAGCAGCAGCCCCCGAAGCGCAGGCTAAAGTTGGCCCACAGCCTCGTTCTATGACATAAACTAGCGCTCGATCACGGCCCAGCGGCAAAACAAATTCAACATTAACTCCTTGCGGAAAGTCAGGCAGAACCTGAATTTGATGAGCTAAGTTGAGCAATCGAACAGGAAATTTTTCAGCAAAAGTTGAAGAGGCACCACTCGATATACCCTGCATACAATCTTGATATTGAGTCAACTCTAGCTCGGGACAGTCGAAGATCACGCAATGCGGATTTCCCATATCGATAGCGGTGGCACTAAGGGTGATATCGCCGACGGATAATTTCTTGGAGACAAAAAGAACTTCTGGTGCTGCCAATTTAGTGCGCACCATTTTTCTCTCTGAAACAGTGCTTGCTAGTGATACTGGCACCAAATAGGCGCGCGTAGCTATCTTGAAGTTATCGACCTGAGGCCAACCACAGTCAGGCTCTTGTGTGGCATTCAGTCTGGCAAAATAGGCCAAACAGCGCAGACCATTGCCGCACATGTCAGAGGACGAACCATCACTATTGATATAAATCCAGGCAAGGTCGCAGTGCTCGTAAGATGGATAAGAGCTAACCAATTTTTCTATCAGTGAGCCTGCCGAACTCGAACTCGCTGTGCGCACCGCCACAATAAGGCCGTCGGCACCAATACCAAAGCGCCTATCACATACAGTCGCAGCCAGACGACTAAGAGCTGCGGCATAATCTATTTCGCCTGAGCTGGCGCCTAAATCGGTCATCCGCAGAGCCGAATTTATATCAACATCTCGCACCATAACGAAGTCGTTACCAAGACCGTGCATCTTGGTAAACGGCAATGAATGCGGTATCAAATGATTTGGGGCAGCGGTTTCCATATATCTCGGGAAATTATAACCCTTGGCGCCTTTCTTGTGCTTGACATGATCAGGAAGTAACCAATTTTGAGATATTCCAACAATCCCTTATATACTCATCCAATTTCAGAAGGTTAGTAACAAAATGAGAGCGTATATATCTGTTGACTTAGAAGGCGTTAACGGAATTTTGCATTCGAGCCAAACTCAGCCCAATGAGCCAGGATACGCAAGGGCTCTTGACCTAATGCACGAAGAGACTAACGCTGTAATAGAAGGGCTACTGGCTGGCGGTGTTGACGATATCTTGGTCAACGACTCTCACTGGGATATGCGCAATCTTCATATAGAGAAGCTTTATCAACATAAGGGTGTCTCGGTACGCAGCGGTTGGCAAAAACCGTTCTCAATGGTTTCGGGCGTAGATCCGGCCGATTTCGCCGTATTTGTTGGCTATCATGCTCGCGCCGGTCACGCCACAGGCGTTCTCAGCCACACCTATCGCGCTCAAATATTTTTCGAAGTAAAGCTCAACGGTAAACCCGTGGGCGAAACAGGTCTTAATGCCGCCTTGGCTGGATACTTCGGCGTGCCAATTGCCATGCTGTGCGGAGACGACACGGTCTGTGAAGAGGCCCGTGACCTGTTAGGTGACATTGTTACAGCACAAGTAAAGACAGCTGTCTCGCGCTATTCAGCGGTGTTTCATCCCCACAAAGAAAACCTCAAGCTGTTAAAAGAGAAAGCCCGTGAGGCTACCAACAAAAAACACTGGCAACTCTTCAAGGCCGCTGAGCCTGCGCAAATTGAAATTACTTTCTTTGACCCCTCTATGGCTGATGCCGCAGAGCTTCTCCCACAAATCAAGCGCCTTTCGGCAAGAACAGTGCTGATACAAGGCGGCGACTATGGCGAGACTTTCCGTCTGATGCTGGCAGTAGGAGCCCTTGGAGCTAGCAGACGCGACCCCTATTTCTCCTAGTTTTAGCCGACGATTGACTGAGTCTAAACCGACCCGAAAATACTTTGATTAAATTTGCAGATTTTTCTCTTGACCTGTAGAGGGAAGGCCTTCTAGCGGGTATCAAGAATATACAGGGGATTGGTTCTCTTGCTTAAAAAACAAGCAGCGGCGGGGTAAGACGTCGAGGCTGTTTTGCTTCGAGTCAGTTTATAGTCGGTCCATGGGGATTTGTCAGATGTTCCATTCTTCCTACCAGAATCTATCATTCCGTCAACAAATAATTGCAGCCAATCAGTCTTATCCTTGCCCCCGCTGCAGTTCTGGCATGATTGAACCATTTGGTATTACTGAAACTCTGAAGTGCACCTCGTGCGAGCGCAGCTTTGTAGCTCTTCGCGGCGGCAGAATGCTCTACCCAGCCAATAGCATGGGCTTGAAGATTGCTTTGACATTCTGGTGGGATGGCCTCAGATGGCACTGTGCTGGCACAACCGCTAGCTCCAGACAACTGCTTACCCCCATCCTCCTCTTGGCATCATGCGTTGCCCTGTCACAGTTGATTCTTTCGCTCAATCTGATTGCCAGCAAGCCCGAGTATCCACCGTTGGCTGCTGCCGCAGGTCTGTTAGTTGGCCTGCTATTGATATACTCAATCTGCGGAGACTTCGATGTAGTGGCGAAGCGCAAAGAAAGAACAAGCAAAAGTCCGCAGCCAGACCGCCCTTCGACGGGCAATTAACTAAGATACGGACCTAATAAGTTTTTGGAACATATACCGGTTCTCCTTAATGAAGTTATCGATGCTCTCGACGTGCGGCCGGGTCTCACATATGTAGATGCCACCGCCGGCGCTGGCGGTCACTTAGGGCGCATTGCCGAACTGACAGAAGGCAAGAGCAAATTATTTGCCTTTGATCGCGACGCTACCAGCCTAGAGCGCCTAGCTGAGCGCTTTGGCGATAAAGTCACCACAGTGCATTCCAACTTTCGATATCTAAAAGAATCACTAGAGCAATATGGTGTCAATACCATTGATGGTGGCATACTAGCCGATCTAGGCGTATCGTCTATGCAAATAGACCAAGGAGAGAGAGGCTTTAGCTTTCAAAAGGAAGGCCCACTCGATATGCGAATGGATCGCAGCGAATCGGTTTCTGCCTACAACATAGTCAATCAATGGCCAGAAGGCGCCCTAGCAGACATTATTTACAAATACGGCGAAGAAAGACATAGCCGCAAGATAGCCAATCGCATAGTGGCAAATAGACCTATTGAATCTACCCTTGCATTGGCTGAAATTGTGGCTCGGTGCATCCCCAGAGCAGCTGATAAAAAAAATTACAAAAAAAGTTTCGGCTCTGCTGGTGGTGGCTATATACATCCGGCTACCAGAACGTTCCAAGCCATAAGAATGGCTGTTAATGAGGAGCTTGAGAGTCTTGAAGATTTCTTACGAGAGTCATTAACTATTCTAAAGCCGGGAGCAAGATTAGTAGTTATTACGTTTCATAGCTTAGAAGATCGAATCGTTAAACAATTCTTCAAGATGGCCGCAGCGTCATGCATTTGCCCACCGCGAGCACCGGTCTGCACCTGCAAAAAAGAGACAGAAGTTCTGATAATTACACGTAAACCTATTACTGCATCTGATGACGAATTGCTTGCCAACACACGGAGTCGTAGTGCTAAACTACGGGCAGCTCAAAAGCTGATTTAGGAGTATATATGGTTAACACTCTCCCGCGCCGCCGCGTTAACGAAGAACAACCCGTGAGCTTCGCTTACGGCAGATCTCATAATGATTCGGCCGCAAGAGTGTCCGTTGCAAGAGTAGCCCTTGTTGACAACGCTCAACCTACTACAACCTATCCCGTTGCCTTTGGCTACGGTCAAAGTCAGAGCGCCCAAGTTCAATCACCTGTAGTTGCGCCAGCGCCTTCCAGAGGCCGTCCGCACCTGGTACCGATCGAAGCTCCTAAGCGCAAAACTCGCAAAGCACCTTTTCTAGTACGCGTAAACAGAACACTACAGGCTTCACTAATAGCCCTTTGTGGCTTAGCCATTCTCGGCTACGGCTTCGATGTATCGTCATCCAGTGAAGTCGGCAAAGTTCAAGATCAAGTACGTCGCCTCAGCGAACAAAATTCAGAACAGTCCTATGACCTCCTCAAACGGGTCTCCTATCAAGACATCCAGGCCAGTGTCACCGGTAGCACCGGTTTGAGAGTGCCAGAAGAAGTCAAGATAGTCAAAGAAGTGGCCGCTCCAAAACTTAATCCTTTCAAGCCAGCCAAACATCAACTACCTTTGATGCCAGGCTACTAAAATATTGGTTGTTACCTGACAACCATTTCTTGTAACAAATCAAAAGCTATCCGATAGATATACGTCGGGTCTTTTTGATGGCGGAGTGGAAAGGACTTGCCTAGAGATTTGATAGATAGACCGGTGAGAACAAGGTCCCGAACAGGGCGAACCAGGCGTCAGCCCAAATCGCCCCTTTGGTGTTTGCGTTTTTGCCAGATCGTCTTAGGCGTTTGCGCCCTGGCAGTTGTCGGCCGCCTCTACTATCTACAAATCTATCAAGGCAGCAAGCTAACCGAAAAAGCTCAAACCCAGCGCCAGCAACACAATATGCTGGTTCACCGTGGCGCCATTACTGACCGCCGCGGCCTGCCTCTAGCCATTGATACAACCAGATACGATATATATGTCCACGTTAAGCTGCTCAAAGCCGAAAGGGAAGAGGCAGCGGTAAAACTAGCGGCCATAGTGAAAGAGCCTGTCGCCAAAATTTCGAAGTTACTTAATCAAGGTTATCCGGTAGTTACTTTAGCCAAACACCTTGATAGAGAGACTGCTGACGCTCTACAAACACTAAACTGGGCCGGCATAGACATAGTGCCTAGACCATTTAGACAGTACCCAGAAGGCGCCTTGGCCGCCCATCTGCTTGGTTTTACTGACGCTGAATTTCACGGGCAGGGTGGCGTTGAGCAAGCTGAACACGAGATGCTCACCAATACTGGTACCATTCCCAAGCCTCAACTAGATGGCAAAGGGCATCCTATATTGGTGCCAGAACGCGAGCCATCTTGGGACATCACTCCACCGCTCGGCCGTCACGTCGAGCTCACTATAGATAACTATTTGCAGCACCTGGCAGAAAAAGAATTGTTCGCCATGTGCAAACACTCTCACGCCTTGAAAGGGGCAGTGATTTTAGCCGACCCTAACACCGGTGAGATTCTCGCCTGGGCTAACTATCCCTCTTTTGACCCCAATCACTATAGTAAATACCCCTATGAGATTTTGAAAAACTGGTCGATGGTAGATGTCTACCAGCCCGGTTCGACTTTTAAAATCATCACTGTTTGTTCAGGTCTTGAGACCGGTGCAATCAAACCAAATTCAACCTTCTATGATGGTGGCTCACTCTCAATCGGCAATCGCACCATACATAATCACGATGGCGGCCACGGCACCATCGATTTAAAAGGTCTGTTCATTCACTCTTCCAACATAGCCTCGGCCATGATTGGCATGGCCATGACGCCGAAACAATTCCACGACAAACTCTATGATTTTGGCCTCGGTCGGCGTACCGGCATTGAACTGCCTGGTGAGTCACGTGGTCTTTTGACACCAGCGAAATATTGGACACCTATTGATGCTGCCACCACTGGATTTGGACAAGGTGCAATCGCTGTAACTCCTCTGCAACTCGTGGCTGCTGTCAGTGCTGTAGCTAACAATGGTGTCTGGATTCAACCGCACTTAATCAGACGAGTATATGACCCCAGCAATGGTGTCACTGAAAAGTGGATTGAGCCTAAGAAGCGTAGAGTTGTAGCTCCAGAAGTTGCTAAATTAGTTTCACGCCTGCTTGCTGAAAATATCTACGAGGGCACTCAGATTGCTGGTCAAATTCCTGGTTATAGAGTAGCCGGAAAAACTGGTACAGCCCAGAAAGTTACAGCTAACGGTCGCGGTTATATGGCCGGTCAAACCATTGCATCCTTCGTTGGTTTCTTGCCAGCAAGCAATCCACAGCTGACCTGTATTGCCGTAATAGATAGCCCGCAAACCGATGGTCGTTGGGGTAATACAGTAGCTGGCCCGGTCTTCAATGCTGTAGGTATGGAAGCCGCTCGCTACCTCAATATCTCGCCAGACTATGTGGTTGCCCCTGGTGATAAGGGCAAGAAAATTCAACCAGTGATTGCTCCATCATTAAAATATGCAGCTGAACTCGGTGGCAAAGTAAAAGAGCCAGACAGTGTCGGACATTAAGCCCGTTAGTGAAAAAGCAAATGGCAATTTACAACCGAGCTCAGGAAAAAGCTTAGCTAAAACGTTCTCACTGGTTGCCCTCTTCACTCTGCTCTCTAAGTTTGCTGGCCTCGCTCGCGATATCGTTATTGGTCAAGCCTTCGGCCTCGGCCTCATCGCTGATGCCTACAACTATGCCTATTCAATTACTGGCACTATTCTTGTGCTTTTTGGCGGCCAAGGTGGTCCCTTTCATACAGCCGCATTTGCCGCATTAACAAAAGAGAAAGACGCCGGCAGTGGCAAGCTAGTAATGCAAATGATGGCCTGGACAGCCATAGCCATGGGTATCATCGCTCTGCTCGTTTATATCTTTGCACCGAATATAGTGCCCGCTATTGTGCCCGGTGCTGTTAACGCCAGCCTTGGCTACACCACCGAACAGCGCTTAGTTGAAGTAATCAAACAAGTGCGTATCATGTCACCCCTGATTATGATTGCTGGATTAGTTGGCATTGGCTGCGGCATATCAAATACTTACCATGAACACTTCTGGCCATCCATAGCGCCAGCATTTGCCTCTGGTGCAATCATCACCTGCATACTGCTGCCTCACACCGACGGCGGTGTGGCTTTAGCCCTCGGCACCTTAGTTGGCGGTATCGGTCAGCTGGCTGTGCAAATTCCTGGCATGCTCAAGGCACGGCCTAAGTTCAGCATAGAAATTTTTACAAAGCTACAGCCGGGCATGAAAGAATATCTGGTCATGTTTTTACCCCTCACCTTCAGCACTTCAATTGGCACCTTAATAGGATATGTTGACCAAGGTTTTACTTCAGGTTTAGTTCAAGGTGGCTGGTCGGCTATCTGCAATGCCAATAAATTAGTGCAGTTGCCCCTAGGAATCTTAGTTACAGCCATGCTGGTGCCTATTGGCCCAATCTTTGCTAAACATGTCACCGCCGGCAAACTGGAAGATCTCAAATTTGAACTTAAACGAGCCCTGACCTTACTTTGGTTCTTGGCCTTGCCAATTTCTGCTTTGCTTCTGGTCCAAGGTCGTTCGGTAATCAAACTACTGTTTGAACGCGGTGCCTGGTCACCCAATGACACTGAAATGGTGGCATCAGTTCTCTATATCTTGATACCAATGATTTTCTTCTATGTCGCCCGTGATTTGCTTACTCGGGTTTTTTATGCTTTTCAAGACAGTAAGACACCATTTGGCATAGCCGTCATGGCTATTGTCGCCAAGATATTTTTAGACTGGCTATTTGTCTCGGTTTTCAAATTAGGTATTAGCGGTATTGCTCTAGCTACGACCTTAATTACTGTATTTAACTTGAGCTGGCTCTTCTATTATCTACGCAAAAGAACAGGCCGACTGGGAACAGTGGCGATGCTCAAACCTTTGGCAATTATGCTCACTGGCTCAGTCTTCTGTGGCGCCGTTAGTTATCTGCTAAGTAGCATTGTTCCAGCCTCTCTCATCCAGCAATTGGCCTCAATGTTTGGTTTGGCCTCAGCTGCGGCGAGAATAGCACTAGCACTAAATATTGGTATCGCCAGCAGTGCTGGAATACTAATTTATGTCGGCTTCTGCTATGTCCTAAAGCTTGAAGAATTAAGACTAGTAGCTGACAAAATTCAAGCTAAGCTAAAGATTTCGCGCGCTCGGTCTTAACCTTTGCCTTAAGCGGAATGGTAAACCAAAACTTCGAACCTTTACCGGGTTCGCTTTCTACCCCTATCTCGCCGCCGTGTTGCTCAACCAATGCTTTTGATATGGCCAAGCCCAGACCTGTGCCGCCTTGCGAGCGAGAATCGGTTGAATCAAGTTGCTGGAATTTACCAAACATTTTTGGTAAATCGCGAGCAGCAATGCCTGTGCCTTGGTCTTCTACAGCGAAGTAAATACATTCGCCTTGACGTTCGGCACTGATAGAAATCGTCGAATTTTCCTTTGAAAATTTGATGCCATTAGAAACCAAATTTGTTAGTACTTGGGTTATTCGATCTTGATCTAACGGCACTTCATCATCACAGGGAGAGCAGCAGACGAGCGTGACTCCAACCTCATGGGCCATGCCGACTAGACTAGCGACTGACGACTCGACTAACTCTGACACCTTGGTTTTCTGATACTTCAATTCAAGTTTTCCAGCCTCAATTTTTCGCAAATCGAGAATGGAGTTGATTAGTCTAATTAAGCGATCTGATTCAATACGAGCTATGGTGACGAATGTAGCAGCTTCTTCACTAACATCTCCAACTAAACCGCCTTCAATCAAGCCCAGCGACCCTCTTATAGATGTGAGAGGACTGCGCAATTCGTGTGAAACTGTCGAGTAAAATTCACTAACACGTTTCTCTGCTTCTTTGCGATCACTAATGTCATCAGCCACTCCGCAAAGCTGTACCACTTGGCCTAGGTCGTCGCAAATAGTAAATGTTCGAGCGGAAATCCAGCGCACCTGCCCTTCACCGCGCAATATGCGAAACTGCACTTCGACACCTTCTCGATCTGTTAGTAACTTCTTCGCCAAAAGCACGTCAGCAGGATGGACTGCTGAGAAGAAGCTTTCAGAATCAGCTAGAGCATCATCGATAGCACCGCCAGCAATTGCTTCAAATGCCGGACTAATATAGAGAAAACGCTCATCCAGTGATGATATCCAGAAAATAGACTTAACATTCTCAGTTAGCCGCCGGAACATAGCCTCGCTTTCTTTTAACTTCTCCTGAGCAATTTTCAACTCAGTAATATCTCGGCCTTCAGGTATAAGCAAAACTACTTTGCCCGATTCATCTTTCACTGGTTGAAGGGAAAAATCCACATGCATTGTGCCATTAGGGCCGACGTGCTCAGTTTGAAAGCGAACAAACTGACCAGAAGCAGCTAGAGCAATACCCTCGCGTACTTGGCGCTGAGCCTCAGCGTTATGTGACCACCAAGGCCCTAACCAAAAGGGCTTGCCCTGAACTTCCTCTAAGGTCACCCCTGCCGAATCTAGAGCGGTCTTGTTCGAATTTATCACTAAACCATCAACAGTGAGCAGACCAATAAGTTCAAACTGTTTATCAAAAATAGCTTTGAACTTGCGTTCGTTTGCAACTAGTAAAGACTGGGTTTGAGCATGCTCCATGTATTGTCCAACTTGTGAACAAATAGAACTAAACATGGCCAGCTTAGCGTCATCCTTAGTTCTTACTTCGTGCGCATAGAAAAAGAGCACCCCAAAAAATCGTTGTCCTGAAAAAATTGGCAGTCCAACAGCTGTATGTAGACCGGCGCCGCGAGCCAATTCTTGGCGCAAGACACCTTCGCAAGATAAAACATCCTCGATCCATACAGGTTTTTCCGACTGCCAGAGCAGACCGACAATTCCTTCACCTTTTTCAAACTTGTAAGCGGCTGAACCCTCAGAGAATCGGCTAAAGTTGCTCACATCTTCTTCAGTGCCGCTGCAGAAAAAAGTAGTACGGGAAAGATAATCGCGGGTTTCGTCAAGCAGCCATAGCTCCCCACCAACCCAATCAAACTGATCACAAATAGACTCAATAATGCGACGACCAGTTTCATCTAAAGAAGCTTGCTGAGCCAGAATTCTGGTTATGTTATATTGGGCCTGAATATGCCGTTCATTTTCTTGCTGAGCAGTGGTATCAAAGAAAGTGAGAATTGCACCAGTCACTTTATCTTCACTCGACCGCGGAGTTATCGTGGCATTGACCGAAAGATACTGCGCTTGAGGCCTAATTAAACTCAGTTCAAGATGGCGCAGACTGACGCCTCGCTCAAAGACGCTAGAAAGATTCAAATAATCAGATAGTGGCCTGCTGCTCGAACCAGCAAACAGCTCGTGGAACTTCATACCAAGAAGCTCATCTTGACTCTTACCAAACATCGTTTGGGCTGACTGATTGGCAAAGGTAATCTGGCTATTAGTATAAAGCAAGAGCAAGCCTTCGTCCATGTTAGAAAAAACGTTGCTAAGATTATCTCGAGCGCTAGCGGCCTCTAAGGCAGCCAATTTTGACTGTTCTGTAATTTTCGAATTGCTAATGAACAAGCGAATTACGATGCCGCCACAAGTGAGAAGAGCCAGCACGGCAAAAGCAAAAACAGCAGTAAGAGTGACCGTAGAGCGTTCAGTAAAATCGCGCAGCTGGTCAGCCAACATCTGACGGTGAGCCCGCTGGCGAGCCTTGATTTCTTCTACGATGAAACGAATTTGCTCAAGTGAATCCATCGGCTCGGGCTGCATATGCGGAGCCAAGACAGTAATATTGACATTGGCAAGCTCTTCCATTTTCTGCCGCGCCAATGGCTGTAATTGTTTGACGCGCTCAAGTTCTACTGCACTTAATGACGGTGATTGCAGAATCTCACTAAAAGTAGGTTCTAATCGCGCAGTGGCCCGGGAGAAGGCTGCCAAATGTCGTTCTTCACCACTAAGTAGGAAGTCACGCTGACCTCTCTCAGCGTCTTGCAAGAGCGAACAATATAAATCGAGAAGACCGCCAAGGTGATAGCTTTCGATAACAAGCTTACGATAAGAAATCATCGAATTTTGTTGTTGAAAGGCAATGGCCGACGCAGCAACAAAAGTCATGACCATGAGTAAGAGAGCGACTATCAGACCTTTGCCATCAAGACGTCGATTCATTGTGTCACTTTCTCACGCATGCGGGCAATTAGATCCTGAGCACAGTGATCACGAATTTGACTAAACTGAACACCACTTTCAGGCGCACTAGCAAAACCGGCAGTTAGAGAGACACTAAAGGCACTTTCATCGTCGGAGGTAAACTCGATTTCTGAAAACTCTTGGCCAAGCAGGGCCATCAATTCACTGGCCTGCTCAACATTCAAATCAGGAAATCCCAATACAAATACTCGCTCAGCCCAGCGAGCTTTGATAACTGCAGGCTCAAAGCGTCCACGAATCAAGGCGCCTAGAGCGCGAATCACCCCTTCTGCAGCCCCCATACCGAAGGTCCTGTCTACTTGATCAAAACCATCAACACTGACGAGCGCCATAGTGAACGGTAGGTCAATTGACATACATTCATTCATGCACGGTTCAGCTTCAAGCACAAATCCTTCGCGAGAAAGCAACTGTGTTACTTGATCACGGTTGACCTGGTCTCGGCGCAACCTGGTGCGCTCGGCATACGAAGTAACTCGGGCAATCAACTCTTCTTTAAGCACGGGCTTGGCAATCAAATCATCTCCCCCAGCACGAAAAGCTAGGGCTCTGCCTTCTTGATTGCTCTTGGCAGTGAGGAAGAGCACGGCGAGATTGCGCCACTGCTCGTGGTTGCGTATCTCGCGGCAAACATCATAGCCACTTAATCCTGGCATGATAACATCGAGCACCACGACTTCTGGTTGGCAGCGTTCGAGAGTCTCAATGATGCGAATGGGCTCATTCAATGTTTCAGTATTAAAGCCTTCAAGATTCAAGATGCGCGAAACAAAATCAGTCAAAGCACTATCATCATCAACCACTAAGACTCGCGGCTTACTCTTCAAAGACAATGCAGTAATTTCATTGATTGTTTCAGTCAGCTCTTCTAGCGGTGGCTCCAGTGGCAAGACCTCAGAGAAGCCTGCATAGCTAATCTTGGCCGGATTGATAGAACAAGCACTCTGGTCCTGCAGTTGCAAGTCAGATACCATCAATAGTGGCATAGCTGGGTTGCTTGCTGCCAGGCGCATATCCCGACAGAAAGACAAGAGGTCTGGATCGCTGGCAAATGGCTCTCCCACGAGAACAGCATCAAACCTACTTCGACTGAGCGCAGTCAGAGTTGAGGCATGACTTGAAGAAATAGAAAGCACTGATATGGCCTGAAAAGCACCAAGTTTCGCCACCGTCTCTTGGTCGGCTACGGCAAGAAGCTGAGCTTTGTAGCGTTCACCTTCAACAGCGTGAGCACCGTACTTTTGCTGAGACTCAATCAGGGCTAGCTCGCCATCGGCAAGTATACGAAAAACCTCAGACCAAATAATCTCGCTTTCTGTTTCAGAGGCGTTGGGATCATAAGCCCTGGTTATGTTCTCCAATCGCTCTGAGCATTTGGCTATTGTTACTAGCTGGTAAGACCCTGCAGTTCCTTTGATACGGTGGGTGATAGCCAAAACATCCTCGACACCGCGAGCTGCTCGGGGTTCATCTTTAATACTACGAAGTAAGCTAGTTAACTCGCCCCAAGTGACCGCTAGCTCTAGCAAATAGTTAGCGCGCGCCACATTGATGGTTTCTTCTACTTCAAGAACTTTTCGCAACTGAGTGAGCTTATTAAAGAGCACAGCCTCGGGCTGCGATTCAAGATTTCCCAGCCTATCTAATTCAGCTTTAGCCAATTCACTGTTTGGATATTCTTGGCGAATGTTCTCACATTCAATATCAATCATTGAGCCGCGGTTCAATGTTTGGCTAGTGACTTGATCGGGATATTCTGACTGAGGAGCCTTATAATCAGCCTGAGGCAAAATGCTATCAATCATCTCAACGAAAACTTCGGGTAATACTGGCTTCTGCAAGACCAACGAGACCTTAAGAATATTGCGCAACCAGTTGAAAGTGTTGCGGTCACACCAGTGTCCAGAAATGAAGGCAATTGGCGTCTGGTTTCCACCATCGCGCAGTTTACCAATCCAGGTAACGCCGTCTAAATCAGGTAGTTTGTAGTCGACTATGATCAAGCGGGGCTTCGAGGCCGCTAAAATTTGCTCACCATCGCGCACACTGCGAGCTTCCCAGACCTTAAAGCCACGGCGACCGAGCAAGGCTGAAACAAAGGCACGAAATCCTTGATCGTCGTCGACAATGAGAATCTCACCGCTTGAACCCGGCTCCATGAATGAACTCCTTCTTGCATCCGTAAATAGTAAGGTCTAAATGCGCAGCCTTTACTGGTTATACCAACTTGACCAGCAAAAAAACGAGCCTCCTAAATTCTTAGGAGGCTTCATTTTCGAGTACTTTCACAGGGTAAAAAACGCAAGCAGCAGGCGGTCTTAGTGAATAAACTCGCTTGAAGAGCGAGAATCCTTCTCAATCAATTTGTACAGACAACAACCGAAACTCACAACGACAAAAGCAAGAAGCAGTACCTGCCAGGTTGCTTTAGCGACAACAAAACATGCGATCGCAACAACAACCATGGCAAGGATCGTCGTGATCGGCTCCCGGGCGTGAGCCATATCCGAACCTCCCATAGAGAGAAATATTCAATTTTTAGCAGTGGATATACAATACCGCACCAGTCAATATCAAAGAGATGCACAACAAGGGTAAGAAGCCGCTGGCTGGCTGAATACAAGAATATTTTTCAGAGTGCGCAGATTCCTTTATCAGATGCTGCTAACTAAAAACCGCAATTTATGGCCCCGCGGAGCTATCAGGAGTTGCGGGTGTAGGCGCTGGCTCAGCAGAACCCGGCTGAGCTAATTCTTGCATTTTGACACTTTGCCAGTCACCGCCCTCGGCATACTTGACTTGCAAGACCCGCACCTTCATTGAAACCACTCTAGGGTCTAGAGTGAAATCGCGTTTCCACTTGTGCCCCTTTGTCCCTCCGGCGGCCACATAGGCGCTGTCAACGGCGTGAAATGTGCCTCTTTCAACTCCTTCAGCGTCAACAAAGCGAATTCTAAATTTGACAGCCGAAATCGGACGAGGGCTAGTATTCTTGTAATCTGCATATATGCGCGAAGACATAGGTGCATCAAAGGGATCGAGGTCAAGTTCGCAGCGCACAGAGGCCATATCTACAGGGCATTGCTCTTCAGGCACAAACTCACAGCTAATACTTCGAACTTTTTGTCCAGATTGAGCGTATACAGAAGAATGAGTTAACTGGGGCACGACCATGGTAGAGATTGAGACAAAGAGCGCTAAAGAAAAGCACCAAATAAATTGGCGCCTAACACTTATAGTGGCGATTTTCGGCGCTTTCATATGTGCTCTCCTCATACCCTCTCTGCCGCAGGCACTGGCTGATAAAAAAACTAACTTCAGCTTGACCGTCTTACATACTAATGACCTTCATGCCCACGATCAGTCCTTCCAAGACAGGGGCAAAATGGTTGGTGGAATGGCCCGCTTAGGTCATTTAATCAGACAACTGCGCAAAGAGAGCAAAAACGTCATCGTGGCTGACGCCGGTGATATTTTTCAGGGCACGCCATTCTTTACCTACTATCAAGGTGAAATAGAAGTGGCAATGCTCAATATGATTGGCTACGACTTTTACACCATTGGTAATCATGAATTTGACGCAGGGGCAATTAACCTAGCCAAACAATTAGAAAAAGCCAAGTTTGATGTACTCAATTGCAATTTAGATGCTGACGCCTTGCCGCAACTGAAGAAGCTTCTCAAACCATCGGTTATTAAAACCATCGATGGGCACAAAGTTGGCTTTATTGGCGCTATAACCCCAGATATAGAGACACTTTCACTCAGCCGTGACGGTGTCGTTCTACAGCGAGATAGCAGTCAAACAAATAGAGAAATGAGTTGGGTCGCCCCCATAAAAAAGGAAGTTGAACAAGTGGCGGCTCAAGGGGTCGATAAGATCATCTTAGTGACCCATTGCGGCCTAGACGCCGACAAGATACTAGCCCGTGAAATACCACAAATTGATGCCATTATTGGCGGCCACAGCCACACTCGCTTAGATACCCCTGTGGTGGTAGAGCATGGGGACGGCAGCCAGACCATAATCGTGCAAACCGGCAGCTACGGCCGCAATTTAGGTAAGCTCGATCTAGTCTTCGACAAGAATGGTTTGGTCAACAGCAAAGATACTCACTACAAACTCTTGCATATCACAGATGATATTAGCGAAGACAAAGACATCAAAGACTACTTGGCTCTCAAGGGCCAACCTCTGCAAACGCTGAAAGACACAGTGTTGAGCTATGCCAGCCATGACTTTGATAATAACTTTCGTGGCATGAAAACTGACTCAGCATTAGGAGACCTAATCTGTGACTCATTCTACGAAGCAGGCATTAGCGACAATGCTGAAATTACCTTAGAAAACCGAGGCGGTATTCGCTCACGTATTGAAAAAGGTGCAGTCAACCTTGAAAAAGTAGAAGAACTTCTGCCTTTCGACAATCATCTAGTTTTTGCTGATGTCAGCGGTGAGCGGCTAAAGAAGACCCTTGAGCATAGCGTCGCTGGAGCAACTGGTGGAAAGTTCTTAGATGTTCATGGCCTCAAATTTGCTTACGATCAAGAACGAAAAATTGGAGATCGCTTAGTCTTTGTCTTAGCCGAGAAAAATAAAGTCTGGCAAGAAGTAGAGCCGCAGTCAACTTATCGTATCGGCATGACCGATTATTCCTTCAAAGGAGGCGAAGGCTATCAATTTCCCGACGCCAAAAATGTCAAATATACAGACCAAAAACTAAATGAATATCTCAAGAGATACTTGCTCAAACACCCTAAAATCAAGCCTCAATATGGTGATCGCATTGCCTATCTCAGTGGCAGCTTGATGCCAGCACTAGGCAATACTAATAATAGTAATCTGCAAAACTCACCCCTTGCCAATTGCTCAGCGATAAAAGTAGCGGCCTTCACCGCAGACAAGTTAGGAGTGACAACAGTTTTCAATGACACTACTGGCGGTAGCACAGTCTTGCCCCTGGCGGAGCCAGAGCTGATAACTGAAGCGGTACCATTAAAAGAGTTCGGCAAAAGAGTTGCGCGGCAACAGTCGCAGCTGAAGCGCTATGTCGCCCTCGTAGCCGAAGGAAAATCAACTAGTAAAAACACTAAATTGGTAAAGGCGGTCAGCTATCCAGTCTCTATTGAAGACCTAAAGGCCAATTTTTCCGCGATCAAGTAGCTAAAAAATCCAATCTACTTCTTCTGCAATTCGTCCAAATTGAGTTTGGCATCCTTAAAGTCAGCTTTCAGTCTAAGGGCTTCTTTGTACTCAGACTCTGCTTCTTGTTTATTGCCGAGCTGCATCAGCGCCACGCCCAAATTGTTGTGAGCTACTGCAGAACTGGGGTCGTACTTGATCGCTTCTTTGTAATGCCCAACTGCTTCTTGCACTTGTCCCTGCTTTTGCAAAAGCAAAGCAAGATTGTAGTGAGCGTCAGCGTAACGTGAGTCGATACGCAAGGCCTTGCGAAACTCATCCAGAGCCTTTTTGCTATCACCCTGACTAAGATAGGTCACACCCAAACTTGTGTGCGCCTGAGCGTAACCTAAGTTTCGCTGGGCCTCCGAACAATCCGGATTGATCTTTAGAGCCTGCTGAAAACAAGCAATAGCTTCAGGATACTTTCCTAGGTTACTGTAGACCACACCTAGATTATTGTGGGCTTCAGGAAAATCTGGTTGGGCGGCAATGGCTAGGCGATACTCTTGAATGGCTCGATCGTTGTCGTCTGCTGCCGCCAACAGGCGAGCCAGACTGTAGTGAGCAGCGGCATTCTTCTCATCAAGTTGAATAGCCTTCTCGTAGCCCTCAGTGGCCGGTCGAAGTTGACCGAGTCTCTCCAGCGAAATAGCTAGGTTGTATTGATATTCGCTATTGGCACCAGCTTGCAGAGCTGCTTCAAATTCTTTGACAGCCTGAGCATAATTACCTTGATCAAAAAGGGCCACACCGAGGTCGAAACGCGCTTCGGCAAAGGTGCTATCAAGCTTAAGTGCCTTTTGATACTGCCCTAGGGCCTCATCAATTTTGCCTTGGCGATGATAAATTTTGCCAAGCAAATTAAGCGCCGCTGCGCTCTCTCCTTCTTTTAGAATAACTCGGCTAACCAGACCAGAAGCATCGTTATACTTTCTTGCCAGATAAGCTTGGTTAGCTCGCTCTAGAGCAGCACTGCTATTGCTGCTACTGCTAGCAGCCACGGCGACGGAGCTAAGGGCAAGAGGAACGACCGCAACAGTGAACAGATAGATGATTTTTCTAACAACATCGATTCGCTTCCTGGTCACAAGATTCAACCGCTTTACTTCCCGTTAATACTATCTTTTCAGTATAGCGATCCAATTGAGCTATGCTATAGCGGTGTCTAACTTTTTTACTTTATCCAGCCGTCTCAAAATCGCCCTTCTGGGCGCTAGCCTGGCCTTGTCATGGCAGTTTGACAATCAGGTACTAGCTCGCAGCAAAACTGCGAGCGGATCAAATGCGCCCAGCCCTAGAAAGCCCGATGATGCCGGCTGCCCTGGCTGTCTTTCAAAGGCGTCTGGCCTATTTGCTCGAGGCAACACTCTAGAGGCCGCCAATTATTTGCGCGAATGGTTGCCCAAGTGCCCTAGTAACTTACAAATACATCTCTTACTCAACACAATCTTAACCCGCCTGCCAGACACAAAAGACGAAGCCTTGGCAGTTGCTCGCGCCGCCACAGCCATAGCACCAGACTCAATGCTGGCCCACTTACAAGCAGCCATGACACTGTTGACAATGGGCGAGAAAAGCGAAGCCGTAAAAGAGTTTGAAGCAGTGGTTGCTCTCGACCCGGGCAGTCACGACGCCTGGCTTGCCCTCTCTGAACTTTATGGCGCACTGAACGAGCAAGAGAAAGCACAAAATGCTGCAGCCAAAGCAGCGACCCTGAGCCCTTCTGCCCGTTATTCGCGCACTCGAACAATTAGCAGTATGAATGGAGCTGGCAATATCAACGGCGTGCGCAATCAGTTCAAACAATTTCTCTCTGGCTCAGAAATACCAGTTGAGGGTTTGCTTGGCCTCGGTGAAGAAGCTCTCAACATGGGCTATTACGACGAGGCAAACAATTGCTTCAGCCGAGTACTCGAGCAGTACCCGCAATCTAAAACAGCTTTGTTCAAACAAAATCTGAGTCTCTTTCTCGCCGGCAATGCAAGCGCTACATTAGCGGGATTGAAGAACAGTCACAAGGGCACTCAAAATAGCCAGTCAGAACTGGCACTAGAAACGCTTTGCTATTTGAGCTTAGGAGATCTGTCTAAGGCTCGCGATACAAGCACTAAATTGTCTAATGCAAATGAACCTCTGACAAGCTTTGCCACAGGCTACTTAGCGTACAAAGACGGCGACTATAAAAAAGCACGTTCTGCCTTAAACACTGCCGCAGAAAAAGACAAAAGCCTTTTTCCTGCTCAATTAATTGCCGCCAAGATCAACCTCAAACAAGGCGACACAATCGAGGCTGTTAGCCAAGCTCGCGATCTGCGTAAAGTATCTGGTTTAATACCACAGGCGGTCGCACTTGAATTAACTGCTCGCCTAAAGCAAGACGATTTAGACAAGAATAATTTAGCAACGCTAAAGGCTGAAGCTCAACGACTTTGCCAATCAGCTAGTGAGAAAGAACAGCAGAGCCGAACTGCGCTTTTTGTAGCTCTGAGCCGCACAGCACTAAATGAAGGCAATCTTGCCGATGCTAAAAATTATCTGGCTAAAGCTCAAGCAACTGGCCACGACGAAGAGATTGATTTAACCGCAGCGGCTATATCAGAGAAAGAAAGCAATGCTGCCCTGCAAGAAGAGGCCTTAGAAAAAGCGCTATCACAGGCGCCTGGAGATATAGAAGCCTTGAGCAAGCTGGGCATAATACTAGCAAAGGCAGGCCAGGCGAGAGGAGAAGAACTTTTGACCAAAGCTATAAGTGAAGGTGACACCAACCCTAATGCCGCTTTTGCCCTAGCCAATTGCAAACTAAAAAGCGGCAACACAGAAGAGGCCAACAAGCTCTTCAAGCAAAGTCTCGACAGCGGCTTAAGCGGCCCTGACAAACAAACAGCAAAAGATAAACTGAGCAAATAATAGCCCTAACAAAAGTAGAATCGAGTAAGGCAAAAAAATGGTTGTAAGCAAACTAGAAGCAACAAACACTTTCGAATCATTCAATCCAGCGACAAAGCAGGTAATTGGCCGCGTTGCAAACATGGGCGAAGAAGAAGTTGAAGCAGCCGTAAATAAAGCCTGGATGACATTTGAAAATTGGCAACTGACTTCGTTTAGCAAACGGGCAAAGTTAGTGCTCAAATTTCGCCAGTTACTGGCCAGTAAAGCCGATGAAATAGCCAATCTAATTAGCGAAGAAGTAGGCAAGCCCCTGCCCGAAGCATACTTATCTGAACTTTGTGGGCCCCTCGACACTTGTGTGTGGCTAGCAGAAAACTCAGAGCGTCTGTTGGCAGATCAGCCTGTAGCGCTAGCTAACCCGCTCCTTTCTAGTAAGCAAAGCATTATTGCCTTCGAACCCTTGGGTGTCATTGGCATCATTTCACCATGGAATTATCCCTTTGCTATTCCCACTATGACCGCACTCATGGCCATTATGCTCGGCAACACAGTGGTGCTCAAACCCTCAGAAAAGTCGCCTCTCGTTGGCATCAAGATTGGAGAACTCTTTGCTGAAGCTGGCTTCCCCGATGGCGTCATTCAGGTAGTGACCGGGGGTCGTGACACCGGCAAACTTTTGAGCAAAACCAACCTTTCAAAATTGATCTTTACCGGCTCAGTTGAGGGTGGGCAGGCCGTCATGGCACAGGCTTCAGAGCGACTGACACCGGTCACTCTTGAACTAGGCGGCAAAGATGCCGCCATCGTGCTGCCTGATGCACCGGTTGAATGGACCGCTCGTGGCTTACTTTGGGGCGCCTTTACCAATGCCGGCCAAGCCTGTGCATCGGTCGAACGAGTGTACATAATCAAAGGAAAAAATTCGGACAAGCTAGTTGAAACGCTGACAAACATGACGGCGAAACTGAAACTAGGGCCAGCTACAGATCCACTCACCGATGTCGGCCCACTGATAGACCAGGGACAACTCGATCGCGTCATCAACCACGTCTCAGAAGCGGTTGCAGCAGGCGCCCGCTGCCTAACCGGCGGCAGAGAACGCAGCGACCTTGGCGGATATTTCTTTGAGCCCACGGTTATTACTGGCGTTGATCACACGATGAAACTCATGCGTGATGAGACCTTTGGACCACTGATGCCAATTATGATTGTTGACAGCGAAGATCAAGCTGTTGAGCTAGCCAACGACAGCGACTATGGTCTGACAGCCACAGTTTGGGCAGGAAAATTAAACAGGGCAGAATGCGTTGCCCGCGATCTAACCGTAGGCACTGTGCTCATCAATGACTGCCTCTTCTCTCATGCAACGCCACAATTGCCTTGGGGTGGTCTGAAGAAAAGTGGCTTTGGCAAAGGCCATTCAATTTTTGGCCTGCAAGATCTCTGCAACATAAAACATATCAGTATCGATGCTGCCGGCGGTGCGCACCGAGTGTGGTGGTATCCATATAGCAGCTCAAAAATCAAAATGGCTCAGGGTGGCATTCAACTGATGCATGGCAAATTAGCCAAACGCACAGCTGGTCTAGTAGATTTCGTCGGCAATATGTTTACAGATGCGCCCAAACAAGTATCGAAGATAAAGGGTGAAGAGCCCGTAAAAAAAGTCGACTAATTTAGCTAATATCAGCGGTCTCCAGTTCGGCTAATTTGTTTTGCTTGGGTAAGCGAATATCGCTCACTAGACCAAACATCTTCAAGCAATTAAGTGCCTGCCAGGTGAAGTCAAATTCGCCTTTATTTAAGCCAAACCTAGCTGACTGAGGCAAGGCATGGTGATTGTTATGCCAGCCCTCTCCAAACGATAAGAGCGCCACCCAAAGAACATTTCTACTCTGGTCGCCAGAGGGATAAGTTTGGTAGCCCCACTCAGGTTTGTGACAGTAGAGATTAACCAAAAGTGGTGCACAGAAAGCGCAAACACTGGCAAGTAATTCAGCCCAGAAAACGACAGGACCCAACCAATAAAAAATAGCAGCGCGATAAACGAGCGAAATGAATAAACACAATAGACCGTCTTTGTGACTGTGATTAACATGAAGAAAGCGGTAGAGAGCATCGCGGTAAAGATCGGGAGCCAAGATCCGGCTCTCTTCGGCTGAAATTATCACCTTCGGTTTATACATCCAACCAAGGAAGGCATGCCACTGACCATCTAACGGTGAGTGGGGATCGCCAACTTTGTCAGAATAACGGTGGTGTAGTCGGTGGGTCGTCACCCAAAAGATAGGAGACCCCTCAAGACAGAGATAGCCGCCTGACACAATTAAGTATTCCAGCCATTTAGGCACTTTATACGAGCGGTGAGAAAGCAAGCGATGATAACCCATGGTAATACCAACACCGTGGTAAATATAGGCCAGCAGAAAGACACCAAGAAAAAGCCAGATAGACACAACACACCTCTAATAGACATGTTGCATTCTAACAAGCGAAGATCTAGCTGCCATCAGCTAAGTAGCTAACTCGGAGAAGCAAGATTTTCCTCAAGGCCTAAGTCTTAGTGCTGAATTCAAGCGGAAGAATAGGTTACTAATTTGAAACTTTTCGTAGCTTGCCGAGAATAATCTCTAGCAAGCGCATTGCCTCAAGCACATCACTTTGAGTATTGTCAGCGCCAAAGCTAATGCGCACAGCACCCAGTGCTTTTGCCTGACCCAGGCCAATAGCCTTAAGCACGCTTGATGCCTCAATTATGCCTTGATGGCAGGCAGAACCACTCGAGAGTGCCAAGCCTTTTAAGTCACTCTTGAGCACAAGAGCCTCGCCTTCAATGCCAGCGACAGAGAACGAAACGTGGCCTGGTAAGCGCTTTTCGATATCGCTTGGCCCAGTAATGGTCACATCGTGGGCCAGCAAACTCTCAAACAACTGTTTTTGATAAGAGCGCAAACGCTGCTCTAGCTCTGCCTGCTCTTGTTGCGCTAGACGCGCAGCCTCACCAATAGCCACTATATGAGCTACAGATTCAGTTCCGGCAAACATCCCCATTTCTTGTCCGCCACCAAATATGATGGGCATGATATTAAAAAGTCGACGCAGGTAGAGAATACCAATACCTTTTGGTGCACCAAATTTATGGCCAGAAAGTGACAACGCTGATACTTTTAGCTTACTTAAATCAATTGCTAGCTTACCCGGTATCTGCACCGCATCGGTGTGCATAAAGATGTCGCGACCAAGCTTCTCAGCGTAGCTTTCGACCATAGTGGCCATTGCCTCAACTGGCTCTAAGACACCAATCTCGTTATTACCCCACATGACAGAGACAATGCTGGTGTCAGGAGCCAGAGCACTCTCAAAATCAGACAGTCTAACGAAACCTTCTTTGTCAACCGGTAGATAAGTAACGCGCCAACCTTGCGCTTCAAGATACTGAGCTGGACCCATTACAGCAGGATGCTCAATAGTTGAAGTAATCAGATGTTTTGGTAAACCATTGGCCTCAACAAAACGAGCACGGCCGAGCAAGGCAACATTGTTTGACATAGTGGCGCAGCTACTAAAATAGACTTCGTTCTCAGAACAGCCAAGAAAACTTGCAACTTGACTGCGAGCATTGTCTACTGCTGCTCGAGCTTGACGACCGAGGCTGTGAATAGAGCTTGGGTTACCGTAGTTGTCTGACAAATACGGCAGCATCGCCTCCAGAACCTGGGGACGCACCTTTGTTGTAGCGCTGTTGTCGAGATAGATCACAGACTTCCTCTGCCTGGGTGTATGGTAGCATTCTCTAAATTTTCACTGAATAAATATGTTCGTCAAGTTTATAGCTCTTATCTTATTTACAGTTGCCATCATGCTCGTCAATCTTTGTCTGGGCGATCTTACTGTGGCACCGTTAGAAGCAATCCAGACTCTCTTTAACAATGGTGGCAACAGCGAGATTCACGATGTCATTGTCGGCATTCGCCTACCGCGCTTACTCACAGCCTTTGTGGTTGGCCTTGCCTTAGCCACCTCTGGCTATCTTCTGCAGGCTCTTAGTCGCAACGATTTAGCTGACCCCTATCTCACAGGCGTGTCAAGCGGTGCAGCCGTGGGCGTTGCCTGTGCCATGCTGCTCAAATTTGATTTCCAGTCTATTCCGTTCTTTGCCTTTGTGGGCGGAATTACAGCTAGCTTTTTTGTCGCCTCTATTGCTAGAGGTGGTGGACACGGCGTTTCTGTGGCGAAGCTCTTACTTGCTGGTATTGCTTTGTCATCGGTTGCCGGGGCTTTAATAACACTGGCGATGACAACATTCGGCACTCAGCTAATGGCTCAAGGTCTATATCTTTGGCTACTTGGTGGTATCAGCGGCCGAAATTGGCAAGAGCTAGTACCAACGGTTTGCTACACAGCAGTGGGGCTGATTGTGGCATTTGCTGCAGCTAAGCAACTAAATCTTTTGGCCCTGGGCGAAGAAACAGCTAGTTCTCTAGGTCTAAACGTTGGTCGCAGTCAACTAATTATTCTCTCGGCAGCCGTACTACTAGCTAGTTCGGCCGTGGCCTTAAGTGGCATGGTTGGCTTTGTCGGACTGGTTGCTCCACATTTGTCGCGCCGCCTCTTTGGTCGCGGGGTGAGGCTGCAACTGCTCTGCTCTGGCCTGACAGGGGCGATTCTAGTACTCTTCTCTGACTTACTTGCCCGCACTCTCAGCCCCGGACAAGAACTGCCTCTAGGAACACTAATGGCCCTCATAGGTGGACCCTTTTTCATCTACCTGCTCTCTTCCTCGCTAGACCAGGTGCACAGCCATTAATACACGCAATGTAGATGAACGCAAAATTCTCAAGGCCGAAGGGGTCGGCTTGAGCTATGCCACCAAGAGTAACGCTCAAGCGGTCAATATCATCGAGCATATCAATATCAGCCTTGAGCCGGGCCAGGTGCTTGCCATTCAAGGCCCAAATGGCAGCGGCAAGTCAACCATGATGAAAGGCTTGGCTCGCCAACTTAAACCATCGTGCGGAACAATATCTATTGACGGCCAGAACATCTGGAATATGAACATTGTTGATTTTGCTCGCCAAGTTGCTTATGTTCCACAAAGCCTTGAAACACCAAACGAGATGACAGTCAATGAGCTGGTTAGGCTTGGTAGAAACCCGCACCAAAATTGGTGGTCAAACCAACTCAGCAAAGCAGATGTTGCCACCGTCAGTAGTGCCCTCGATCGTTGCGGCCTAACGCGCTTGGGCCAGAAGAAACTAAATGAGCTTTCAGGTGGAGAGAAGCAACGGGCACTCATTGCCATGGCCCTGGCCCAAGAACCACACTTTATATTGATGGATGAGCCAACAGCCAATCTCGATTTTCGCTATCAGTTAGAAGTAATTGCCATTATCAAAGAATTGAAAGAACAAAAAATTGGCATTGCTACAATTTTGCACGATCTCAATTTGAGCGCTCGCATTGCCGACAAAATTGCTCTAGTGGCAGGCTCGCAGACTGCTGGCTCACAGATAGCCAGTTCGACCATAGTAGCCCAAGGCACACCCCAAGAAGTATTGAAAGAAGACTTACTACGAGCTGTTTTTGCTGTGGAGCTTGCATTTGTACACGACAGCAAAAGCAATTTAGATCTCTATGTTCCAATATCTATCTCAATAGATAGCGAAAACAAATCCGCCAGCCAAACTTAAATGACTGGCGGACTAATTATTTGAGACTACCAGTGCTTAACCATTCAACCAAGCGGGTTGATAGGAGCGATTGCTGTAACTGTAATCATCGTAGTATCCCGAATTATTGTTATAGGCTATGAGGTCACGATTCTGGCGTGAATTCCAGGGATTGTATGGACGCTGATTATAGTAGCCATTGTCATAGCCGCCGTAGTAGTGACCACCAACGCGGCCTTGCTTAATCATCTCAATCTGCGCCCAAGTCTGAATAATCGGGGCTGCTTCGTAAGCCACATCGCCAATTCCACGAGCAATGCTACCGATAGCATTGAAGAATTGGTCTATCGGGCTGCGGCCACGACGATCGTGTTGACGCGGATAGTCATAATCATATTGACCAGCCGAAACTGCTTGCACATCGCCATAGCGTGAAGGGCCGCTGTCGTAGCGACTTTGCTGACGATGACACTGTGGAATGGGACGTTGATCATATGAATCGCTACGATTGAGCCAGGCTTCTTCTTGGTAGGCTTGGCGGCTATTAGCATAGTCATTGTACTCAGGGCACATGCTACCTTGTCCACGGCCAACTCGAACATTTCTCTGACTCTGCCCGTCTTCGAATCCATCACGATAAGCCATGCGATATCCGGCGCGAAAAGCCTCGTTTTCAGCACTGTTGGAAACTCGGTCAGAGCCATTCGTATGATCGCATACACGCTGGGTTCTAGCGGGTAAACGCGCATCTGATAGATTGTCTGGGGGAACAATTTCGCCACTGCGATTACCGTCGAACAAATTAGTACTTTCGGCCGGCTGACGACTTGGATGCTTATCCATGGGGATCTCCTCAGAAATACATGTGTCCTCGAAAGCGA
Organism: Candidatus Obscuribacterales bacterium; assembly: GCA_021732025.1. Taxonomy (GTDB): domain Bacteria; phylum Cyanobacteriota; class Vampirovibrionia; order Obscuribacterales; family Obscuribacteraceae. The sequence goes on along the minus strand of JAKFVU010000077.1, from coordinate 185,996 downwards.
AGTTGGCCATCACTTCGAGCACTTCTTCTTCTATACAATACCTTTCAGAATTTGACAGTCAATGGGAAGATTCCCATCACAATGGGGCTAAGCCTTAGCCCATACTCATAATATGCCCGTTCTTACAAGGTCATAAAGGCGCGGAAGAAATACAATCGCACCGACTACAACCGCGGTCATGGCCGCCCACAGCACTGCGGCGGCGGCAGTATCTTTAGCGTAACGGGCCGAAAGGTGATAGCGATAATTGGCCTGAATGTCGACCATGTGCTCAATTGCCGTATTTACAAACTCGGCAAAGAAAACAAAACCAATGGCTAAGCTGAGGGCAATGTACTGCCAAGGTTCAACCTTTAGATAGAAGGCTAAAGCAAAAACGCAAACCCCTAAAAAGGTATGTATGCGCAAATTGCGTTGCTGGCGAAAGCCCAAAGCCAGACCGTTAAAAGCATGATAGAAGCTCTCGAACAGAGAACCAGCCTGACCGCTTTTGCGCTGCCAATTATCGCTAGGTGCTAAAGGAGTAGAAAGAGGTGATGTCTCAGAGATCGGCACCTCTTCAACGACATTGGCCACGGGCCTGACGTCAGGATTGAAATCATATTTTGTTTGATTGTCAGCCATCTGCTCATGCCTTATCTATAAGCTAATCATGGCATAAATAGTTTGCCCTAGGGGGCTAGCCAAGTGATTGTTAAGGATCACGCTTAAAGCCGGCAAGGGTCAATATTTCAGTCTGCCTGCCGAACATCTCTTTTTCTTCAGCCTTGGACATGTGGTCAAAGCCAAGCACATGCAAACAACCGTGTACGAAGAGAAAGGCCATTTCGCGGCGGGCACTGTGCCCATACTGCTCTGCTTGGGCCACGGCCTTTTCTGCACTAATTATAATTTCGCCGACAATCCACTGATTAGGGTCGTCCTCAAGCATTTCGGCCATTTCAGGGGGCACGTCAAAGGCCAGAGAAGGTGGCTCGACCAGCTCTAAGGGGAAGGAGAGCACATCGGTTGCCTTATTAATAGAACGCCATTCTTTATTGATTTGGCGAATGGTGCGATCGGACACGATCGCCACAGAAAGGGAGCCTCGAGCAAAAATTGCCTGCAAATCTTTTTTAGGTAGCCAGCTAGGAGGCCGCTTTAGTAGGTTCTCACTTAGTCCTTCAGTTAAGGCGGCGTAGTCTGCTAGTAACTCTTCGCTATCAAGCTCAAGCTTGCGCTGGCGGTTATGAAACGCAATCTTCACTTCTTCTTGCGTGCTCCTTGCTTACATGTTAGGATTTGGCCATAGAAAACCAATTTTTAGTCGTTAGCTAGTCAGAGATGTGATTAGCCTACGGCATTTTTGTGTTTGTGCATTTTTTGCACCCGGCAACCCATTACTGCCGCCGACTTCACGTTGGTTATTTCACTCTAGACATTATTCATGCCAGATAGCAAAAACCCAAATAACAAAAACGATAATGAAGCCATAAAGAAAGTTACAGACCTAACCGAAGAAGTGGTTAAAGGGCTGGGCTTCGAGCTTGTGGATATTCATTTCGGCCAGCACGGCAGACAAAAAATTGTTGAAATAACTATCTACAATCCAGGTGGAAGTGTCGGTTTGACCGACTGTGAGAAAGTTAGCAGAGAACTTGACAGCAGAATCGAACTAATTGCCGATAGTCTTGATTTCTTCCACGGTCCATTCTTGTTGGACGTAGCCAGTCCTGGTATTGATCGCGTTTTAAAGAGCGAACGCGAATACAAACTATTTACCGGTCGCAAAGTAGAAATTAAGACCAAAACTAATGTTGGCGCCGATCCATACGGACAACATTTCATCGCTCGTCTCGATAGTTTCGGCGACGAAACCTTCAAGCTGAGCGAGCTCGGACCGATTCAAAGCGCTCCGACAAAGAGCAAGAACAGCAAAAAACATGCTGCCAACAAGGTATCTCAAGAACCAGTGAAAGAGCTGAAAGTAGCTCTAAAACAAATAATACAAATAAGACTCTATCCCGATCTGCAGAAAAAGTTCAAAGAGATCGCCGCCGAAAAGGCGATTGATCTCTCAGCAGAATTAGGACAAGAAGAAGTCGACGAAAAACCAAATAAGGTGGAGGTAGAACGTGATTAAAATTGGCGACAAACTCCTTGAAGCTGCTGAGGAGCTAGAAAGGGATCGCAATATTCCCCAAGAGGAATTCATCTCTTATGTTTGCGACGCCATTGTTGCGGCCTACAAGAAGAAAGTGCCTGATCATGACGTTGAAGGCGTAAGAGCCATCTTCGACACCGAAACTGGTGAAATCGGCATTTTCGCTCCTAAAGAAGTAGTCGATAAAGTTTCGAACGAATATCACGAAATTAGCCTGGGCGATGCTCAAGACCTCATTCCCGACGTTACTGTTGGTGAAGTTCTTGAAATTGAAGTCACTCCTCAAGATTTCTCAGAGTTTGGCCGAATTGCCGCTCAGACCGCTAAGCAATTGATTACTCAGCGCCTCAGAGAAGCCGAGAAAGAATTAATCAAGAAAGAGTTCGAAGCCCGCAAAGGCAGCTGTACCACTGGTCAAATCGAACGAATCGAAGTGATCAGCAACTCTCGCAATAACGTCATCGTTAACCTCGGCCGCGTTGAGGGCTGCATGCCAAGCCGCGAACAGCTACCTGGTGAGACATACAGAGTTGGCAACCGGGTGCGCGTATACGTGCTCGAGTTGAGAGACACAGGCCGCGTTCCTCAAATTATCGTCTCCCAAGCTCACCCAGAGCTAGTGCGCGAATTGTTCGAACTATACGTTCCTGAAATCGAAGACAGCACTGTTGAAATTAAGTCTATTGCCCGTGAAGCTGGCTACAGAACAAAAATCGCTGTGCATTCTGAAGACTCAGATGTTGACCCTGTTGGTGCCTGTATCGGTACCCGTGGTGTACGTATTCAGAACGTAGTGGCCGAATTGCGCAACGAGAAAATCGACGTAATTCGCTACTCAACCGATCCTGTCGATTACATCTCGAACGCCCTATCACCAGCCCGCATCACTACCGTTGCCCTCTATGAAGAGCAACAAGAAAATGCTGGCCGTCGGGCTGAAGTTATCGTTCCTGACGATCAACTAAGCCTAGCTATTGGTCGCGGCGGACAAAACGTCAGACTGGCAGCTAAGTTGACTGGCTGGAAAATTGACATCAAGTCTGAAAGCCAAGCTGGTGGTTCATTCCGCAGCATGAATCAGACTCTTGACGAGCTCACAACATAAAGCAAAGCCAAGAAGCTTCGAAAGGTCTATTGAAACCAAAACTAAGACTTTGTGTGGCATGTCGTAAGCTAACTGAAAGCAAAGAGCTAATCAGGCTAACTTACGACTTTGCTTTGGCAAAGCTTGAACTAAACTCGACATCATCTGCAGCGAAAGAGGCCGGAAGCAATTCCGGCCAAAAGCTTTCGGGTCGGTCGGCATATCTTTGCCGTTCTTCGCAATGTCTCGAATTGGCACTAAAGAATACGAAATTGAAACACGCCCTAGAAGGCCGCAGGAAGAAGGGTGTAGCGAGTTGGCGCAAAGTGGCTTGGCCGCTTGAAGCACAACTTATCCAGGCACTGTGGCGAGAATGCACATGATCTTGTAAAAACATGCCAAAATACTCTGAGACACGGAGAGGGCTGAATGGACGACAGAGTTCGAATCTATGAGTTGGCGCGCAAGATGAACGTTCCTAACCAGGACATCATCAACACCTTGCGCGAACTTGGTTATGACATCAAGAGCCACTCCAGCACCGTTGACAAAATCGGCCAGGACAAAGTTATTGCTGCGTTCTCTAAAGCTAAACAACAGAAGCAGCCACCTGAAAGCGGCAACAATTCAGGTAAACCAGTGAAAACTTCAACTCCGCAACCAGGTAAGGGTACAGCAGCTAAGACGGCGGCAGCACCACCACCACCTCAACCAGCGGTAGTCAAACCTCGAGTGCTTTCTCGCTATCGTCCAGAAAGACCGAACGCCGATGGCACCATTCCCCAACCTCAATTTTTACCAATTGGCGATGCTGCCGGCAGTTCTGCTGCTCATGCAACGCAAGCTGGATCAGCGGCAGCGCAAGCAACAGACAAGCCTGCTACGACTCAAGCACCAGCTACGAGCACTGCTCAGAGTAGTCAACCAGCCCAGTCTTCCCAACCAAGCCAAGGACAACCATTGCCAGCTACTATCGCTCCTGCCCAGACCGTCACCGCCACTCGCGAAGAAGTACAACCAGTCGTTAATACAACAGTTGAAGCTGAAGTTAGTGGACAAAAGAGCCAGAAAGAAGCAGCACCTGATTCCACAGCCTCCGCTGTAGAAGTGAAAGAGAACGAAGTAGCTGAGAAAGCACTTTCTTTCGAGCCTGAAACAACCGAAGTAGCCGATGCAGAAAGCGACGAAGAACAAGATTTGCCTGCTCTTCAACCGCGAGCCACCGGCAATGAATGGTCAGATTCTTCTAAATTTGCCCCTCGAGTAATCCGCAAACTTGACGCTCAAAAAGCCAAGCAAGTAGTTGAACCGCCTAAGGCGAAAGAGCCACCGGCTAAGGCAAAAGAAGAAGTTAAGCCTGAGACTAAACCAAAGAAAAAAGAAGCAAAAGACGAAGGCGATCAGCCAAATCGTGGGCCAGGCGTAAGACCAATGTCGCCATCTGTACCAACCAGAGTAGCGGCACCATCGATGCGTGCCACCCCACCACGGCCACCGAAATCACATCGTCCGAGCCCTTCTGATAGGCATGCACCTAAGAAAGAAGAGAAAAAAGTACCAGTTGTTGCTGAATTGCCAAAAGCAATTGTCATAACCACCAACATCACCGTGCAAGAGTTGGCTGCCAAAATGGGCGTGCCAGAGACTGAAGTTATCAAACGCCTGTTCATGAAAGGCATTGCTCGTACCGTCAATATGATGGTCGAGTATGAACTTGCCAAAGAGCTAGCAGTTGAGATGGAATACGAAGTGCTATCTGTGGAAGAAAGCACCGGTGAAGAAGCACCAGCTGAAGTGGCTCTCGAATTGACCGAAGAAGAGCAAGCCGCTCTTGTCAATCGCCCACCTGTAGTGACTATCATGGGTCACGTCGACCACGGCAAAACCAGCTTGCTCGATGCTATTAGACAAACAAAGTTCTTGCTTACCGATGCAGAACATGGTGGTATCACCCAGCATATTGGTGCTTATCACGTTGAAGTTCCAGACAAAGAAGGCCACATGCGCCAGATTGTCTTCCTCGACACACCTGGCCACGAAGCTTTCACCGCAATGCGCGCTCGTGGAGCAAAAGTCACTGACATTGCCATCTTGGTAGTAGCAGCAGACGATGGTGTTATGCCACAAACTATTGAAGCCATCGACCATGCTAAAGCAGCCGGTGTTCAAATAATCGTGGCTGTTAACAAAGTTGATAAGCACGAAGCTGATCCAGATAGAGTTCTCAATCAATTGATGACATACGATCTGGTCGCTGAGAAATTTGGTGGCGACACCGTAACTTGTATGGTTTCTGCGAAGAAACGCACTGGTTTAGACGAACTACTAGAGATGATCTTGCTAGTTTCAGACATTCTCGACTTGCGTGCCAATCCTGACAAACCAGCAGTGGGCGTCATCATCGAAGCTGAACTGTCCCGTGGCAAAGGTGCCGTGGCAACAGCTCTAGTCGAAAATGGCACATTACGCGAAGGCGACTTCATTGTTGCTGGTAGCAAATGTGGCAGAGTACGCGCCTTGTTTGATGACCGCGGTCAGAGAGTGAAGGCAGCAGGACCATCAATGCCAGTCGAAGTACTTGGCCTCGATGAAGTACCGCAAGCCGGTGACCGTTTCGAAGTTGTGAGCGATGCACAAGCAATGAAGGTTATTGCTGAATCACGCCGCAGCCCTGAAGCTCGCTCGCATCACCACGTAACTCTTGAATCTCTACACGAGATGATCGAAGCTGGTGAAGTGAAAGACCTTAACGTCATCGTCAAAGCTGACGTGCAAGGTACAGCTGAAGCGATTGCCGATCAAATTCGCAAGTTGACTTCATCAGAAGTACAAGTGCGAGTACTGCGCACTGCATCTGGTGCTATTTCAGAAAACGACGTCAACCTCGCAGCTTCTTCAAACGCTATTGTTGTTGGCTTCAATGTTCAACCAGATCAGAATGCCAGTAGCGTTGCCGATGCCAATGGCGTCGACATTCGTACCTACAGCATCATCTATCAAATTACTGATGATTTGACCAAGGCTATACAAGGTCTGCTCAAACCAATCAGAGAAGAGGTCAACATCGGTCAAGCCGAAGTCAGACAAGTCTTCAAAGTTGGCAAAGGCACAATGATTGCCGGATGTATGGTGTTGAGCGGAAAAGTTCAACGTGGAGCCATCGCTCGCATCGAACGTGGTGGAACCCAAATTTGGGAAGGCAAGCTAGAAACTCTGAAGCGCTTTAAAGATGATGTCAAAGAAGTTGCTACTGGTTTCGAATGCGGTATGAGCTTCGAGAAATTCACCGATCTGCAAACTGGCGATAAGGTCAACTTCTTTATCGTTACTGAAACCAGACGTACTGATATTCCAAATAACTAACAACTAAATATAAAGGGTGTCATGACAGCTGAGCGTGCCTTGAGAGTTTCTCAATCAATCAAGAAAGAACTCGCTGAAATGATTCAGCGTGATCTTAGAGACGAGCGCCTAACCGGCCTTATATCAATAACAGAAGTAGAATGCACTTCTGATTTGCGCTCGACCAAAATTCACATTTCTGTTTTCGCACCGGCTAAAACTGAAGTGCCGGCTGGCAAAGCCGAAGATCAAGCCGAGCAAAAGCCACAAGTAAGTGCTGCAGCCGCGGCAGATCTAGCTGCTGAAAAAGTAGTGGAATGCCTGAATGAGCAATCTGGATTTATTCGCGGTGAAATCTGCCGACGCCTTGGTCTGCGCTTTGCACCAGAAATGGTCTTCAAGCTTGATACTTCTCTTGAGCGCGGCTCAAAAGTAACCGATCTGCTCGGCAAAATTTCTCGCGGTGAAGTCTGAGCCTGAGGCCGAAGTAAACGGCTTTTTCAATATCATCAAACCGGTTGGCATAACATCACACGACGTAGTGGCTCGGGTGCGCAAGCTCACGGGTATTAAACAAGTGGGACACGCTGGCACTCTTGACCCACTGGCATCAGGAGTGATGGTAGTTGCCGTTGGTAAAGCTTGTCGTCTTCTACGTTTTCTTAGTGATGACAAAACGTACTTAGCCGAAATACTACTTGGCGTACAAACTGAAACCGACGATATGGAAGGCGCAGTAATTGAAAGCAAGGAAGTACCTTCCACGCTTACAAACGCTCAAATAGATTCAGCAATGCAAAAATTTTCTGGAGATATTAGTCAAATTCCGCCCATCTACAGCGCTATACAGGTCAAAGGTGAAAGACTCTACAACTTAGCTCGTTCAGGAGCTGATCTCGAGGCTCTCGGCATTGAGATACCAACAAGACAAGTGACAATAAACGAAATTGCGTTAGTAGATGTTGCCCTACCGGTGGTGACTGCCAGAATAGCTTGTTCAAAAGGTACCTATATTCGCTCTATTGCACGAGATCTAGGAGCAGCACTGGGCCTTGGGGGCAGTCTAAAATCACTAGTGCGAGAGAGATCGGGCTCATTTGCAATCAGCGAAGCCTTGACCTTTGAACAACTGGTAGAGCTGAAAGGCCAAGGGCTTCAATCTCTACTGGCAGCTCTATGCCCAGTAGAAAAAGCACTGCCACTGAGCCAAATAGTCTGCAACAAAGAACAAATTAGTAAGTTTTGCATGGGTCAAAAAGTAAGTATGCCTCTGCCTCTTCAGAGCAATTTCGAGCAGTCACAATTTGTCCTCATTCGTCAAGATAATGCCCAGCAAACCAGCACTTTGGTAGGACAGATTGCTAGTCTTGATGGCCAACAAAATCTTTGTGTAGTCAGCCCGGAGGTGGTCTTTAGCAATGCTAAAACGACCTGAGCGCTACCAGCAAACTGACGAAGAGCAAAAGCCCTTTGATAGGCAAACCATAGTTGCCATCTCAATTGCCATCGAAGCTGTACTACTTTTAGCAGCAACTGCTTGGTGCTACTTTGGCGAAATTGACTTGCGCGGCCTATTCAAATGCAACCTCACCGTACTTGTGTGGGGCATTTCTGCAGGCCTGGCAATCTCCACCATCAACATGGCCATACTCTATCTATCGCAAAAGCTAGCAGGTCGCTTCTTCATTTTTCAATCGATGCATGACCTACTGAAGCACGAGATGATTCCTATTTTTGGTCAACTAACTTTTGGCGACAGTATTTTACTGGCCTTAGCATCAGGCTTTTGCGAAGAAGTTTTTTTTAGAGGGGTAGTGGAAGCCACCGGCGGAATAGCCACATCATCAATTTGCTTTGGTCTAGCCCACCTGCCGTCTTTTTACTATTATCCGTACGCTCTTTGGGCGCTAGCTGTAGGCTTAGTCATGAGCTTTCTTATGGTCGGCACGGGCTCTATATTTGCACCGGTGGCCGCCCACGCCCTCGTCAATCTTATTAGTATCAATGTTTTGCGCTACATCAAAACATAGCTGAAAACAAAAGAGAGAGCCGAAGCTCTCTCTTTATTTATCTATTGCACTAGAACTAAAATTCTTAGTTTTTTTCTAGCGTTTCTTTTTCTTTGCTACTGGCTTTTTGGCTACGGCCTTTTTGGCCACAGCTTTCTTAGCAGGTTTAGCAGCAGCTTTCTTAGCTACAGGCTTCTTCGCTGCAGATTTTTTGGCAGCGGCTTTCTTCGCTGGTTTGGCTGCGGCTTTAGCTTTTGGCTTAGCAGCTTTCTTTGGCTCAGCCTTAGGCTCAGATGCTGCTACTGATTTAGGCATAGCAGGCATTTTTGCCTTACCGTCAGTAATGTCTTTCAGTTCTTGCCCAGCTCTGAAAACAGGCACTTTAGCTGCCTCAATCTTCAATTTTTGCTTGGGATTCTGTGGATTAACACCAAAACGAGCTTGTCTTTGACGACGCTCAAAAGTGCCAAATCCAACTAAAGTTACTCTCTCACCCTTAGCCAACGCTGAGGTTAGGGAATGGAGAAGAGAAGCAACAGTATTTTGTACACTTAGTTTCGATTGACCGGTAGCCTTAGCTACTACATTTACCAGTTCTGCTTTATTCATGCTTATACCTAAAGTGCTCACCACAAGGGAATGCGCGGGAAGAAATTGATGTGAGATACTACCATCGTGCTCAGGCTACTTTCAAGTACTTTTCACAGTAAATCGCAGCAAATTATGTTTCCTAGTTCAATAAATGACGACACTATATGTGCCCTTTCCACCGCTCCAGGAGTGGGGGCCATAGCCATAGTAAGGCTTTCAGGGCCTCAGGCTTTTTCTATCGTGCAAAAAATATTTTTACCCCGGTTGCCTGGTAGCAATAATTCATCTCCTCTATCGCCTGCACTTTTTCAGACAGTTGACTGGCAGCCTAAAAGTCACCAGGCCACCATCGGTTATATAGTTCAAGAGAATCAAGGCAATCTCGAGCTAATTGATGAAGTGGTCTTGATTCCATATAAAGGACCGAACAGCTATACAGGCGAAGATATGGTGGAAATAAATTGCCACGGCTCGCCGATTGTCACGAGGGAGCTGCTCAACCTCGCCCTAGAACGCGGTGCCAGACTGGCACAAGCCGGTGAGTTTACTAAACGTGGTTTTCTTGCCGGCCGCATCGACCTCACCCAAGCAGAAGCCGTACTCGACTTGATTCACTCAAAAACCGAGCGTCAATCGCGTCTAGCGCTGACGGTACTGAAAGGACAACTAGGCGACGAGATCAAGTCAGTGCGGTCGAAGCTAATGGAACTGCTCACGCGAATTGTAGCGGGCATTGATTTTCCTGAAGAAGTGGGTGATTTAGCTACCGATGATATAGAAGCGATTACCGACGACTGCAGTACACGCCTCCAGCAACTTGCCAAAACCGCACGCAGCGGCCGCTACCTACGCGAAGGCTTAAAACTTGCCATTGTCGGCCGTCCCAATGCTGGCAAATCTAGCTTGCTCAATCAAATGCTCAACTTCGAAAGAGCGATTGTCACTGATATTCCAGGCACAACTCGCGACTCAATTGAAGAACCCGTTGATGTAAATGGCATTCCTGTGATACTCATTGACACCGCCGGTGTGCGAGTGACCGAAGATACAGTAGAGAAAATCGGCATTGCCCGCACAAGCAAAGCCATTGAAGACTCCGATCTAGTTGTCTTCTTGCTCGACCGTTCTCAGGGCATCGGCGAAGAGGAAGAAGTAATTGCCAGCAAATTGATAGAGTTTGAAAGACCCTACCTGCTGGTCAACAACAAAGTAGATCTCAAAGAAAAATCAATTAGCGAAAGTCACCCAATCATGCAACGCCTAAGCGCTGCCCGCGCTGCAGTTGAGGCTCCCATCGAAATCTCAGCTCGCTATGGCAATGGCTTAGAGCAGCTTAAGGCAGCCATTGAGCAATGGGCACTTGCTGGCTCTCCCTTGCAAGAGCTAGGAGGCTCACTCAATCAAAGACAAGGGCAACTCTGTCTGCGCGCCTTAGAATCGCTGGGCTACTTGAAAGAGTCGGTCAGTACAGGCCTTCCTCACGATTGTTTGGGCACAGACTTGCGCCAAGCGGTGGACGCTTTAGACGAGATATCTGGCGTTGCCGTTACTGAAGAAGTAATCACCGAAGTTTTTGCCAATTTCTGCATAGGAAAATAAAATAATGGCCACACTAAGATCGGAAGACCAAGAATTTGGCAGCTCCCTAAAAATAGAACCCGGTGAGAAGTTCACAATCTCAGCCCAAGGCAATACCCAGGCCGATCACCCCCTTGAAACCCAAACTTGGCAGCACGTCAAACTAACACTGATTAATGGCCCCAATGTTCTCGAATACCAGACCCGGCAAGGGGACGAGAAAGTAGCCGAGCTTACTTTGCTGCAGAACGCCACTGCCGACATTCACACTGTCGCTCATGCCTACTTGCTTTGCCGTTACCCTCAAGATGAGGCCCTATTCTTGGCCGAGAAGATTGAAGAGCTCGTGCAAGAAAAGCGCTCACAAGTATTATTCGAACCAGCAGAACCTTCTTTCGAGCTAACCGTAAAGGGAGCTGGAGGAGGAGTTAAGGTCGAATTCTTCGTCGATGCGGGAAATGTTGAGACAGGTATCTATCGGTGGGATGCCCTTGGCATACGATTCTTCACCAATAATCAGCACTTGACCGCCTTTGTGGCTGAACTGAAATCAGAATTCGCCTGCTAAAATGGCATTTCGAATCTTTTTTGAAAGATTTGAATAACATCCACCCGGCAGTTTGTAGATGCCGGCAAAGCAAGAAGGAAGGTAGATACCTGTTATGTCGCAAGTAGAAACTCAAATAAAGATCAAGTTGCCCGATGGAGCAGAACGTCTGCTCGATAACGGCCAGACCGGCGCTGATCTAGCCAAAAACATTAGTGAAGGACTTTATCGCAAAGCAGTTGGTGTGATCATCAATGATGAGTTGAGAGATCTCTTCACCCCCTTGAACGACGGCGATACAGTCAAAGTTCTCACACCAGAAAGCCCAGAAGCCATTGAGCTTTTGCGCCATACTACCGCGCACGTGTTGGCTCAAGCAGTGCAACGTATTTTCCCCGATGCCAAAATTGCCATCGGACCAACCATTGCCGACGGCTTCTACTACGACTTCGATATTCCCGGTCACGCCTTAAGTACAGAAGACTTGACTCAACTTGAAGCAGAAATGAAGAAAATAGTGAGCGAGAATCAAAAGCTCGTGCGCTTCAACATTCCTGATGTAGACAAGCAATTAGCTGAGTTCAAAGGCCAAGGCGAGAAATTCAAAGCCGAACTTCTGACCGAGCACCGCGACCACAATCCAACTCTTTATCTAATGCAAGATAAAGAAGGCAAGACAGTTTGGAATGATTTCTGCCGCGGACCTCACTTACCTTCAACTGGCAAAATCAAAGCTTTCAAACTATTGAAAGTATCTGGTGCCTATTGGCGCGGCGATGAAAAACGCGAGCAATTGCAGCGCATTTACGCCACTGCTTGGTGGTCCAAAGAAGATCTCGAAGCATACATTAACCGCTTAGAAGAAGCCGAAAAAAGAGATCACCGCAAACTGTCTAAACAGCTCGATCTATTTTCGACTCACGAAGAAGTAGGACCAGGTCTAATATTCTGGCATCCAAATCTAGCGACAGTGCGCGACTGTATTGAAAACTATTGGCGCGCTGAGCACCGCAAACGGGGCTATCAGTTTGTATACACCCCGCATATTGCCAGTGAAGACCTTTACAAAATCAGCGGCCACTTAGAAAACTACGCTGAAAACATGTACTCACCGATGGAAATCGATGGACAAAATTATCGCGCTAAGCCGATGAATTGCCCCGGTCACATCATGATCTACAAATCAAAACTGCATAGCTATCGTGACCTACCGGTGCGCATGGCCGAACTCGGAACTGTATATAGATACGAGCGCTCTGGTGTGCTGCACGGCATGCTTAGAGTGCGCGGATTTACACAAGATGATTCGCACATCTTCTGCACACCAGAACAACTAGAAAGTGAAATTTCTGGAATTATCGATCTGATCGAAACCTTGATGACTACTTTCGGTTACACCTACAAAGCCTATCTGGCCACCAAGCCAGAAAATGCTATGGGTAGTGATGAAGAGTGGGAACAAGCCACCAAAGCCCTCGAAGGTGCGATGAAGAGCCGCGGCATGGAATACGAAGTAGACCATGGTGGCGGTGCATTTTATGCTCCGAAAATTGACGTCAAGCTATTCGATGCCATTGGTCGCGAGTGGCAAGGTCCGACTGTACAGGTCGACCTTAACTTGCCTGATCGCTTCGATGTTAACTACATCGGAGTTGACGGCAATCGCCATAAAGCCATCATGGTGCACCGCGCGGTGCTTGGTTCGATGGAGCGCTTTGTCGGTGGCTTAATCGAGCACTATGCTGGAGCCTTCCCGCTTTGGCTAGCGCCGACCCAAGTTGCTGTTTTGCCGCTATCTGATCGTCACAACGAGGCAGCAGCCAAAATTGTGGCCAAGTTGCAAGATGCCGATTTGCGCGTCAAACTTGATGAACGCTCAGAAACAATCAAATATCGTATTCGTGACGCGCAAGTTGATCAGATACCATATATGGTGATTCTCGGAGACAAAGAGATAGAAAACAATCAAATCGCATTGCGTCACCGTCGCCAAGGCGATATTGGCACAATGAGTGTTGATGAGCTTCTCGCCAAATTGAAAAACGAAATCGATACTAAAGAATCACTTTAGTTCGAAATCCAGGAACCTAAAATTGAAGGCCTTTCTTCCCAGAGGAAAGGCCTTCAACTTGGAGAAACCCACAAAGCATAGAGAAGCAAAAAGAAGATATGGCAGAAACCAATCTCGATAGCTCCACAAACTTCAGCAAATTCGACCAGCTTTTACAGTCTTTGGCCCCCCAATTGAATGCTCACTATCGCAGCTTCAAAGGCATTGAAGAAGCCGAATTTAGAGCGGCAGAAAGCACATTTAGCAAGGCCATCAATACAGTCGCAAACCCACTTCTGATGGCCTTTGGCCTCGGCAAGACGCCTGCCCAAATAAGGCAGCAATTTGAGAAACAATACCGCAGTGCCTACTTAGACTTTAACTACCAAGGCCATCAGATCACCTTACACGGGCGCAACGTCGGCTTTGGCTACGAAACAGAAGCCAACAACCGCCCCTATCAGATGGCCATTAGGTGCAAGCTGAACGGCAAATCACCCTTTCTATTAAGCCTATCAAAACGGTCAAGCGCAGAACCAAAGAGGAAAGAAAAGACTGTATTTTTAAAATCGTCCTCATACCTGAAATTGCTCACTCCACAGGGCTTTCTCAGTCGCCAAGCCAATACACCAGACTATGGTCACGTGGTTGCCTTAAGCGACGACCTGGCCAATCGCTATGAGCTTCTAGCAAATCCAGAAACCTTGGGCCAATCTTTTGCTAACGACAGTAAAATTTCTGATTGTTTGCAAAACCATGATGTGCATGTCTTAACTGCTGGTTTTGGCGATTTCTTCGGCAGCGGCAACACCATGCTTGAAACCATCGCTAATTTTGATTGCGACCAACAGCAGGTACTCACCTGTGTAGAGCTAATTAAGTCAACCATCGAGCTTTTGAGACACGATTATCTGCGGTGACAGCCTATCAGTCATATGCAAGAAACTCGGCATAGAGAGCGAAAGGCAGTAACTAAACTACTCAACAAATTCTTGCGGCCTCTGCCGCTTTATATGCTTTAGTTTGTTTAAGATCTTGCAGTCTTGCTCTGTCAGTTTAGTGCCAGTAAGAGTAAGGTTATGCAGCTTCGTTAGTTTAGAAATGAGCTCAAAGTCAGCACTGGTCAAACGACTATTCTCCAGTCGCAGAACTGTTAATGGCGATGACTGTAGTTTCTTCAGGAGTGGTCCTGGATTAACTGCCCGAGCCCAATGCAGCTGTTCTAACCGGCTCCAGCAATCGGCCCGTGCCAAGATATCACCGCTAATGGTGCTGCCAGAGGCTTCAAGAATGCGCAAATTGCGGAAAGCATTAAGAGAAGAAATTGACCGAGACGTAATATCTGGACTATCTTTAAAAACCAAATACTCAACCCACGGTGCATTCTCAGCCACGGCCTTCAGCATTAGATCACCGGAGGCACTCTGGTCTAAATTTAAAATGTGAAAGTCGCCAGGCCTAAAGCGCTTAAGGTATTGCGGATACTTTTTCAACACACTAGTAGGCGTATAGGTCAGTTCTACATCCTGGCGAAATTCAACTCGGCCCTTTGCATTGCTTCCGACACCCACTAGGCCGTTGACAAAGGTGTCCGAAAGCAACCCTAAGGCAATATCATCAGGAAACTTGAAAACAAGCATGTTTCGACCGCCCACTTTCTCAATCGACGAAAATGGAGTTTGATCTTTTTCTGACCCATGTGGCTCTTGGGCAAGATCAAACTGCGTCCAAATAGTTGGAGCCGAATCTAAAACACCGAGATTGTTAACTGAATTTGCTTTGCGTTCGCTCTGCTCAGCAGTGGCTGACTTCAATTCTAGTGGTCGACCGCTATATGACACAATTGCCCATCCAGCAGCCGCTATCAGACCAATAGCAGTTGCCGCAATAAGTAATCTCGAATTTACAAAAGAAAACTGACTGTTTCCTGCTGTCTCAAAGCGATTAGATCGTGTGTGGGTTGGTGCAGCAACAGAGCCGTAATCTTGTATGTCCTTGCCTTCACTAATGCGAGTAAGATCTAAGGCCAGTTCCTTTGCAGACTGGTAGCGCTCCTCAGGTCTTTTAGCCAGACACTTTGTCAGGACAATATCAATTGATGGAGGCAAGTCAGAGCTGCCAACCAGATCAAATATGCTTGGTATTTCAGCATCTTGATGTAGCAAAATAGTATCTAAAGCATTTTCGCCGTCATAGGGAACGAAGCCACTTAGTGCTTCAAACATACTACAACCAAGCGAATAGATGTCAGAGCGTGCATCAACGGCACTACCTCTGCTTTGCTCAGGACTCATATAAAATGGGCTGCCAAATACATCACCGACCGATGTAAGCTGCTGCATTGTACTAGCGGCAGCACCCACCAATTTTGAAATTCCGAAATCAAGTACCTTAACAGTCTTGGTACCATTAACGGTGCAGATCATGATGTTTGCTGGCTTCAAATCGCGGTGCACAATGCCATTGCGATGGGCATAAGCAAGGCCATCTAAGATCTCGAGAAAAATACTAAGCATCTCACCTAGCGGGATAGGACCATCGCCTGCAATCAACTCTTCTAAGCTATAGCCGCGCAGATAATCCATGGCGTAGAAGGGAGTGGTGCCATTGTGTATACCCAAATCGTAAACTTTAACAAATGTTGGATGGTTGAGAGCTGCTAGAGTCTGGGCCTCACTTTGAAAGCGCAACCAACCCTGTTCGTTGATAAGATCGGGCGATAGAATCTTCAAAGCAAAATTGCGATGTAGTCCTAAATGCTCGGCCAAATAGACAGCACTCATCCCCCCTTCACCGATTGGAGAGACAATTTTGAATGTGCCACCAACAATGGTATCGCTCACGAATTGTTCGGTTGGCCCCTCGGCCGGCTGCCGCAAGCCGCCTACAGATTGAGCAAATTGTTTGCGCTGAGCAGCTTTGTCGGCATCTCTACTAGAAAATCGATCAGCCGTGGTGCGGCGCTGAGAGCTTTCTCCTCCAGAGCAATGACAGCGCAATTCTTGAAAGAGATAGGCAGTGAAAGAACCTTCTCTACTTTTAACGGGTTTGGCCTTGCCACACCTTAAACAGACATTTTTGTTAGCCTGATTAATAGGCCTGGGCATGGGCATGGCCTTCGCCGCAGCTTGCATGGCCTTAACCTGACACTGGCAGAAATTATGTTGAAAGAAGTAAGACGTGATCGAGCCAGCCCTTTCGCCTTCTGCAGGTTTGCCACAAGACTTACAGAGATTGCCAGCCATTCGGCCCCACTTAGCATGCTAAAACTCTCTCAAGAGTCTATCATACGGGCCCTCTTGATTAACGTCTGCCGCCCCCGCCCCCGCTCCTTCACTAAAGCTATCGCTTTCAGTCTCTGCTTCATCAAATGTGTTGCTGAAACGCGAATAGAGATAAGAAGCTAGCAAGAAAATTACTCCGGCAGCGATGAACGAAAGGATACGCTCAAAAGTGTTGTGGTTGGCCAAGTCAAAGAAAAGCAATTTGCCGGTAAGGACAGCCAGCACAACTAAGCCACTACGGCGAAGAAAACTATCCTTCGTTGACAAGCCGACAACAAGCAAAACAATTGCTTCGAGTGCAAGCTGTGTCGAACAATAGTCACTCGGGGCTTTGACCAATATCAATGCAGTAAGAGTGAGGGTTCCAGCATAGCCGAGCAAGTCGTGAAATAGTTGAACCAAGTGAGATCTATCTAGTTCCTCCCATTTTCGGCTGTAGATATAGCCACCATAGAAGGTAGCTGTAGTCAAAGCTATGGCAAGAGTATTCCATTGCAGACAAGCAAAAAGTACTTGAGTTGAGCAAACTGCTAAAAGCAGAAAGGCTACATCAACATAGTAGTCATCTTTGCTACGCAGTCCACAAATGTAGTTAGTCAAAGCAATTAAGCCGAAAGCAAACGCTCTCCAACTGAGGTCATCGATATTGAAAATGGCAAGGACGGCTACGATATTGCTGACAAAATAATAGAAGTTGAAATAGAAGTTCTTGCCTTCTGTGCGCAAATGAAGAAGCGACAGTATGGCGAAAACTCCAGCTCCCAGAGCCGCTATGCGAAAATACTCAATGGCATGGATGCCGATAATCACTTGCTCTTGATTGCGGCTTGCGCCAGAAATCCAGAACAAAATGAAGGCCATTGTTAATGCCGCCGCTGTGTAGCGAAAGGCCTTAATGTCGTAACGGATGGCCACAATCGTCAACAAAGCAATCTGCACCACAT
Organism: Candidatus Obscuribacterales bacterium; assembly: GCA_021732025.1. GTDB lineage: Bacteria > Cyanobacteriota > Vampirovibrionia > Obscuribacterales > Obscuribacteraceae. The sequence continues at coordinate 168,424 of JAKFVU010000077.1, read as the reverse complement.
CGATGGTCAACAAAGTAAGGCCTGAATAGTGCATAAGTTTGGCAGCATTAATAAAGGACAATCCAAGAAGGGCATGAACAGTACTGAGTTGAGCCTGGTCTCTGTTTTTGAGCCAATAAGAGGTAGCGAGATAAAGTAGGCCAAAGGCAACAAAAATAGTTTGATAAATTAGCTCGACACTTCTATCGTTAGTAGCTGAAAGTCCAACAGCAAACAGCATGGCATTGGCACAAGCCAGGCCAGTCACTAAATTTCGAGCCTGGGCTGGAATACTCAAAGAGAAGCCTATTGCAACACTAAAGACCATCCACAAAGACGAGAGAAAAGCAGCCAGAATTAGGCGCTCATTGTGATTGGGTGTGATGCTTAAGCTGCAGTAAAAATGTCCGATGTAGCACGCGGCTAACGCAAAGGCAAAGAGTTTTCGCCAAGACTGAGTGTTACCTAAAATGGCAGCAGCAATGGCAATAATCAAGAATGAAATATCACTGTAGAGGCTTGGACCATTAATCAAAATTGTTCCGGCCGCCAAAGTAATGGAATAAATAGCCATCAATTCAGAGCGGGCCTTTAGCGCACTATACAAGGCACCAGCGGCTACTAGAGTTAACAAGGCCGTTTCTAGCGGTAGGCTCTCAATGACACTGACCGACGGAATATAGTGAGCAGCATAAGTTGAGAAATAGGCCAGCGACCAGCCGCCAGCGGTAAGGGCCTGACCAAACCATTTTTGATCATCTCGCCCTGTCAATTTCTCACCCAGCCAGAGCAAGGCAGTAGACACCGCAAAACCAGTGCCTAGCTTCAACCAGGGCAATAGCCAAGCAAACTCAGGGCTTAGGGTCTGCATAGAATATGTAATGAGAAAGACTACGCCCAGAACCAGGGTGACGATGCCTAGCCTATGCAACCAAAATAGAGCGAGACGAGATTCGAGTGAGGGCTGCCTCTTCCTGTCGACATTCATTTGATTTTTCTCCAAGCTACCTAATCAGCCTAGGTCAGCTCGAAATAATTGCGTGGAACCAGCAAACAGTTCTACTAGTGATTTGGCATTTCTTAAACGGCATTGGTTCTCATCAAAAATAAAATGCGTGTATATACACGCATTTGGAAAAACAGATAGCAGTCTTCATAGAAAGAGAAATACTTGAGTACTCAAGTATTTCTCTCTTAGTCTCCCGACTGCCAAGACTCTTTTTCGATTTTCCACTGTCCATCTTCACGTACCAAAGAAATTTTTCCGACCGTACTTTTCTTTTTAGGCGAAGAAGAAGAAGAAGAAGAAGTAGTATTAGAAGATGACGATGAATTCGCGGCACCAAAGATCGGATCTTTGTAATCGGGTGCATCCAAAGTAAGGGTGCAAGTATCATTGTTGATAGCTTCGCCAAGAATTCTCACTTTTCGCGGAGACACCTGCTGCATAAACTGAAACATGGCTTTGGTTTGCTCAGCCGGTAGAGTTTTCTCATCGCTCTTAATCTGCTCCACTCTAGCGGCCGCAAACATCGGGCAAAGCTCATCAACCGAACTTGCCGCAAGCATTTTTTCATGGAAATTTAAATAGATTTGCGAAGGGGTGGCGCCATTCGAACTTGACCTGCCGCCGTTATTATCTTGCGCGCAAGCAGGTTGCAAGCCCGAAGCGGTAAGTATGGTGATAAACGAAATTGCTAGAAGATTACTAACTCTCATTTTTACTCTCGTCTTTACTTTGAATTGCTCAACTACGATTTGTGACCGTTGATGTGCTAACCGTGGCAAGCAAAAAAATAGGAGCGAAGATAGAGATTGCAAACAGGCATTAGTGGGTACGTAAAGAGTAGATGTCGGAGATTGAATATGCGGCTGCATAAGCTAGTGATATTTGCCATGCTCCTGGCACTGCTTTCAATTTTGGCAGTTCCAACGCTCACGCTTGCCCGCGAATACCACTCTGAGCAATACACATTAGAACCTCTCGACGGCCGCAGTGCCAGCATGAGAGACATGGCCGGTCCCGGCCTACAGTTTCTAACAACCAAAAGTAAAAGCTCGACAAGCTATGCAGCAGGCGCTGATGTGACTGCTCCTCCACCCTGGTCGAGTTACACTCTCGCGGCCTTGCCCAAGACTGAACAAGCTAAAGGCTTTAACCTGGCAGACAGAACCAGGCCACTATGGCTCATAAATCAGGCACTACTGATCTAACTTGTACTCTCCAAATTGATAGCTCCTAAAGAAGCTAAGAACCGCTAACACTATGGAATGGGCTCATCCTATTTCAGTAGGTATCTAGCTCAATTCTGCCTAGCATGGACTGCCAGGCCTACTTGCGCTTTCAAGTATGCCAAAAATTTGAGAGGAACAATTTTGTCTGAACTACAGCTGATTCTAGACCTATCTCTGGTCTGGCTGGCCGCTGCTATATTCGGTTTTGCCGCAGTAGCATTGAAGCAACCAGCTATGGCTGGTTATATGTTGGCCGGCCTTATCATCGGTCCGCACGGCGTAAAGTTGATTAGCAATTCCGAGCAAATTTCGGTATTGGCCGAACTTGGCGTAGCCTTGCTGCTGTTCGCCCTAGGCCTAGAAGTGTCATTTCGCCAATTACTATTTCGTACTAATAGAGTAGTAGCCGCCGGTATTTTCCAAATTGTGATCACGACCTTAGGCTTTAGTTGGGCAGTTGTGCACTTTGGGCTAGCCCCAGACCTCAAGAGCGGCATTGTTTTCGGCTTCATCGTTGCCCTATCTAGCACAGTGGTAGCCACCAAGATGCTATCAGAAAGAGGCGAAACCGATTCCATTCACGGCCGCATTCTCATTCCTCTATTGATTGTTCAAGACCTTAGCTTAATTCCAGCCATGTCCTTAATTCCTGCACTCAAAGATGCCGGCGGAGACACTGGCATTGCCCTCTTGATGGCATTAGGTAAGGCCCTCGTGCTAGTGGCAGTCGTTATTATCATGTCCACCAAAATCTTGCCGCCACTTTTGGCAAGAGTAGCAAGTACCAACTCTCGCGAACTATTTTTGCTCTTTATGATCTGCCTCTGCTTAGGCGTCGCCATTGCTAGCCACGAGTTAGGTCTATCCATTGCCTTAGGGGCCTTTCTAGCAGGCATCATGGTCAGTGAATCGCCCTACGCTCACCAAGCCCTCTCAGACTTGATTCCGCTGCGCGACCTGTTCGCCACAGTGTTCTTCGTATCAGTAGGAATGTTGCTAGACCCAGCTTATATCTACCTTCACTGGAACGAAGTGATAATTTTCGTCGGTGTCTTGATTCTAGGAAAAGCATTGATCGCCACGGCAGCATCGCTATTGGCCACCAACAGTTTAACTAGCGCCACACTGGCAGGATTGTGCCTGGCTCAAGTGGGAGAATTCTCGTTTGTGCTGGCCACAGTGGGCAACAAAGCCGGCCTGATAACAGGCTCACTCTACAATTTGTTCTTTGCTGCTGCCGTGATTTCGATGATCGCATCACCCAGCATTATCTCTTGGTTGTCGCCCATAATCAGGCGAATTCGCCCACCAGAGACTCTCAATGCAGACAGCGACAAACAAGTAAGTCACCTGCCATTAACTGGCCACACAGTGGTCTGTGGCTTTGGTCGCGTGGGTAAGAACGTTGCTCTGGCAATTCGAGAAGCAGGTATTCCAGTGGCAGTGGTCGAGTTGGATGGCGCCGCCATTGAAGATCTAAAACAACGGCACATTCCTTTTGTCTACGGTGATGCCGGTAGCAGACTCGTACTCAGTGAATGCAACATTACAGAAGCCACCACCTTGGTCGTTACATTGCCAGACCCACTGGCAGCAGTAAACATCATCAAAATGGCTCGGGAAGTGAACAGCAATTTGAGAATATTGGTTAGAGCGCACAGACCCGCTGACCGTGCCGCCTTCAAGGAGGCAGGAGCCGCGCAAATTGTGCAGCCAGAATTTGAGGCTAGCCTTGAGCTGACGAAACAAGCGCTACTGGGTCAAAACGCCGAACAAGGTCAGCTGGCGAAGGCCTTGAGCTTCATCCGCCATAGCCGCACAGAAGATTCGGATGACTTTGACTACCACCCACCAATTGGAGAAATTATTGGATTCGCCAATGAAGACTTTGTCGGTGCCTGGTTTAAGGTGAAAGAGTCACTAGCTGGTAAGACTATCAAGGAACTCGATCTGCGCAACCAGGTTGGCGTAACCGTTCTAGCCATCAGGCGAGAGGAGCAAGTGGTATCACATCCACCGGCAGAATTTTCGCTGCAAGGAGACGACTCAATCTTTGTAGTGGGACACACTGAGCAGCTTTCGCACTGCATGACCGCCTTGGCGCAGACTTAGTTAGAAGCGACAAACTATTGTTATCTCTTATAAAGCTTGCCTTTAGAAGTGTTTCTAGACGGCCTTCGAGAGGTATAGCAAGATAAGCTGTTACTTAGCATCATGGCACAATGAAGAATAAACGGGCGATCCTTCAGTTCAGCTATTGTGACAAGCTTTCCACCCTTATGCTGTGGTGGAAAGCCTTTTTAATGCTGCCCATCTGGGCTTACCTATTATTGCCATTTGCAGGCTCCATAATTGCCTTTAGCGGCAGTACAGCATTGCAATTCGCCTACTTTGGCGTGATCATATGGAGCCTTTTCTATTTTGCTGAAGACATTCTCAAACGCAAAATCAGAGTGGAAGACAATTTGATCTCGCACGGCTTTCGTATCCGAGAACTAAACAAGCTTCTTTCAATTGGCACTGACTACAAAGGTAATGATGTCTTACCGAAAAGAATAACTTTGACCTTTGCTCAAGGCAAAAGTATGAATTTCAATCTCAGTCGCATCAATGCTCCTGAGTACCAACGTCTACTCAAGCACATTGAAAGCAATTACCCCCAATGCCGAATAGACCCAGTGCTCAACAGCTTAATGAGTTGCAAGAAAATCGCTCGCAAAGTTTTGGTTGATGACAGCAACAAATTTATAATCGAGTATCACTCTGGTCAGATCTGGCGCAACATGCGCCAAGCATTCTTTGATACTGCTTCGCCCTGGCTGCGATTCGGCCCTATTATCGTTGCTTCTTTTATGGCACCAGCCTGGCTCCACTTCATCTATCAGTGTTTATTCCTGCCAGCACAAAAGCTACAGTCATCAGAAAACGTGCAAACGATGCTTAGCAAGTTAGCTTATGAAACGACTTCGCCAATCTTCGGATACACATCAAAAGCAGGCGAGGCTTTCTACAGGGTCTCTGCCCAGCCTCTTGCACTGACCATCTCGGCCCTCATTCTAACTTGCATCTTAGCCTTGGCCCTGAAAGCTCTGCTACGACCAAACTCATTAAGTATTGACGCCACTGGTCTTAAGTTAGCCATAGCCGTAGCAGGAAATAGCATACCTTTTGCTCAAATAAAGTGGCCGCAGGTAAACTCTGTATCTTTAGGCAGGGCTGCTGACGGTGCAGCAATAATCAAATTCAATTTGAATGACAACAAACCGATTTGCCTAAATTTAAACGATATTCAAGAAAACGACCGGCCTAGATTATCGAAGGCGCTAGAACGATTCGCTTCTGGCTGCACTATCGAAAGTGAGCTAAGCGAGGCCATGATGCCCCACCGCGAACGCAGCTATACTGAACTCTGGTTACAGTCACTCTCATCGGCCCCTGAGCGTAATAGTAATCAGTCTCTCACTCCAGGGCAAAAACTCAAAGACGATCAATACAAAGTAATAAAACGCCTCGGAGTGGGCGGACAAGGCACAGCCTATCTCTGCCGCGACGAGCTAAACAACTGCAATATCGTACTCAAAGAAACGATAGTGCCTGCCTATGCTGACCGTAACTTGAAGGAACAAGCGCTTAAGAGCTTTGAAAAAGAAGCAAAGATCTTAGAATCACTAGATAGTGATGGTATAGTCCAATTGAAAGATTACTTCTTTGAAGACCACCGCGGTTACATTGGCTTAGAACATATTGATGGTCAAAACCTCCGCCAGCTAATTGCCGAGAAAGGAGCCCTAAGCGAGGAAGCCACCCGCGAGTTAGCGGGACAAATGTGCCAAATACTTTCTTACCTACACAAGCGCTCCATTATTCATCGAGACTTTACACCAGACAATCTCATGCTCACTAACGACAATAAATTAAAGTTGATTGACTTTAACGTCGCTCAAATTCAACAAGTTGGCACCACTGGTACTATCGCTGGCAAACACTCATATTTGCCACCAGAGCAGTTTAGAGGAAAGGCCACTCTTCAAAGCGACTTATACGCCATGGGTGCCACACTGCAATTTCTTGTGACGGGAAGCGAACCTGAAGCCATCTCACAATCAAGCCCAATTGAGGCAGGTGCAAAGACAAGTGAAGTGTTCGACCAAATTGTGCGCTCTTGCACGGCTCTTGATCTTAACAAACGATTTAAGTCTGTGACAGAAATAGCCGCTGCCCTTGGCCACACTATTGATGATGACGAAGAGTCTGTCCTTGCCATAAATGGCGGGCACGTTGAAGACCAAAGCGCAGGAGTGACAATCAAGTTGAAGGAGAGTGAAAAAGAAGCTATACAAGCCTGATGACATTGCAATTGCAACTGGTTCTAGGATCTTGAAAAATGTAAATTCCAGTAAACAGGAGAATTTAAATGGTAAGTGAATGGCTGAATTAGCGGTAAAAGTAAAATATCTTGACCATCCGCGCGATGCCGTTTTAAAACTCTTGCGCATAACTTTTCCGGTTTGGGGAGTGGTCTATCCAACTACAGCAGCTGCAATAGCTGTGTACGAATATTTTCGTGTTGTCGGCTCGCACGACCTAGACCTCGGTTGTGCAGTAGGTCTGATTCACCTAACATTCTTTGCAGTCGGTATGCTCCTCCTAAATTGGCTTACTCATGAAGCTATTCAAATAGACAAAGATGGAGTTAAATTGCCACTCTCAATCTTTAGACACAATCAAATTTTGCGCTGGGGCGACATCAATAGAATCACCGTAAGCGGTGACAATCAACAAGATTGGCAAAGAAGACAAATCACATTCATGACCACTAAAGGCGCCATACCACTTACTCTAACTCACATCGATTCGACCGATATGGAAAAGTTGTTATTAGCAATGGAAATGTGGGGTGGCACTGCCGAGATTGATCAAAGTGTGCACCAACTCAAAGGCCAGGTAACTGGCAGCGAGACGCCGCAATTAAGCTTTACTGGCATGTGGGAAGAAGAACTAAGTCGACGATTCTGCCCCACCTCTTTCGTACCCCTTGATCCGGGTCGCATGATGCGCAATGGCACTCTCAAGGTAATGCGTCACCTAGCACTGGGCGGGCTTTCGGCCGTATATCTCTGCCAACTTGAAGAACGCAAATTGGTGGTGCTGAAAGAAGCAGTGGTATCAGATGACGCCATTGAAAGCGCACAAGCCAAAGCCCGAGAAATGCTCGACCGCGAGGCAGCGCTGCTACTGAAAATAAATCATCCCAACATAGTGAAAGTATTAGACTATTTCGTTGAACAAGAGCGTAACTATCTTATGCTCGACTATATTAATGGCCAAGATTTGCGCCAACTAGTTAAGCAAAACGGGCCACTGAGAGAAAGCACAGTGATCAGTTGGGCACTGCAAATGGTGAACATACTTAAGTATTTGCACGAACAAGACCCGCCGCTAATTCATCGTGATTTCACGCCAGACAATATTGTTCTCTGCGAAGACGGCTCGATTGTGGTAATTGACTTCGGCGCCGCCAATGAATTCATAGGGAATGCCACCGGCACTTTTGTCGGCAAGCATGCCTTTATTGCCCCAGAGCAATTTCGAGGTAAAGCCAATGTGCAAAGTGACATTTATGCTCTCGGCTGCACACTCTATTTTCTTTTAACTGGGATTGAGCCTGAAGCGCTAAGCACTTCCAACCCTAGCGAACAAAACAGTTGCATCTCAACTGAGCTCAGCGAAATCGTGATTAGTTGCACACAATTGGAAAGTCGCGACCGCTACCAATCGGCAGCACAACTGGTTCCAGTCTTGCGACAAATGATGGCGGCTTTACCGAGCAGTTAGCAACGGTACTTTTATTTTCGCCTACTATTCTGCTTTTCAGACCAAGGTCTGATGAAGCCGTAGGAGGCGAAGCAATTATGCAAGAACTCTCTGTTTCAGGAAACGACAGCAAAAGCCTAATGCATACGGCTAAGCATAGCGGTGACGGGTCAGACAAGCACACAAATCAGTTAGATTTCGGCAATTGCAGCCTCGTTGAAATTCACAATCTATCAAACCTTACCACCATGCACTTTCACCACACTAACCAAAATCTTCCGACCCTTTTACTAGACACCCACAATAATTCTGAACACCATCTGGTCACTAGTGGCGAAACACTTAGCGAAATAGCCTCTGAACACCTAGGTTCAGCCACCGAACAAGAAATTTATAGTTACGTCAACCAAATAGCTGATCTGAACAATATCGATCAACTCAATCAAATCGATGCGGGTGACTATCTTGTTTTTCCAGATCTCAATTTCGGCAATGCTTCCTTAAGCGAAAGTTCAATCTTCCATCCAGCTCCCCTTAAGCCCCATGTGGCATTCGCCATGCTGATGCAACAAGCACAAGGTCAATTCGGACCAGTTACAGCGGTGTCTGCGAACGGAGCAGGGAACGGGACTGGGACTGGAGATTCTGCATCTAGTAATTCTGGCAATGGCTCGGCACCCCCTACTAGCGGGGCATCTGGTCAACTGCCAAATAAAGAAGAATCAGCGGTAGGTGAATTTCTCAGCGGACTCGGAAATGTGGTTAGCGAGATTGCTGAAAACTGCGTTGAACAAATTTCTGAACATCCCCTTGAATCAGCTGTGAGTATCGCATCAAGCCTTGCAGTAGGTGCGGCCATCATAGCAGCTGCACCTGAAATAGCAGTGGCTCTAGGTGCAGTCAGCGTGGTCACCACTGGGGCTGAATTAATCGCCTGTGTCGGTGCTTTCTCGGCAGCTCAAGGTGCGGTATCAACAGGCTACGAAGTTCTTTCTAACGCTGGCGACTGGTATGACGCAAGCCTCGTGATCGCTAATCCTGAAGCCCACAGCGCCTCCGAAGTTGCCACTGCCCACGGTGAACTAAATGAAGTTAGTGGCTTCATTGTCACACAAGCAGAAGATTTCCTTGGTGGTCTAAATCCGACCCATATTGGCCCAACACACATTAGCCCAAGTCACAGTGGTAGCCGGGGTATTGAGAACGAAGAACAAAAAGAGAACGAAGAAGAAAAGGAGGAACAGCAAAGGGTCGGAAAATAATGGTCTAAAGGCCTTTATGTTTTGATATTGAACTGGCTAGAAGCTAATAATTAGATTTCGATTCAATCTCTAACTGAGCGGCAAGGCCGTTTGCAACAGGCAACCAGAAAATGCATGCGGCGACAATAAAGGGAATGAGGATACCAAAAACGCTGCCGAAGCCAATACCCATAAAGTACAACAATACCGGCACGCCACTAAAATCTAGCGCCAGTGCAGCAAGGATACAGAAGGGCTGCCAAAGCGTATTGATGTCTAAAGACTCACTCTGACAACAGCCCGAACACTCTTGCGTCAAAATCTTCACTGCTAGTGAGAAGAAACCTGGTAGCTGCAAGACGGCAATTGCCAGCATGGCCGCCAGGGCAAACTGCAGAACCTGAGAGCTGGTAACCATAGACAAAAGTCTGGCACAGCTGGCCATGAGGCCAATTCCCAGACAGACCTGAGCGCCAAACTTGCAGGTCGCTACAGCATGCACCGTTTGATAATGATGCAGGCGAAACAAGGTTGAGTCTAGTTCTATTTCTATGGACAAGTTACTAAGTACCCTTGTTAATGGTCACCCTACTCAATTACTATCGTATCAGTTTGGCTTCGACCGAAAGTCTCGCTCATGTACATTTCTTCTACCTTTACCGGCGGTACAGTATAACGCCCAGGAGTACTGGCTTGAATCGTATAGGTAAAATCGTAAGCACCTGCTGGCAAGAGCGAACTAAATGCTTCAGCCTGATGATCTCGCAAATTATGATGCTCATACCATGGGCGATACCAATATCGAGAACTATTGATATCTGGTGCTAGAATCTCGGCACGATTGCCGAGCAAGGAAGCGTTTATCGGTTCAGCTCCAGCTGCAATTGGATCAGCCATAGCGACGTGATATCTGACTCCTGGAGATTCAAGGTGAACATTCACTTTAATGGTTGAGCCTGACTTGAAATGCCAAATGCCGTCGCTGTCTTTTTGCACGTCACTTTTGCCGTCAACGGCCGAATAATCGCGAGTAACTGTAAAGCCTTGGTTTAACGGTTTCAGGCTCAGGCTTTGCTGAACATAATCAAGTGCCAGGCGATAGTACAATCGGCCCGGACCCACCTTATTGATTAGAACCTCACTCGCTTTTCTGTCTAGCAAATAGGACATTGGAATCTTGGTCAACCGACTATCGGTGGTACGACCAACAAACTTGTGATTCGCTACTAGCGTATCGTCTAGCCAGGTCTGCGCAACAATATCAGGTGTCTGCTTTTCATAGGTTCTGAAATAGCGATCTAGCGCCTGTAGTACAGAACTGTTTTCCTGAGTTCCTTCCCAGGCACCATTTACTCGATGGGCCAACAAACCCTTTACTAGTTTCGGAATTAGTTCGCTCTTTGGCTGATCGATCATAAGTGCTTCTAAAATAGAAGCGTCGGTCCTGCGCGGACTGGAAAAAATACAATAATTCCACAAGCCATCATAGCCAAGCTCGTTAGCTGAAGCAGTAGATGCAGTCTCTTTAATTTGACTATCAATGTAGCCGCGCAGCAATTTAACATCGGCACTGTAAGCAGGCTCTTTATCTAAAATAACAAGAAGCCAGGCCGCCACTTCTAGTGATGGCATTGCCGGTTTCTTCCCTTTTAAGACTCTCTCAAGTAAGCGCTTAGCGGCCCGCGGGTCGGTGTCTTTGAGCAACTGTCTAACATTCAAAGCCTTTGCCATGACTGCTACCTTGACTGACTCAGAGTAGTCAGCTGGGATGAAGGTCTCAATTTTACGCAAGTGATTCAAGGCTTTCGACAAAACCTCATCTTTCACCTTGTAATGCTTTTCTCGCGCCAGACCAAGCGCTTGGCTCACTTGAATTGAAACATAGGGCCAGCGTACATCTTCATTAGCTGTCCATAGACCAAAGCCACCATTTTGGCACTGTCTTAGCTGCAGAATGTCGATGTCATTTTGAATAGTGCTGCGGTATGCCACCCGTTCTTCTGGCTTCAAGATGCCAAAAGCATTCAAAGTATCTTGAAGAGCAAGCATTGCCATCAAGCGTGATGACATCTGTTCTGAGCATTGATAAGGATAATCGCGCAAATAAATATAGGCATCAGTGAGCGACTGCACGGCAGTACTGCTAGTCTCAACTGATAGTCCACCAAGCTTATAGAAAACTTCAGTCGGAACATCGAGTTTTTGCAAAGCAATACCCTTATCGATAACGCCATAAGTAGCAAAGCTCTCAGAACTCGCAGGCATTAATATTGGGAAATTAAACTCAGCGGCATCAGTAGTATTGCCCGAAACTGCAGCACATTGAAACTGGGCTCTTCCTACATTCGTGGCTTCAGTGGCGAACCTCACTTCTACCCTATCGTGAGCTGGCACAACAACAAGCTTGCCAGACTCAATGACTTTCACGTTCTGCCCACGCACTGCCACTTCAGTCAGCAATTCACTGTCTGTTTGATTTTGAATAACAACTGGAAGCTCACAGCGGTCAGTAAGTTGCATGAATCTTGGGGGCGACGGTTTTACCATGAGCGGCATTTGTGCCGTGAACAAAGACTCTGTCGCGCCAAACTGGTTACTGCCACTGACAGCCACAGCCATGATTCGATATCTGGTGACATTATCAGGTAGCTTGAAAGCAACCTTGGCGCGACCGTTTGAATCGGTAATTGTTATTGGTTTAAAGAGAGCAAGGGCCGCAAAGTTTTTTCTCAAAACTATTTTGGGGCTAGACGAATCAAAAAATCGACTGTCATAGAATTCCGCTACTTCATTAAGTTGCCCGAACCGAGGATCAACTGGCGCACCAACCAAGCCCGAGTGCTGGCGTTGAATTAGCTGCATCTCCATCATCCCGCCGGGCCCGCCTCCGGGCAAAGGAACAGGCATTGCACTGGGCGGCGGTAATGAAGACAGATCTGAGTTAGCCGGCTTTCTCAATGAAGCAGGGATTACCGCAGCGGCACGGGAATGACTTTCAGAAACGCCAGGTAAATCGGCTGGATAGAAAAAATCAAGTGGCTCTGGCCATCTATAACCAGTCAGCGCCAGCACCGATTCATCCACAACAGCAAGGGCCACTTGGCCATCTCTAACTGGCTTTCCCGCAAAATCTTTAAGTTCAATATCTATGGTTGCTTGATGCCCTGGTGTGACAAATTCTTGTTCACACTTTGCCGTCAAGTTCAACTTACGTGCATTCGGTGGCACCGCCAAATCAATGGTGGCAGTAGCAAATTCGACAGCACTTCCTGCCAAGAAAACTTGCGCCCGCACCACAGGATAGAAGTCGTCAACGATCGCAATTTTGACTGTTTTTTTAGCTGAGTCCATAACGATTGGCTGGCTTGAGATGTTTCTGTTTCTGGTGATTATCAGCAAACCTTTGGCTGGTTTAAAAGGGCTACTTATAGTCAATTCGGCAACATCACCTGGTTGATATTCAGACTTGTCGGCAGTCAATTGAATTGTTTGCTGTTGCGCTATTTCAACAACCTTCTCTTTCTCGGGAGCACTTATTCCACCGTTGTCTACAGACATTGCTACTCTGTTGTTCGCGTCTTTGGCTGTGACGCTACAAGAAAAAGAAGTGGTAGATTTATCCAGGCGAAACTGCAACTTCGCTGGCTCACTAGCGATTGTCAAAGTTCTTTTACTAGTAATTGCTTTTTGCTCGGCATCTAACTCTTTGAGTTCCACATCTATTGCAGTGCCTGCCTTTAACTTGCCGTTCAAGTCACAGGCAACAAGCTCTAGATTGACTAAGTCACCTTCTCGGTAATAAGACTTATCTTTCTTAATACCGACACATAAGTCAGAAGGATTCACAATAACGCTTGTAGTATCAGTCCAAGTTTGTCGATTAACATCAGAAACAGTTGCTTGGCACTGATAACTCATAGGCACAGGATATGGCGTCGAGACAAATTTGACGGCAAGAGTACTGCTGCCATCTGCATCAGTAGTAGTAGTGAGGGTCTTTTGACCGTCCTTAAAATTGCCTTGATTGAGGCGCTGCTCTTCCAGCCATTGATAAATATCAAAGGTATTATCGAAGCCAAAGCCGGGCCACCCGGGTGGTGCGTAGCTGGCTCTCGACGGTGTCACTACCCAATTTACAGCAGAGTTAGCCAAGCCACCGCCAACTAGATACTTAGCAGTGGCAGTGATGTTGACAGTGTCACCCAAAACAAAAGGACCGCTTTGCGCAGTACTAACTTTCATTTCAAACTCTGGTTGACGAAATTCAGAAATGGTAATCGACAAACTAGTCTGAGCATCTGACTGAATGTCGGTGTCGACTTTCTTAAAGCTCGCACCTGTTTTCATGCGAATCTCGGCCTGTCCGAGCGGAACTTTCGCCGGGAGCTTGATCCCAAAACTAAAGCCGCCCAATTTATCAAGGTCACCGCTACCAACAGCAATCTCGGTGCCAAGGTTGTCTACTAGGCTGTAGCTAATCTTGCTTACTGGCGGCACAGTCAAATTTATGCCACCACCAGGAGTATAAGATAGTCTGCGCAGTATGCCTTTAACTGAGACCTCTTCACTGGGTTTGTAGAGATTTCTATCAGAAACGGTATACCAGCGCAGAGATTCTTGTGATTGATTTGATTGCCAAAAGCCGCCATATTCCTCTGGAGTCAAAATAGACGTATCGCCATTTTTACTTCCAACCAAAACATCAAAATCAGATTTGCTAGACTGCCGACTGAGAACAGCCTGACCATTGGCATTAGTAATTACTTTGGCCTGCTTGCCTAACAACTGAAGCTCAACACCGGGGAGCGGTGTTGCATCTTTCAAACCTGTGGCTAATATCTCGAGGTCTTTGCTGTTGAAAACATCAAGGCCAATGTCGCTAACTTGTACCCATGATCTGGCCCAGACAGGGTCTTGCTTGGGCGCTTTCTCAAAATCAGCTCTAACAAGTAGATGACCACACTTGGGCAGGTACGACTTCAAGGCAACATTGACCTGCCTACCGTTCACACCGATGGGATAAAACTCAGTATGTACAAGTTTCCCTAGAGTCTCGACTTCCGGCCTACTAAGCTTTTGTCTGAGGTTGGCAAAGTCTTTTGCCTCTACCTTGCGAATCTCAACCTTCAAACGGCTGCCACCTTGGGCCCAAGCCGAGAACTGTGGAGCACCACCTGTAGTGCAAGACTTGAACGTTCGATCTACCGCAATTTGTCGTTCAAGAAGACCTGTTTGCACGCGGGTAACGTAGTCATGATCAAGAGTTTGGCCGAAATCATCAACAAGCATTTTGCTGATAGCAACTTGGTAAATGGTCTTAGCTTTAAAATCCCCTTGCAAAACCAGCCTGTTTCCCATCACTGATCTAGTTAGGCGTTTAACTTCTGGAGTAATAGTAACCAGCGATTTCAGGTTACTCTTCTGACTAATACTATTCGAGAATGTCAGCTCAAGATAGCCATTCTCACCGGCTCTTGGCGCAATTGGTTTAGCGCTCAGGCAAAACTTACCGTGTATTTTGACAAGGCGGGTATCTAGTGAAGTACTTAAAAGTGGACCTTCTGCCGAAGGCAAAGATTTATCGAAAACCACCTGAACAAGCGCGTCTTTAGCAAAGGCTGAAGTTGCCTCGAATGCTACCCAGCAATTTGCATCAGCTGGTATTAGAGTCTTAAAATTTGGCTCTTTAGTGAGCAACTGGCTCTGAGAAAGGCGGCGTATCGAATAACTTTGCTTACCAGCGCGCACAATCGTCTTTGCCAATATCTCTTTAGCATCGATAGACTGATTGAAAATAGCTAAAAATACGGGCGTGGTTGATTGCTTGTCCGCTCCACTAAGCCCTAAAAGGTCAGAAGGATAGAAGTTCACGATCTTGGCCGCTGGCGTGGTAATCGTCCAGCTCATACTTTTCTCGACTTTGCTGCCTCCGATTGAAGTAGCAGAAGACGGAACATTGACGACATACTTAGTCGCCAGAGGAAAACGTCCGCCCGAAGGCACAAAGAGTAGAGTCTGAGTACCGGCCCATTTCCACTCACCTTTCGGTTGCGGCGTGATGGTTACAAACTTATTCGCTGCTGCCCCTACCTGGGTAAGGGCAATCAAAGGCTGCGAAAAGGTTACGGCCAGCTGATCAATTTTGGCGACATTGCCACTATGGCTAATACGCGATACCCTCAATGGTAAAGGCTTTGATGTACTATCATAAGCAGCGCGAGCAGTGCGCAAATTGCTTCCTACTACGCTGTCATTCTTAGCTGGAAAAACTTCAGTTATTTGATTGCCCGGAATAGCTGGTTTAATAAGTGAATCTTCAGGCAAAACGAGCTTTTGCTCTGCTTGCTCTGATGATGCCGGCAAGGCAGTTAACCTGCTCAGTATTGCCTCAGCCCTACCTGCGGGAAGTGGCTTGGCATCAACTACATTAGCGCTTTCTCTTTTCTCACCACGATTTTCACCCTCTGACAAGATGAACTCTAGCGGCGGATGGTCACCTGCAACAGCGAATGCTGGCAGCGGCAGAATCGGAGTGGTCGTGAGTACAATCAGCAACACTAAACTCAGAGACAAAAATTTGGACAAAGCCCTGGAAACCTTGGCCAAGCGAACTGTTCTTGGAAGCATAAATCTCCAGTTCATTAACTCAATTCAAGCATATTAAGGCAATACCCAAATTGCTGCTCAGCCAACGGAATTACGGCTTCAACTAATTCGTGCCTGGGCCTATTCGTATTCCCAACATTGACGGTCTTACGTAAGCGCAATAGAGTACTTTCTAGAGAACAGTCAGGTTAGGAGAACAGTGCCTGATGGGCGACCAAGCAGAAAATGTCCAAGAACAAAAGCCGGCAACTAAGCCAGGCTTAGATTTTGGCGCTATTTTCGGAAAGAATAACAATCCTGGTGATGCCCAATTATCGCCGCCTACTGCCGGAACCAGCGACCAGCTGCATGTTCCCAGTCGCGACGTAACTGCCAGACCAGGCGACACAGTTGTCGCACAAGTGAAAGACGCACCAGCCACGCCGCTTGATGTCAGAATCGAAAACCGGGCAATAATTCTCTCTATTAATGATAAAGACTTCGACGCTAAACTAATCGGCGCAGCCAAAACCTGGCCCAAAGACTTCGACAAACTAAAACTGACAGACATTCCACCAGGCGTGAAGGTCAATTACTGGCAAGACCCCAAAGGTCTCTTCATTTGGTTCGAAGGCGGTCAAGACCACAGCAAGAAGCACTATCTACCTGCCAACTTAACGACTATCGATCTGCCAACGCAGTCTAAAACCGTTGAAGCGATTCGTATCGACGTTAATCGCAACTACGCTGCTGCCACCTTCTCCAATTTGCAGAGCTTTGATCGCAATTTCAACCCGGTCAATGATGGCGGAGTAAACTCCATCAAGTATTTTGGCCGCATTGCTGGAATTGCTGATGATGCCTTGCTTAAGCAAGAACAGGTTTTACGTGACGCGGCCAAAACCTCGGACAATCCATATTACAAACTTTACTTGGCCGATGTCCTCACAGCAGCCGCTGTCAAACCCGTTATCAATGACTTCTTGCGCACAGGCACAGCCGATCTCAATAATCCAACTACATTGAGAAAGCTAGACGAGGCAATCTCATTGCTCGATGCCGCTTACCGCGATTCAAGCGGCAAGCTGAGAGAGGTTAATCACGTTCCACGGCCTAATGTCTATTCGCCCTTGATGCCAGGTGTGCCATATTGGAGTTCGGGACGTTACCCTAACGACTACTACGGCTTCTATGCTGGAGTGTACGATCAGTCAATGGCAAGGCAAGCGTCGCTGAAAGTAATTCGCGATCATATTAAGTTGGGTAGCTTCCCTAAATTCGAATTACCGCCATCTCTGCCGCCAAGATTCTAAAATAAACGAAGTAGTTAGCGGAAGTAAAAAGTGAAGTTTCTCAGCATTATTGGGTCGACTGGCTCTATCGGCAAGCAGACTCTAGACATCGTTCGCGCACATCCAGACCAGCTAAAAGTTTCAGCCTTGGCTGCTGGAGATAAGAATCTGCAAGATTTCAAGGAGCAGATTTTAGAATTTCGCCCCGACTTGATTTCGCTGCCTAGCCCCGAATCAGTTTTGAAATTGAAAGAGATACTCAGCGCTGAGCAATTGAAAGGCATCGAATGTATGTCTGGCGAGGAAGGCTTGGTGGCGGTTGCAGAACACTCGCAGTCGACTGTATTGGTTACAGCAGTAGTTGGATTCTTAGGTGTGAAGCCCACGCTCGCGGCCATTGCCAAAGGCAAAATTATTGCTCTAGCCAACAAAGAAACGATGGTGGCAGCAGGACATTTAGTTATTAGTTCTGCCAAACAACACAATGCTCAAATTGTGCCTGTCGATAGCGAGCATTCGGCTATTTATCAATCGCTCTGGGCCTCGATTCTAAGAGGTCGAGTCAACGAGGAAGTTGAAAAATTATTGCTAACTGGCTCCGGTGGACCGTTCAGAACTTGGTCATTCGAAGCTATGAAGAATGCCACCATATCTGATGCGCTAAAACATCCCAATTGGTCGATGGGCGCAAAGATAACAATCGACTCTGCTACTTTAATGAACAAAGGCTTAGAAATAATTGAGGCGCGTTGGCTCTTCGACCTGCCAGCTAGCAAAATTGAGGTAGTAATTCACCCTCAATCGATTTTGCACTCAGCCGTTGAGTTTGTAGACGGCTCAATAGTAGGGCAGATGGGCCTTCCAGACATGCGTCTGCCGATTCACTATGCCTTGTTCTACCCTGATCGCATTGCCTCGAGCCGAGTTCCTAAACTAAGTCTTAGCGAGCTAAAAGACCTAACTTTTGAAAAGCCTGACCCTGTGCGCTTTCGTTGCCTGGGCCTAGCGCAAGAGGCCGCCGCTGGCGATGATACCCGGGCTTGTGTCCTCAACGCCGCCAATGAAATCGCGGTTGATTCGTTCCTCAAAGGCGATATTAAGTTTCTCCAAATCGCTGAAACCCTGGAAAGAGTACTCGATGAACATAAGCCAATAAAATCGCCGCCTCTGGAGGATATACTAGAGTGCGACAAATGGGCCCGAGCACAGGCCCGCTCAATCATGGCTTCGGCCATAAGTTGATGCCGCAAAATTAAGTAAGAAAATAAGGATTGACCGTGCCGTCAATCGCCACTGGAGGGAAATTTGATGATCGCTTTGGGCAACAAAGTACAGGTAGTAGACCATCCGGTAGTACAGCATTTGCTCACCAAGCTTCGCGACTACCAAACACAATCTCCAGATTTTCGTCGCTACTCAATCACTCTCAGCCAGTATCTTGTCTACGAAGCATCCAGACAGATGTCGGTAAGAGAGCTTGGCGTTGAAACTCCAGTCGGACAAGCGAAGGGCTCAGCTCTCACTGACTATGTGATTTTGGCTCCAGTGCTCAGAGCTGGACTAGTAATGGCTGAAGCTGCACAGAAAATGTTGCCAGCCGCCCGTATTTATCATGTTGGCCTGAAGCGCGACGAGACCACCCTTGAAGCAATTTCCTACTACGCCAAGTTGCCTGATTCTCTGCCACCAGATAGCAGAATTATAGTGCTCGACCCCATGCTTGCCACTGGCGGCTCAGCAGCAGCAGCCATCGAATTGTTTGCCAAGCTCAATGTCGGTGAAATTCAGTTGGTATCGTTCGTTGCTGCTCCTGAAGGCATCAAGCGCGTCCATTCTCAATTCCCTAATGTGCACATTACAACAGCATCTGTTGATAGCAATTTGAACGAGCGCGGCTATATCGTGCCTGGCCTCGGCGATGCTGGCGACAGAATCTTCGGAACATAATCTTCGCAATATTGTCTTCGGATCATAATCCTAGCGGCAAATGGTAATTGCACCATTTGCTACGCTTGGCAAGCCCCTTATAGTTATGGTTAGCGCTAAAGTAGACCGTAGCCACCTGTGAGGGGCTTTTGCTTAGGTATCAAAATAATTATTCCAGACGAGCCTAGCGAATTGATAAGCGAAACCAATACTGCACTTGCTGAAAAGACGAAGCTGGCGACTGCACAGGAAGTTTCGCAACAGCTTCATTCGCAGTCAGAATTAGATGGCGGTGCTGACGTGGTCTCTTTGCAGAATAGGCGCCACCCACTAGCCATGGGGCTCTTGTGGATAACCATGGTGACCTCGTTTCCGACAGTCTTGATTGGCGTAGAGTGGTATAAAAACGGCTTTAGTCTCACTCAAGTATTCACATGCACAGTCTTTTCGGCAGTGATCGTTTTACTATTCTGTGTGCCCTCAGCTCAACTTGGCACTGTCACAGGCCGCACCTACGCCCATCTAAACCGCTCTGTCTTCGGGCGCTGGGGCGCGCGCCTCACAACTTTCAACTTGATTGCCATATTTCTTGCCTGCTATGCATTCGGCGCACTGTGCATGGCGGATGCCGTCAGTGGCCTATTCTCTGTGCCGCTCTCTATCGGCATCATGGCCGCTTGTTTCTCGTTTTTGATGTGCCTCAATAACCTCTGGGGCTTCTCAGGCGTGGTCAACTTTGCCAAATACTTTGCCGCACCTTGTCTAATTGCCTGGGTTGCTTTCACCTTCTTTAGGGCCATCATGGCTTACAGCACTGCTACAACAATTGTGCCCTTACAACATACCGATGTTAGCTGGACAGTGGCTTTAGGAGCCATTGCCTCATTTGTCATTGGCTTTTCAGTTTGGGGAAATGAAGCTGATTACTGGCGCCACGCCAAGCCAGGCATCAAGCGAACAGCGATACCACTGACAGTGGCACTATGTATCGGCCAAATAATCTTTCCAATTACCGGCTGGCTCGTAGCTCAAATCAGCCAAGTGACAGACACTGCACGGGCAACAGCTTTTATGAATGAGTTTTCGTTCGGAGGTGTTGCAATATTGGCACTCATTGTAATTGGCGCCCAGTACTTTGCTGCTGCTGATTCCAATTTATATGCCGTGGTTGAAGCCTTCGATAACTTGTTCAAGGTGAAGAAGAAACACATCGTCTTCGGCTACGCCTTTATCTGTGCCCTTGTTGCCTACTGGCTTTCGTTCAGTGGCATGGCCAAAAGTATCGAGGTGATCTCTACTCTAAATGGCATTCTCATACCTACAGGCACGACAATATTGCTCTGCGAATGGTCGATTGCAAAACTAGTGAGCCACAAGCGCAGTAGAATTTTCGACCAAATCTTATCTATGCACGAGTTGCCTGCCCTTAGAATTCCGGCCATGCTTGCCTTCGCTATCGGCTGCTCTGTCGGCGTCGCTACAGCTGGCCTGATACCGGCATTAGAGCACTGGCACATTGGTATTGGCTGCCTTAACGCTTGGGCCACTGCAGCGGTTATCTATCTACCAGCCAGATTGATAGAAGAGCGCTGGAATAAAGCTTCCTGAGATTCAGCGCTAAAGCAGTGTCAGCAATCACTCAGCATCGACAGAAGTCGATCGAGCACAAGCTCGCCGTCTTGACGGAGGGCGTCATGTTCATATTCGTTGGTGATCCAGACTTTCATTCCAGCAATTGCTTCGGCTGTTTGCTCAGCTAACTGGCGAGCTACATACATGTCATTGCAATAAATCGTACCGACGCAAGGTACATCGTTGTGCATCAAGCGCTCAAGGTCATACAAGGGCGGCCAATCTGTACAAGAGGCGAGAAGCTCAGCAACTTCTTTAAATGGCTTGAGACACGTGTACTCTTCAAACATCCAGGGATAGACCATCTCTCCACTGAAGAAAATTGGGGACGAGTCTTTTCTGAACTCATTAAACTCGCTGACGAGTCGGGCGGCAGACCAGTTAGATGCACGTCCCTGACAGTATATGGCTTCATGCAGTAAGGCATAAATAGGGTTGGTATTGAAATGTAGCTGACTCTCGACATCACGCAAAAAAGTGTATGTCAGCTCAGGCATCTTAGAATCAGCGGCAGTACTGAAGGCACCTTCAAGCATGTAGTGAACAGTATTCATACTGCCACCACTAGAATTAAAGCCAAAGTTGAGACCAAGCTGCAAAAAGCGCTCAACTGTTAGAGGCTCACCGGTAGGGAGAAATACAGAATTATTCTGCAAGTGATCAACTATTTGCGCCACTTTTACTATGTCTGCTGGATAGCGTTCGTAGAAAAGCTTGTTCTTCTTAATTAGCTCTCGGTAGGTGAGGCGATATACTTCGTCACCGTCATCTACTAGTGGCGGCAGACCGCCAGTCAAAATGGCTCCATTGAGGCCCTCGGGGGCGATCGATAGATAGGTAGTACTGCAAAAGCCGCCAAAGCTTTGGCCAAGCAATGTCACTTTTTCATTCTGACATAGCGACTTGCGAATCAATTCGCAATCGCGAACAATGTTGTCGGCGCGAAAATGTTTTAGGTAATCAAACTGCCCTTGAGCAGTAGGGTAGTCCAAGACCAGTTTTTCCGTTACTGCCGTACTCAAACCAGTGCCACGCTGGTCAATTAACAAAATACGAAAATCTCGTGCCGCTCGCTTCATCCATCCTGACAAATTTTCCGGACGGGGAGATTGAAAGCCAGGGCCGCCTTGCAGGAAGAAAAGCCAAGGCAAACCCGGTTTTTCTGCGTTTTCTAAAGAAACTACTTCTCGGGCAAAAATAGATATTTTCGCTCCGGCAGAGTTGCCATAGTCTAGCGGTGCATCAAAAGAATAGCCGCGGCAAATCATTCCAGGAAATTTGTCTAGGCTAATCGGTTTAACAGGTGTAATAGATTGAACGGCCTTAGCAGACTTGACTTCTTTAGCGGCTTTCATGGGTCAACACCTCAATGCAAACAATTAAAAACTTAGTTGCCCACGAGCTTGTCGAAGGTGAATTCAAAAGTGGCGTCACCTATAGGAATTCGCACAATGCAGGAACCAGCCTTGCTGGCATCATCAAGCTGGAAGAAAACTGCACCAGTGATGCTGGCACCACCAGCAATATCGCATGGCCCCAGACTCTGCGAGCGAATTTGGTCAGCGTACGCTTTACCGTCATCTTCAATGGCCCGAGCCTTTTCCATAGCTCGCTGCTGAGCAGCATAGTCAGGCACTTGAGTCATCATCGTGGTCATATTACCGTTGCGCATAACAGTCGGTATAGTGCCACCATAACTCATTACCGGTGGATAGAAGCCGCCATAACCATAGCCGTAAGATGGTTGATTGATGTATGTGCTAGTCAGGGTTTGTGTGGCATCCTGGCCCCAGAAGCGCACCCACTTGGCCTTACTTTGAGCTTTCTTTTCTACGTTATCGGCTAATTTAAGTGGCTCAATCATTGTCGCTACCACCGCCTTTGGTGTCATAGCGATAAGTTCTGGTTTGCGCCCCATAAAATCTAAGGGCGCTTGGGTACGATTAAGCACTGTTAGCGCGACCTTTACGACTTTCCCTTTACTCTGAGCCGAGTTGTCGCGAATAGCTACGGCCTCAACGGCCACGGCATCAAGAGTAATACGCTTGCGTTGCAGACCATCTTGGAAGCTGCGCGTAGACCAAGGTGAACCTTCTGTATAGGTATAGGTTGGACAAAGCCAATAAGGCTTAGGAGAATACTTGCGCTGCACAGCCCCTGTGGCATTGTCCATGGCCAACGCTATGGCAAAATGTTTATTGGCTTCATCGGCCCGGCCTTGCTTGAACAACATCGAACCTAGTTGTTCTTCGATATCGGCAATGTTTAGCGGTGCAATACTCGGTGAATTCTTTGCATAAGTGAGGGCCTCTTGCAGCAATTGCGCCGCTTGATTGTAAGCACCCATTCCAGCCTGAAGACTAGCTAAGTGTCCCATACAAGTAACTAGGCGCCAAGTTTCATGCTCATCGACACCGGCAACTTTGAGCAAGCTAATTGCTCTGTTGAGTGTTTGCATAGCCTGATCGCGCTGCCCTTGCCCCTCTTCAAGCCATGATTGAGCATCAAGCACACGAGCGTTGAGCATATTCACTTGCTCGACGTTGTTTTCGCCAAGATTCGTTGATAGCGGATCTAAGACTTTGTGTATGCGCTTAAGTTCAGCGGCTGCTGCCGATGTATTGCCTTGCCACAGCAGTGCTTCGAAAAGTCCCGCGCGCAAGCCTACTTCGGTAAAAGTGCCTTTTTGGTCGCTGCTTAAACTCTTTATTCGGCTAGCAAATACTTCTTGTGCTCGCGCATAGTCACCGATATTAAGAGCATTATCGCCATCGGTATCAAAGCTAGTGAGAGAACCAACTAAAGCCTTGGTGTGGCCTTGACCCACAACTGCGCTTCCGGCCGACTGGTGCTCAGCTGGCCCCTGAGCACTTGCCGACATCACAGTGAGCAGGGCAACGGGCAATATGCAAAAAGCCTTTTTAAGATAGTTTCCATGGAAACCATTTTTTTTGCGACTAAAGAGGTTGGAAGCCAGAAGCGACATATAGAAGTTTCCTGATTGGTAAAGACAGACCAGTAAAATTTGATTAAAAACTAGAATGAAAACTAGAATGAAAATTTTAACAGCAAAATCTTGGCGAAGAGGAGGAGCCTAAGCCCCTCCTCTTCAGTTCTATTAGTTCAGCAACTATTAGACAGCAGCCATAGCTGTTTTATTCTCAGCAGGCTTGCCGTTAGCAAGACGAATACCGAGAGCATCTTGGCCGATGATTATGCGTTGAATTTCGCGAGTACCTTCGTAGATGTTCAATACTTTGGCATCACGGAAGTAACGCTCAACAGGATACTCATCAGAGAATCCGTAGCCACCGAAGATTTGCACAGCGTTGTGAGCATGCTTGTTAGCAGCTTCGCCACAGAAGAGCTTAGCAATTGAAGTTTCGCGGCTGTTACGCACGCCTTTGTTCTTCAAGTGAGCAGCACGCAAGTAGAGCAAGCGGCCAGCTTCGCAGTCAGCAACCATGTCGGCAATCATAGCTTGCACTTGTTGGTGCTCGCCAATTGCCTTGCCGAAAGTTCTGCGTTCCATAGCGTATTTGACAGAAGCGTCAATACAGCCTTGAACCAAGCCGACGGCACCAGCAGCCACTGAGAAGCGGCCGTTGTCTAATGCTGACATAGCGATTTTGAAGCCTTCGCCAACTTTACCAAGCATATTTTCAGCAGGTACTCTTACTTCATCGAGGAAGAGGCTGGCTGTGTCAGATGCTCTCAAACCGAGCTTACCGTGCATTGCTTGAGCGGTGAAGCCTTTTGATTTGGTATCAACGACAAAGCAAGTGATGCCTTTGTGGCCTAGCGCTGGATCAACAGTAGCGAAAATCAAAGCATGAGTAGCAATGGTGCCGCATGAAATCCAGGTTTTGGAACCGGAAAGAATGTAGTCATTGCCATCTTTGATAGCGCGTGTTTGTTGATTAGCAGCGTCTGATCCAGCTTCTGGCTCAGTCAAACCATAACAACCTAAGAAGTCTCCAAAACAAAGCTTAGGCAAGTAGAATTTCTTCTGCTCTTCTGTGCCCCATTTGAAAATTGTCAATGCAACCAATGATGTTTGCACTGAGAACAAAGTTCTTGTGGATGAACATACGCGGTTAACTTCTTCAGTCATCAAGCCATAGGCAACATAGTCCATGCCGAGGCCGCCGTATTTTTCAGGAACTGGGCAACCAAGGAAGCCTTCAGCGAAGATCTTCTTAGCAATATCCCAATCGAATTTGCAAGCGCGATCGTTGGCTTGAGCTTTAGGAGCAATCTCGCGCTCAGCAAACTCACGCATGTGTTTGCGCATTGCAATTTGTTCGGGTGTGAAATCAAAATCCATTTCTTATCTCCAATTGAATTTCTATTATTCAGCTTTAGCAACGAGTTCATCAGTATCGATTTGAGCTTTCTGCAAGCGACCGGAATAATCTACATATATAGACTTCCATTCGGTGAAGAAGTCGATGCAGGCAGTGCCAGCTTCTCTGTGGCCGTTACCTGTTTGTTTAACGCCACCGAAAGGCAACTGAATTTCAGCACCGATGGTTGGAGCGTTGATGTAAACGATGCCTGATTCCAAATCTTCCATGGCCATAAAAGCGCGGTTAACGTCTTTGGTGTACATAGAGAGTGAAAGACCAAAGTCAGTTCCGTTGGCTACTTCGAGAGCTTCTTCAAAGTTCTCGACTGGAATTATGCAGGTCACTGGTCCAAAGATTTCTTCTTGAGCAATACGCATGCTGGCTTTTACATCGCAGAACACGGTTGGCTCATGGAAGAAGCCCTTAGCGAATACGCCTTCGGTCAGGGCGTTGCCACCACATAGCAGTTTGGCGCCTTCTTTCTTACCAATTTCAACATACATTTTTACTGTGTCTAATTGGCCTTGGTTAACGACTGGTCCGACTTGAACAGATTCATCAAGACCATATCCCAATTTCAATCCTTCAGTAGCTTTTTTGAACTTGGTGCAGAACTCTTCGTAGCGAGCTTTGTGAACAATAACGCGGCTGGCAGCAGTACAACGTTGACCAGCAGTACCGAATGCGCCCCAGAGAGCACCTTCTAATGCCAGGTCAATGTCGGCATCTTCCATAACACAGATGGCATTTTTGCCACCTAGTTCACAGGAGATTTTCTTCATCAACTCGCCGCAACGACCAGCAACTTTTTTGCCAACTTCGGTTGAGCCTGTTAGTGAAATGGCATGCACTCTAGGATCTTCGACTAGTGCATTGCCCACTTTCGAACCAGAGCCAGTAACCAAGTTAAGAACACCTGGTGGCAAGCCTGCTTCATTGAGGATTTCAACAAACATCAAAGCGCATAGTGGTGTGTCACTAGCTGGTTTGATTACAACAGTGTTACCGGCAACCAAGGCAGGAAGAGTCTTCCAGCTTGGAATAGCAACAGGGAAGTTCCATGGAGTGATCAGGCCGACAACACCGATTGGTTGTCTAACAGACATGGCGAATTTGTGTGGCAGTTCAGATGGCACAGTTTGGCCAACCAATCTGCGACCTTCACCAGCCATGTACTTAGCCATGTCGATAGCTTCTTGGACGTCGCCACGAGCTTCTTTGATGACTTTACCCATTTCGCGGGTCATGGTCTGAGCCAACTCTTCTTTGCGGCTCTCTAGAAGGTGTGCTGCTTTGAGCAAGATTTCAGCGCGGTGAGGAGCTGGTGTGCGCTTCCAGGCTGGAAAAGCCTTAGCAGCAGCGTCCACAGCATCTTTCACGTCTTTAGGTGTAGAGGCTGCGAAGTGACCAATCACTTCGTCAGTTTTGGCTGGATTGTAAGAAGCAAAAGTTTCGCCTGTTTCTGACTTCACTTGACGGCCATTGATGTAGTTGCCGTATGTGTGTGGCTTTTCAGCTTTTTTTGCAGATGCTTCAGGCATTGTTGAGGTACTCATTTAGATTGTTTCTCCTAAATTATTGAAGTTCTAAAACTTCATGCATTTTTCAAGTATTTCCATAGCCTTATCGCATTCAGCGTCAGACATAGTTAGTGGTGGAATCAAGCGAATTACTTGCCCGGCAACACCACAAGTGAGCACAATCATTTTGTTCTCTAAACAGCGTTCGGCAACTTTGTCAGCGTGTTCTTTAGATGGTTCGCCATTCTTGTCATTGAACTCGATACCAATCATCAATCCGCGACCACGAATTTCGCCGATATAGTCTTTGCCCTTAGCAAAATCACGTAGGCGCTTCATTATTCTTTCGCCAAGCTCAGCAGCGCGAGCACAAAGCTTCTCTTCTTCAATTACTTGAATAGTGGCTAAGGCAGCGGCACAGGAGACTGGATTGCCACCAAAAGTAGAACCGTGGCGACCTGCTGGCCATTTGTGTGAATGTTCGCTCTTAGAGATGAAACCAGCCAACGGCAAGCCGCCAGCAAGTGCTTTCGCCATCAACATAATGTCTGGCTCAACGCCTTCATGCTCGATAGCAAACATTTTGCCAGTTCTAGCAAAACCAGATTGCACTTCGTCAATGATGAGCATGATGCCGTGCTTGTCGGCAAGTTTGCGCAAACGAGGCAAGAAGCCATTTGGTGGCACAACGTAACCGCCTTCACCTTGAATTGGCTCGACGATAAAGCAAGCCACTTGATCAGGGTGCACGAATTGGTGGAAGAGCACTTCAATTTCTTTGAAGGTTTCTTCGACGCATCTGTCAGCATCGTCTTTGAAGTGCGAGCGGTACTGATAAGGGAATGGCACAGTGAAGATCGAGCCTGGTAGCGGCTCATACTTTTCACGGTAATAAAGCTTAGAAGTGGTGAGAGCTGTTGTGAAAATTGTACGACCATGGAAAGAACCGCGGAAGTTAATAACAACAGGACGACCGGTGACATAGCGGGCCATTTTGATAGCGCCTTCTACGGCTTCAGCACCTGAATTCGTCAAGAAAACAGAATCAAGTTTTTTAGATGGAGCAATCTCTACCAACTTCTTCGCTAATTCAATATAGCGTTGGTGGTGAGTTGTAACCGAGGTATGCATCAATTGGTCTAGCTGAGCCTTAGCAGCAGCAACAACCTTAGGATGGCAATGGCCAACGCTGTTAACAGCAATGCCAGTACCCATGTCGAGGTAAGCATCGCCGTTCATATCATAGATGTATGAACCACTGGCTCTCTCTGCCACGATGCGGGCTGAGCGCGACAGTACCGGATTGACGTATTTGTCATCCATGTCGAGGTAAGCCTGATTTTTGTTCTTAATTTCCGCCATCACCATAATGAGCTCCTTGTTAGCGACCACGATCAACTGGCCTATTCGGCACGCTCGTTGGCGCAGATTCGAGAGCATAAAAGCTCTGTATCCCCCACCAGTTGGCGTCCCTCAGTTATGTAAATGATAGCAACAAAATGTGAAGAAGCTCCTGATGTTTAGGATTCTGTCTGTATTTGAGCCTTGACGAATTGCACAGAAACGGCCACATGACAACGCTTCAGCCCACCTCGCGATGTGCCAGCCATGGCCTCAAGAAGATATTTGTTGAATATAAGCAGAGAGTAAATCAATTAAGGGAGATTAACCAATTGAAGCAATCAGCCCATCTCATTTGCTCCGCATTGCCAAGGGCCAAAATCTTGAACTGCCTCTAATCTAAGGCCTTGGGCACGGCACTTAAGCACAAGATTGAAAGTTCAATTTCTTTGGCAGACTGATAGCGATCTTCCTCTGATAGACAGGTGGCCTTAGCGACAATGTCACTAAACTCTTGGCTGACACTGGGCACTATAGCTTTCGGTTTGGAAACAGAAATTGGCTCAGGGTCAACTCCAGTTAAGAGGAAATGAAGAGTGGCACCAAGGGCGTAGAGATCGCTCTGACTGACAGTTTCACCACGAAACTGTTCTGGCGGCAAATATGCATGTTTACCTACAACTGTTCCAGTTGTTGTCTCCTCTACCTGTTGAGCTACGTTGAAATCTATCAATTTAAGTTTGCCATCGTTACGCAAAATCAAATTATCAGGGGTAAAGTCACGGTGCACCACCGGCGGAGAAAGGCCGTGCAGATACTCCAGAATATGACACATCTGCAAAGCTAATGAGCGCACATAAGCTTCGTTGCACGCCCCTTTTTTCTCGACCAATGTGCGCAAGGAGGTTCCGTCTATGTGCTCAAGAACTAGATAGGCCCGGTGGTCTTCCACAAAGAAATCGAGCAGCTTTACGATCTGCTCATTGTTTAACTGGCGCAATATTTTGGCTTCATTTTCAAACTGCTCAAGAGCACTTTTGCGCACCTTAACGTTAACGAAAACGGGAAGGATAAATTCTTTGAGAACAACAGTTGCACCACTTAGGCGATCAAGAGCTGTATAGGCAGAACCCTGTCCGCCAACACCGATAGCCCCTTCTACCTGGTAGCGACCGTTCTGCAACAAGCTCTTTTCGATGAGCGGTTTTAAGCGCTCGCGTTTCGGCGGGGCCGAAAGTGCCTGCAACCACAACTCTGTGTAACTATGATTAGAAGCAGGCAGCAAGAGCTGCTCGACTTCGGCATCACGGGCAATATTCGGTGCCCATTTTTCAATGCCTCGAATGATTGCCTCTTTGTCATCAACACTGTCGATAGACGAGAGATCAATTTTTTTGGTGACCGCATCAGCTTGAAAAACAATCTTCTTGCTGGCAAATAGGCGACTATCTGACGGATTTTCATAACTAATCAACTTCACTGCCGTCCAAGGTAATTCATCAGCCGCGGACCATCCGCGTTTGTAGAGAAATTTAATGCCTTTGCGACCAATCAAGAAATGAGTGGGTTTAGTCACATAAGCAATAAAACCAGCAGCAAACGAGAAAAGTACTGAGGCCACTAAACCTTGAATAAAAATAGAATTGTAGGCAGCATTAGAACCAGCAGCAACACGTGAAGAAGTAGTGGCAATTCCACCAGCATTAGCAATAACATTGGTATAGGAATGGCCAAAATAATTGAACACAGCGATGAAAGTTGCGAGCAGAAGAATTGGAGCTATCATGGTAGCGACCATTATCTGTGAGTTCTTACTTTTGCTAGCAGAATCTGTATTGGCAGAACTCGAGAAGCGCTCAGAGAGCCAACGACGCAATCCGCCAAAGGCTTTATAGTCCATGATTACAGGATAGTCTTGAGAGAGAAGCCGAGCCTGCTTGATTTTGCTTTTAATCGCCTTAACCATTTTCAAGTCAGCTGCAAAAGCATCTCGCAACAGGAAATTATAGACAACCAAAACACCCAGTTGGCACATAGTCCAACCTGGTAAAAAAATCATAGTGAACATTGCCGGTGCCGGCAAGAAAAACAAAACTGACAAATAGATATTGGCAAACAGTGCCATTACCGCTGGTTGCAAGTAAGAGAAAGCATTAGCTTTCTTATTGTGCATCTTCAATATCTCTTGCTTAAGGCGCAAGAAAAGCAAAAACGGCACACCGAGCTGAACTGCCATCCACAGCCAGAAGAATGGATCTATGCGATAGAGAGACAAGGGGTAGTCATCGAGCCTGGGCACACAAAACAATGAAACTGCTGTAAGTAAAACAATCATGCTCTCGCTCAAAGGCCGACTGGTCTCAAACTTGTCTGCTGTTATTTGGCTCAATCTATTGACACCAAAAGCCCAAAAGAGTTGCAGCGGTAAAAGCGTTGTTACAACAGACTGCATATCGCCGCCTGTGAAAAAAACTTTCAAGAATAAAGAGAAACAAAGTAGCAAAAAGCCTGTGGAGAAAAATCGAGGCAGGGCCAACAAGGGTTCAAGCACAGGTCCGTTGCCAGAGTTAGTATGACTAATTGAGCTTGACTTATCGACAAATATATCTCTGCTGCTAGCACTCATGGAGCACCTGCCATCTTGAGCATAGGCAAGCACTGCTCTAAAGCCTGTTTTAAGTCAGCAGCTGTTTGGTAGCGTTGCTCTGGCTCAAATGCAGTAGCGTGCGCCACTAGCTGATCTAATTCTGCAATTACTCCAGGCACGACTTTTGCAGGATGAGACACCGATAGCGCTTTAGGATCTTTGCCAGCAAGTAGATAATACAAAGTTCCACCGACAGCATAGATATCGCTTTGCAAGACGGTTTTACCGCGTAGCTGCTCGGGCGGTATATAAGACTGTTTACCGACAATCGTATTGGTTGCTTTGCTAATAAACTGATTGGAGGCACCAAAGTCGATAAGTACCAAACGGCCATCATGACAGAGTACAAGATTATCTGGAGTGAGGTCCTTATGGATAATCGGCGGGCTCTGACTATGCAAATACTCGAGAATATTGGCGATAACAATTCCCCATTCAACCACCTGCTGGCTGCCGGGGCTGCCATTCTGCTTCACGTACTGCCGCAAGTCTGCACCACTAATGTACTCCATCTGAATGTAGTGACGACCGTCCTCAATGAAGTAATCATAGACTTTAGCGATGTTTGGATGGTCAAGCTGACTCAATAACTGCGACTCACGGGCCAGATGCCTTTCGGCTTGAGCCTGTGCCTGTACATCGCTGTTGCCTGGAATTACAGCTTCTTTCAGGACGACAAGTTCAGAGCCTTTATTCTGAGCCAAGTAAATGGCAGACAAACCACCAAACGCCAACTGCCGCAATACTTTTAATCGACCATCTTGTAAGAGATGATCAGGCTCTAGTGGAATGAAAGTAGTGGCACTAAAGCGTCGACTTAGCTCTTCTTCCCACATTTGAGTGTAGCCTGGCGTAGCCGAATCGTCTTTGCCGATTGCTTGCAGCCCTTGCTGATAGTCAATCAAAGCAACGTCTCGCTTGCAGTTGTTACCCCAAAGCTCAACTGCTAAAAGAAACTCTTCCACCTGTTTGGGCTCAAACTTAGCAATATCGAAAACTAAAAAGCCACCAGAAGTAAAATTGAGGGTCAAGTTCTTCTTAGCGCCGTCATCAAGGAGGGCTGCACTATTGAGATCAGACCAGTTGCGATTGCGGCGAAACTTCAGTTGCGGCAGGAGGTAAAGCGGAAACGCAAGACCGCTCTTACTTGCTAATAAGCGATTGTCTTCGCTGATTGCCGTACCCAAAAGACCAATTAGAATGATGGCAATTAGGGAGAGGCAAGTGACCACCGTTTCAGCAAACACCTTACCTTCAGGGTGCATAAACGTACTGCCAATTACATAACCTAAAATCGCAGGGGCGACCAAGGCCCAAACCGGAAAGAGAGCACACATGACACTAAAAGCGGTGCGACCAGCCGTTGTCTTATATTTTGCTTCAACGCGAAGCTCAGCCATATAGCGGCACTCCTCGTGTCATCGAAATACCCCTGCCGTCATCTCATTTTCTCCTGATCTTTTCGCAGATCAGCGATGTTTGGCCCAGAGCCTGTGGAGTAAAGTTCTTTGATACATTTGCTGTAGAATTTCTCAGCCTGCACCCTATCACCAAGATCACGATAGCAATTGGCCAGATACCAAAGAGCATAGGTATAGCAACTTTCCTCTGGATAGTATTTTTTTAGCTCCAATAGCGAACTATTGAGATGCTTAATTGCAGACTGTTGCAGCCCAAGGTAGCTTTCAGCTTGACCAAGGTGATACTGGCTGTAGGCTAATTCACGACTAGCCGTTGGCCCCAGTCGCAAACACATGTCTAAAGCCTTGGTAGCAGCAGCCTGACCTTTAGTATATTCGCCAATAGAATTATAACAATATGCAGCCTGCCGATATCGCTCAGCACGCCACAGTCGATCTCCGCGAATTTCAGAACAGCGAGCAAACTCCATAAAGTTAGCAGCGGCAGCCGCGTAATCACCCTGGTGCATTTGCGCATAGGCCAATCCTGAATAAAAATTTGATATCAGCACAGGATTTGGATCTCTACAATAGTCAATTGCCTTTTGCCACAATCGAACTATTGTTGTTCTGCTGCTATTAGTGTCATTTTCTTCCCGGTCGATGGTATTGGCCAAGGCATTGAGCTGCCAGCAAACAGATATCGGCACAGAAGGAATCGTTTGTTTGTTAAGCATTGCCAGAGCCTGAGCAGTAGATTGCCGAGCCTCGTCTTTAGCCTTGACGTCATATTGACTCATAGCCATGCGCAACAGCAAACTTGCCTGCTGCACTTTGTCTACCTTAGGACTAGCAGCAACTAAAGCTAATGCCGATTTGAGACTATCAATAGCAGCATTGTGGGCACCGTAGTGGTAAAGAACGTCTGCATAATTGATGTGGGCATCAAGGAAATCTGGTGCTCGAGCACCTTTCATATCGAGAATTCGAATGACGGTGAGGCCACGCATGGGCTCAATCCACCAAGACGTTGCGGCGATGCCACAGGCCACTAGCATAAGCACAAGGGGATAGGGCAGCCTTGAATAGTTCGGCGCAACCGGCATCGCCGGAGCGAAGAGCTTGTCCGGCAAAGAGTTGACGGCCGACCCAGAATCCGCCGCATCAGCAGAATTGGGCACGGAACTACCATCAAGCTTCGAATTATCAGCCGGTGCATCCGCAGAAGCACTGAGTTGCGACCCTGGACCTTCTTTGATCTCGAATTTAGGCTTCCGCAGAAGGTCTTTATTTGGGTCGTAGCGGTTGCCATCAGACATTAATGACTTCTACTCTCTGGGAAGAAACTTCAGGGATACCTCAATATTGCTATGCAGGTTATGCCCCATGAGCCTGAAATTAAGCCTCATCAGCCATTAAGTGATAAAATCGCCCGGGACCTTGAAAAAATTATGGATATCGAAGTGACCAAAAAGTCATACCAACGAGCGCCGATTCTGGCTTTAGTGCCAATCGCAGTTTTGGCTCAACTTTCAATTTTGCAGACGCGAGCAGCAGATACTTCAGCTCCTTCTCCAACGCCAATCACAAAAGCTGCTGAAGCTACAACAGTATCATCATCTCAGCAGCTACAACCGTTTTACCTAGACGAACAGCTGGCTAATAGACTCAATAAAGTAATCGACGAAGCCATAGAGCAAAAACGCATAGTCGGCACAGTAGTTATGGTCGCTCAAGACGGCAGGGTGGTCTATAAACGCGCAGCGGGCTTGGCTAATCGTGAAAACAAAAAGCCAATGATGCAAGACTC
Organism: Candidatus Obscuribacterales bacterium; assembly: GCA_021732025.1. GTDB lineage: Bacteria > Cyanobacteriota > Vampirovibrionia > Obscuribacterales > Obscuribacteraceae. The sequence continues at coordinate 134,653 of JAKFVU010000077.1, read as the reverse complement.
TATATTTCGTCTAGCTTCGATGTCCAAAACCGTAGTCTCGGCAGCAGCCCTCAAACTAATTGAAGAAGGAAAACTTACACTAAACGACCCGGTGACAAAATTTTTGCCTGACTTTAGGCCCAAATTAGCCGACGGCTCAAGCCCAACTATTCAAATTTCACAGCTGCTCAGTCATACATCTGGCCTCGGTTATGGCTTTTCCGAAAAAAAAGATGGCCCTTACCACCAAGCTCGTGTATCTGACGGCCTCGATCAACCGGGCCTAGCCATGGCCGAAAATATGAAAAGACTAGCCTCGGTTCCCTTACTTTCTCCGCCTGGCAGTAAATGGTGTTATTCACTATCGATTGATGTACTCGGTGCAGTGCTTGAAAAAGCAGCCAACAGTTCATTATCTGAAATTGTACGTAGCAAGGTCACTGCGCCACTTGCTATGAACGACACTGATTTTAGTTTGCCCAGCGCCAAAAGAAAAAGACTGACCACGCCTTACTATGATAATCCAGCGAAAGACAAAACTGGCTTGGCACCATTGCCAATGCAAGCACTACAGTTAGTGGCATTTGACGGCGGTTGTTTTAGCTTTGTCCCAGACCGCCTATTCAATGAAAAGTCTTATCCATCTGGTGGCGCTGGCCTATCGGGCACCGCAGAAGACTATTTAAAACTACTTGAGGCAATTCGCACAGCAGACAAAAAACTGCTTAGTGCCGACTCTTTCAATCAGATGAAAACCAGCCAAATTGGCAAGCTCAGTATTTCACCAGGCGGTGATTGGGGATTCACCTACGGCTCTGCTGTTCTGTTAAATGCCAAGCCCGAGCGCGGCCCTCACAATGCCGGCACACTTCAATGGGGCGGAGCTTACGGCCACCACTGGTTTGTCGATCCAACAGCTCGCCTCAGCGTTGTCGAGTTAACTAATACAACTGTAGAAGGAATGTCTGGACCATTCAGTAAAGATATTGCCAAAGCCGTTTATGGAAGTAAGCAATGAACACAGCTAAACAGACTGTGCTAAGAAACGCTGCCTACCTGCTGGCATTAGCACTTTTAGTGACAGTGTTGTACGGTCGTATCTGTCATGCGGGCTTTACTCTTGATGAATTCAGCCATTTGGTCTATCCCTATCAAACTTTTAACGGGCATCCCGAAGCTCTTTTGAGTAAGCTTTTCGGCTCATGGACTAGTGGCGAAGAAGACGGCATCATCGCCTATAGACCAACGACCTGCGCCACTTTTGTCATCGACTACGCGCTCTGGCAAACAAAAGTAATGGGTTGGCATCTATCTAATCTATTTTTCTACGTAATAGTAAGCTTTCTCACTGGCGCAGTTACTAATGAACTACTTAAACGTGCAGTTTCTGCTAAAGCCGCTCTAACAGCCGGTGCAATTGCCGGGGCGCTAATGCTTGTATACCCGGGTCACCCGGATTCAGTGGCCACCATAGTGGGCCGGGTAGATTCTCTGCCCACGGCCTTTTATCTAGCATCTTTCTACTTATATGCACTATTCCGCAATGAGAACGCTAGTGGCGAAAAGACTTCTTCTAAAGGTCTATTGATTGGATCACTAATCACTTTCTGGCTAGCCCTTGGGTCAAAAGAGACAGCCATCACACTGCCGGCGGTGCTAGTAATAGCCGAATTGCTTTCAATTGTGGGCCCTGTTTCAGAAGAAACTGCAGAGCCTCTCAGCTGGAAGCGCAGGATCATTGCTGCTTTCAAGCAAGTAGCGCCATTCATAGCAACACTGGCACTGTTTGCAGTTCTAAGAACACTGGTTTTGCATGGTCAGGTTGGCGGCTACGGCAAAATACACTTCAAAACTATGCTCAGACAGTTGCTCAATTTTGCAGACCTGAGCACGATGATGAAAATTCTCATTCCCATAAATGAGCACTATCCTCTATCACAACCATTTAGCCAGGCCATGTTGTTCAGTTACGGCCTAGCTTTGCTCAACCTCGTTACAACGGCCCTGCGCAATAAAGCTTTAGCCAAGGTGCTGGCATTTTTCGCATTCTGGGGCATAGTCAACGTTCTTCTCACTTTTCAAATTTGGCATATCTATCCAAACTTGGTTGGCTTCAGGCTTTTCTTTCTATCGTCAACGGCACTATGCGCCATTCTTTCAATGGGCTTTATGATCGATAGCAAAAGCAAGCCCATGAGCTTACTTAATATCATTGCTGCAATTTTTCTAGTGGTTGTGTGGAGCATAGTCACACTCAATAACCTTAGGCCCTTTGAAGAAGCGGCTGCAATGATGAAAACTTTAGAGCAGCAGGTTACAACTCTGAGCACTGAAGCTGGCGCCAAGCAAGAGAAAATCTTGCTCTTAAATCTGCCTCAAGATTTTTGTGGTGCACCGATGCTAGGTAAAGCTGCTTTCTTAGCGGTAATGATGCAACCACCGCTAGCGCAGACCGATTTGCGCAGTCAAATTATGGTGTCTGAACCGTTTGAATCGGCGACCGCTGTGGGCCTAGACAAGCTCAAAGAGAAACGGCCTCTAACCTCATTGAACGCTCTAAAGAGCTATCGATGGGAGGCCAAAGAAGGCCGCTTTGTTGAAGCATCTGTCAAACAAACGGCTGGCCAAGAGCAGCAATAACTATGGTTTCTGCAGGCTACTATTCTTTCGTACCAAAGCGATAACCTAGGCCATAAATAGATTGCAGCAAAGTACTTTCTTCTTCGCCAAGCTTCTTGCGGATGCGCGCCACTGTGGTACGCACACCAATTTCAGTAGCATCAGAATCAGATGGCCACACTTTATTGAGCAAGTCTTGTGCCGAAAACAGTTGATTCTGGTGCCGCATGAGAAACTCAAGTAAGAGATACTCTTTTGGTAGCAACTTTATCTCTTCTAAACCACGATGCAATTTGCCAGCCTTACTGTCGAGCTTTAAATTGCCGCACTGGATGATCTCAGAAGCCAGCTGAGGGTCACGTCTTAAGAGAGCCCTAATGCGGGAAGAAAGCTCCCTCACATCATATGGTTTTGACATATAGTCATCGGCACCCAGATCAAGACCAAGCGACTTGTCCTCGCTCTTTCCGCGACCAGACAAAATTAGTACAGGATTGAGCCCACCGTTACTGCGAAATTCTTTGAGAACAGAGAGACCGTCTAAGCCGGGCATTGTAATATCGAGAATAAGAATATCAAAACTGTATGCCGACAGCATCGACAAAGCGTCGTTGCCATCGTGCACCATGTCAACGGTGTGGCGTTCGCCTTCCAGCACATCTTTAAGCAGTTGCGCCGCTAAGGTATCGTCTTCTGCTAATAAGATTCTCGCCAATGCTCATTTCCTCTGATCTTATTTCTTCTACTGCCTATTTTACTTCATGCACTTCTAGCGGCAAGCGAAACCAAAACTTGCATCCACCCTCGGACCGATTCTCCCCACCAAGGGTTCCACCATGTGCTTGGATTATTTCTTTGCAAATGGCCAATCCAAGACCATTACTGTTAATCAAAGAGGCTCTAGAAGAAGGTGACGACAATTGAGTATGAGAGGCATAACGGTCAAATAGGCGATCCTTTAGCTCTAGTGGAAGACCTGGTCCATTATCCATCACAGCAATCTCGATTTGCGGATTTTTAGGATCGTGCACCAAGCGAGATTCAATTTGTATAAGTGATTCATTTTTCGCACCATACTTTATGGCATTAGAAACAAAATTCTGAATCACCTGCACCACACGCCTTTCATCAGCCATAACCGAAATGGCAGGAATATTTTCAACTACTATTTCTATGCCACGTGCTTGTGCAAGATCAGCCACCAGATCAAGGGCAGAGACAATGAGCTTGGTCACTTCGCAACTTTCTTTTCTCAATTCAAATTTGCCAGTTTCCATCTGCTCAATGTCGAGGAAGTCATCGACCAGACCAGCACATACTTTTAGATTGTTAGCTACCGAGCTCGCGCGTTTAGCACCCTTCTCACTTAGCTCACCATAGTTGCCAGTGCTCAAAAGTTCCAAGAAGGTCAATTGGCTCATAAGAGGCGTGCGCAAGTCATGGCTCAACATATTGACGAACTCTTGCTTAGCCCGCTCAATGCGCCGTGCTTCAGAGACGTCACGGGCAACACAATAAATACTCTGACCGTCCCGCGAACGGCTGGCGTTGATCTGAAACTCAACGCGCGAATGATCACGCACATTCAATACTGCAAAAAAGCTCGTTCTTTGGTCGGGCTCTAAATCATGCAGCAAATCTCGCACTCGCGTCTCATCCTGGCTATCTATCAAAGCTATAAATCTGGTACCTAACAAGTCTTGTGGACTGGAACCCCATAGAAGCTGGCTAGCGCCGCCGGCAGCACTCATAGTCAAACCACTGGTAAGAGTAAAAATTACATCTCCAGCATTGGCGAGCATTGCCGTTTCACGTTCTTGCGAACTAGTTAACTGATTGGCCATTTCATGCAAACTGCGATCGAGTTGCGATATTTCATCATTGCCTTCAAGCACAGGCTGCATCGGCTTTTGCGCAGCATATGAGCGCGTGTCTGCATAAATCTTGGCGATTCGCGAGGCAATATCTTTAAAGAAGAAGAACGACGCAATCAAACCAGCTAAGAAGTTGAGAGCGATACCAACGAATATCAAACGTCTTTGATCATCGCGCAATCTAATGGAAGAGTCAGGTGAATTAGACAAGCGCTCTTGCTCAAGGCGAATAATTTTTTCATTGATCTGAGCGATATTATTTCTATCAACCAGAATGCAGTCTCGCAAATCTCTGGCCAATACTGCCGCATAACGTGTATTACCTTCACCTAGCATAATCAAAATTTGGCGAAAGCGAGTCATATACTCGTTTGTGGCTTGCGACAGCTTCTTCATGTTGTCGGCTTGCTCTGGCTGTTCTTTCAAAGCGGCTTCTAGAGTTTTTAAGCGCCAGGCAAGCTCTACCTGCTTAGCCAAAGCAGTCTGCCGATATTGCTCGCGCGCAAACGAAGTAAACAGAACCGTAGATTGAACCATGTCGTAGTTGCTCTTCTGAAACTCAGTTATGCGAACCAGAATCTCTTTGGAGCGCCTCTCGGCTTTTTCTGCCTGCTGAGCAGCTTGCTCAAGGGAGAGCAGACCAGCACTCAAGAAAACCTGCACGAGAAGGGGGCAGACGATGAGCAGGCAACCCTTAACGCTTATTCCTATATGAGGTATCGGCAAACGGCTATTCCTCACAATTGCTCAGAAGTTCTTGGGGCTCGCCAAGCAATTTACCCTTCTTTTCCGCTTTGCAACATTGCTGCAACAATCTCAGCTTAGTCTGAAAGGACATTCACCCCTGAGCCACTTCATTTTACTAAAGCGAGACTTACTACCATGGGCCAACAAACACTTGATAGACCTACCGCCGATGCAGAAGACCACAAGTATAAGCCAGCCGGTCCCGACAAAGCTATTGATTGCACAGATACCTCTTGTAAGCCGATCACAATGGAGCAGCTGCAAAAGGATCTAGGCCCCGAACAATTCAAGAAATACCAAGCACACGCGGCCTCCGAAGCGACTAAAAATGAGTATTTTCATCCGGACAGTGATGCCGGCAAAATGATGAACAATTTCTCTATAGACGGTCTGAAAAAAGGAGCCGCCGCAGAGGCAGGACAAGAAAAAGATGCAAAAGACGCATCAGATAAACCAAACAAATCTGGCAAAGCTGATGCTAGTCAAGACGACCTGTTTGGCGGCAGCCGAAATGGTGACAACGGCAAGAAACAGGATGCAGCCACCGATAAATCCAAAGAACAAGCCAAGGTCGACGACAAGCCAAAATCAGAATGGGACAAAAAAATCGAAGCCTCTGGCGCATTCACAGTTGGTCAGGCCAAAGACGCCTACAACGCTGCAGCCAAAGAGAAAGACGGTATTGCAATTATCATCGGGTCAAAAGACACACCTGGTAGCAAAGAATTACTAGAGAAATTACCAGAGCTGCAAAAAGAAAATCCCAATTTGAAATTTATGTATGTCGACAAAGATGCTGTAGCCCAAAAGCTTGCAGAAAATCCTAATGACAAATCAATGCAAGGCTGGGACAAATGGATTAAAGATAGTCAAAAAGACTGCAACGGACAGCCGATTGATTTGGCCTTCACAAGTGTTCAGTCGCTAAAGGCTGATGCCAAAGGCAATATCGGCCCTGACAAAGTGACCAGCACTCACTGGACAGCTGATATCAACGCCGGACTACAAGACCAAGGCCGCTACGCAGCAGACAGCACAGCCCGCAATTTAGCCAATGCAAAATTAGACTTTTCGCCAACTCCAGAAGTGCAACCAACCGTCAAGAAAGAAACAACTCCAGAGGTAGAGCCGAAAAAAGAAACAGAACAGAAGAAAGAGACAGAGAAGCAAGAGGCAGAGAAAAAAGAAGCAGAGAAAAAACCGCTAGATAAGGCCGATAAAACAAAAGAAGAAACTCCTTTTCTCAGAGATGAAAAGGAAGTAGAAAACAACAAAGCTAAAGAAGCTGAAGCTGCTAAAGAAGCTCAAGCTGCCAAAGACGCGGAAGCTGCTAAAGAAGCTCAAGCTGCTAAAGAAGCTCAAGCCGCTAAAGATGCCCAAGCCGCAAAAGAAGCTCAAGCCAGAGAGGCTGCAGAGCGCAAATTAGAAGAACAAAAGCCTAAAGAGGTAGATACTAGAACAGTGTTCAAAGACGGTCACGTCAATGAAGCTCTGGCTAAGGCAAAAGCTGAAGGTAAACCAGTGATATTTGAAGTAGGGATAGCTGGTACCGACGGTTCAAACTACTGTCCTCCTTGCCGTGCTTTCAATGCTCAGATGGAACCAAAGCTTGAGCAAACATTTAAAGACAAGGCAGTGGTGATCAAAATCGATCCTACGAGAGATCCAGCTGGAGCAAATGCTATTCCTGGTTACCCAGGACGATTCCCTTATTCAGGAGCCGGTTACGTAGACAATCAAGGTAAGTTACAGTCAGTTGGTGGCGGCATGCTTGGTTTTGCTGGAGCTGATTCGTGGACTAGATCTATCAATCAAAGAATGGAACAAGCTAAAGAGCAGATCAAACGCCAACAAAGATAGAACTTTCTTTCAAACTTTCAGAATACCGATTTTTTTTCGCAAGAACACTTTGTCCTCTAGCAAAGTGGGTTTCCAAAGCAGTATCAGGGGTGGTATCGCTAGGAACGGTGAGCAACTTAAGACCAACGCCTTAGATTTCTAAGGCGTTGGTCTTAAGGTATAAATAACGCTAGAATCTACAATGATCACATTATCATCACATTGTAGCCCTACGATTACGTTTTCACTTAGATTGAACCCCCGAGCCTTGTCAAGCATTCCTTCGCGCAGATTTGACGTATATAGATTTCAATCAGGCTAAACAAATAGGAATCATTCCGTGGCATTGAGAAATAGTCGTACAAAAATCGTTTGCGCTCTTCTAGCGACGACTTTTACACTTCAATCAAACCTTGCTTGCTTAGCAGCACCAGTATTGATAGATGCAGATCCTCAAACACAATCAGCAGAAGATGTAGCTATCCATAATGCTACAGATCCAGTAGCGACAGATTTAGTAGGAACACCAGACACTGCCGAAGCATTTGCTATTGGTGAGACCGGAGCGGCAATCGCAGACTCTGCCATAAGTGACAGATCGGCCAGCACTTCGGACAACAAATCTGACAGCAAATCAGACAGCAATACAAAGATCGCTTACGGCAATTTTACTCTTAACGGTCCTCTCAGCAGTCCAGCAACAACAGAAGACGATGCCAGCATAAATGCCGAAACCGATGCTGCAGCTGGTATGACCGATTTATCAAAGAGCGAAGCAGCGCAACTTCTTTCAGAAGCGCCAATACTTGCACAAAGCCCAACAGCAGAGCAATTTACACTTTCTGGGGGAGCCTCAATTACGCCAGAAGAGTCAGTCGACAAAATCGATAACCTGACAAAACAGATTCTCCTAAAAGAAATTGAATTGCAAAAATTCAATCTTCGCTATAGCCAAGAAGTTGCTAAACAAGGCCGCTGGAAAGGCTGGCGCTATGCTGCTTTGCAAGAAGTAAACATGGGAACCGGTTTAGCCGGAGCTATCATTTCAGTTGCTAACCGCGGTTCGTTTTTACATAGAGCTGCTGGGGTGCACAGGCACGTGCAAGAAAGTGCCAACTATATTCCTATGATTGGTTCGATTATTGGTGCCAGTGCTGCTGTCATGGAATTTGGCATCAACGGCTACCATGATATTGTGGCTCGACGTCATGGTTTTTCACCAAGTGCTGCGACAAAGCATGTTGAGGGAATTAAGAACGACATCGACTCGCTTATGGCTCAAAGGGTTGCCCTAACAAAGGTTGAAGCCTCTTCTCCTGCGCTCAGCGCACACGTAGAAGTTGATGATGCAGAAGGAAAAGTTTTAAAAGATTTGCGCGATCAATCATTGCAAGAATTTCAACGTTTTCATGTTGGCGCAAGAAAACTAATCGCTTTCCAGCAGTGGCAGTACTTCTTTGACTTCGCCAAATACACAACCAATGCCATTGGCTATGAATTTGCCTATCTTTCATTACACAGAAGGCATCGCGTTTGGAATGGTCGGGCCGGTGTGCTCTTTATTGTTTCTGGTCAACTTACCATGTGGGGGCCAATACTAAGTAGGGTTGCAGCCAAAGGTGTGGGCGAGCTAACCAAGCATCGCATCAAGAGAGTGGTGCAAGATTCGAAGGATGCCAATGTGCAAGTTTTAGAATCAGACCTTGCAGTGCTCGATAAGCTCATCAAGCAAGGTAAAGTGTCGAACTTAGGTGTAGCCAATGCTATTGAAAGAGGCGGACTCTATGGCGAACACCAAAAGGCGTTTAACGACGAAATAAGGTCAGCGCTGAAAAAGAATGCGGCAGCAAAACTTACTGCTACTCAGAATATCGGCGCCGGTCTCTATGTTGGTGGTACGAAGACAGCCTCAGGCATCCTATTTGCCATCCCCGGATTTAACCACAACTACAATAGTTCATCGGCTCGCGCTAGTCGTGTCACTAACGACCTGTTATTCGCTGCCTCAGTCATAGCCATTCCTTCAAGTGCATTCGGCATGCTTGATACACTAAGAATTCAGGTTCGCGGTGAAATTAATCGGCACAAGGCTATGAAAGCTGGCATGCTACCAGGCCAAATCGCTTCGGCCAGACTTAAGCAACTAGACGACATGGAAGCAAGGTTAAGAGCGAAATAGTTTAAAACCTAGTGTCGTCTTCAAATTGCGCTGGTAGCAACAGTTATTAAACACCATGGACCTTTGGTCTTGCCTAGTAAGGCAGACCAATACCATGAGGAAACATCAGTCCACATATCGCCCGATTGATCAAAGATGCATTCACTAACTTGCACACGTTCGTTTAGTCGAGAGGCCTCAAAGCGACTCCATCTAATCCCTTCATGCTTAAGGATAGGTAAGGCTTTAACTTCAAAACCCATACCTCTATAGCAATCAGAACTTGAATGCAACTGACGAGTTTCGCATTTGACTGTTCGTACAAGAATAGACTTGTGTCCGTCGGCAAATTTTTCTACTAGCCCCGGAAAGCCCTGCGCAAATGCCTCTTCATCAGCCGTCAGAGCAACGACTTTGAGATTAGTACAGCCCATTCGAGACAACGCCTGCTGCGAAACACCGCTACTCGTGCTGGTGCAATACTGAGTACTGGTACTATATGGAGCCCTAACACCAGCAAAACTTACTTCTCTATTTAAAGATAAGAGTGGCGACAGTGCAAGAAAAAGACTTAGCGCTATAAGAGGGCCTAAGGCGCAATATCTCACGGGGAACAGTTCTTGAGAATTATCGGCAGAAGCTAATTGAACTTTGAAAACTTTGTCGCTCAGAAGCAATAGTGCAACTGCAACCATCACGAAACATGCGGCACCGATACCTTCGTGTGCATAACTCACGAAATTCGGTCTGAAGTAAACAGAACTCTCATAAATCGTAATAGCAGCTGCTCGAAGGACATTTGCTCCAAAGGCAAACACTGCTGCAGCAATGACTAGAGCCGACGTTTTAAGGCCATTGAACTTGCGCAGGTAAGAAAGAAGAGTTGCTACATATAAGCTAATCCAGAGCATGTGGATGCCACTACATGCAGAATCAATAACTATTTCGCTGCCTCTAAAAAACAGCTGCACACCATTAGATGAAGAAGCAAAACCGCTAGCGGTTAAAAGTAGCGCACTACTTGAGGCCACCAAGGAGCGCAAAGGAAATCCAAAATAGAAGTTGAGAGTGGCGACCGACGGCACAGAGAGAAGCAGTAGCGGCCACACCTGCACAGGAAGTTGTTTGGGATAAAAAACTGCCTGTGCCAAACAAAGCTGAGCGACGAGGGCTAGCATCAATTGCAGCGATTTGGGACAAGCAAACGTAGCAAAGCCATAGAGTAGAAGCCATACAAATGGCACAAAAAGGCTTCTCATTTCAGAACGAGTAGATTGCTTACTTGGCGACCGTACTTCAATAAATACAAGGGACACTAAAGTCACAAGAGCTAAGGCTCCGAGTGGTTCGTCTGAGCAATCAAAAGCACGTCGGGCAAACCAAAGCCAAGCTGGCCAGAGAGCAAGCAACTGAAGATAGAAGTACCATGTTCTTGGCATTGCTAATCTCTCGGCCCTTTCCAACTATTAGCCTCCCGGACTGCAAATTTGGCCGGCAGTCGAAGTTCGTCGACGTATACTCACAAAAATTACCCCCAGCCCAATCAGCAATAGCAGCCACGTTTCGGGCTCAGGGCGCGTGGGTATCTCAGAGCCTTCTGAGGGCGGTGCCTCCAGTCCATTGTCTTTGTAATCTTTCTTCTGCTCCAGTACCACTGCTCCTGATACAGGAGAGATTATTCGGTAATCTCGAGCGATCAAAAGAGCCTTTTTAAAGGCCTCGGGATTACGCCACTTATTGCCACTGTCGACGGTTTTTGCAACGGTGACAGTGCTATTCGCCTGAGTAAAAAGCAACTTGTCAATCTGGTCTCTGGCCCACAGTGGTGCCAGACTGATAGTCGACTTATAGCCAGCAGGTTTGCCAGATCCCGGCACCATGGCAACGGTGAATGCTTGACCAGAGACCGAACCGGCCCATTGGTCAAACAGACCTTGCAGATCAGCAAGGGAGTCTTCAAGGCGTGGAACTATTTGAACATTGCGCAATCCTTCGAGGGATTCTAGCACTCGGTTTGGGCCATACTCAAGCTGAAAATCATATAGTTGAACGACCTGGTCTCGAGCGACAAGCAGAGAACGAAGGCTGATCGGCGACTGGAGTTCGACCGGCTGAGTAGCATGAATCCAGAGAACGGCAGGAGAATCTAATTTATGCAAATTAGTCCAGGCCCGAATTAAGGCAGGTGCACCGTCAGTGCCACCAATACAACGTTGACATTGCAGTCGGTCAAGGGCTTTCTTCCACTCAGAGCTAGAGCTAAGAACTCTCTCGGCTAATACCTCCACAGTATCGCCACTGCGAATCAGTGAAACATTTATCCCATCTGGTAAGCCCTGCAAAACTTTGACTAAATCATTCATGTGGCTAGACATAGAAGAGGAACCGTCGACTACAACAACCAAATTCTTCGGTTTCGCAGACGCTCTTAGAGGCAGCAGTGTCTCGGCAAAAGTTGTGTTTTTCTGCAATGGAGAGTCAGACCATGCCGTTACCAAAGCCGGTTGACGAACGAAATCTGCGTCTATCTCACCGGTGGATAGGTCATCGTTAGCGACTGAGGCAGAATACAAATAATTAGGGGCGGAAGATGCCGTTGTCTGACCGGCGCGTAATGGTGCGGCCAAGAGAATGTGATTGTTTTTGGTCAATGGCGACGTGGCTTTGATCTTCAAGACATGGTGCTGCACTTGAAAGTTTCTTTCAACAATTTGCGGAACAATCAAGCGAGAGGAAAGCCGATCAGATTTCGCCACTACCATTGGTGCTGTAATAGACAGCCGAATCTTCATATCTTTGCCAGCAGTTATTGGAAAACATTGAACTAATACTCGATCGGGACCGCTCGTAGTGACAAGAAGCGGATCGCGCATAGGTCGCACAACATTCTCATAAGCTCGACGCGCCTCAGCCCTTCCGGCAAAAGCCGCTTGCTTGGGTACTCCATTTACCCACAAAATCGCTTGAGAAACGACGCCACCAGGGGGCAACAACAATTGAATGCGGGCCTCGTGCTGCTGGTTGCTTTTGCTAGCAAATTCCATTGTCCAGTCGGTCTTGGACACGGCGGAATTGGCATCGACCGTAACATCTAAGCTTGACTTTGAAAGTGATAGTCCTCTGGCAACACCGCCCACTGCCTGACTAGCCAAATCGCTATCAAAATCGAATACATTTTCCTCATTTACTGTAATTTCATCAGGGCCTGGAGTAAGTAAGTTAAGTCGACCCTTGAAATAATTTGGCAGTGGCCGAGAGTTGAAGGGTCGGCCGGTTACCCTGTAATAATTGCGGCGCGCCTCCTCTGCACCTACACCGTGACCCCAGGTAAGTAGTGTGCCGAGCATATCGGTACCAGTAGACCGTTCATAGCAAGCTCGCAACATCGCATCTTCATTGTTAACAGTGCGAAGAAGGAAAAGGCCTTCTTTTTCTTGCTTAGGATTGCTCATCATAGCCATACCCAGGCGCGTCGCACTCGATGGAAACTCGATAAAAAGTAGCAATGCTATGCCGAAAGCAATCGCAGAAACGGAATAGCCAGAGGGCTTGACCTGGGGAATCTTATTCAACAACTTCCAGCACAGTATCGTTCCGATTAGTGAAAGCGGTGGAGAAAATCCAAGCACGACAAACGGAGCTAAGAAAATCATGAGACAGCCTAAAATGGCAAACGGATAAATAGGTAAGAACGTCAATGAATAATAAATTGAAATGCCAGCAGCAACTCCCAGAAACCACCTAACAACGGTTAGAGCAGTACTTGAGGTGGTTTGATTAAGTGAACACAACAGGGCCATCAGGTTTGCAAAGGCAACAAAACCCACTAAACCCACATGATAAATCGTTGGTATGGGATCAATCAGAGAGGAACAGACCCTCATTATGATTTCAACCCACAAAGCCGCGATTGGAGCAACTACGCCGAAGAAGAAGGCAACTATTCGCATTGAATCACCGAAATAAAACGAAATCCACCGAAATAAAACGAAATCCACCGAAATCAATCCACCACAATTTAAGTATATGGCAGTTGGTTCGAGGCGCCCAAAATCCAAGAAACCGGCAAAATCTAATTGCCCAGATAGAAAAAAGGAAAATACTTGAGTACTCAAGTATTTTCCTTCTGCTAGAAACAACGCTCAGCTGAGACTATTTATTTCGTCGCCGCATCGGAACTGCGCAGGCGATCGCGCTCTTCTTCCATTACTTGTTTCATGATGTCGCTAAGAGGCGGAGTGATTAGTTTTGTTGTCATCTCCATTGATTCACTCATCACGGCTGGCAGTGCCTGCAAGGTCTTCTTACCGGTGGGAGTTTTGTAGAAGGTGATGATGTCTTGCATTTCAGGTTCGGTAAAATTCTTGTCGTAAACTTGTAAAGCTACTTCTTGCATGACTTTACTCAGATCAATTTTCTGCACAAACAATTGGCGCAGGCGTTCAGACGACCTCACACTTTGTTCTTGGGCACTAGCAATCAACTCTTTCTTTTTCTCGTCTGAAAGATTGGGCGTGGCATTAACTGCTTGGGCAAACAAAATTGGATAACGTCTTTGGTGGGAAAGAGTCAATTGATTAATGATCATCTCCACTTGTTTGTCGGCATCAGTCATCTTGAGCAACTCAAGAATCAGTGCTTTCTTAGCCGGAGTAAGGGTGGCAGAAACAGCCGCAGGAGCTGTTGCCGCTGCCGATCCAGCAGTAGAGCCAGCAGCAGAGCCAGCAGCATTTTTTGTAGGGGCGTCAGAAGCGAGCGCGGGTGCGACTGCAATCAGAAGTGAAGCCGCTGTTAAAACGACATTGAACAAACGCATAATAATAGAACCTCTTATTTGACGCGACCTAGAGCACTGCGTTTGGCACCACCAACGGTGTTGCGTGTTTTTGCAGCTTCTGTTTTATTGGTTTTATCTTTGAAAATCAAAGCGAACACTTCATCAAGGTGAGCCACTGGAACCAACTCAACTTTATCTTTGACATAGTCAGGCAGATCAGCCAAGTCTTTCTCATTGCTACGAGGCAAAATCACAGTCTTGATGCCGGCCCTGAGAGCCGCCAGAACCTTCTCTTTCAAGCCACCAATTGGCAATACTCGACCACGCAATGTAATCTCGCCAGTCATAGCAAGGGATCCCCGGGCTGGTCGTTTCGAAATAGCAGAAACCAGTGCGCAGCACATGGCCACACCAGCTGACGGACCATCTTTGGGTGTGGCACCTTCAGGAATGTGAATGTGTATATCAAGAGTCTCATGGAAGTTTGCCGGAATACCAAGCAACTCAGCGTGACTTCTTATATAGCTAAAAGCTGCTTCTGCTGACTCTTTCATCACGTCGCCGAGCTGACCGGTTAACTGCAGCTTGCCTTTACCGGGCATGGTATTAACTTCAATTGATAAAGTCTCACCACCAGTTTCGGTCCAGGCCAAACCCATAACAATGCCGACTTGCGGGCCCTTAACTTCGTTCTCGCGCACAATCTTTGGTGGCCCTAAGAACTTAGGCACCAGATTCGGTTGCAGCTTAACGGTCTCGACTTCTTCTTTAACAACCTGTGAAGCGACTTTACGGCATACGTTTGCCAAGTTACGCTCCAAGCTGCGCACACCGGCTTCGCGAGTGTACTCCTGAATAATCTTGCGCAGGGTAGCTGCGGGAATCTTAAGTTGCTTCTCGCTCAAACCATGGCGATAGAGAATTTTTGGCAATATGTGATTTTCAGCAATTGCTACTTTTTCTTCTTCGGTATAACCCGATATTGAAATAATCTCAAGGCGATCAAATAATGGCCTAGGCACTTGCTCTAAGCTGTTTGCCGTAGCAACGAAAACCACTTCAGACAATGAAAACGGAGCATCTAAATAGTGATCGGTGAACGAATCGTTTTGATCAGGATCTAATACTTCTAGCATTGCTGCCATTGGATCGCCCTGATAAGAGCGGGTCATCTTCTCAATTTCATCGAGAAGAATTACTGGGTTTTTAGTTCCAGCTTGTTTCACAGCCTGAATAATACGGCCAGGCATGGCGCCAATATAAGTGCGTCTATGGCCGCGAATCTCAGCTTCGTCACTGACACCGCCCAAACTAATACGAGAAAACTGTCGGTTCATGGCCCGGGCAATAGACTTAACCAAGCTAGTTTTACCCACGCCTGGAGGCCCCACCAAACAGAGAATTGTTCCAGTTGGTTCTTTGGCCAGCTTGCGCACGGCCAAATACTCTAAGATGCGCTCTTTAACTTTCTCAAGACCATAGTGATCTTCGGTCAAAATTTCTTCGGCCTTGTGCAGGTCAATTACTTCGCGCGAACGCTTAGCCCAAGGTAAAGCCACGAGGGTATCAAGATAAGTGCGAATGACCCCGGCTTCAGCGCTCTGAGGCATCATTTTTTCAAGACGGCCCAGCTCTTTATTGGCTCGCTCAAGAGCGACGCCGACCATTTTAGACTTCTTAATTTTCTGCTTGTACTCGTTTATTTCACCGAGTTCGCCACCATCTTGATTCAATTCATCTTGAATGATGCGCAATTTTTCGCGCAGATAATATTCGCGCTGCGTCTTCTCTAAATTGAAACGCACACGGTCATGAATTTGTTGTTCCAAATCAGCTAACTCAAGCTCGCGCGAGAGCAATTGACCGATGTACTCTAATCTTTCGGTGGCATCGTTTACTTCTAAACACTTTTGCCGCTCAGCTAGACTGAGGCCTAAATAGGTAGCAATAATGTCAGCCAAGCGGCCCGGTTGACCAATGCCTGAGACAGCCAGAAGGCTCTCAGGATTGATTTTCTTAGTCGACTTAACGTACTGCTCAAACTTCTCTACTGAGATTTTGATAAGCGTGCGGGTAGTCTCGTCATCGACCAAAATTTCACTGCGCTCTTCAACTTTGGCAGTGAAATGCTCAGGGGCATCTTCGGTAACGTCGAGCAGGACACGCATAGAGCCTTCCACCAGCACTTTTACTGTGCCGTCTGGCAGCTTAAGCATCTGCATTACTTCGGCTAAAGTTCCGATCTGATAAAGGTCATCAACTTTCGGATCTTCAGTTTCAGGCTCTTTTTGAGCAACGAGCACCACCAAACGATCATCGCGCATCAAAGCCTGCTCAAGAGCCGCAATCGAGCGCGGTCTCGACACAAACAATGGCGTGACCATTTGGGGGAAGACCACAACGTCCCGAAGCGGGATGAGGGGGAAAACTTCAGTGCTCAAATCCACCATACGGAGTTAATTGGCCTCAACGAGAAAAACTGACGCTATTCAAAGAGTAATCGCCAGCTTTACAAGCTTTAGGCAATCTCCCCCTTCAGTTTAGCCTTTGGTAGCTGAAGTAGCTCTGCTGTCGATCGTTTTTCTACAAGTTCCTTAGTGATATGGCAGACCTTAATGTCAGATCGCGATGGCACTTCGTACATGATATCGAGCATAATTTCTTCAACGATAGAACGCAGGGCACGGGCACCGGTCTTACGTTTTAGGGCTTCTTCAGCAACAGCGCGAATAGACTCGGTGTCGAATTTAAGTTCAACTCCATCGAGTGATAGCAACTGCTGATACTGCTTGATTATGGCATTCTTTGGCTCAACCATAATGCGAACCAATGCCTCGACATCTAGTGCTTCAAGCACAGCTGTTACTGGCATACGGCCAACAAATTCTGGAATCAAACCAAACTTAAGCAAGTCATCTGGGGCAGTGTCCATAAGAATCTTGGACGAGCGTTGTTCTCTTTCCCAAGCAGTCAGTGGACGCTCACTACCGAAGCCAATGTTGCGGTTAGAAGATACGCGGGCTTCTACAATCTTGTCTAAGCCAACAAATGCTCCGCCACAAATAAATAGGATATTGGCAGTGTTGATTTGGATGAATTCTTGATGAGGATGCTTGCGACCGCCCTGTGGTGGTACGTTTGCCAGCGTTCCTTCAATCATTTTGAGCAAGGCCTGCTGCACACCTTCACCTGATACGTCTCTGGTGATACTGGTGTTTTCAGACTTGCGTGAGATTTTGTCGATCTCATCGATGTAAATAATGCCGCGCTCGGCCTTTTTCACGTCATAATCGGCCGATTGATAGAGCCTGAGCAAGATATTTTCGACGTCTTCACCAACATAACCAGCTTCTGTCAAAGTGGTGGCGTCAGCAACGGCAAAAGGAACATCAAGCAATTTAGCTAGAGTTTGAGCTAGCAAGGTTTTTCCGCAACCGGTTGGCCCGATCAACAGAATATTTGATTTTGAAATTTCTACTTGATCAGCTAACTCAGCGTTGTGGCTGATGCGCTTGTAGTGGTTGTATACAGCCACTGAAAGAATCTTCTTGGCTCTTGATTGACCGATGATATGCTGATCGAGGAAGGCCTTAATTTCTTGAGGCTTAGGAATATCAACCATTTGCGGAGTTGATGTTTCTGGAGCGGGCTGAGCTGCAGCGCCGCCTTCGAACAGTTCTTCATCAAGGATCTCGTTGCAAAGATCAACACACTCATCGCAGATATATACACCTGGGCCAGCGATCAACTTTTTCACTTGATCCTGACTCTTTCCGCAAAACGAGCACTTGAGTCGGTTGTCCGATTGTTTTGGCATTTAGTTTCCCTATCTAGGACCTATAGTTCTACTTAATCACACACTTAGCATTCTACAAAGTTAAATGCCCGGGCGCTCAGTCCCGGGCATCAACCTAGATCAATTAAACAGCTGACAGGTTGGGCGATTGCTCAAGTTTGGTAATAACTTGATCTACCAAACCGTACTCCTTGGCTTCTTCTGCAGTCATGATGTTGTCACGATCTGTGTCTTTCTCGATTGTTTTAACCGATTGACCAGTGTGCTCAGCCATCAATTCATTCAATTGGCGCTTGATGCGAAGAATTTCGCGAGCTTGAATTTCGATATCGGTGGCTTGACCTTGGGCACCACCTAATGGTTGGTGAATCAAGATACGTGAGTGAGGAAGCGATAGACGCTTGCCTTTCTTACCAGCCGATAGAAGGAAAGCACCCATGGAGGCAGCTTGACCCAAACAGATGGTAGATACATCTGAGCGGATATGTTGCATGGTGTCATAGATAGCCAAACCAGCGGTGACGGAGCCACCAGGTGAGTTGACGTATAGACGGATATCTTTCTCTGGATCTTCGCCTTCAAGCAATAGCAACTGGGCAACAATAAGATTTGCCACCATGTCATCAATTGCGGTGCCCAGGAAAATAATTCTTTCGCGTAGCAATCTGGAGAAAATGTCGAATGCTCTTTCACCGCGAGCAGTAGTTTCAATTACTGTCGGTGCATAAATGGCGTCTGGGCTCACATATGGAGTCTGGCTCCAGATTTCATAAAGTTGCTTAGAGCTGGGTGGCGACTTAATGATGTTGTTGTCACCGAATTTTTGTGTAGTCATTTTGTCTTCCGTTTCCTAGGATGTCTCTTAGCTTTGAGCAATGCTCAGA
Organism: Candidatus Obscuribacterales bacterium; assembly: GCA_021732025.1. Taxonomy (GTDB): domain Bacteria; phylum Cyanobacteriota; class Vampirovibrionia; order Obscuribacterales; family Obscuribacteraceae. The sequence goes on along the minus strand of JAKFVU010000077.1, from coordinate 115,980 downwards.
GGATAGTTTATCGCTCATCTGGCATTCTATCTTACTGAAAAGTGACAAATACACATTAAACGGCCTCTGAACAGAGAAATCTCCCGAGTACCCGTAGTGTATTTGCCACCTCCCGTGTGTCCATTAGGCTGCTTAATGTGTTTGGCAGCCCAGAGAAAGCTTACTCAGCTTTCTTGCTAGCTTTCTTACCGGCTTCAGCTTTGGGCTTCTCTTTGCCTTCAGCAGCAGCTTTGGTTTCAGATTTAGCTTCGGATTTGGCTTCAGCTTTCGCTACGGCTTTACCGCTGTGACCATGGGCTGCGTGATCATGATCTTCGGTGCATTCATCAGGCACGAAGTTGATTTTGGCAGTGCTGACCAATAGTTCTACGACTTTGCCAGTCAAGACTTCTTCAGCAACTTGTCTGCGAACATCTTCGTTGTTGGCAAATTCTTCAAACTGATCGGGACGCAACTGATAGCGCATTGCTAGTTCAGCGTAGTACGGAGCCATTTCTTCATCGTTAACAGTGAGTTTCTCTTCACGGACAACAGCGCCCAACACTAATGATGTTAGAACTCGCTGACGCGCTTCTTCCAACTTAGTGGTTTGCATTTGGGTATATTCGTCGGTGGCCTCGAACTCTTCCCATGGTTGACCATTCTGCTCAACATAGCGACGCAACTGACCAAGTAATAGGTCGCGCTCACGCTCTACCATAGTTTCTGGAATATCGACTTGGGCGCTAAGAGCCACCGCCTCTACTACCATTCTCTGAGCACGCGACTCATTTTCCTGCTTGACCACTTCGTGCAATTCAGCCTTGATTGACTCTTTCAAGCCATCGAGATTTTCATGACCAACTGATTTAGCCAATTCGTCGTTGACGTCAGGAGTAGACTTTTTGCGGATTTCTTTGAGGTTAACTTCAAACTCAGCCTCTTTTCCAGCCACTTCTTTGCGTTTGTAGTTTTCAGGGAAAGTAGCTTTTGCTTTGAACTTCTCTTTGGCATTTTTACCAACAACTTGTTCGCAGAAACCAGGCAAGAATGAGCCCTCGACCAGATCAAGCATCAATGAATCAGCTTTGCCACCTTCAAGCGGTTGACCATCTACAAAGCATTCGAAATCGATAACAGCCGTGTCGCCCATTTCAGCAGCTCTACCTTCTACAGGTGCTAGCGATGCTTTAGTCTCGGCCACGTTTGTCAAAGCACGCTCAAGAGCGTCTTCTGGCAAGGCCACTTCAGGAACGTTGACTTCGATTTCTTTGTAATTGCCAAGCTTCACTTCTGGGCGAATTTCAAACTTAGCTTCAAACTTAAGCGGCTGGCCAAGCTTGAAATCGAAGTTGGAATATTCAGGAGCGGTGATAATGTCGAGATTTTCTTTTAAAAGAGCCTCGTTAATTAGCTCTGGAACAAGCTTTTCTAGCGCTTCACGCTTGATTGCTTCTTCACCAATTGTCTTTTCAATGATCATTCTTGGTGCTTTGCCCGGTCTGAAACCAGGGATGCGCACTTGATGACTGAGCTGGCGACAGGCCATCTCATAAGCACGGGAAACCTTGTCAGGCTCCAACTCGATGCCCATTTTTACTATGTTCTTGCCTTCCCGTTCGAGGGTGACCTTCATGACTTTCTCTCTCAGTGACTATATACGCCGAAATACAAATTAGATTGTGGATTTTAACATGGCTGAAGGCTCGGCCCTGTGACTAGAGCTGGATTATTTACAGTTACCTCAGACTGACGGCCCAAAGTAAAACTGAAAAGCAGCCAAATTTGCTTGAATATTCTGACAATCAGACTCTATGGAAGTTCAGCTGGATACATCGCCGACACACCTAAAGCCACGCCAGCAGCCACGTTCACACAGAGGAAGATACCAAGGAAAATACATCCCATCATTAGCTGCCAGCAAATAAGAGCTTGGCGCTTCCCAAGAGACGACAAGATTCCAAGACGATAAACCAAAAACATAGTGACTGCTACAGCTAAGACAATGTCTGAAATTGCGATAAAGGCCAAGCGCATGCTAGCCATCGGCGTATATACAAGCGATAGCACTTCGGCGATACAGCAAAGTAGTAGAGCAATGACAGTAATGCGATCTGAGGTGCGCACTTGCACTTCGTCTGTCGCAGAAGCTTGTCCGACATATTGAATGGCTGCCATGGACGATTGCCATGGTGAACGTCTCTGAGCGGCACCTTCTAAAGCATTAGCAGATGTTGCAGCTGGTATCGCTGATGAATCTGCACCTGCGCTGGCCTCTAGTGCCGTTTCACCACTAGCTTTATCTACAACTTCTTGAGCTGAATCATTAGACTCACTAGATTTATTAGATTCACTAGAGTCCGCGGGCTTTGAAGCATCGTTAGCTGGATCTTGCACTCCGTCAGTCATTCTGATGTCACTCTCCAGATTTATTTTCGCGCTGCAGTTACATGACTAATATAGCTCACGCAAGGCAATCTTTTAAATCAGTTAATAAGAGAACAAAAAAGAAAAGCTGCCCAGGAGGGCAGCTTAAAAATGGAGCGGGAGAAGAGATTCGAACTCTCGACATCCTCCTTGGCAAGGAGGCATTCTACCACTGAATTACTCCCGCATTACGGCTTAGAGCCATTAGAGAACCAGCGCAGAAAGAAATTATACACAACTGAAAGATGTTGTGTGAACCTACAAGCAAATCCTAACGGGATGTTGCGATTGCGTTTACACGTCGAGGTCGAGCCGACAAACGCTTTTCAACATCAGATAGAACACGAACCACGTGATAGGCGTTGTTAGCATCAGTACGAGGACGCTCGCCGCGCAAAATACATTGAAGGAAGTGCTCACACTCTAACTGTAATGGTTCACCAGTTGGGTAATAAGGATACTCAACGACCATGCGTCCCTCTGGGGTAACGCTGTGGAGAGCTAACTTATCTTCTTGCTGCGTATCGTTAAGCACAGCCGTTTTCTTGGTGCCATTGACAGTCAAGCGAACTAATTTTTGGGGATCAATCCAGCTATTGCGAACCTGACCAGGAATACTGCGGTTGCCCATAGGGAAAGTTAAATCGAGATAGGCCACATCTACCAGGCCATCGCCCAATGTGTCCCAACCACCGACACGGCTTACTTCTGGCGATTCGCAATCGAGGAGATAGCTCATCATCGAAATATCGTGCGGTGCCAAATCCCAAAGCACGCTCCAGTCACGGCGGGAGTTGTTGAAATTCATGCGGTCAGAGCGAACAAACAATAGATCGCCCAATTCACCAGATGCAATCAGGTCTTTGAGACAGTTGACTGCAGGATGATAGAGCAGAAGGTGGCCAACCATTAATACCAAATTGCGCTCGGTGGCCAGCTCATCTAACTTTTCAGCATGCTTAACGTCGCGAGCCAAAGGCTTCTCAACATAGACATGCTTGCCAGCCAGTAAGGCTTTCTCGGCGAGCAAAAAGTGTGTATCAGACGGTGTAGCAATGACAATAGCGCTTACATTAGTGTCGGCCAAAACACTGTCATAATCGCTGGTAACAGCGATTCCTTTGTGCTCTTTGGCGACATAATCTAAGCGCTTTTGATCGGCATCACAGACGGTCGAGAGGGCACCCAGGTGAGCAAAATTGCGAACCAGGTTCTTGCCCCAGTTTCCGCAACCAATGACTGCAACTCTAGGTAACCCCACTCGAACCTCCTATATGCTTTACCGGGCTTATTTGCCTTTCTTATCTTTGTTTACTGATTCAGCAAACTCTTTACCGACTTTGAAACCGGCAACGCGTTTTGCTGGAATGTGCAATGGCTCATTTGTTTTAGGGTTGCGGCCAGTACGAGCTTTGCGCTGACGGGCTTCAAAAGTACCAAAACCAACCAATGTAACCTTTTCATCGCGAGCAACATGTTTAATGATGGTGTCCATCATCTTGTTGATAACTTGCTCTGCGTCTTTTTTTGTCGTTCCTGCTTCTTTAGCTACGATGTCGACTAATTCTGCTTTATTCAAGACTCTCCACCCCTTTGAAGATTAGAACCAAATTCCTAGAAAATTGAACAGTTGAGACTTCTTTATTAGATAGGTCTCGGGCTTCCCAAGAGATTCCAAGCCACCAAGGGCTTCTTAAAAACTGAGTCTCGTTTGAGACAATATGCTTGACCAATGTTGACAGCAGCTCTTAACGTCACCGTAATTGAACACTAATAAAGCCCTGTACGAGCTTGGGTTTAGTGGAAATAATTATGGCTACCGACAGCAATGCTAGCATAAAGTAAAGCTCTACGAAGAGCTTCAAACACTGAGTATGTCGATAATTTACTAATGCTCCCCACCCGCCAAGCCAACCCCACATCGATTCGCAGAGACGCCTGGCTCGAAGTAGACCTCAACGCCATAGAGCACAACCTCAAGTTTTTGCGGGGCCGAATCAAGCCTAATATAAAAGGTATTGGCGAAACCACAGCTCCACGCCTGATGGCGGTAGTAAAGAGCGACGGTTATGGACACGGTGGGGCTAGCGTTGCCGAACTTTTAGAGGCCTCTAGTGACGGCAGTGACTGGTTGGGCGTAGCATCTATAGACGAAGGTACTCAGCTGAGAGCTAGCGGCATCAAGCTGCCCGTCTTAATTTTAAGCCCAACTCCATCTTGGGCAATCAAAACCGCCCTTGAAAACAAACTCGACATCACCCTTACAAGCGAAAAACAGATTCGCGACGTAGCAGCATGCGGCAAAGCGAGAGTGCATCTCAAAGTAGACACAGGTATGCATCGACTCGGTGTGCCATTCGCCAAGCTCGAGGCCATACTAAAACTAATCAAAAGCTTGCCTAACTTAGAGTTGGTGAGCGTTTATAGCCACCTAGCCATGGCCAGCAATGAAGAGGCAGTAGACAGACAAAACCAACTATTCAGCGAAGCTGTGGCTCTCACTAAAAAATATTTCGCCGATACTTTCTTTCACCTGGCCTCAAGTGAAGCTACAGCCTATCCGCAAGCGCACTATGACTTAGTGAGAGTGGGGCTCTACCTCTATGGGTTGCAACCAAATACGGTATCGCCAACCTTGCCATTGCGACCGGCCTTGGCCTTGAGAGCGAGAATCAATCATATTAATACAATAGAGGCCGGAGAATCAGTGGGATACAGCTGGACATGGACCGCGCAACGTCAAACCCTGCTTGCCTCCATTCCCATTGGCTACGCCGATGGAGTAGACCGAAAACTTTCCAATTGCATGGAAGGTCTCTTGATGGGCAAAAAAGTTAATCAAGTGGGCCGCATTAGCATGGACCAAATGCTCTTCGACATCACAAATGTGCCAGAGGCGCAGGAAGGCGACGTGATTACGCTGATTGGCAGCGACACTGAAAGTACAAAAGAAAGTACAAAAGGAAGTGCAAAAGAAAGTACAAAAGAGACTACTAAAGAATCTGGAGATGCTTCAAACACAAGCCTAACTTTAAGCAATTGGGCTGAAACTCTTGATACCATTACCTATGAGCTTGCCTGCAGGCTACGCACAAGGCTGCCACGAGTCTACACACGAACAAGACAAAAATGAGTGAAATCGGACTATTCTGCGGCACATTCAACCCCATTCACCTGGGCCATCTACTCATAGCCGAATGCGCCCGTGACCAGTTCGCTCTAAACAAAGTGTTGTTCGTTACATCGCCCCACCCACCTCACAGGCAGGTCGGACTCTTAGCGGGCGAAGATCGCCACAAATTAGTTGAGGCGGCTGTAGCCAGCAACCCCTATTTTGAAGCTTCTCGGCTAGAGCTTGAGCGACAGGGCCCGTCATATACTGTAGACACAGTCAAACAAATTATTGCTAGCGGTGCCACCAAGGTCAACTTAATCATTGGCGGTGACAATGTTCCCTTCCTCAAAGACTGGCATAATTCAAAAGAGTTGCTTTCACTATGTCGACTTTTGGTTGTGCCCCGACTACGATATCTTTCTGATGCTCACAATGAAAGCGTCATTCAAACAATTGCTCAGACCACACCAGAACAAATTGAAGATGCTGACGTCAGAATAGTCGATTTCCCAGGAATAGCAATTTCGGCTTCGAACATTCGCAAACGAATTAGCCTAGGAAAAACGGTACTGTATATGGTGCCACCAGAAGTAGACAAATTGATTCAAAGCCATAGCTTTTACAGAACAAGAGAAGACTAAAAACCAGTGCCAAAGACGAAGGAAAAAGCAAAGAAGATACCAGGAATTCCCTCGGGCATTACTCTCGAAGAAGCACGCGCCTGGACGCAACCGCGGGTGTCGAAAAAACGCTTTGACCATATCTGTGGTGTGGCGCAAGTAGGCGATATGATCGCCAAAAAGGCCGGTGTCAATCGCTTACTAGTCGGACTGGCCTGCTATCTTCACGATTGCTGCAAAGAAGTGAAAGACAAAGAGCTAATTGAAAGAGCCTTAGCTTTTGGCTTAGAACTGTCGGCTATTGACCGAATAAACGGTCACCTCCTGCACGGTCCAGTGGCAGCTATGACAATCAAGCAAGAACTGAAAATTAGCAACAAAGAAGTGTTAGCGGCCATCAGCGAACATACTTTAGGCAATGTGCCCATGTGTGAAGTATCCAAAGTCGTATTTCTAGCTGACTGTTTGGAAGAAAGTCGACCAAAAGACTTTACCGACCCAATTTGGCAAGGCCTATTCAGTACTGTTGCGGACGACCCAAATAAAAAAGTTAATCTCGACAAAGCTATGTTAATTGCCTGTGACCTCAGTCTCAGCAATCTTATCGACGTGGGTAAACCGATCCATCCCAAAACTGTGGATGTCAGAAACCATTTCCTGGGTATAGTTAGAACTGTTGAAAAATCAATAAATTAGAGGATGTAGGACCAGTTGCATATGAATAATAGATTTATCAGACGCGCTTCGACCGTGGCATGTGCCGTAACTGCACTTGCTTTGAATCTGAACCTCTCAGCTTCAGCCCAAGGTGACGCTTCAAGCAGCTCCTCGTCTACCACTAGTTCGGCCTCTGGTTCTGGCTCTAGTTCTAGCTCAAACTCTTCTAGTAGCTCGGCTGCAACAGCCAGCGATTCTAGCGCTAGCGCTGGAGTACTCTGGACAGCTCCCCAATACCAAGTCAAATCTGTAGGGAAGAAACCTGCAGCTAGCACAATGCCTCCCGATATCGCCCCGAACCAAGGCTCTGCCGCTAATGCCGCAGCTTTGGGCAATACCGCATCTACTCCTATTGATGATGGCAACGCCACTGTGTCCAACAGCTCCTCGGCGTCACCTCGGCGCAAGCGTAGAAGAGCAGATAGCAGCCAGGTAGTGAGCCCAGCTTATGACGAGAGCGCTGCCAAGGCATTTTCGCAAGCAGTGAGCAGCGAACCTCAGTACGTTTGGCTTAGCCCCGATAGACCATCACCAGCTAGTCAATCTAAATTCCAACAAAATCGTGTTCTAGCCTCCAGCGAACAGCTGAACCGCTTAGATTCGTACATTAAAGACTTGAGCCAATCAATCCAAACTAATTTGTCTGTGCCCGGTTCAGCCCAATTGGTCGAAACAGCCAACCGCAAATATTCTTACCTGATTAGCTTTGTCGTAAAAAACAGCGGCCAAATCACCAATATTTCTAGCGAAAAGCAGGTTGGCACTCTATCTTCAGTGCCTCTAGCTGACGATGATGAAAATGGTCAGGTAGTAAAAGCTATTTCTCGAGCACTCGGCAAAGTATCGCCCGTCAAAGTACCACCAGCTGGATTTGCCCCTTGGTACATGTTGCTCAAATACGACGTGAACTCAGGCAACGTTATGGTTGCTTGCCTCAACGCTAAATAAATTTAGCCCTTTGCGCTGGCTTCTGTATCGGAGACCTTCTCCGTTGCGGCTTCGGCTTTGCTCGCGGCTAACTCAAGCTCGAGAGTCTTGAGTTTATCTATTTGGGCTAGCGAAACCATTGAGAGACCAAAGAGTGCCATGAGAATGCCCCAAGGCACATCAAGATTGAGAGGCAACAAAACCTGCCCCAAGAGCATGTTTTCTGCTGGCGGATTGGCATATCCATAAATCGCCAGCATTACTCCTAGTACCATGAATAGCCATCCGATTGGCAGTCTGACGTCGAGCATTGCACACCTTAAAATTTAGAAGAATAGATAGTTGAGATAGGCCGTTAGTGCCAACAAAATGACGCCAAAGAAACCAGGGCTTGCGAATATTGAGGTTTTAACAGCTGTACCGTCATCCTTCAGATCAATGCCCCATACTAATCCACGCAGCTCTTCCCGAGCCTTGGGCTTAGTCAAATAAGAGATAGTGATGGTCACCACCAGACACACTGTCCAAGCCACAACAGAGCGGTGGAAATTGCCAGCCATATCACTTTGATAATTGAGCTTGTGCTGCAGCGTCAATATGTAGTGTAAGAAAGCAGCAATGGTGCCACTTAGAAGGCCATAGAAAGCCCCCCAGGCCGAAGTGCGCGGGAAGAACATCCCGAGCAAGAAAGTAGCGAACAGTGGGGCATTGAAAAACGTGAATATGAGCTGCATGTAGTCCATTATCGACTTGAAGTTCATGCACAAATAGCAAGTGCCGACACTGATGATAATACCAACAGCAGTGGCAAGCTTACCCATCCAGAGATAGTGCGCATCAGACTTATTTTTGGCAATGTAACTTTGATAAATATCGTAAGTCCAGACCGTATTAAAGGCCGTGACATTGCCAGCCATGCCCGACATAAAGCTAGCCAATAGAGCTGTTATGCCCAGGCCAAAAAGGCCATTGGGGTACATCACTGAGAGCAAATAGGGAATGGCCATATTATAAGAAAGGCTGTCATTGTTGGTGCCCAATTTAGGAATCAAAATGATGGCGATTAGACCAGGAAAAACTGTCAAAATCGGAAAAAGTATTTTGGGAAAAGCGGCAATAATTGGCGTCATGCGAGCGGCCTTTAGATCTTCGGCTGCAAGAGCGCGCTGAATAACAAGAAAATCAGTGCACCAGTAGCCAAACGAGAGGACAAAGCCAAGACCACCAATGAGGCCAATCATATCGACGCCCATTGGGTTGGTACCGCTAGCAACTTGTTTCCAGAGATGAGCGAAACCAGGATTATCAAAGCGATCGCAAATATTTTGCCAACTGCCAAAGCGCAGCAGGCCCAAGATAGAGACAGGCAGGAGTCCAAATACAATTAAAAAGAATTGCAATACTTCATTGTAAATTGACGATGTTAAGCCACCAGTAATGGTGTACGCCAAAACTACCAAAGCGGCCACAGCTATCGATGCATTCATGTCCCAGCCGAGCAAGAGCTTAAAGACAATGGCCATGGCATAGAGGTTGATGCCCGACATGAGCACAGTCATCACTGCAAATGAAATAGCATTTAGTGCTCGAGTAGGCTCGTTGAAGCGCTTGCGCAAATACTCGGGAACGCTGCGAATTTTCGACTTATAGTAGAAAGGCATCATAAACACTGCCAAGAAAACCATGGCCGGGATTGCTCCCAGCCAATAGAAATGGCAGGTCATCACACCATACTGGGCGGCATTGGCTGCCATACCCATCACTTCGATGGCTCCCAAATTTGCAGACAAAAATGCCAAGCCAGTTACCCAGCTTGGAATTCGATGACCAGCAAGAAGGAAATCGTCGCTGCTCTTCATATTCTTTTTGAGCTTGAAACCCACGCCCAAAACGAATATGAAATAAATCAAGATAACGGCGTAGTCAATAGGCTGCGCAGTAACCAATGCAGTTTTCAAATTTATCTCTCAGCTAAGCGAAATCTTGGGAGAAATTACCATCACCGGCATTGTCACGTTTGCTACCCAGCAGTCTTAGGCCATTGGCATGAACAACTGGTTTAACATTCTTGTTACCGCCATCGTCTGTCCACTTGTTGAAGTCTAGACGCCCTTCTATGCCTATCAAACTGCCTTTGCGCACGTACTCACCAGCAATCTCTGCCTGGCGGCCCCAGATTTCGATATCAAACCAATCGGTTTCTTTCTCTTTGGTAGGGCGATTAACAGCCAAACTGAATGTGGTTTTAACCCGTCCCGATTCGAAATAGCGCATTTCTGGGTCGCGCCCAGCTCTGCCTACCAGAATCACCGAATTGACCATAACCATACTCCTTGAAAACGCAACCGTGACTGCATAATCGATATTCTTGCGCTCAACCTCACACTGTAGGGCAGCGCTAGAAATTACACTAGAATCTCGCAGTAAAATCTTGCACTAGAATCTAGCTTAATAAGATTAGCGAAAAAATAGCAGTAAAGATCGGGTGATTAGACGAAATTCTCTCGTTCTTTTGTGCAAGAATCAGATGTTAAGGGCTTGGCAGCTCGCTTGCGCCCCAAATTAATCAGTTAACACCGTAGCGAAAAGGCAACAGAGTGTGAAAACTTCTAATCCGGAGCCCGTGAAAAACCAGAGCGATATCGCTGCTGCCGAAATGCCAATTCTTCTAGATAGCCAGCAACAACCGGCGTGGCATGTGGTGGTTCTGTCATTTTTTACTCTCGGGGCCTACAACATGTTTTGGCTCTATCGCAATCTAAGAGATCTTTGCTGTGTATCTCAGCAGCTTCAGGCCAGCATTCAAAGCGAGAACAAAGCTTCGCCATCTGCAGTTAAAAGTGACGTTGAATCTAGTGGCTTACCTGCAACCACAACAGAAACGGATTATGACTCTGACAAAACACTGACGCCTGAAGAGTTAGAGGATATCCACATCAGGCTAGGTCGAGCAGGAACCTTAGACCCCTTCATCCAGTTCGCCCAAGCCAGACCAATTTTCACTACCGCTCTGTTTGCAATTCCGGTAGTAAATCTATTAGTGCTGCTAGGCTTCGGCCACATGTGTGCGAAATTGATACCAGACAGCGAAAGTTTTGCCCGTAAAAACAGTCAGTTTAGCGGCTTTGTTTTGGCCCTACTCTTTGGTGCTCTAACACTGCTAATCAGACTACCAGAGCCCTTCCAACTATTATATTTGACCAGTGCAATACCACTAGCGGTGGTGCAGATTTGGCTCAATCGTCACTGGAAAACAGTAGAAGATAATAAGCGCTTAGCACGCCAAGCCTTTAATCCTCTAGAACTTGTTGCCATTGTTAGCGGTGCTGCATTGATTGGACTAATCGCAATACATCCCGATATCCATGGAATTTTGCACTAATAACCTGTCAACTTAGAAGGTGCGACACTGAAACAGTGGCTCTAGAAACCGTGTTTCTTAGCCCAACGCAAGAGCTTGTCTGACGACTCTAATTCAAGTTTTTCTACTAGATGATCAACCAAATCGGTCAATTCTTGCTCAGAAATACCCATGCGCTCAGCTGCCTTGAGCAGCTTGCCGCGCATAGTCATATAGCGCAGAACGGTGCGTTCTTGGGCAGTCAGCCTAGTAAGGTGGCGCGGCAAGCTAGGAGAAATTACTGTCTTAGAACCCTTTGACACCATTAGTAGTGCCATTTTTATTAAAGCAGGCGCATCGTCCTTAAGCACGTAGCCGGAAGCACCAGCCTCAAGCAAATCTTGTACTTCGGCAGCTTTGCCCTGGCTGGCATAAATCACAACTTTTGTACGCTTCAATTGACTAAAGCGCTTCAGTAAATCAACCGTCGAATAGAGTCCAGGTAGGTGCAAATCAAGCAAGACGATATCAGGAAGCATCTGCGAGGCAACTTTCCAGGCGTCATGTGAGGTATCAGCCTCAGCCACGACCTTGAGCAAATCTCCCTGGGAAAGTTGTTTAACAATCTCCCCGCGAATCTCTGCGTGATCGTCTACCACCATTAGTCTTATCAATGTAAAAGTTACTTGTTGGCGATCAAAACGCGGTTACAACCGTCTTCTTTAGCTTGTATTAGGGCCTCAGAAGCTGCTTCAAGCAAACCTTGAGGATCATTTGAATGTTGCGGATAGCTAGCCACAGCCAGAGATGCAGTGATCTTGATCGGCTTGCCAGTCTTAGGCTCTTTCACTTCTAACATTGAAATACGGCGACGCACACGTTCTGCCACCACAGCGGCACCATCGGCATCAGTCTCATGCAACACAGTAACTAACTCTTCACCGCCCCAGCGAGCAGGCATGTCAATTTCGCGTACCGAGCTTTTGAGTATTTTTGCGACTTCAACTAGAACCAAATCGCCCACTTCATGACCATACTTGAGATTGATATCGCGCAGGTGATCAATATCTATGAGCATAAGCGACAGAGAATAACCAAGTCTTAGAGCCCGCTTTAACGAATGAGTGAGGTGCTCTTTAAATATGTGGCGATTGGGAAGAGCAGTGAGAACATCTTGCCCCATCAACTCTTGAAGACGAGCCTCAGCATTTGCCAATTGATGGCGTAGGCGGTCAATTTCTCGATCTTTCTCTCTCAATAGTTTTTCAGTTTGTAGGGTCTGTCCCTGTATTCTGCGCACTTGTCCTGAACCAGAACCAGCACCGGCACTAGTTGCCACACCACTGGTGGCGTCAGCTTGGCGATGGGTCGACTGTCCGTGGAAAGTCTGCAACATCTCTGCGATTCGAGCCTTCATCATTCCCCTCCTTACCTCTGACTCCAAGCCAACAAACAACTAAGTGTCGCCGGAGCTGGTATTAAATCGATTCGGCTGATCCTTGAGACGGAAATCTAATGGGTACTTGATCGATATACAAGTTAGAACTACCAGTTAGAGATTCAAATCAGATCATGTTTGATCGACTTAGTTATATTAGCTGCATTTAGTAATTAAGCAAATAAAGTCAGTGGGGTAAACCGCAAAAATTAGCAAATTTGTTAAAAAAACAGCCCTTTTGGGGCTAAACAGGGAGGTTCTTAATGAGCTTTCTCTTAACAGAGCCGATCAATTTATCGGCACCCGCTTAAATTCGTCGCCCTTACTATCAAGTAAAACCAGATAGTACTTATTCTTCGGCAAATCAACGTTGAAGCATAAAGTGTCAGTCTTCTCTTCTTTAGCCGGCACATTGAATGCATGCCTTATGCTTCTAAAATCGAGCGGATATTGCACGCCCTTATTAGATACGACTCGCAGCATCCTCTTATCGATGGCGTGATCGCTATTGTTTACGACCGAGAAAGTGACATATAGAAGGCGTGACGACTTATCTGCAGTAAATTCATTCTTTTCGAAGCGGTGATCATTAACTGACACCCTCAGACCTTCAAGTATCTTTTTGGGAGCAGCCGAAGGCAAATTGACCGGATTGAACCCAGGCAGCTCTATGGGTTCAGAGGTGACTAGCTTCAGTTCGTCGTTCGGTGAAAGGGCGGCAATCTCGCCCTTGCGCCAAGCGGCGCAGATAAGACCAAAGGTAAGTCCAGCAGCAGCTCCAATGCCCACCGAAATACCGTGGGTAGCAACAGCCGTGCCAATGCCGGTCATCTGAACAGAGAGGACAGACCCGGCTACAGCCCCCACCGTGGCGAATTTAGCATCTCGATAAATCAGCTTGCTCACTGCGGCAATTTTGTTGTCGGCACTAGAAATTTTGCAATCAAATGGCAGTTCATAACTGCCATCAGGGCTGACAATACGGCTGATTCTCACGTCAACCCTACCAGGCGTGCCATTGCGACCAGGTTTAGTGGCTTGGGTAACAAAGCCATGAGCAATCCAATCACCAGGCACAACCACCCGGTTACCTTTGCCATCTTTTACATCATGGGCAATGCGAAAAGTGACAGCATCTCCCGTTTGCGACAATTGCGAATTGAGATAGCACTGCGAAATCATAGAGACTTTAGTGCCCTTCGGCAGTGCTTCGACGACGCCTTGAATAATTGGAGACTTGGAAGAGTCTTCAAAGACGGCGCCTTTGAGCAAAGCACCATCGGTTAATAGACCATTGGCCGGCAGGCTGAAGCGTTGCTTAGATTGTTGCGTGATAGAAACAGTCTGGTTGCTATCTTGGTCTACGCTGGCAGAGGTAGTGGCAGGCTCGCTGGTTTCGGCAGCATCGGGATTAGAGGCAGGAGTAGATGCTGAACTATCTGCACTAGCTCTGGCTGTCTCGGTGCTGGCTGTCTGAGCATTAGCACCTGAAGCTTGGACAGCTGTAGGCGTTGAACTTTTAACTGCAGCTGGTGTTTCATCAACAGCGAGAGGTTGATTTAAATCGGCATCGATTGCTGAAGGTTTAATTGCGGTAGAGGCATCACCGGTGGCGGCAGCACCAAAGACAGTGCCCAACGAATTCACTGTGCTATGCGGATAAGCCAATGCTGCTAAAGGCAGGCAATACTGGGCGCAGATAGCCAGCGATAATGCTATACGAAATAAATCTCTCGACTTAAACATGGTTTTCTTATTGCGGCTTTTATCTAATGCTTCGAACAACACTCTAAATCTTCTTGTTGAGAATCTCTTTGATTTGCTGGAAGAGTCCTTTCTTCTTATTATCCGCTTTAACCTGCGCGGTTGCTTGATCTTTCATTAAAGCTTTAAGACGCACTTCAAGGGAGCGGGCCTCCGGGTCACTGGCGTTAAGGCGCAGAGCTGTCTGCACTTCAGTCATTGCTAAGGTCTTCCAGCCCCGTGCCAAATAAACTTCCGCCAACCTATTATGATATTTAGGTTCAAGTGGAACCAAGCGTATTGCCTCTTTCATGGCTGTTTCCGCTTCTTGGTAGCGTTTTTTCTTGAGCAGCTCATCGGCACGGCCAAGGTGCTTATTGGCCCATTTCACATTAATACTGTCATCGCCAGGTGTAGCATTAAGCTGCTGGGTTTGCTGGCTATCATTGTTGTGCAATCGGACATCGTCTGGTATCACCGAGCTGACTACAAAAGAACCAGTAGAGACTACCTCGGACCGACGCTTGGCCAGCTGGCGCAAAGCGTCATATTCGATGCGACGGTCGGCGTCGCCGACCACATCGTGGGCATGGGTTACTTTGGCAAACTCGGTCTGGGCAATGGCGCGCTGATCTGGATCATTGGGAAAACGGTCAGGATGGAGCCGCTTCGCAAGCGCCAGGTAGGCTTTGCGAATCTCATCCTGGCTAGCCGCCTCCTCTACTCCGAGAATGGCGTAATAATCTTCCTCAAACTCCTGCATCTACCAACTTCATCTGATCCAACGCCTCAATCATATATTACAAACCAAATTGTCGTTTAACGGGTTACCGGCAGGACACTCATAAAGAAATTGTGGATTTATTAGCAAGCTATAAGCAGGCTGTCCATAATGCGTATAGGGGCGGGAAACAGACATTCAGCTCACTTTGCAACCGAACAAAGCAACCAAAGAAGGGTTAAGCAATATATGAATCTAGATAGATTTACAAACAAAGCCCAAGAAGCAGTGACCGGATGCCGCACTTTGTTAGCGCGTTACGGCCACAGCCAAGTCACTCCTGAACACATTTTGCTCTCATTAATGGAGCAAAAAGACGGACTGGCTGGAAAAATTGTTGAAAAATTGGAAGCGAAGCCGGCTGAAATTATTGCTGAAACAGAACGATATCTGGACAATCAGCCCAAGGCATCCTCGGTGAGCACAACCAAGGATGAAATTCACGTTTCTACCAAAGTGATGCAGCTTCTTGAAGTAGCCGAGAAAGAAGCTGAACGCCTTAAAGATCAATTCATCAGTATCGAGCATCTTATGATTGCACTGACTGACGACACTAAAGGCCAGGCTGGCACTATCTTAAAACGCAACGGTATTACGAGAGACCGCATTCTCAAAGTCTTAACCGAAATTCGCGGCAAACAGAAAGTGACAAGCCAAGATCCAGAAGGCACCTATCAAGCTCTTGAACGATACGGTAAAGACTTGACCGAAATGGCAGCTCGCGGCAAACTCGACCCAGTAATCGGTCGTGACGATGAAATTCGCCGAGTCATGCAGGTTTTGAGTCGCCGTACCAAGAACAATCCGGTTCTAGTGGGAGAACCAGGTGTTGGTAAAACAGCCATCGCTGAAGGTCTAGCCATCCGTATCACGAAAGGCGACGTGCCTGAGGGGCTGAAAGACAAAAAACTGATCGCACTCGACATGGGCTCATTGATTGCTGGTGCAAAATATCGCGGCGAATTCGAAGAAAGACTGAAAGCAGTTTTAAAAGAAGTAATCGATTCGGAAGGCGAGATTATTCTCTTTATTGACGAACTGCACACAGTAGTGGGCGCAGGCGGTGGAGGCGAGGGGGCCATGGATGCTGGCAATCTGCTCAAGCCACCACTGGCTCGCGGTGAATTGCACTGTATTGGAGCCACAACCTTAGACGAATACAGAAAATACGTCGAAAAAGATCCCGCCTTAGAAAGACGGTTTCAACAAGTATTCGTCGATCAACCTTCCGTTGAAGAAACGATTTCAATTCTTCGTGGTCTAAAAGAGCGCTATGAAGTACACCACGGAGTGCGCATAAAGGACAGTTCTCTGATCAGCGCTGCTGTACTCTCAGACCGCTACATCACCGACCGTAGCTTGCCCGATAAAGCAATCGACTTGGTCGACGAAGCTGCAGCTCGAATGCGTATTGAAATTGACTCGATGCCGACTGAACTTGACGAACTTGAGCGCCGAGGTATGCAACTAGAAATTGAACGCGAAGCTCTCAAGAAAGAAAAAGATGCGTCATCGTTGGAACGGTTGGAGCGCATTGAAAAAGACCTAGCTAATCTGCACGAAAAAGGCGATGGCCTTCGAGCACAGTGGCAATCTGAAAAAGAGGGTCTGACCAAAATCGGATCAATCAAAGGCGAAATAGAAAGCACTCGAACCCAAATTGAACAAGCAGAACGGGCGACCGACCTACAAAAGGCAGCTGAGTTGAAGTTTGGCACGCTGATTGAATTGGAAAAGCAACTGCGTGAAATGGAAGCGAAGTTAACGAGCAATACCGGACCTAGGCTGCTCAAAGAAGAGATCGACGAAGAAGACATTGCCGAAATCGTGGCCAAATGGACTGGAATTCCAGTCACTAAGCTGTTGCAAGGCGAGGTAGCGAAACTTCTATCTTTAGAAGATCACCTACACCAAAGAGTGATTGGCCAAGACGAAGCCATCGAAGTGGTATCAAATGCAGTGCGGCGAGCACGCACCGGCATGAAAGATCCGAACCGTCCAATCGGCAGCTTCCTCTTTCTCGGCCCCACTGGTGTTGGTAAAACTGAGCTAGCCAAAGCCTTAGCTGAATTTCTCTTTGATGACGAAAGCGCCATCGTGCGCATAGACATGTCAGAGTATCAAGAGAAGCACACGGTTGCTCGACTGATCGGTGCACCGCCAGGATACATTGGCCATGACGAAGGCGGTCAACTGACAGAAGCCGTACGTCGTCGCTCATATTGCTGCGTACTCTTCGACGAAGTGGAGAAGGCTCATGCGGACGTCTTCAACGTACTGCTGCAAGTCTTAGACGAAGGCCACCTAACCGATTCAAAAGGTCGCACAGTCAACTTCAAAAACACTGTGTTAATCATGACCTCTAACATCGGTTCGCAACACATCCTCGACTATCAGCTTAAAGCTGCAGTCGACGGCGACGAGCACTTCTATGACGAGATGAAGGATCAAGTAATGCAATCACTGAGAGCGCATTTCAGACCAGAGTTTCTCAATAGAATTGACGAAACAGTTGTCTTCCATGCCTTGACAGCAGCGGAGCTAACGAAGATTGTGGACATCCAGTTGCACATTCTGAATAAGCGGCTTGCCGATCGCAAAATTGTTCTCAAAGCAACAGAAGCAGCAAAAGACTGGCTAGCCACTACTGGTTATGACCCCATATACGGCGCACGACCATTGAAGCGATTAATTCAAAAAGAAATTGAAAATCCGCTTTCTCTCGAGATGCTCAAGGGACATTACGCTGATGGGGACACAATTCTGATCGATGCTGATGAAGAGAATGAAGAGCTCGTTTTCAGCAAAGAAAGTAATTTGGTATCAGTCTCTTAGGACTCAGCTTCAAGCGCTTGCTCGACGATGCTGACTTGGCAACAATGCTAAGTCAGCATCAGTCGTATTTCCGGCACCTTATAGTGAAGAAGGTCAAAATTACTTATCGGCGGGTGTTTTATACAAACCCGCAACACCGCACCTGGTGCCCATGTGCGCCGATCAGAATGGCACCAGAATGCTCCAAGATAAACCTGAAGATATTTACTACTGACCCCGTGGAAATACTGTCGAATAAAAGCAATCGCTGCTGCAATCGTCATAGCGGCGCTGAGCTGTTGTGTAGTTGAAGCAAGGCCAAAATCGTTAAGATTTCTGGCTCTGTCTGATGGCATATCAGGAACTTCAAAAGTGTAGTCAGGTTCAAAACTATCAGGCAGCTCGGCACGTGGATGCTCATCTGCAGGCGTTTGTCGACTACGTTTAAAAATCACATCACTAAAACGTCTTGGATCAATGGTGACGGCTTCAGTGTCCATCTCATCAACCAAGGCAATGGCAACCTTCTTGTTTATGTTCAGAGCTGTGCTCTGAGCTATGTCTAGCAATCGAGATAACCTCAGAGAGCTAACGGCCACTCCCCATTCTTGAAACCAAATTGCTGCCATCCACGCCCGCAGGCGACTCGCGCCAGCGAACAGACTGCCAGCAGTGAACCAGATCTCTCGCTTACAGCTGACGCAATAGAAGGAGCGAGCTCCTTGATCACGAAGTATTTGCGGCAGAGAACAACCGCAATCTATTTCATTGTTATGGAGCATCGCCTGAAAAATAGCATCTGCGGCATCAGCATCAGAGGTAATGTGATCGCGAAACAGGCTCCATGCCTCAATGAACAGGTCGTCATTATCTAAGTGAGTCATGCAAACTTCCTCCACTGCGCTTCTCAATAATAGAAACGTCATTGAAAGGCAAATAGTTCAATCTGTAGTTGAATTCGGATCGGAACAATGTCGGTCCAATTTAATTGCTTGGAACCAAACCGACATCGATCCTAACTAATTAGTCGGAACTATCCCGATATCGGTGCTATTAAACTATTCGAAACCACTTCGATATCGGTCCAATTCAATTGCTCAGCTCCACTCCGATATCGGTCCAATTTTATTGCTTGGAACCAAACCGACCGATCCTAACTAATTAGTCGGAGCCGTCCCGATATCGGTCCAATGAAACTATTCGAAACCACTTCGATATCGGTCCAATCCAATTGCTCAGCTCCACTCCGATATCGGTCCAATTTAATTGCTTGGAACCACACCGACATCGATCCTAACTAATTAGTCGGAGCCATCCCGATATCGGTCCAAAACTGACAGTCGCAGCAGAGGAATATCGGTCCACTTCGAAAACTCGTGACTGCGACAATATCGGTCCATTTCTAACACTCCCAGTCAGGTCCACAAGATGCACTCTAGAATCCACATGTTTCGTCTGCCTCTGGCAATTGCCGCTAGATTCGTTCCAAATATATCGGAGTTGCTCCGCTCGAGGCCAACAAAGGCCTCGTATTCAAAAAAATAGAATGATCTGCTACCAGCAATAAACATCACTACTATGTGCAAGAACATACGACGTCGGGTATCACAATAAGCTTGGGAAATTCCTATGTTCTATCTCTTTGTCTTTTTTGGCGGCTTTACATCTCTGGTTTATCAAGTAAATTGGCAACGGTTAGCCGCCTTTTCCCTAGGTTCTGATGCTGGAGCAGCTTCAATAGTAGCTGCCGCTTTTATGACCGGACTGGGCTTTGGCAGCCTCTATGGGGCAATGTTTAGCAAAAATCTTAGCCAAAGAAGGTGCATCATTGCCCTTCTACTGTTGGAGCTAAGTATTGGAGTTCTAGGCCTAGCCAGCCTACCCATTCTCTATCAATATTTCTATCTTCAGGTCAGTGGCCATATTCCCTTTCACTTACTTGGCCCTATTGTTTTCACGGTGCTGACACTGCCAGCATTCTTAATGGGTGCCAGCTTTCCTCTCGTAACTAAAGTGGCAGTTAACGAACGAGACAATGCTCCCGCAAAAATCACCAATCTCTTTGGAGTAAACACCTTTGGCGCAGCTCTGGGAGCTCTAATAGGCGGCCTTGTGTTGATGCGCCACTTTGGCATAGAAGCAGCAACTTGCATTGCCGCAGCTGTCAATTTAATAGCAGGACTTACCATTCTGCCCTGTTTGAAAACACCAAATCAAATCGAAAGTAATCAACCAGCGAAAGCAGAATCGGAGAAACAATCGAAACAGACAGCCACTCACACTTCTCCGCCAGAATCGCCTTCGGCTGCTAACACTCCATTTCGAGCTTGGTGCCTACTTTATTCTCTTTCAGGCTTTGTCAACTTAGGTCTTGAACTCGTTTGGTTCAGGCTATTGGGAATCACGCTCAAAGCCAACACTTTTTCATTCAGCTGGTTGCTTTTCTTCTATTTAAGTGGGCTGGCAGCTGGCTCACTATTTGCAGCGAAGAAACTAAAGCACGCAACAGGACAAACCTTTCTTCTCTTACAACTAGCACTAACGGCTTACACCGTCATATTTCAAATTGTGCTCTTCCGTGAGGCTCAAGTCGGAGGCATCCTTGCCTGGCTGCACGACTATTTTGGCTCATACAATCCGCTCGATTTAAGCAGCTATAGTGTGGGAGTTTTATTTTCCCCAGAGGGCGAGCTATTTCGTGCCCTATATCTCGGCTTGGCTCTGCTCATGGTTTTCCCACCAACATTTATGATGGGTGTCTCCTTCTACTGCCTGCAGAACTCGGTACAAAATGAGATTAGCCTGGTCAGCAGAAAGGTTGGAATCTTGCAGATGTGCAATATCCTGGGCGGTACCTTGGCCCTACTACTACTTGGTCTCTTTGGCCTAAAGTATCTCGGCACCTTCAATGCACTGATGGTAATCTGCGCCATCAATCAAATCTTTCTGCCGGTTTTCTTCTACATTGAGTACAAGAACAACGAAACAAACGAGATGAAAGAGCGTTGCATAAAAAGATGCTTGCTCTTTGCCGCACTCTCTATTCTGCCTTGTATGGCAATGCCAAATGCCCACGCCATGTGGTCAGTCTTGCATGGAGGTAAACCAGATTTTGCCTATGAAGAAGATCACACAGGAATTGCATCTGTGCAAACCGCGTATGACGACAAATATTTCGTTTTCGTAAATGGTGAAGGCCATTCAGAAATACCTTTTGGTAGTTATCATTCACAAGTTGGCTTGGTACCGCTATTCCTCCACGATAACCCAGAAGATATTGCCATCATCGGCCTGGGCTCTGGAGACACATGCTATTCAGCATCATCGCATAAGAACACCAAGTCAATCACTTGCATTGAAATCATCGAAGCAGAGCCTCGAGTTTTGAAGAAACACGCCGAGAAGACAAACTACGAGCCTCTAAAGATGCTCTTTAGTGACCCTCGAATCAAATTCGTATCTGGTGATGGGCGCCGCTATATCGAGAGTTGCGGCCAGAAGTTTGACATTATTCAAGCAGATGCTCTGAGGCCCTTCACATCAAGGGCCGGAATGCTCTATTCAAAAGAGTATTTTCAAGCCATGAAAGCGAGCCTCAAACCCGGCGGCTTGCTGGTCACCTGGCTGCCAACTAAACGCACCTATGATACATTTCGCTCAGTCTTTCCTGAGCACTTGAATTTTGGCAATACCGCCATTGGTAGCAATCAACCAATTATCTTAGATACAGTCAAAGCCCTGGAGCGCTACCAACAATTTTGCCTGTCTGATAGAGTGAAGGCTACTGGCCACGATGGCGAGAAACTAGTCAGTCAATTTCTCTCTACAGTCTTGCCAAATGACCATAGCGCTGTCAATCACAACAACAACAATCAAGACCTTTTTCCACGAGACGAATTTCTGCTGCCTCAGCTTAAAAACTAGACTTTGCTATTACTACTCTTGAGAATCAAGGCTCAGAATCCAATCCAGCTTCTTCTTTTTCCCGAATCTCCGCAGCGACTTTGTCCGGTGAGATTCCGCGACGCTTTGCCTCTGAGGCAATGAATGCACTCTTCTTTGCTTGCAACCGCTCTTCTTCAGCAGCAGCCGCACGCTCTTCCTCGTCATTCAATTTAGCAGCGCTTACTGACGCTCTAATATGATTTGCCACCTGCTCCGGCCGATCGAAGCTAGCAACAGAAGCTAATCCTTCCGAGAACAACCTAACATCAGCGAACTGAGCAGGAATTGCCAAAGTTCCATTAGTATCAGCAAAGCCCCACTGTTGATTGACTTCTATTGGAGTGAGTTCACTGCCGTCAGACAGCTTCATGGCTACAAAAACCTTTGCCGTCTCACCGTTGGCAACTTTGCTGTGAGGGATATTCTTCACTTCGCTAACCGCTGATGAATAGGCTACGCCATCAACCAAAATTGTTGAAACTCCCATTCCAGGAGTGCATGTCGCAGTATCAGTTTTCGCATGAATAGGGGAAGTTGAAACAACAGTGCGACCAGGCGGAGGCACATTCAATTTGCCATTTACAGTTGTGTCGATTGGCGGAATAGCAGAGAGATACCGATAAATTGGCTGCAAGCGAAAAGCTCCAGTCTTGTCGATAATTCCATACTTACCAGATTCGCTAACTACAGCTAGTCCACGATGAAAGTCCTCAGCAGAAGTAAAACGTGGAGCAATGACAGTCTTAAAAGAAGAATCTATATAGCCCCACTTCTTACTTTGTGCAACCGCCGCCAAACCTTCAGAAAAATCGCTTGCATGCTCATATTTGGGTTCTACAAAAGCTCTTCCATCCTGACGAATAAATCCATAGAGGCCCCCTTTCTTTATGCAATAGAAGCCATTTGCAAGTGGTCCAACAGAATCTAAGTCGCGACAAATATATTCACCTGAGCGGTAAATTATTCCTTGCCTATTTCCATCAACTACGATCGCGAGGCCGTTCTTAAAAGAGCCCGCAGCAAGCCACCTGGACGGCTTAACTAAGTAGTTGCCAGCTCGATCTAGGTAGCCCCAAACTGCTCCCTCTCTGACCGCCGCTAAACCTTCGCTGAAATCCATAACCTTGCTAAATCTCGGCTTGATCACCATCTCGCCGCGCTTGTTAATGAAGCCCCATTTTT
Organism: Candidatus Obscuribacterales bacterium; assembly: GCA_021732025.1. GTDB lineage: Bacteria > Cyanobacteriota > Vampirovibrionia > Obscuribacterales > Obscuribacteraceae. The sequence continues at coordinate 92,952 of JAKFVU010000077.1, read as the reverse complement.
TATTGACCTGAACGGCACAAAATCCCTCAGAAAAGCTTCTTGTCTTTTCGAATGCAGGGGGAATGACGCACATCCCGCTCGAATTGATAAAGCCATAGTGTACGGCAAATTGAGACTGGAGGCGCATGTACTCTTGGTCTTCTTGTGGAATTCCAGCCACATGGCCATAAATATTTTGAATCAATGCCAACATTGAGGGGTCAAAAGAAAGTGCTTTCCAAGCCACTGCTCCAAGAGCAATGGTGCTTACCACACCTATTAATGCCACCGTTCTCTTCCTGTTCAAGGTTAATTGTCCATCCTCCATTGCTCAGTAAGAACACCATTGCTAGGCGATTCTAGACTGGCAGAAGAAACTGACGAGTCTAAAAGAACATAACGCTCGCAAACACGATCGAGTAAGGTTTGCCCACTGCGAAAAGTTACACACAAAATTGCTCCATAGGCCAAATAAAACACAACAAAGCCTATGAAAGACAACACACTTTCGGCACCAGGCAATGCAAGTCGAATCAGCCACACTAAGCCAAAAATTGGATAAAGACTCAGATAGGCAAGACCTTGGTTGAATTGCTTTGTCAGCGACTGAGTAAAAATTATCCGTTCTCCGTTTTGTCCAGCAACTTTCAATCCAGCAACCACTTTGCCTGGTGTCGCCTGTAGTGCACTACTTTCAAAAGCAGCGAATATAAAAACAGCAAATATAGAAGCAATTGCAGGTAAAAGCGCATAAAATAGAACTACCGCTATTATTGGCTGGTCAAAATCAGTAGTGGCCAACCAGCGAGCGAGCAGCAGCATGACAGGCGCTTGCAGCAATTGCATTATGGCGCAGAACACCGCTGAATCAAGTAATGATGCAACAACACGTCGATAGACAGTTGCCACTCGCCCTTTCTCTGGTCGCAACTGGCCACCATCAGGGGCTACGACATGGGGATTTTCCTTGGGCAAAATAAAAGACCCAACGAACATATCGTGCAGCAACTGATTCCTTTTACTAGTTAATACATGAACGAGCGGCAGGCAGGTAAAAAAGGCAGACGGAAACTTCAAGAGCTGTCGCAAGATCAGCCGATGGGCAAGAAGCCTTTGACCTAAAGCCCCGCAAACGATGAGACCCATTAATCGCTTACCCGGAGTGGCCTGCTGCTTCGAACCGTCATAAACAATGTGGTAGAGATGGTTAATCAACAGCGGCACTACCCACACGTACCATTCACTGTAGCCAACTAAGCCAGAAAAACCACCCACGATTCCAAGCAAACAAACCAACCATCCGCAAGCGCAGAATGAATCGATAAAGCCAACAACCGCAGCAACAAAAAAGATTTCAGATAGCTTAGCGCCGGTGGAAGGAACAGTATGGACACCACTCTTCACGCAAAATACCAAGATTGTCGCGGCAATGGCAGAAACTGCGCCGACTAGAACGGCATCGATCAAACAACCAACAAAGCGCCTGGCAATAATTGCGCCAGCGCTTAGAGGCACGACCGCAGAAGTGCCTGCCGTAGAAACCAATGAATGTTCTCCAGGCAGCGCAGCTGGAAGTTCGCTATTAGCTTCAGAGTCCATTATCTTTCAAGTCAATAACTTCCAGGGTGCATTCGACTATCTTACTCCGCCGCTTGTCAAGCGGACGAGAATTCACAGGAATTTAAGACTTGAAGGGGACCTAACTATTTCCCGACCTTAGCCCTTTGCACTGCTCTAAAATCGGCTAGTCGCTGTTGAGCTTCCTCTACCAATTTTAGAGATTCCTTAAACTGAAAATACGGTTCGTCCGCTTCTGAACTAGCATCTTCTACAAGGTTGACCACCGCATAGGCCACAGTCTCCTTCAAGCGAACCTTCTCCCACAAAATTCGAGCACAGACAGCGCACATTTTAATACCAGTGCCTTCACCTATGTGCACAGTGCTGCCTACAGCTATTTTGTCATCGCAGAAGTGACAACATAGACCGTCTACCTGGCAAGGAGTCTCGTCTGAAGTAGCGCACTGACACTTGGTTGGATCACAGCTGCAGCTGTGAGCAGGAGCCGCTTCTTCGATCTTGGCTACGACTTTGGCAGACTTGGTGCCACTCAAATAAGCGCTAACTTTTTCAAATGGATACTCGTACTCATCTGTATCTATTTTAGGATTAGCTCCAGGCAACTTATTACTTTTTTCCAAAACGGTCTTCATTTCGGCTAAAAGCGGAGCCAAATCTTGAAACTTATATGTCATGGCTACTTTGCCAATCATCTTTGCCTGTTTCTTGATTGTCTCAGCTGCGGCTTTTTCAGAAGGACCCATTTTACGCTCCGTTGGTGGCATCAAGTTTTTTTGTATCAACGCAATTATCGCTGATAACCTTACACAGTTACAAGACAGCAACTGCACAATAATGTGCAATGACCTAAACAAAATAAGAAAATATATCTACCCTTTTAAATGGGGTCCGACTTTGCTGGCATCAACCATCATATGTGTGCTTCTCATGAGGGCCATGGGCTGACCATCGCGATTTCGCACTTCAGTGTCAACAACCGTCATCCGACCACGGCGCACCACTTTTGATTCAGCTCGAATAGGACCAATCGGATCATTGGTCAGCAAATTAACACTTAGCTGCACAGAATAGGGAAACTTCTTAGTACTTGTAGCATGCTCTCCTTCTTCAAGTGAGCCTCCGTATGCCGCAGCAGAAGCCGCTTCATCAGCAAGGACGACAATGGCACCGGCATGGAAAACCTGGGTGGGCTGCATCACTTCCTGCGAGAGGGGTAACTCAGCCAAAGCGTAGCCATCTCTTACCTCAATCATTGTGCCACCAAGGGCGGTTAAGGTATTCCACTGATATTTCTTAGTCACAATTTACCTATAGCTGCGTTATAGCTGTTTGAGTTTTTCGTCGATTTGGCGCAAGTGCGCATGATAGGTCTGGTAGTCGATCTTCTCGCTCAGCTTACGACTAACGACGGCATGATCAAATATTGCACGAGCACGCTTATAGTAACTCTGAGCATCAGCACGCTTGCCCTGGGTACGGTATAAATCGCCTAAGCCCTCGAAAGTCTTGGCCAAAGAAATACTACTTTCTCCACTGCTCTCTTTCAAACTTACGACTTCATTTAGCTCGCTCTCAGCTTCGGTGTATTTTGCTGTAGCTATATGACACTGTGCTAGACGTTCAAGATTTGCAGCATAAGCTTGTGGATTAGCTGACTTGGAAAGAGAAGGATTGCTTACCAACTTAGTCAGTAACTGTTCTGCCTCCGCATAGCGTTTTCCTTCTAGCAGTAGATCAACTAAATGTTGCACTGAGCGATCCGCATCAGCGTCATTCAAACTGTTTGTTGTTTCACGATGATCAACAATCTTGCGCAAGACAGCCTCAGCGCGCTCAGGATCTCCCCAAGTGTCAAAGCCTTCTGCCAAGGTAATCATATCTTTGGTAAAACGACCGTTAGTTTCGGGTGGATTACCATGTATTCGCGCAGCAGAATCAACAATCTGCTCTGCCTCCCAGAAATGACCTTGATCTATTTGCTTCTCTGCAGCGCCCAGGTATTTATTAAAAATATCGGCTTTGCTATCAGCTGGGCCTATGTCAACCTGAGATACATTGGCGGCCAGTTCATCAAGCTTGATAGTGCCGACTGAAAGAGAAGTAATATCACGCGCATTGACTATCACCTCGCTATAGCTGGTGCTGCCACTCTGCTCGTGGAACTTGACGGACACGGTGTTGAACTGACCAGCAGCATAATTAACAAGGGCTCGGGCTGCGTTTATGGCGGCCTTGCGACGAGAAAACGCATCTGCCGAATTATGAAAAACTTCAATCACTGCCTGCCTGCCAACCAAAGTAGCTCGTGCGCCACTGCTAGGCGGAAATATGCGAGCTTTGCGCAACACTTCAGTAAGCCCAGAAGCAGATTGAGCCTGCACAATAGAGCCGAAGGCAACACCAAGCACTGCGGCTGGTATCAAACTGCCAATAAGCAAATTTCTCTTATTCATAATTTCTCTTAGTCATAATTTCTCATAGTCATAAATTCGCTCATGCTCTATCTTCACTTATTTAGTACAGAATGGACCAATTCTCGCACTCAGTCTTTGTCACTCAACTCGCCCACCTTGTTTGCAGCAAGAGTTAGACTTTGCAGTAATACTTCCTTCAACGATCGTTGTGTGCTGCGAGCATTAACCACAACATCGTCATATTCTGGATGAAAATTGACAATCTTGCCATTCAAATCACGGCCAATTTTTATTCTAACTGGCGGTCCTTCACCAAGCGTAATTTCTTGAAAATTGCGCTCTAAGACAATTCTTTCGCAGAAGTATGACCGCACACCTAGGCTAGTAGTCTCACTTAAAATTAGCTCCTGCAAACGGAAACTATCTTCGCGCTTAGCCACCACAGATAGTTTATGGCCAGCCCGCCCTTTCTTCATTGTCTGAGGCACTATGGCAACATCCAATGCTCCTTCTTCTATTAGCCGTTCCATAGCGTGAGCCAATATTTGCGGCGAGCAATCGTCTAAATTTGTCTCCAGTACAGCTATGACTTCAGAGCGATAAAGAGCGCCGGTAGCATCACTGGCCGCGAACGACACAGCCTGAGAATTGTTTGGGGATGATTGGCTTTGAGGGGAGTCAGCAGAATCACCCACTATCAATCGCACAACATTTGGATGATTTTGCGGGTCAATGGTGCCGGCACCGTAGCCTACACATTTAACACGAGAGAAGGCCGGATGTTGCCCCCAACCTTGAGCGATCGTGGCAAGGATAGCGGCACCAGTAGGTGTTAAACACTCGTATTTAACATCAAAGGCCCGGGTCGGCGCGCCCACTTCTTGTAGCAAATTTAAAACTGCAGGGCCTGGCACTGGATAAATTCCGTGCATCGTCTTTACAGTGCCACCACCCAACGGAACCGCTGAGACATAGGCTTTCTCAATTGCCAGTTGGTGATAAGCAATAGAAAATCCAACAATGTCGACGATGGCATCAATGGCACCGACTTCGTGAAAATGAATCTGATCGAGAGGAACTCCGTGCACTTTAGATTCAGCCAGACCAAGCCGATTGAATATTTTTGAAGCCAAGGCTTTAACTTCATCAGTAAGCTTAGATTTCTCAATGAGGGCCAAGATGGCAGACAAAGAGCGTTCCGGCTCTCCATTATTCGCAGGAGAATGCAAATGAGAATGAGAAACATCACTTCCATGGTCATGATCGTGCTCACGTGAATGTTCATGTGAATGTTCGTGACTGTGATCATGCCCATGAGTATGCCCATGAGTATGACCATGCTCATGATCACTTTCGTGAGCATGCTCAGCAATGTGACTAGCTCCGGCCTCTTGGGTGTGAATCTGACTCAAAAGTTGCACATCAAATTTGGTGGAGCGAATAAAGCAGCGATTAACTGCATGCCTAACTAACTTGTAGCTACCCTCGGGCAAATTCAGACCGGCCAACTGCTCCTCAAGCACTTCAAGAGTAGCCCCAGCATCAAGACAGGCTGCCACTAGCATGTCCCCGGCCGCACCAAATGAGCAATCAAAAAAAGCAATTCTCATAGGTGCAAGACACCTACATTCAAATTTTCACGCACTGTCAAACTATGTTGCACTTTCTTCTCGAACTTCGGATATTTATTGTTAATGACCGTCAACTGCTTTAAACCGGGAGTAATTACAAGCGTAAAAGCTCCATCCCTAGCTGTAGTTGTTGTACCCCCACCATGAATTCTTACAGCCTTCTCCAAACTCGTGTAGTCGATTTGACTGCCGTGCTTGTCCAACTCAATCGGTCGAATTCTCACCACGACTCCCTTAACGCCTTTGCCGTCATGAGCGACGCGCCCAGAGATTAGATGACCCAAATGCATCTCAACTAAAAGCTTGTGATTTTGGTCTCCTGGAACTTCATCGACTACTGCAGAAGCGTAGCTTGTCTTTACAGGCGGAAGAACTTCTAAAGTAAGCGCTCCGCAAATAGGGTGCTCAAAATCAAATTTACCATCCGCACCAGTCTTGGCCGCCAGGGACAATGGACCTTTTTCCTCCCAAAGATAGACAGGAATGTTTGCCACACCCTCGCCTTTGAGGTTTATTAGGCGACCCGAAGTGCGCACAGATGCTTGAGGTTGAGCCGCTATAGCGGCGCTAGAAGACGGCCAAGAGAAGGCGCTTACTTGACAGACCAATAGGCTAAAAACACAAAGATTTGAAGTAATGAATTTCAATTTATTGCCACAAAAAAGTAAAGTCTAAAGCGTTATTCATCAAAGTATCAGAATGATGGAAAAAGGTTTCAGATAGATTATCTGGAACGTAATAATCGTGCCTTAAATCACATAGTCAGGCCGTCTTCTTGTAAACTCTAATTTGAAACAGTAATTTGTATTAGCGAAATATCGGCATGTCCATCAAGATTGGCCCCTTCACCCTGAATAGTCGCGTCTATGTACCGCCAATGGCCGGCGTGACCGACGTAGTCTTTCGCGAAATTGTTCGCCGAGTCGATCCAGAATGCATGATGTCAACCGAAATGGTGAGTTCACGGGCCCTCTTAGCGAAGCCTGAATCGCGCATTATGGATTTGCTCGAAAACGAGCATCCTATTGGCATTCAAATATTTGGACATGAGCCCGATGTTATGGCACATGCCGCCCAGTTAGCAGAGAAGCGCGGGGCGGATTTCGTCGACATCAATATGGGTTGCCCGGTTCCCAAAATTACCAAGGGCAAAGACGGCTGCGCTTTGATGAAAGAACCAGAGCTGGCTCGAGAAATAATAACAACCGTCAAAAGTGCTGTAAAAATACCGGTTACGGTCAAATTTAGACTGGGTTGGGATGACAGCTCACGCAACGCTGTCGAATTCGGACGCATGGTTGAAGAGTCGGGCGCCTCGATGGTGACAGTGCACGGCCGCACGCGGGCTCAATTGTATTCAGGGCAAGCCGATTGGAACTTCATCGCCAAGGTGAAAGCGGCATTGAGCATCCCAGTATTCGGCAACGGTGACGTTTTCTCGCCTGAGAACGCTTTACGCTTGCTTGAAATCACAGGCTGCGACGGAGTAGCCGTTGCCCGCGGCAGTTTAGGCAACCCATGGCTCATTCCCCGCATAACTAAATATCTCGATCACGGCATCCTAGACGAAGCGCCAGACGACGTCGAAAAACTCATCTGCGCTTACCTACATAGCGTTGGCCTGGTCAAATACAAAGGTCTGCGCATCGGCGTCAATGAATCGCGCCGGCACGTGATCAATTACACCAAAGGAATTATTGGGGCAGCGCCTTATCGCGCCAGGTTGACTCAAGTGCTCGATTTGCAGGCCGCTGCCGACATATTGGCAGAATTGGCTTTCGTGGTCGGTGGCAGCGAAGGCCAAATGCGCTTTCTACTGGCAGTAGAGCAGAATAATCTCGAACAGAGCAAACATCCAAGCGAAGGGTACGGCAACAGAGAAGGCAGTGTCCAAGCCCCAGTTGATGTCCGTCCCGTCCTGCCAATCGCAGTACCATAAGATGGCGTTGATGAACGGCGTCGTGGTCCAACCCATGATGCCAGCCATAAATGCGAAAAGTAGCAGTGTTGCCCAGAAGTCCATTTGCTTAGTTGCCAACGCTCTCAACAGCCGATAACAAAAAGAGTGTAGTGCTGCTTTTATCCTTTGGCAACGGGAATTCTCCCATGGCTGATAGGTTTTCAAGCATTACTAGTAAAAATTAAGCGCCCCTTTGCCTAGACAAAAGGACGCTCAAACAAAGCCTAGCTGGGCTTTGCGCTAATACATGTACTGGCCAGAAGGTGAGATCAAAATTGTTCCATCGCCTTCTGCTGCAACCATTTGCAGCGCTTGAATGACTGCGTTGGCAGTTTTGTGCTGTTCGCGAGTTTCATTCTTAATTTGTTTGGCTCTCTGAGCTACTCGAAGCACCAACTCATAACGGTTGACGTTCTCTTTAAGTAACTGGTCAAGGATTCTAGTAGTGCTCATGCGGGAATTCACCCCTCGGGAGTTCGTATGCGTAGCCTCTCAGCATACACGATATGGGCCAGATTGTTGGCCGCATCCTCAAGTTTGTCGTTCACTACTTCATATTGAAATACATTTTTTTCTTGTAATTCTTGCTTAGCCTTTTGCAGGCGGACCAAAATAATCTCAGAAGTTTCAGTGCCGCGAGAGCGCAAACGCTCCTCCAGCTCCTTAAAATTGGGTGGCGATACGAAAATCAAAACAGCAGATGGGCTCTGAGCGTGGATTTGACGTGCACCCTGCACTTCAAGCTCGAGCAAGACGTCGTACCCGGCCTTGAGCTGGGCATTCACCCACGACTTAGGGGTACCGTAGCAGTTACCGGCAAACTCGGCCCACTCCATAAACTCATTGCGCTCAAGCATGGCGTCAAAGGTGGCTCGATCGCGGAAGAAATAAGACTGACCTTCCACTTCCCCTGGTCTAGGCTTCCTTGTGGTCACCGAGACTGAGCGAACGAGGTCGGTTACCCGAGCCATGACTAAGTCGACAAGAGTACCCTTGCCGACCCCTGACGGCCCGGTTAAAACGATTAAATTGCCCATTTTGAGCCGATGATTGGGACCGCCCGCTTTGTGACCAAGTTTTGTAAGCGGTTCGCCGGTGTTCATAAAAAACCCCCGCGAGTTTGATAAATTGTCAGCTATTAAACCTTAAGTATCGTAACCATGCAACCATTCGACGCGCTATCAATAAGGGCCGTGCTGGCAGAAGCCCGCCCACTCATAGTTAACAGAAAAGTAGACCGAGTTACCCAACTCGGTCGAGATGAAGTCTTGCTCACCCTGCGCGGCAAATCAGGCGTCAATAATTTGTTCATTTCGGCCCAATCGGTTCACGGCCGCATGTGCCTAGTGCAAACAAACCAAGTGCATGCCAAAGGCGATCGTGACCCTGTTACAGACCGCTACGTGTCAAAGTATGGCAGTGGCGGCTCAGTGCCTAATTTTTGTTTGCTTTTGAGAAAGCATCTAGCCGGAGCAACATTGATAGCCGCCGAGCAACCCTTAGGCGAAAGAATCATTGATCTAGTTTTTTCTTGTATCGACGAAGTCGGAACAGCCTCAATCAAAATTTTGACAGCTGAGATTATGGGACGCCATAGCAATTTGATCTTCTGGGAAAAAGAAGGAGCGAAGATTGTCTCGGCCTCTCACAATGTCACCAAAGATATGAGCAGACAACGAGAAATATCTTCGGGTCTGCGCTACGAGAGACCACCATCACAAGATAGACCAAGCTTGTATACAGTTGAGCAAGCTGCTTTCTTACAGCTATTTGATCAAGCCAGTCAAGCTACTGAATCGCCGTCCGTTTCAGCACCGGCTTCGCCCATAATTTCAGCGATTAGCGCGGCACCAAATTTAGTACCAGCAACTGCGCTTCCGCCGACCACCATCGAGCAATGGATTATTGCCACCTTCACCGGTGCCGGTCGACACCTCTGCGAAGAGTTGGTTTTGGCCGCAGGTTTGGTAAGTGAAATAGAGAAGGCACGGCTAATTGAAAACGCCGGGGCCAAACTCTGGCAAAGGGTTGAGCAACTGCGCGCCAACGACAATTATCGCCCCTTTCTCTTTACTGATTTGAGCCGCTACTCTGTGCTCGGATGGTATCCCACCAACAAGGGCGGCCAACAAGCAGCAACGAAATCACATCCATCAGTCAATGACTTGATTGAAGAATATTTTCGTTCCTGTGAATTAACTGAGCAATGTAATCAACTGCGAGAACGCCTTAGAACAGATCTCAATCAAGAACTTAGCAAAATTGATGCACGCCTTAAAATGGCTGAGCAACATGTTTTGCCAGGCAACGACATTCATTTGCAGAAGAAACTTGGAGATCTAATTTTAGCCAATCTGACTGAAATTAAAGCTGGCCAGGAACTATTAGAAGCTGATGACTTGTTCGGAGATGCCGGGCGGGTATCAATCAAACTCAATCCTAATTTGAGCGCAGCTCAAAATGCCCAGATGTATTACAGGCAGTATGCCAAGTCTAGAGCAAGGCACGCTACAGCCAGCCAGTCAGTCAACGAAGCTAGCGCAAGGCGGACCATGCTGGAAGAGCAATTGAAAAAAATTGAAGGCGCTAAAGATATATTCGAATTACGCCATCTCAAAGAAAATCTGACCGGCCGCAAAGCTCACGAAATTGCCAAGCCCAAAGCCAAGCCGAAAAAAGGAAACGACAGCAAAATACTTTCAGTCAATTCAAGCGACGGCTGGACCATTTATGTAGGACGCAATCGCCTAGAAAATGACTATCTGCTGTCACGCCTCGCCCAACCCAATGATCTTTGGTTTCACGTGCTCGGACAGGGTGGTGCTCATGTCCTAATTCGCATCCCGTCATCGAAACAAGAACCACCACAAACAACTATTTTAGAAGCAGCACAAATTGCTGCTCGACTCTCTAAAGCCAGCCATGGAGCTAAGGTGCGGGTGGTTTACACCCAATGCAAACACGTTCGCAAGTTAGCCAAAGATAAACCTGGCCTTGTCAAATACGAACAAGAAAAGACTGTAGAAGTTGATACTTCTCAGCCAATGCCAAAGCCGATGAAGCAGTTGTTTAACCACTAGGGCGACAAACGCTCAAACTTCCAATAGAAGTTAATAGAACAAATTCAAACTGAAAATCTACATCTTGCGGAAAAGGGCAACCACTGTTCCTTGTATAGTAAGAGTTTGATTACCCGATACAAATATCGGCTCCATCTCACTATTAGCTGGTTGCAAGCGGAATCCACCACGCTCTTTATAGAAGCGCTTTAGAGTGGCACTACCATCTTCTAACAAAGCCACTACCACCTCACCATTATTCGGTGATGGATTAGGTTTGACAATAACAAAGTCACCATCATAAATACCGTCTTCAATCATTGATTCGCCTTTAACCTGCAAAGCGAAACAGCCCGCTTCACCATATTGGCTATCAATTTCCAGAAATTCTCGTGACTCAACTGCATCGATTGGTCGGCCAGCGGCAATAGCACCAGCCAATGGAATACCATTTGAGTTCTTACCTTGGCGACCAGCAAATTCAATAACGCCTCTCGGCGATGGCGAACCGTCGGCATGACCAGATGCGGTACCACTAGATGCAGTACCAGCCAACGAGCTATTAGATAAACTATTTGCTGCACCGTCTGCCAAATCAGCAGGCAAACCCTGGCAATGCTTGAAGCCTTCTGCCAAAACTCTTAGTGATCGATTGAGACCTGGCTCCCAGTGCACTAAGCCCTTTTTCTTAAGAGCGGCAACGTGCTGGTGCACAGTCATTCTGTTCTTGAGGCCTAAGGCGCTGGCAAGCTCAGCCAGAGTTGGTGGATAGCCATGCTCGTCGCTCAATACCACAATCAAATTGAGTACATCTTGCTGTCTTGCTGGCAACGGCTTGTCTGTATCTATCACCTAAACGCCCTCTTTGAACAAAGCCATACGTAAGTATAGTATCACATACCAGGGCATATTTTGTCGAGCTTTTTCTGCACTCCATAATTTCAAAGAGTCAAAACTAATTCGCCAACATTTTCATTTTGGCAATAGCGGCATTATCGTTGTACGCCAAAACGTCAAAATAAAACCGACTTTTTCTAAAAGTTTCGAAGAAGCTCCGCAGATAGTGGCGCCTCTGCTCTGGTTTGAGGCTATCGAGCTTGGCCAAGGCTTTTGCAGTTTGGCCACCATAAATCAACTCAATAAAGTGCTTTGCACCAATTTCTGTTTGTGGATCTAAAACAGAATTATCAGGATTATCAGTCGCAGCTTCTAAAGCGCCCGCAGCGGCTCGAGCGGAAGAAATAGTGGCTGCTCTATCAAGACAAAACGATGGTTCCAATTTTGCCTTCGATCTGGCTTTCGACTTTGACATAAAATTTGAGTCTTTGCCCCAAATCAGGTGCACTTTCGGTTTGGCACCACCGCACTCTGCCATGCTATTAAAATTGCAAAAAGTAGTGTCTTCAACAACTAGAACAGCTCTCTTCTTGGCTCTGCAAATAATATTAAGATGACCATAGACAGCATCGTGATGCCAAATATGCTTAAACTCTCTTCCTAACGAATAAATATCATATTTGTAGCAACAATAGGCACCACCGCTCCACTCCTGCACAACCAAGTCGACGATGCCATCGCCAGTCAAATCGGCACACTTGATCAAGCGATTATCTTGACCGCCAAATGAATCGCCTTGCTTCTCAATATCAAATACAAATAGGCTGTGCCCGCGCCGTTCGAGAAGCTTTCGTTTGTTTTTGAAAATTTGAAAAATGACACCACTCTCGCCTTTCCAACTGTAGTCGCGAAAAGAAATGCGATAGCCCGCGATAGTTCTGCTTAGATCATTGCCAACATAGGCAGTGGCAGCCAAGCAGGAAAATAGCAGGGCGAGAGTTGTGCCAAGAAAAAATATTCTCAAAGTGGCAGCACTATAAAATATTTTTTCCAAGAGCTGATTGCACTAGATCTACAGCCAATTCAGCAGTACGGTTCTTAATATCGAGCGTCGGATTGAGCTCAACAATATCGATTGAACGAACTATCTTGGTATCAGCTAACAGCTCGAGAGCAAAGTGACTTTCGCGATAAGTAAAACCACCGCGCGAATCAGTACTCACGCCCGGTGCTACATCAGGATCAATGACATCGAGATCAAACGATACATGCAGGCCGTGAATATCGCGGCCAATTGATTGCAGGGCTTGCTCGGTAATTTTCTTGATGCCTTGTTCGTCAACATCGCGCATGGTGAACGGCAAGACTCCCGAATCACGCACGAGGTCGGTCTCAGCTTGATCGAGATCTCTTATGCCAATGAGCGAACAGCGTTTTGCTTTGACCTTAGGTGAGAAGCCATTTAAGTTGACCAAACTTTCGTCGCCTTGACCTAACGAGATAGCAAATGGCATGCCGTGGACGTTGCCGCTAGGCGATGTAGCTGGAGTATTAATATCACCATGGGCATCAAACCAAACTAGACCAAACTCTTCTTGACGCTTGCGGTAGTAGTTTGAAACTCCAGCAATGCTGCCGATGGCCAAGGAGTGGTCACCACCAATAGTGATGGCTACAGTGCCAGCATCTAAAGCCTCTTCAACGGCCTGAGCAACGGCTTGACTTACCGCAGCGATTTCAGGAACACAGCGACTATGCAAGGCATTTGTGTTCTTCTCCCACCAAGTCAAAACTTCCGGCACCGAAATCTCAACTTCTTTATGCACGGTGTAGCCAAGGTCTTTGATGCGGCTCACTAGTCGAGCGACTTTCATGGCTCCTGGTCCGAGGGCAACACCGGCGTGGGGGCCACCTAGGTGTATCGGGCAATAGATCAAAGTTACCGATCTATTGAATTTTGTCTCTGAATTAGCCACGAGCGAACTGCTACTAGCTTTGGGTGCCGACACAAAAACCTCCAATCAAATGATATTTATTCAGTCTGCCACTAGGTTTCAGCTTTGTGACAATCTTAGTAGATCAACGGTCACAAAGCATATATAGATAAGACGCTAGTGTATAATCTTCTCTTGGTTTTTGTCTGTATTTTGAGGTTGGGAAAGTGTTGCGACCGTTGATCAAGATTTTCTTCCTGGCAAATGCCGCTTTCGAAGTGGCGAGAGAACGCGTCGAAGATGCACTTGACACCTTCACCGCCAGAGCTGGTGAATATAAGTCTAATGAATCAGATCGTGTGCAAAAGACTCGCGATAAGTTCAAACAGATGCTCAATGAAACAAGCCAAAACATCTGGAATCGTTCGGATGTATTGGAAGGGCAAGTTCGCGAAAAAATTCGCCGTCAAGTAGCTGACTTCTCACTGGGTGCCCTCGGCGACTCCACCGAGATTAACGAGCTAAGAGCTGAAATAGCGACATTGCGAGCCGAAATCGCCGATATCAAGCAAAAGTCGCCCGTTTGATCTCTAAGTTTAAAAACTAGAAGTTCAGAATTCATTGCAACCATGTTCGTTTCAACCCGGGGTCAGGCATGAGCGACCCTCAGTCCGATGCAATAGCGGTAGATCCAGATAGTTCACCAGAGCAGAAACCGCTGCAAGGTGCACTTTCTGATCCAGCTCAAGCAAAAAGCCAGCCTAGCAATCAGCTATATGACACAGCTCTAGCCGATCAAGCCATTCGCCTTGAAGTCTTGCTCAAAGACAAGCGCTTCTGGAAAAGTCTTTCGACCTTATCAATGCTGGCCTCAGTAGCGGCTGTAGATCGCTTAGTCGGAGGCCGCTATAAAAAGCGTTCGGCCTCAGAGGCGCGCAGACGCACAGCCAAGCTGGTTAAACAAGCACTGATTGAGATGGGCGCTACCTTTATAAAGTTAGGCCAGTTTCTGTCGGTGCGGAAAGACATCATTTCAGAAGAGTTGGCCGAAGAATTAGTCTCCTTACAAGACAGAGTGCCACCCTTCGACTACGATAGCCTCTGTCAAACCATCGAACGCGAGCTTGGCGCCCCTCCTGCAAAGCTTTTTAAAGAATTTGAAGAAACCCCAATTGCTTCGGCTTCAATCGGCCAAGTACACCGAGCTAGATTGCAAGATGGGCGGGCCGTGGTTGTTAAGGTGCAGCGCCCCGATTTAGCCGACATCTTTTATAGAGACCTCGGTTACATGAGACTGATCGCCAAATATGGTCCGATCATTCGACCAAGTCAAGATTGGAGCGGATGGCTGGCCCTTTCTGATGAATTCGGCCGCACCCTCTTTGAAGAAATAGACTATATAAAAGAAGGCCGCAATGCCGACAGAATCAGACAAATACTGAAAGATCAAAAAACCTTACGCGTACCACGAGTGTTCTGGAAGCTTACTGGGCGGAAAGTATTAACGCTTGAATACTTACCGGGCGTAAAAATAGACAATAAGGAAGAAATCGCGCGGCAGGGCATTGATCCCGTAGCGATTGGAAACAACCTAGTGGCTGCCTACATGGAGCAGGTGCTTATGCATGGCTTTTTCCATGCCGACCCCCATGCCGGAAATTTGGCAGTTGGTCCTGACGGCCGCATCGTTATATATGACTTCGGCATGATTGGCGAAATTAGCCAATCACAGAGAGAAGCAATATTGGGCTGCATCGCAGCGGTAATCAACGTGCATCCTGATGAGCTAATCAAGAATTTAGCCACCCTGGGAATTGTCAAAGAGGGTGCCAAACAAGAATCAATGGTGCGAGCGGTTCAGCCATTTATTGAGTATTACAAAGGCAAACAAATAAAAGAGCTAGATTTCAGTGATTTAGAGCATGACATCGATCAAATCGCTATGGATCGCTCCTTAAAACTGCCCCCAAGTTTGGCCTATTTGCTTCGCACTGGCTCATCCCTGGAAGGCATCGCCCGCAGTCTCCATCCCAATTTCTCCTTTGTGGAAGCAGCAAAACCATCGGTCAAAAAATGGGCCTTGGCAAATCCAGCTCAAGCCTACTTTGCACTTGGTTATTTAACTAGAGGAAAACTATTCGGCCAAAAAGGTGTATTTAGCGAAGAAGGCCTTGTGCGGCTCTTCTCCAGCACAAACTCGGGCGAAGAAAGTACCAATGGCAAGCTTTTGCCAAGAGGGAACAAGACAAAATCTGGTATGAAAACCGGCTCCGTCAGCCAATCTGAGTTAGAATTACAGAAAGAACACGGTCGAAGACTCCAAGAGATCCGAAAGTTAGAGACTCAAATCTATATTTTGGATAGAGAGGTTAAGAGTCTTTCGAAAAATCGGGTAAATTTACTATGGACTGCCCTGGTGTGGTTTTCTTTGTCTCTAGTTTTTTGGGGCATAACATCTGCATCTTCAAGACAGCAATTTACCGAGTATTATTTGATTGGAAATGGTGTAATGGTGGCTATTATTGTTTGGCAAATAGTAAGACCACTGGGGATGGCTAATCGAAAGCGTTCCAATGGGTCGACTGGGAGACGGAGATAGACAATGCTGAAATGGCGTGCAGCGGCACGAACTGATGCGGGTTGCCAGCGTCAGAGGAATGAAGACAATTTCTATGTGAGCCCTGATAATCGCGTATTTGCCGTCGCAGACGGTATGGGCGGTGCAGTTGGTGGCGCCAAGGCGAGCAAGTTGGCTATGGAAGCCGTCGAGCAACAATGGAAAGACTGTCCTCCTCCGGCCAAGGACAAAGAAGCAATCACTAAATGGCTTACTGAAACGGTCAACTCGGCCAATCATTCAGTTTGGCATTCGGCTGAAGAAGATGCCTCAGTGAGAGGTATGGGAACCACTGTAGTAGTGGCTGTCCAGGCCGATGACAACTATATGCAAATCGCTCACGTTGGCGACTCCAGAGCTTATCTCGTCAGAGAAGGCAAAACCAGATTACTAACTAACGATCACTCGGTAGTTCAGGAGATGGTAAGAGCTGGCCGCTTGACAGAAGAGCAGGCAAGAATCAATCCTTACAAAAACTTAATCACTCGCTGCCTCGGGCACGAAGAGAAAGTTGAGATTGACCACACGCCAGTAGATCTTCATGCCAACGATTGGGTTGTTCTCTGCTCAGATGGACTACCGACAGTTTTACGCGATGAACAAATTGGAGAATCGGTCAAAGACCTAACCGATCCAGAAGGTCTTTGCGAAGAATTGGTCAAACTAACCATCGATGGCGGAGCGCCTGACAACGTTACAGTTGTGGTCGTTAAATTCCACGATGATAGTTCTGACAATGGTAGCAAGTAGGCCTTTAACGCGGTGAAATGGCAGCCAATCCCAATCCTAATGCCCAACAACAGTGTGCAAGGTGCGGTGCAACGTTAGCCCGCCTAGGGGCAGAGTGTAATGTTTGCGGTGGTACCGTTAACATGGGGGTCATGCAGCCCGCTGCAGTGGACAGTAAGGACGATCCACAACACGCAGCCTCTGCATTCAGAAAAGAGGCAAAACCTATGAAACCTGCATTTCTTTTCAATAAACTGAGCAACGAACGCTTTCCGCTAAATCAGTCGGTGAGCAAAATCGGTCGCGATCAAACCAACAATATTTCGGTCACCAACGACCATTACATCTCTCGGCACCATGCCTGGGTCTTGCAGATGCAAGGTGCCTACTGGGTAGAAGACTTAGGCTCTACCAATGGCACGTTGCTCAATGGTGAAATTCTCAGCGAACGTAGACAAATCTCGCCAGGAGATAGATTGACCTTCGGCAAGACGGAGTTTGTTTTCGTAGTCGAATAAGTCTTTGCTTTCATATGAATTCCAATAGTTTCCCTCAAGACAGCCGCAAGCCAGATGGTAAAAACTGGTGTGGGCGCTACGAGCTTTTGGGCGAAATTGGGCGCGGCGGAATGGGTATTGTTTACCGTGCTCTCCATCCGGAAACTGGACAGTTTGTTGCTGTAAAAAAGTTGGTGCTGGAGAACATTGCCGCAGAAAAGCGCACTGAATTCAAAGACCGCTTTAAGCGCGAAGCATACACAATCGCCCGCCTCAAGCATCCCAACATCGTTGATGTATTAGATATTTGCATAGAAGATGATTCGTTCTTCTATGTCATGGAATTTCTTGATGGCGACAGTTTACGCAAAGACCTGATCAGAAGGGGCGGCAAGCTATCAGTAGAACAACTCTATCCCATACTGGCGCAAGTGGGCGAAGCGCTATCATTGGCGCATTCGATGAGTATCGTTCACCGCGACGTAAAGCCAGACAACATCTTTATTCTGAAAAATGGAACGGTGAAACTAACAGACTTTGGCATTGCTCGCGCTGCCGAATTCGAAGAGTCTAATTTGACCAAAACTGGCATCATGATGGGCACTCTCAACTATGTTTCACCAGAGCAGCTGCAAGATGCCAAAAGCGTTGATCATAGAGCCGATATATTCTCGCTCGGCATCGTGTGCTACGAGGCTTTAAGTGGCTCTACACCCTTCACCGCCGATGGTATCGCAGCCACCATCGTCAAAATTATCTCGCAAGAAGAAAAACCTCTACACATAATAAATTCGGCCATCAGCACAGAAATCTCAGCTAGCGTTGGTCGGGCCATGCGCAAGAAGCCCAAAGAACGCTACCGCTCGGTTTCAGAGTTTGTCAAAGACTTCTCCACCACACTCTCCGATCAAGTCAAAAGCTCGGTGGCCACGCTCGCTGATGCTACCGGCCGCTCCTATGAAAATATTCCTTCTACCAACTTTAGACCGGTAAAAACCCAGTTTGGTATCACATCAATTGATGGAGTAACCACTGACCCGGGGCAGAACCAGAGGCAAGAGCAAGACTCTGCTAATATCCCAGGAAATAGTACGGTAGTAGAATCTGGCGCTCAACATACTGCTGCAGAGCTAAAGCCTGAGCAGATGCTTGAGGCTCAACAAATTCTCGAGCAACAACAAATGCTAGAAACTAAGCATGAGTTTCGCCAAGACATTTTGCAATCGATACCAAAGCTAGACCAACAAGCTCTGGCGCAAGAACAACGCCTATCACCCACTCCTCAGCCAGAGAAAAATGCCATCAGGCACATTCTCACCATGCAGCATCAAGGCAGTGGACCGACCAGTAAGCGCTTCGAAGAACCAGCAGTAATAACCTGTCGAGCCGGTCGCCTTGCCATAGCCGACGCTGTTACTCGCACAATTAACGTATTTGCCTACGATGGCAACAATATTGAACAGACGCTCCGTCACCTCTATGAAGTGACCTACAAACCAGCCAAGGGTGTTAACGGTGACAGCAGTCGCACCAGATGCGGTAGCATAACTAGACCGGGCGGACTAGCTTTTGACATGAAAGGACGTCTATTCGTTTGTGATGCAAGCGATCAATTTATACGTGTATTCGATGGGCTAGGAGCTTATCTGAGCGAGTTCAAAAATATTCAGGCAAAAGATTCTGGACTTGCCGGCATCACCTTTGATTCAAGTGGATTGCTCTATGTTTCAGATTCAGCTAACGCCTGCGTGCAAGTATTTCAACCTGAAACCGGCGTTTGGCTGCGGTCTCTCAGCGGCAAAGTCGAGCTAGAAGTTAAAGCTAAGAGTATCTACGCTCAAGAAACCGATCAACCTGCTCAAATTAGATTACCGGCTGGATTAGCCACAGACAGGCTGAATCAGCTCTATCTAGCAGACTATGGATCTTCAAAAATATTTGTCTTTAACAAGCTAGGCAGTGTCTTGCGTAGTTTTGGCAGCAAAGGCAGTGAAATAGACCAGCTCAACATTCCTCGGTCTGTAGCTGTAGACCGCTTCGATCGCTCGTATGTTTGCGATTCATTCAACAATCGCCTCTCTGTTTTTGACGCCAGCGGTAGAGTTCTCTATACTTTTGGCGAGAAGGGTAACGGGCCAAACCAGTTGGTAAACCCTTCAGACATAGCCATCGACAACCAATTCGGAATTGTTTTTGTCTGCGACCGTGGCAACAGACGGGTACAGTTCTACAGACTAACCGGCGATTTCACCGGCCAAGAGAACTAATAAATGCCATCAGCAGCAGTATCATCACCCAATCTTGTTTTAGCTTCTTCTTCCCCTCGACGAATTGAGCTAGTAAAAAATTTGGGTCTTAAATTTGAGATTTTACCGAGTGATCTCGATGAAATAGTCAATCCAGCTCTCACCCCCGGCGAGGTTGTGGCAGACCTTGCGCAAAGCAAAGCCGCAAGGGTTCAAGAGCTAATTCAAGAACGCGGGGGCGCTACGGCCCAAGGTCACCACGTTATTTTAGCGGCCGACACCATTGTCGTTTTTGAAGGCGACATCTTAGGCAAGCCTACAGATCGCGACCACGCCATTGCCATGCTCACTCGCTTAGTTGGCAATATTCACGAAGTGTATACCGGTGTACACGTCATATCAGTCAATCAAAAAGAAGTCATCGCTCACCACGAAATAGAAGTGGCAAAAGTCGAATTTAGACAGCTATCGGCGAGCGAAATCGCCAATTATGTAGATAGTAAAGAGCCAATGGATAAAGCTGGCTCATACGCACTGCAAGGCATTGGTGCTTTCATGATTAACAAGATCGAAGGTTCACCGTCAAATATTATCGGTCTGCCGCTCGTTCGCACAATCAATTTGTTGCGCCAATGCGGCGTTCAAATCATGGGTGAATAGCCCAGATACGGCCAATATAAACTGCATATAAGCTAAAGCGCCTGAAATCTCGCTGCTTGATTACCGCAACTTCAGCTGTATGAGAGCACCTATCTGGCTCAAAGCGCTAATAAGAGTTAAAATTCGCCCTAGATCAAAGAACGTCAAAAAACGGACAAATCAGCTTGGGCGGTGACCAGTGAAATTCTCTCCACGACTCTCAAATCTCTCTTCTAGAATGGCCATAGGTCTGACACTCAGCCTAGCACTTAGCGTCAGCCTCGTACATTTGGCAGGAGCTCAGGCAGAGGGAGATCTAAAAAGCGAGAGCGAAAGTCAGCAGACCCCAAGCACTCCAAGCAGTGACGACTCGATGAACTCTCTGTGGGCCGAGCCACAAGACTCGCAAAAATCAAAGAGCCCTGAGAAATCAGATAGATCAGAAAAACTAGACGATTCAGAAAAAAAATCAAAATCTAAATCAAAGTCAAAATCAAAAAATAAATCTGCTAGTGAAACTAAAATCGATGCTCTCCCAAGCAATGATTCGAAGCCTATTGATCTTACCCCTTCTGGTTCTTCAGAAATTCCTGTAACTCCTTCAACAGTTCCAGATAGCACAAAAGAATCAGATCTTTCCACGCCAATATTAGTTCAACCAGCACCAACAGCTGGCAGTGAGACTTTAATTACTGACGTCTCCGGTCTCTGTTCTCTTTCAGCTTTTAAAAATAGCGACCTTTTGCGCAGCTCCGCCTGGCCTGGTGTTGGCCCATTTACAGCAGAGAGCGACAACAAGTATGTAGATCCGCAAGACAACAAACTAAAATTGCATGTTGATGGCGATCACATTACGGCCTGCGAACTTTTACTGAACAATCAAAATGGCTCTAAGCAAAGTGTTCTAAATCTTGAGATGACCTGCGACTTTATGCTTGAAGCCTTAGGCGCTAAAGGCAACAAAATATCTGAGTTCAATTCTTATTTTGAAAAAAACAAAGACAAAATTGCCGCCTCCAAAGCTAACAGCGAGAGTCAAGTGAAGACCAGTACAGGAGCCTATGTTATCGCTCTAGCTGGGGTCGGACAAAGTTCCAGTAATGCTGTTCTCATTCAAGTAACGAGCAAGAATAAATCGCTAACCGATGAGCAAAGTCTAGTTAGCTCTATTAAGCCAGCAGACTCGAATCAACCTGACACCACCAATGAAGTACCGGCAGTAGCCACTGCAGCAATTACACGGCCACCAGCAACCACAACAAAACCAACCAAGACCGGTGTTTCAATAAATACTGTCAAGCCAACGACAGTTACTAAACCAGTCAACAAACCAGCAGTAAAACCAGCCAAGCCAGACACTACAGAAGCTAGCACTGAGCCAGTAAAAACCGAACCTCAAGCAGCGACAAAAGATCCACTTAGAGATGAACTCGCCGGCGCTATTCGCTCGTGGCAAACTATTAAGAAATCGGCACTGAAAGACCGCAACCCTGCAAATCTAAGCAAAATCTTGTCAGGAGACCTGCTCAAGCGGCAAACTGATTCAATTAGGGCCTTGACTGAAAGTAAGCACTATTACGAACTGACGCCAAAAGGTGTGGTTGTCGAAAAATATACCGAGCTATCTAGCTCACCACAAAAATATTCGGTTTACGCCAAAGTCATGGAACTGACAAAAATCATGAAAGATGGCGCCACCAAGCCCGACAAAGAAACCGACGACACCTACAACGTCAACTACACAGTAGAGCGCTCAGGCGACCACTGGACCATCTCTAATTCACTGTTACTGGTCAAGAAGAAATAGCTTTTTGGTAAATTTATGGGCATCAAAAAACTAATAGTCTTTAAGCCAAGGCATCATATTTGGTGCACTTTGACTTTGCTATTAGCGACTAGTTGCACTGTTGCCTGCAGTGGCGAAGCCCAGCTTAAGACCGCCACTAATCTGTCAGGGGCCAGGCCGTCCAAACACTCAGCGCCGGCCATGTCGGGCCAGCAGTCCAAACCGTCTGATGCACCTTTGTCAGCTGCTGACGCCCTTGATGCAAAAATAAAAGCCCTAAAACCAGAACCAACTAAAGTTGGCCTTCTCACTGACGATGGCCAACCATTTGCCCCCATGAATCTCGTGCGCACAGGCGCAGACAGCCTGGCTTTTCTCGGTGGTGATTGTCTTTATTTATCAAAAGCCGTCCTACCCGATCCTAGTATCGGTGGCTTTATCGCCGCTCAGAAAATCAGTGCACCGTCCTCACTCTCAATTCCAGTGCACGAATTCGCCAATCTGATTTACTCACCAACTCGCAATTCGATTATTGTGCTTGACAAATCCGGCGACATTTTTGAGTTTGATTTAGCCAAAAAGAATTGGTCGGTTTTGCGCGTTAACGTTCCCATTTCTGGCTCTCCAGACCCTGAGTTTATCGACCTTTGCTTGAGTGAGCAAAACAATATACTCAACCTACTGGACCCTGAACGCAATCAAATCTGGAGATTGCGTTTGCCGCCAACAATAAAGGCAAACGGGAATAATGTTAATCCTGTTTTCGAACGGACCTTCCCGGAAGTAATGCCTTGGCGTCTAAAGCCAGGCGACGCTTCAGTAGCCGAATGTATCTCGATTAGTTTTGACAAGCGTTTCTACTTGCTCAAGCAGTTCGGACAAATTACAACTATTGAGTCACTCTCGCCCGGGTCTCAAAAGGTCCATCAAGCAAAACTGCCCATCAAATCAAGCGCCGGTTTCGGCACAATTAGACCATCGCGCATGATTAGCTTAGAGAATAAGGCAATTCCTCTATACGTTGTTGAGAGGCAGAACAACCGTGTGTTAGCCGTGCAAAAAGACATGGGCACCACAAAAGCCTTTAACTTCCCGCCCAACTCTAATCTTCGTGGCCTTCTGCCCGTAGCAGATGGATTCTGGATCATAGACAACAACTCATTGGCTTATCGCAGCCTGGCGCAGCCAACAAGTGCCGGTGAAAAAAGAGAAGCAAAAGAAAATGATCCAAGACTTTTGAAGCTCTCAGCCCCTATCAAAGGCATGAAGTTGCCCAAGCATGCAGGAGTTTACCCAGGCGCTCGCAGACTTTACCGCTATGGTGTACACGAAGGCCTAGACCTCTTTAACGACCGCACTCATATCGCCATCAACACCCCTGTAATCGCAGCTGGTGCAGGCAAAATTGTGAGAGCCGATGCCAACTTCGTCGATATGAACAAAGGCACGTTCAACCGCGTCATGAGAGACTGCGTCAACGAACACCGTACCTCAGACAAGAACGAAGACCTATTTCGCGGTTGCCAAGTATGGATTGATCACGGTGACAATATGATCACTAGATATGCGCACTTGAATAAAATCAATCCGAAAATCAAACTTGGGCAGAGCGTAAAGCCCGGCGACCTGATAGGCTTTGTGGGCGTATCCGGAACAGGACAAAATCTACCAGGTAGAACCAAGTATCCGCACTTGCACTTTGAAATCTGGCTCGATGGAAAATACTTAGGCTACGGCCTCACTCCAGCCGAAACAGTAGGTATCTTTGAAGACATCTTTGAAAGCTCACCGCACAAATAGGAAAAGAAGTAAATGAGTTTGGAGAATTCTCCGGTCAGCCGCTTAAAACAGAACGCCGTTATCAAGCTACATTGCTTACTAACAGCTGTTAGTTTTAGTTTCGCTCTTCTACCCTCCTCAATAATTGCCTCGTCTACTCCAGCCTGGGCTCAACCAATGGTTGTAGCGACCAAGAATTTCAATGCTGCCGGCGGGATATTGATAGCCGCGAAAGGTGCCGACGAAGTAAAAGCACCAAGATCATCTGAAGACGAAAGTGATTCTGACTCTGAAGTTTCCGAAAAGAACGACAAAGACAAAAAGTCAGACGACAAAAAATCTAGCGATAAAAAAGCAGAAGACAAGAAGTCGAAAGCAAAAGAAAGTAAAGCCAGCGTCAAAGAAGATAAGGCCAAAGAAGAAAAAGGCAAGGAGGAAAAGAACAAATCCGACAAGTCTAAAGACGACAAATCTAAAGACGAAAAAACCAAAGCTGAAAAGTCAAAAGACGATAAAGGCAAAGACAAAAAAGCTGAAGCAAAAGAAGATAACAAAGACGACAAAAAGAAAGCAGCTGCCAAACGCGGCTTCTTTGGCCGTGCTAAAGAAGACACTGCCAAAGCTGCCACCTCAGTAGCCACACCAGCTGCAGTAGTCGCACCAGTTGCCACACCAGCGGCACCCACCGCCAGCACTGCAAAAGGCAACGAGAAAAAAGAAGAGAGCCCCGAAAAGTCGTTAGTATTCGAGCCTGATACAGCACTAATTAGTGTGCTCAAAGATCTCAATCGTTCACTCAAAGATTCTGATGCAATCAGCAAAATCGAAGACAGCAATGAACGCATGATTGTTTCTCTAGCAGCCACTCTGGTAGACAAAGCACTAAGTGATCCCAAATTAGCATTCAACAGAATTTTAGCCAAAGAACAAGAAGGCAAAGCACGCACAAGACTAACGGCAGAGTCGTGGTCTTCTGGAGAAGTGGAAGTCAACGATAAATTCAAAGGCTCACTGTCTACTGTTTGGGCTAAGCGTATAGATGGCCTCGTTACCGTCACTGTGGCAGGAGATTGCCACGACCGCAAAGCCTCAGATGGCAAAGATATAGGCGAATTCATTGTCGTAATCAATGCTCGTTCGCCAGTTGAAACAGGCTTTGACATTCAAAGTCAAAACAATGTCAATTTCTGGATTGGCAAGCTCGGCACCATCTTGGTAGAAGCCGATTGCATTCCCAAACCAGTAGCTGAAGGCGAACAACCAGCCGAGCGCAAAAGCGACAGCGAAACTCAAAGCAGCGCTGATCAAAAAAAAAAATCAATAGTAGCTCTGCCACCGCTACTAACCCATAGATACCGTCACTACTACGAACTAATCGTTTTGCAAGACGATCGCCGCCGCTTGATTGCTCAGCAATTAGCAGCGATGGATCCAAGCCAGCAGATGATTGACGCAGAGAGAGAAAAGTCTGAGCGCGAAAAGACCCAGGTCGACAAAAAAGAAGCTACCGCAAAAAAAGACAAACAAAAAATAGCTGAAGAAGATGAGGATAGCGAAGAGACCAAGACTGTTAGCAAAGCTGAAAAATCGAAAACCGAAGAAAAAGTTGTCGAGAAAGTTGTAGAAAAAACTGAAGAAAAGCCGGCTCAGACCGCAAGCTCCAAATCAGCAGCAGCAGAAGACGGTGAAAAAGCAGAATTAACTGCTACTAAATCTGAAGTAAAAGCTGAACAAAAAATAGTTGAGAAAACGGTCTCGACAGAGAAAGCTCCTGAAAAAATAGCAGTAAAAACGAAAACGGTTGAACCGACATATGTGACTGCCACTGCTACTACAGCCACCGCAGCTTCTTATCCGATTGCCATCACAACCAGCAATACAAACCTCAAAACCACAGCAGGCAAGAGCACACGTCCGCTGGCAAAAGTCGACCCAAGCGCAAGCACGCAAGGCAACGAGATGGCCTACGCTGGTGCAGCCCAGTCAATGGAGCGCATCACCGGCCTAGATCTGCCGGCCCTGAAGCAACCGAAGAATTTCACCATGCTCATGCCCGATAGAGCACTGGCTGGACAACCAGTAACAGTTGCTTTTGTCGATGATCAACGCAATCCAGAAAGTAACGTAGAACTGAGCTTCAATGGTGTCACGCTTTCGACTGACCAAAATGGTCAAGCTCAATACATGATTCCAGAAGATGAAACTCCGGGCCGCTCACTCAATATTGCCTTGCTCTCTAGACCTTATGAAATGCCAGCAGTAGTAGAAGTGTTGCAACCTCTAGCCACTCCAAGCAGCCCTCAAGCACCTAAAGTAGATAAGGCCAGCCACCTTGTTAGTCGTCGCTCTAACCTAGTCATAGACGGCCACAACTTCGATGGCGTTGCTATGAACAATCGTGTCATTATCGACGGCATGACCGAGTGCACAATTGCAGCGGCCTCGCCAGTTCAATTGAAAGTGACCCTGCCTAAAGACTTGCGTCCGGGCCCACACTCACTTTGTGTTAGCACTGAGGGTATGCGCAGCAATCCGATTGGCTTTGAACTGGCACAATTGGAAGTAATTTGCGAAGGCAAAGATAATCCTAAAGATACATCAGGCAAAGTTACAGTTAAAGTTGTTGGCACCACGACCAAAGTAAACGTCAAACTTGTCAATCTCAGCCCTGATTTGATCAGACTGAATAAAGGCGATGACGTCAAACTATTGAGTAGTGGCGGCGCAGATAATACAGCCAGCGTCTCCGTTCAGCGGCTCAAGAAAGGGCCAATGAAAGTAGAAGCCTGGCTAGAGCTATAAGCAAACAATAAAGCAGAATCGAGGAGTCAAGAATGGCCGCAAACGCACAGCTGAACCGAAGTGTGGACAAAGCCAAACGTTACGCCCAATCTATTGCCTATGGCAAAAAGATAGAGGCAGTCATTCCCGGTGGAGTTGATAGCCCTTTTAGAGCCTTTCATGAAGTCGGCGGTGATACCGTATTCTTCGACCGCGCCAAGGGTTCTCGCTTGTATGACCTCGATGGCAATAGCTATATCGATTATCTCGGAGCCTGGGGCCCAGCTATTCTTGGCCACTGCCCCGATGCCGTCGTAAGCAAGTGTCAAGAAACGCTGGCCAAAGGGCCAGTGTTTGGTGCACCACACGTTTACGAGATGGAAATGGCCGAGCTGGTTATTGCTGCCGTTCCTTCAATTGAAAAAATTCGCTTCGTCAACTCTGGCACTGAAGCAGTGATGAGCGCCATTAGGTTGGCACGCGGATACACTGGTCAAGAAACCATTATCATGTTCGAAGGCTGCTATCACGGCCATTGCGATGCTACTCTGGCCAGCAGCGGTCACCAATCATCAAGCGGTATTCCTGATGGTGCCAAAGCAGCAACTGTTTTAGCAAAGTTCAATGATTTAGAATCAGTGGAAACTTTGCTCAACCAACACAAAGGTAAAGTGGCTGGCATCATTGTCGAGCCTGTAGCTGGCTCTATGGGCGTGATTACGCCAGTACCAGGCTTCTTAGAAGGTCTGCGAGCACTAGCGGATCGCTTCGGCGTGTTGTTGATTATTGACGAGGTCTTGACCGGATTTAGAGTCGCCTATGGTGGTGCTCAAAACTACTACAACGTCAAAGCTGACATCACTTGCTTCGGCAAAGCTCTCGGTGGCGGTATGCCGATTGGCGCTTACGGCGGTAGCAAAGAAATCATGAATAGACTGCAACCAGACGGTGATGTCTATCAGGCGGGAACATTCTCAGGCAATCCTGTCACTATGGCTGGTGGCATAGCAACCCTGACACTATTGAAAGATCCAGCCGTATACCAAGCCTTAGAAGAGCGCACAGCCCAACTTTTCGCCGGCCTGAGTAAAGTCATAGCTAAAAATAATTGGCCAATTCAACTGCCACGCTTAGGCTCAATGTTCTCCATAGTTTTCGCGGAGAAACCAGTACTAAACTTCCAAGATTCACTGAACATTGATTGCAAGACATTCTCTAAGTTCTTTCACTTCGTGCTCGACAATGGCATCTACTTGCCGCCTTCAGCGGTGGACGCCGCCTGTCTATCATCGGTGCACAGCGTAGAAGAAATTGAAGAGACGATAGAGATTATGAGCGAAGGGTTTAAGGCAGCGTTTTAGGGCCGCCTGAGGGTAAGTTAAATAAAGGAATAACCTGCAAGCACTACAGGCATCGCGATGAATCGATTACTCGGTCTGTTTCGAGACCAACCGGAGCCTTTACTATCTAGGAAGCTTGCGGATTGCTTTAGATTCGCCATTCCTGCTGGCATTCTAATCGCACTTGCCTATATCTTTTACCTCAACACTTACTGTGGCAGCTGCAGTCCGCCTGGTGGACGCAACATTGGTGTCTCTCAATGGTTCTGCGTCACACTCAATTGTTTGATATTGGCAGCCAATCCCGCTTTCTTTTGCGTGCTGAAAGTGGCTCTTTTTCTCCAATATCCACAAGGTCAGGACTTGTCGATGCCAATTCGCGCCAATCTATACGAAACTATTCTTCCTCTTGTCGCGTATGTGATCTATTTACTGGCTAGCCGCACACTACAACAAGTGCGCTACATCAAGTTCTTCAGAGAGTTAATCGCCTATTCTTTGCTATTTTTGCTACTCTCGCCTTTCGCCCACCAAATAACTTCAATACCAGCAACCATGGTGGGCTGGGCGAATGTGATTATCCTTGGCTATAAATTTGAGCACACCAAACTTTTTACTTGCAAAGCCGATTTAGGTTTGCAGCTGGTTAGAGCATACTGCGCGATCGGTCAATATCAAAATGCCACACGCCTTCTAACCAACCTAACAAAAGAAGAGATAAGCCGTGATCCAGTATTTGGCGACTCTTTACTCGGTGCCTTTTACACCGTAAAACAAATAGACAAAGACCACACTCTATCAAAGGAACAATGGATTGCGCTCTGTCAGCCAATAGAGGTTCAGCTGCTTGCTCTGTACCGCTCTTACCAAGGGAAAAAACAATTTGCAGCGTTGGCAAAGTCAGATGACGGTGTAACTAGCCTTTCTTCCGGACTAATTGAGGGCTACAAAGACCACGGGGCAACTGAGAAAGTTCTCGAATGGAACCTGAGAAACATTCGTGAGCAACAGTTAGAGCACCGAGACAAGTCAAAATCTTATACTTACAAACTGATGGATTTAGCCAGAGCCTATCAAGCTTGCGGTATGAAAGCAGAGGCCAGGTCTACGCTTGAAATTGCGATTGCCCGCTTCGAGACATGGCAGTCCGATCGGCCGCACTCAAAAACGGAAGTAGACAAAGACTGTCTTGGAATTGCGCTACATTTTGAGCACAATTATATTCAAGAATGCCAAAAACTACTAATATCGATTGCCCTCAATGAACTGGCTCTAGCTAAGGATGGTGAAGAATCACGCCACACTCTTACTTATTGGAAACAGTCGGGACAACATATAGAAATGCCGTATCAAGATTTCGATGTTGCGCACAGACAGGGCCTATGCGACTTGGACAAAGTTGCAAAACTCAAAAATTCCAAAGATACTGAAAATTGCTTGCGCAAACTTGCCGAGCTTTGCTATTGCCACTGCCGTTTTATAGAAGCAGAAAACTACTACCAACAATTACTGGAACTACAAACTGGACATTTGCAGCGAGGCACAACACCAGAACTTGCAGAACAAACAGTATTGGCAGACCTCACTGAACTTGCAGGAGCTTGTCGAAATCAAGGAGAACTCAGCAAAGCAGCAGCGAAATTTGAGCAAGTGCTGCGAATGAAGAAAAAACTGGAGGGGAGTAACTACCCCAACATGGCACGCGATTTGAACAACCTGGCCGGGCTCTACTTCTTGCAGGGCGACTTTAAAAGGGCAAAGCCACTCCACGAACAATCACTTGCTCTTGACCAATCGCGCTTAGGTGCCAACCACCCAGCCATTGCAATTTACCTAAACCATTTGGGCCAAATTCACCTTGAATTAAAAGAGCAACAAGAGGCTCAGAAGTGCTTTGACAGAGCCCAAGCCATCGAAAGGAAGGTTCCAGAATAAGTCCAGAAACAACCCATTCTCAATTCTGGGGTTCTCTGTGTACTCGAAGCATCAGTAGGGAATGCCAAAGTCGAAAACGTATAGAATACTTCCTTTTTTGATATTACGAACTGCTATCCTGTCAACGGCAGCATAAGGGCTCACAAGAGAGTGAGCAGGTATCTTATTTTGGGGAACCAGCCGATGATCAAGGTCTTCATAGCTAACTGTACTCCCCTTGCGAATTTTTCTCGCCGCATAAACTAGATCAATTGGAAGATGACTGTCGCAGGGGATATGAGCTGGGCAGTTAGGAAGCACTGTAATACCAAGATCTTCAAGTCTTATGAGACTGCCCTTTTCTAACTCAATGTGGACCATTCTTCCATAGGCGATGTCTTCACTATTAATTGCATCCAGGGGAAATTTTTCTACTGAAATCTCATCACGCGTAAGATCTTCTGGCTCAATCACCGAGCCTTTCGGCTTATCTTTAGCACAAAAAATGGCACAGATTGTTTTCTTTGAACTGAGTATGACTCTAGGCATCGTTGTCTGTGAGCTGGTATTTTCTGTTAACTCATCTCCCAACGCCCGAGCCTGAGACAGAAAGAAGAATGGGATGCAAACAACAAAAGGAATTAATAGCTTCCCAACTCTTGAAATTTTCTCGTGAAGGAGCATAGGTTCACCTGTCATAGCCAGCCACACCACTAGACCTACCCGCCACCAATATCAAGCAGCTCGGGGTCTTTTGCACTAAGCCATTTCTTTCTTATAGCCAGAGCTTCCGCACGAATTGCAGTAGCCTTGCTGCGCTCCTCAGGGGTTATTTCAGGACTTTGCTTCAATACATCAGCCACCGCTAAAATCACTCGAGCACGCGTGAGCTGATCTTCTGCATGCTCACCAACAACCAGATTTGCCATAGCCGAATCAGCGGCACACTGCGCTTCTTTAAACTCACCAGACATCAAATAAGATCGCGACAACTCGGCAAGAATATTGGCTTTG
The DNA here is from genome assembly GCA_021732025.1 of Candidatus Obscuribacterales bacterium. Classification (GTDB taxonomy): domain Bacteria; phylum Cyanobacteriota; class Vampirovibrionia; order Obscuribacterales; family Obscuribacteraceae. Next base: position 62,215 of record JAKFVU010000077.1, on the reverse strand, counting down.
TATCTATCAGCTCCTTCACTCACACCACCGCGCAAGTCTAGAGCCTTATGCAAAAGGGTTATGGCATCTTCAGGTTGCCCAGTATGGTTGAGAGTGCGTGAAATTTCATAGTAACAATCTGCCAAAATCAACGGGCTGTTTGTGGTGGCAGATTCATTCTGAATTTGTTCGACCAACTCGCAAGATTTCTTGCCAACTTTGAGAGCTTCTGAATAACGGCTAAGGTCTCTTAGAATGGTGCCTAACAGCTCATAGGTCAAAGCCCTCTGCTCAGCCTTCTCAGTGGCAGCCTGAGCTAACTCTTTCTCGCAGTGCTGATACATATCAATTGCCTCACGAGCAGTGGCTTCTGCTTCAGCGAAGCGCCCCTGACACCTTAGTACTTCCGCCAATAGTGCAAGCGACCAAGCAGCATCAAGAGAACTGTCGCCACGACTTTGACTGACACCCAAACAAAACTTAGCCAACCTTTCAGCGGCAGTGAGCTTGCGCCTGAGAGTAAACAGCGAAACTAGGGGTTGCAATATTGGCAATAACAACATGACAGAAGGCGCAACCATAACCTTAAAAACAGAAGGTTTGCTTGCGCCATTTTGTGTTTTCATTACGGCCCTAAAAAGTAGAGCGCATCTTTACGAGGTCAGAGAACGTATCCCAAATCACTGAGAACTTACCACCAGAGGCACCTTGGGTGGTGCGGGGCAAATGCTCGATTGGAATTTCAATGACCTTGAAGCCAGCACGCTCAGCACGAATGCAAAGTTCTGCGTCAACGAAAGGTGACTGCGATTGCAGTTTCACTTTGTCAAAAATGGCCCGTCTGAATAGCTTGATTGAATTTACATCTTTATGCTTGTGGCCATAGAAGGTGCGAAGCATTAAGTTGTACACCTTCGACTGCATTTTGCGACGAGGTGGGTCGTTGCGATTGACTCTGAGACCAATAACAAAGTCATGATCTTTCAAGCCCTGAGCCATCTGTACTAGCTCTTTAGGAGCGTACTGATAGTCACCGGGTAGAGAGAAAACCAAATCTTTGCTGCCGCATTCGTAAAGTTCACGAATGGTGTAGCCAAATCCTTTGTTGACTGGGTGATTGATCAAACGCACATGTGGATTGGTCTGACAACGACCTTCGATTACAGACAGAGTGCGATCTTTGCTGCCGTCATTAACTACAACGATTTCATAGTCACTGCAAACACTAGCTAGAAGAGTGTCAGAATCATCGATAAGACGACCCACCGTTTCTTCATCATTGTAGGCAGGAATAATCAGAGTTACTGAGGTTAGGAGGTCTTTTGGCTCTGTGGAATTTGAACGCATTCTTGGTTGGGTGTTATTCATTGTTAGTCCGAAACGCTATTGTCCGAAACGATATTTAGGGTTAATTGACCTTAGGCTGGTTGGCCTTCAGCACAGGCAGTGGCAAGCAGCACATCTGAACTCAAGGAGCGTTCTTTGTAGAACGACTTGATACCATCAATTACTTGCTCGATTTGATCATCAGTCATTTCAGGGAACATCGGCAAACTCAAAATGCGATTGACGATGTGTTCGGTAGTAGGCAAACTTCCGGCTTTGTAGCCCAAGAATTGATAGGCTTGTTGCAGGTGAGCGGGAATAGGATAGTGAATCAAACATTGCACACCGCGCTCTAATAGATAAGCTTGAAGCTCATCGCGATAAGCTGTTTGAATTACATATAGATGATAGACATGCTTGAAGCCCGGCGCTTCAACAGGTGTAACCACAAGGTCTTTTAGGCCTTCGGTATACTTAGCGGCAATCTCACTACGCTTGTCGTTCCACTCATGTACATAAGGCAATTGAGCAGAAAGAATGGCGCACTGAATCTCATCTAAGCGACTGTTGATACCGAGTGTGTCGTGATAATAGCGCTTTGATTGCCCGTAGTTGCGAAGCATTTTGAGCTTCTTGTACTTCTCTTCGTCATTGGTAGAAACGGCTCCACCATCACCAAAAGCACCTAGGTTCTTGCTTGGATAGAAGCTGAAAGCGCCGTAGTCACCGATACTTCCGGCAATGGAACCTTTGTACATTGCGCCCGTTGCTTGAGCAACATCTTCCATAACTTTGATCTTGTGCTTCGTTGCAATCTTCATGATTGCTTCCATCTCTGCCATGTGGCCATAGAGGTGCACTGGGATAATCATTTTTGTACGAGGTGTAATTTTGGCCTCAAGCTCAGTCTCACGCATTACGTAAGTAGAAGCCTTGATATCGACGAATACAGGGGTGGCGCCAGTCATTGAAATGGCGGAGATTGTCGGCACAGCTGTGTGGGCGACAACAAGAACTTCATCTCCAGGGCCAACATCTTCAGCAGCCAAGGCGAGATATATCGCTTCAGTACCAGATGCACACCCAACTGCATATTTCACGCCTAAGAACTGAGCGAATTCTGCTTCGAATTTCTCTAACTCGGGGCCAAGTATGTAATAGCCGCTAGCAAGTACGCGGGCCACAGCCGCATCAATCTGCTCTTTGTAGGCCTGATAATGAACCTGCATATTGCCGAATGGAACGTTCAACGCTTTCCCTCGATATAACCAAAAACTCTAACCCGCCAATTCTAGTAGAAAAGAGACCAATTGGAATTAAGCCTTGTTTAATTGACAACCAATAAAACGGCCATGTCCTCTGGCACTGGGCCTCAGCCCAATTCAACAATTCTAAAGAGAGAGGGTCTGAGAGCGTGTTCTAGCGTTACACCGTGTTAGAATCCCAATTAAGTGAGACCCGTTCAAATTATTGATGAGTTTTCTCACAGGTTACCTGCTCGATTCGAACGAGCATTGTGAGCGGAAATTAAGATTATGAGCCAGACAGTGGAAACCGCCTTCAAGGGCAAAACAGCATTGATCACCGGTGGCATGGGCTTCATCGGTTCCAATCTGGCGATTCGTCTCGCCAACCTCGGCGCCAAGGTTACTGTTCTTGATTCAATGATTCCTGACTACGGCGGCAATGAGTTCAACCTCGCCCCCGTCAAAGACAGAGTGCGCATAAACTACTGCGACATTCGCGATGAATCAGCCCTCGATTATCTAGTGCGCGGACAAGATTATGTATTTCATCTGGCTGGCCAGGTCTGCCATTTGATGAGTTTGTCCAATCCATTTCCAGATATTCAAATTAACATCACGGGCACAGCGGTGTTAATGGAAGCATTGCGCAAACACAACCCCAATGCCATCTGTGTGTACACCGGAACCCGCGGCCAGTACGGCTCTTCGGTATCGCTTCCTGTAAACGAAGAAGCACCAACAAACCCTAAGGGAATCTATGAGATCTCCAATCTCACAGCTGAAAAAATCATCAAGGTATATAACGATGTGCACGGTATTCGCTCGGTCTTGCTGAGATTGAGCAATATCTATGGCCCACGTTCACAAATGATGCACTCACGCTTCGGCGTCTGCAACTGGTTTGTGCGCCTTGCCTTAGATAATGACACCATTCAAGTTTACGGCGACGGCAGTATCTTAAGAGACTTCTGCTACGTCGATGACACTGTTGAAGCCATCATCAAGTCGGCCATCACGCCTAAAGCTTACGGTGAAATCTTCAACGTCGGCTCCGACATTCCAGTGAGCTTCCTTGAGTTAGTGAAAACTATTGTTGATGTAGCCAAAGCCGGAAAATGGCAATATGCCGAATTCTCCGCTGAAAGAAAAGCGCAAGAACCGGGCGATTTCTATTCAGATATAACCAAAATGAAAGAGATCGTAGGCTGGAGTCCAACCACTACTCTTGAGCAAGGCTTGGCCAAAACCTGCGACTACTATCGCAAGAATCGCGAGTTCTACTGGTCGAAAAATCCAGCGGGCCTTCCAGCCAGCAGCGAAGCAACAAAAGAAGCTGCCACCACTAAAGCCTAAAAGCGAATTAGTGACTGCAAATCAACTACACTGACGGTAACTTTTGTAAGGACAACCACAGTGAACGAAGGCACACGGGTCAATATCGCCAGCGGAACGCCATGGGAATCAGTGGTGGGTTACTCTCGCGCTGTAAAAGTGGGCAATTTCATTGCTGTCTCAGGCACCACCGCAACAGGCGAAGATGGAACGATTATTGGCGTAGGTGATGCCTATGCCCAAACAATACAGGCCATCAAGAATATTGAAGCTGCCTTGAAACAAACACGGGCTGGCCTTCAGCATGTAGTGCGCACTCGTATTTTCGTCACCGACATAAAGAATTGGGAGTTAGTGGGTAAAGCCCACGGAGAATTCTTTTCTGAAATCAGACCGGCCACGAGCATGGTTGAAGTAGCTCGCCTGATATCACCAGAGATGCTTGTTGAGATAGAGGCCGACGCCGTCATTTAGTCTATCGATATGCATCAACCCAAGACAGATCAACACTTGCAGATTTCTCAGAAGAAGAAGAAAGAACAATTGGCAGGGTGAACTTTCGTCTTTCTGAACGAGAATCTGACAGTTCAAAAATTTGCTTGCTGCCACTGCCGATGGTGAAACCCTCAAGCATGGCAAAATCAAGAAATCTCACATCTAACCTGATGCTTTTCCTTCTTAGGTTATCGAGAATAAGCTTCGCATGGCCGATGCCACGACGATGGCGAATTATTACTAGAAGGCGACTACCTCGATAAGCAGCACTTACTTCGTCGTTTTCCCTAGCAATATTAGTGAGGTTCTCAACCTTAACGGTAGGTCGAGCGAATGATCCCGAGGCCGACGCCGAGGCTGAGAACGCTAAAGTCAGAAGAAGAAGAAGAAGAAGAGAAACCGGCACAACTTTGAGCATGCACAATTATTCCTTTCAATGAGACAGAGTGCACAAACAGGCTCTCCTCCTAAATAGTAGTACTACTTGGAAGTGATTTGTTTTTCTGAGATACTTAAGCCAGAAATACCTTGAGATAAGAAGAGATGAACAATAAGTTATTCGTAGGAAATCTTTCCTTTAAAGTGGAAGAAGCTGAACTACAAGAGGTATTTTCGCAAACAGGATCTGTAATCTCAGTAGCTATTCCTACCGACAAATATACGGGCAAAAAGCGCGGCTTTGGTTTTGTTGAAATGGCTTCGGCAGAAGACGCAGAGCAGGCAATCAAGGCCCTGCATGGTCGCGCCTTAGCCGGAAGAGAAATGTCTGTCAACTTAGCCAGACCGAAAACCCGGCAAGATTAGACCAAACGAGAGTAGGGTCAAGCAGAGTATTAGTCTTTAATAACGATACGGTGTTGGCGAATGAGGCTCTTCAGCCTTTCAGTAAGGGAGCATGTTGCTATAATTTTCGCTTGTCAAGCTTCCGGCTTGCACATTATTGAACCACTAATACTGGAAGCAAATGCCTAGCTCACCGCCGCCACCTCTGACGACAAAAGTCGACAGCGCCACCAAGAGAGCCATTGGCTCCGAGCAAGGCCTGGGCGCTCGCAGCAATCTTGCGGGTAGCGATAGGCCCGGCAGCAAACTCAGTGTCATAGGCAAAAGCAAAGTATTTCAGGCCGCAGCCCTTGTTGTACTAGCCAATCTGCTTTTAGTCGTGACCAATCCTTTTAAGGGTGTCGACCCAGATAGTTTACCGACCATGAAATCTTGGGTTTTCTGGACCACTCAAGACTATAAGCAAGAAGTTAATCCCAAAGTGGTGCTGCTCGGTTCTTCTCTATTGATGAACTCAGTATGGATGCAAGAAGCAGAGCACTTGCAAAAGAATGTCGACATCGTAGTAAACCGCCGAACTAAATATTTAGAGTCTGTCATTAGCAAATACATGAAAGGCTATGAAGGTACGTGCTTCAATTTCGGCCTACCTGGCAGCATGGTCTCAGATGACTACATGATTGCTCGCACACTATTTGATAAAGATCACACCCCAAAAGTTATGGTGCTGTGTCTCGGCCCGAGAGATTTGATGGACACAAGCTTTAGCTGTGCCGGTGCCACCACTGCCTTCAAATATTTAGAGCGTTTTACTGACACCAAAGACCTGCTCGATATTGCTTACACAAGTGCGTGGCCCAAAATAAACTTCATGCTTCGCGAGTACATTTATTTCGTCGATAAAAAGTACCACTCACAAAGTGTTCTAGGCGAACAGGCGAAGACTACTCTCAATCCAGTCTTCCAAAAAGTGGCGGCACCAAGTGCTTTCAATATCAAAACTGACTTCGACAAACAGTTTGCCTTCTATCGCTCAGAAGTAGAGAAAGGCGTATTCATAGCCAAGCCCAATGCACAAACAGATTCTTTTTATGACAACGGCAAAGACTGGAAAAAGCGTTTCAAAAACTCTAACGACGAAATGTTCGACAATCAAAAAATCTGGTTGAACAAATGTCTGACCGAAGCAAAGGCTAAAGGAATAACACCGGTAATAGTAAACATGCCGGTTTCAGAGCTAGGAATAAAATTCATACCGCCAAAAGTCTATAAGCGACACGTGGATACTTTGATAGAAATGTCTTCTAAGTATGACTGCCTTTATGTTGACACCATGAAAGAAGGTCAGTTCGATATGAAAGACTTTTCTGACTACGGTCACATGGATGCTAGTGGCGGAAGAAAAATTGTCGACATAGTCGGTCGCAGCCTAGCCAATGATCCTCGTACGAAGGCGGCATTGCAAACCTCTCAAGTTCAAGCTGAAGGAGGTAGCAACTAGTGTTATTCAACAGCGCCGCCTATCTAGTATTTTTGCCAATCGTCGTAGCCATTTATTGGTTCATGCCTTTTCGCTATCGCACAGCCTTCTTGCTCTTCTCCAGCTATGTTTTCTACATGACCTGGAAGCCAATTTATCTTGTGCTAATTGTTGTTCTGACAGCGTTCAACTATTTTGCGGGCATTGCCATCGAAAAGCAAAAGCAACATCGCAAATTAGCACTGATAGGCGCCCTGGTAGCCAACATACTAACGCTTGCCTATTTCAAATATGCTTATTTTGCCATCGATGCCACCAATAGCGTACTGGCAATTGCTGGTAGAAAAATCTCTTACCCGTTGCAAGAAATTATTCTGCCCCTAGGCATATCGTTCTTCGTTTTCGAATTCATCCATTACTTGGTCGATGTCTATAAAGGTAGCCCCGCTGTCAAAGCGCCTTTAGAGTTTGCCCTTTTCCCGAGTTTCTTCCCTACGCAAATTGCCGGACCAATTAAGCGCTTTCAAGATTTTGTGCCACAGTTGCACAAACCAGCCAAAATCAATTTGAAAGATTTTGACGAAGGCGTAGAGCTAATTTTGTGGGGCCTATTTAAAAAAGTAATTGTGGCCGATAGTGTGGCAGTAGTTATCGACAAATGCATGCCGCATCCTGAGATGCTGAGCACTTTCGACTGCTGGTCATTGCTTTGGGCCTTTGCTATCCAGGTCTATTTTGACTTCTCTGGCTATACAGATATCGCCCGGGGCTCAGCTGCCTTATTAGGCTTCAAAGTGCCAATTAACTTTGATCTGCCCTTCCTGGCTGGATCAATTACAGAGTATTGGCGGCGTTGGCACATTTCATTGTCGCTTTGGTTGCGTGACTATTTGTTCTTCCCGCTGGGCGGCAGCAAACATGGCACCCTCGCTACCATTCGCAACGTCATGATTACTTTTACCCTAGCTGGCTTATGGCACGGCGCCGGTTTGAACTACATCATATTTGGAGCGATGCACGGCTTCTGGTTGAACTGCAATAGAGTTTGGCGACTGGTCGTCGACAAAAGTCCACTACTCCTAAAGCTGACTGAAACAAAGCTGTTCCATTGCTTCGGCGTGCTACTTACCTTTAATTGTCTGGCCATTACTTTGGTGACATTCAGACTGCCTAATATGGAACTATCAGGTCGCTACTTCCAAAAGCTATTTATGCTCACGCCCCATACCGCAACTAGCGCCAGCATCAACCCACTATCCATGACGATTCCATCAATAGAAGGACCGGCAAACTTTGCTCTGTTTCCAGTAATTCTAATTAGCATTGTCATTGGCCACCTAATCGCTAACCAGCTTCGCGGCAAGAGCGTACCTGGAATATTGCCATTGCCCAAGCAACTGCAAGTCTTTAGACCAGCATATTTGGCTGCTATCGCCATACTGCTGTTGCTATTTGCACCGGATGGTACACCTAGCTTCGTCTATTTCCAGTTTTAGCCGAAACTAACGCTTAATGGCGGCCATACACATTTTCAGCGTGATACTGCAGTGCTCTTCGCGCATTTCGGCTGAGAGCAAATCAGTGCCTTCTGGCCAGAGATTTTTCAAATTATCTCTAGACACGGTATAGAAAACGCACATGCCCACTAGGTTGGCAGCAACATGCAGAGGATCTGCGGGAGAAAATTCTCCGCTATCCATGCCCCGCTTTAAACTCTCAAGCAATGGACCATAAAGGCTTCCCAAGGATGTCTCGCAGTAATATCTACCTTCATTTTGCAGCGCCTCTAGAACAAGAAGACTGACAACATTCGGATTCTCTGATGCATGATCTAAGATATTGCGAAGAATAGCTGCTACAGCCTCGCCAGGAGGAAGATCAGTGACGTGAAGGGAGTTCAATTCGGCTGTCCGCCGAGTAATTAACCGCTCCATTACCGCCCGGTAAAGGTTCTCTTTGTTCTCAAAATAATAGTGAATCATGGCCTTGGTAACGCCAGTTCTGGCTGCAATAGATTCGGTTCGCGCGCCCCAAAGACCAACCTTGGCGAACTCTTGCTCTGCTGCATCGAGAATGCTGTTACGTGTGGCTTCGGCATCACGTGTAGGGGCTTTCACACCGATTTTTGCAATTTTTTCCATTCTCTACCCATTTAAGCTTGGCAATATTATTGGACCCAGTTGTCCAGTATAAACCCTTAGATTTGCAGGATACCGCACGTAACATTCTTGACATTCCCAATTTTTAGCAAAAATCAACCACTCTTTTACTTCAAAAATTATCTGACCAAAGAAGAAGGGGCAGCACAAGTTCGGCTACCCCTTCTTTTCGATTTTCTGGATCTCAATTCAATCTCGTTGAGTTTGCGGCTTTAACCGCAGCACGAGCCTTTCTTTTCTTCTTTAGGCTTAGCCGAAGCATCGGTAGAGCAAGTATTTGCTTTAGCTTCTGCGGCTTTCTCCTCGGCTGTTTTAGTCGAACAAGTGGAACCTTCAACCGTTACTTTGAGGTCTTCTTTCTTTTCTGTTTCAATTGCTGACATGATTTTCTCCAATGCTTGAGTATTTTTGTACTGTTTATGTGTAAGCCTTTCTACATAGAAGGCAGGTATGGGCGCACAAAGGCGCTGGTGACAAGTAAAACCTTTGAGTTCACAATGCCATAAAGGCAAAGGTCAACTCGATAAAATTATCTATTGGCTTGGTCGTGCGGGTCGACTTAGCCCTAAGCACAGCACCTTCCCAGCCACTAAGAAAGAAATCAGCCAAGGAGAGCGCTTCAAAATCTCGCCGAATTTCACCCGACTTTTGTCCGGCTTCGATGCAAGCAGCGAAGACATCAGTCCATCGTTGAAAAACCTTTTCTAGCTCTTCTCGCAACACTTCACTTTGACTGGCCATCTCTTGGCTGAGATTACCAATCAGACATCCGCGGGTGCATTTTCTTTCTTCAATATTCTGTTTGTTTTTTTGACAATAGACCTTTAGTCGGCCTAATGGTGACAACGACTCGTCTCGAAGAGAACAAAGAATTCGATCGGTATACTCTTTGTCAAAATGGCGAATGATCTGTAGGGCAAATTCTTCTTTGCTGTCAAAGTAATAATAGAAGCTGCCTTTAGGCACTCCGACCGACTCTAAGACTTCTTGCAAGCCGCAGTTACTATAGCCTTTCTCTAGCATCAATCTGGTGCCAGCCTCAAGCAATTCTTGCTTGGTCCCTTCTTTTTGTACTACTTTAGCCATGATCATTTATTCCATTATGTTAGTTGTTTAGCTTCTCGTTCGATTCATCACTTAGACTTAACTGACGAAGCCAGACCCTATCAAGTTCCACGAGAGTGGCATTTTCTAAATGTGTTTCGTTAGCAGCTTCATTTTTTTCTTCTTTGCCAAAGAAAATGTTACTCAAATGTTGTCTTGTCTGCTCGACAGCAGCAGCATGATGGACGTTCGATAAGTAATAGTGGTTGAGAAAATTACTGTACATTTTGAACTCCTTGAAGATGCAAATCTTCTCTTCAATTTTGATGCCTTTTCCCTTCTCAAATTTTTGCCACGCTGCTGCCGACGGCACCACCGGCAGTGACACTTACAATTTGTTCTGAAATTCAATTTTTCGCATCGGCCTTGGCAAATCAACAAATTTTGTCGTTCGAAGACCATACCAACATAATAGACCAGTCGTCTAGTATCGTCAAGTCACCCCAAAAATGCGACAATTATGACTGCAAACGAAAGGCTAGCGTGCTTACCCCCGCGGAGAATATCTTGAAACAACAGCGATCGATACTGGCCAGCGCTCTAACTGCACTTATTTTGCTATGTGCTTCGCCTATTGCTGCAAAAGAGGCCGAAAAGGCGCCAGAGCAGGCAGACAATATGGCCGCGCTAACGAAACTCAATGACAAATTTCGCGGTTTGTACCATGAGGCCAAAGATTCAGTGCTTAGCACCAAGGTCACTCCGGTAATAATCTGCTACGGCGACCATATGCAGCTAATCTTTGGCGAAAAACGAGAGCAATTTTCCTTTATTCCATCTACTTATACATCTCTAAAAATTGTCGACCACATTCCTTTATCGATATTCTGCTTGTTGCAAGACAACACCGACAAGCCATTAATTGATAAAGCAAAAGCCGACCTGCAAGAGGTAAAAGAGCTAACCCTCAAAGCCCGTCCAGAGTTGCTTAAACAAAACTATCCAGCAGAGACCTTGGCGCGCCAAAACATCATCATCGACAGGAGCATCAAGTTCATTGATTCTGTCCTTGTGGCAGGCCAGGTCAGCACCAAGTCCCTCAACGACTTTGTAGAGGGCCTGCACCCTCAAATTTTGGAAAACGCTTATGAGGCCGTCAGTTCACAAATTAAGAACCAAGACGAGAAGGTAGCTCAATGGAAAAAAGACCTCGGACCTTCATGGAAAGACCTCAAGGTCGTCATAGTCAGCGGCCACATGCCCAGAGAACAGCACTCATCTTTTCAATATTTCGCCAAAGTCTTAGGCGTGAAGCGTGAAGGAGACAAAATTGTCTATAGCGAAGGCCCAGCAGACGAGAAAGATGCACTCAATCTACTCAGTACTCACATGCTCGATCAAAAAGTAGGCCAAAATTTCTTCAATGACCGTTGGCGTATGCATCGCGATTTCCTCTCCGACGGCGCTGCCCGCTACCTGCGCAGTCACAAATTAGCCGCCAAATAGAAAGATTAACTTCTAGCGCTGGGTGCGCCGAGCATGTTTATCGTGTTCACTAACTTTGATTGGAATTACAACTGGACGAGCTTCAGGGCCAAGCAGCCACGAACTCACGGTGTCCCACAATTCTTGCCAGAATGACCGTTGCAAGATTGACGGTTTCATCAATGCCCCCTCTCAGCCAACTAGCGACTGCTCGCTTAAGCTCTACAGCTTCTGCTTTGACAGATTAAACGTTCTTTGCGAACTCTTTGCGTACCCTCTTTAATCACCATAGCAGATTAACTCAAGAGTTGAGACTTGAAACTGTGGTTTCTCCCATGCAAAGCCAAATTCTTCGGATTCTTCGATTAAAGCGCTGACGAACAAATGGCTTTAATGTCAGCCTAACTGGAAAAGAAAGTGAAAGAGCTGAGCTTCTCCTAATCGCAAATATCAGTATCAAACCGGCTACAGCTGAGGCTTTCGAAGATTATTTAGAGCTTATTCCCGAGATATGTCATCCCACCCATACAGACATGGGCTACACTGCCAATAAGGCGACACACCAAATATGGACGTGGGCAAAAATGGTTTTGACTTCCAACGAAAGAGTGCAACGATTAGAGAAGCAAGGGTTGGAAGCGTTGCGCTCTAGATCGTTTGCCAAGGCAGAAAAAATCTTTATCGAAGAATTGGCTATGTTGCGAGACTTTCGCCACATAGACGAGCTCAGTTTGGCGATGGCTTTAAATAACCTGTCATTGGCACTAGCCCTTCAAGGCAAGAGCTATCGCGCCGAAAACTTACGTCGCACAAGTCTACAGATTGCCTCCGAATCGGCTAAGCGCAGACCAGCCGATTTTCTGTCCGTCCCCAGAGCGGTTAACGGCTGAAGCACAAGGCGATTTCCATTTATCTCGGCAAAATCCCTTCACAGTCAGCTTCTCAGCGGCAAAGCGGCTGTTATACTCATTTGAATTGTATTTGAAGAGCTACAAACGAGCCTCCAATATATTTTCACAAACAAGCGAGTATCAGACATGTCAGAAATAGCCGAGTTAGCAACAGTAACAGCAAGTAGTGGCGAGCCAAAATTTAAACTGAATGGCAAGCCCCTCAAGGTAGGAATTGTTGGCGCAACAGGTATGGTAGGACAGCAACTGATCCGCATGCTCAAAGACCACCCTTGGTTTGAAGTAACAAAGCTTGCAGCTTCTGCCTCTTCTGCAGGCAAGACCTACGAACAGTCTGTAGCTGGCCGCTGGTTTATGGATTTCCCTCTCCCTGCAGCTATCGGCAAACTGGCAGTTGTTGACGCCGACAATCTAGACCAAGTGGTGGATGGCGTCGATATCGTATTCTGCGCAGTGAGCATCGATAAAGCCGCGGTTCTCAAACTAGAAGATGATTTAGCCAAACGAGGAGTCTTCGTCACCTCGTGTAACTCTGCGTACCGCATGGATAAACTGGTACCAATGATGATACCAGCGGCTAACGCTGATCACCTCAATGTAATTAAGGCCCAACGAAAGCAGCGGGGCTATACAACTGGTGCAATCATGGTTAAGAGCAATTGCTCCATCCAGAGCTATGTCATTGCCCTTACGCCGCTGCAAGAGTTTGGTATAAAGCAAATCTTTGTCCATAGCGAACAAGCTCTTTCAGGGGCGGGCAAGACTTTCCAGACTTGGCCTGAGATGGTCGAGAACGTTATTCCTTACATTGGCGGAGAAGAACAGAAGTCAGAACAAGAACCCCTTAAAGTCTGGGGCAAGCTCACTGATTCTGGTATCGAGCACGCCAGCACACCCAAGATTCAAGCAAAGTGTGTCCGTGTTGCAGTTAGCGATGGCCATACAGCTTACGTAAATGTGCAATTTGAAAAGGCAATTGATAAAGAAACTATTTTGGCAAAATGGCATGATTTTGCCGGAGTACGCGGTTTGCCATCAGCTGCCCAACAGCAAATTCACTTTATCGATGCCCCGGATAGACCGCAGCCAAAACTTGATGTTATGACTGAAAATGGAATGGCTGTAACCATAGGCCAACTAGTGGTCTCTGACGACAACTGGGTGAGGTTCACCGCCCTTGCTCACAATGCCATTCTCGGTGCTGCTGGTGGCGCTGTTCTTGCAACAGAGCTAGCTGTTAAAGACGGCTGCATCTATCGCCGCGTCACTGAAAGCGCAGAAAAAATAGTAGCTGGTTCGACAAAATAGCTTCAATCAGGTAACACAATCATGCAAACTAAAAGCAGCACTAACATTCGCAGAAGTATTCGCGGACCACTGACTGTCCAAGACGAGAACTTCGCAGAAAAGATCAGAAAAAGCTTCGAGCATCAAGGAGTTATGCATGCCCTTGGTGGCACCATCGAAGAAATTAGCTTGGGCTATGTCGAAGTTCATCTACCGTTCTCCAAAGCAACTCAGCAGCAGCACGGATTCTTTCACGGCGGCATTGTGGCAATGCTTGCAGACACAGCATCTGGCTTCACAACCTATACAGTACTTCCGCCTGATGAAGAGTGTTTATCGGCAGAGTTCAAAGTCAATTTTCTCTATCCAGCCAACGGCACTAAGCTGATTGGCAGAGGTGGAATTATAAAAGTAGGAAAAACTCTTGTTATTGCCGAAGCTACTGTGTCTGTAATTCGCGACAATCAAGAAATAGACTGCGCTTACATGATTCATACATTGGCTCGAACCAAGCACGTTAAAAGCGGTTCTGAAAATAAAGCCTAAACTACTGCAATTGAGGGGTGATGGCATTGAAATCTAGTTCGTGTTTCAGATTCTTAGCGGCTGGGTTGGCGCTATTCGGCAGCTTGGGCGCCTCAATCTTGCCTGCAATTGCCTGCACCGATTTTCTAGTAAGCACCAAAGACGGTGCTAAGATTGTCGGACGCTCCATGGAATGGGGAGTAGATCTTAAATCCCGCGTGAGCAAGTACCCACGCGGGCAAGTGCGAAGCTCAGACACACCGTCAGGTAAGCCAGCCTTGAGCTGGACCAGCAAATTCGGATACGTCGCTCTCGACGCCAACAACATGCCTCTAGCAATTGATGGCCTCAACGAAAAAGGTTTATCGGTGGGCATGCTCTGGATGCCCGGGACTGTTTATCAAGATGTCTCAAATACACCAGCGGCCGAAGTAATTAACCTGCTCGACCTCGACCACTGGCTCATGGGCAACTACTCTACCGTGGCTGAAGTAAAAGAAGCTATGGCCAAAGTCAAAGTATGGGCACCACAAATGGCTGAATGGGGAGGCATCCCTACCGCACACTTAGCAATTCACGATGCCACCGGTGCTAGTGCTGTTATTGAGTTTATCGGTGGTGAGCAAAAATTCTACGATAACAAAGCCAGTGTACTCACCAATGCGCCGACTTTTGACTGGCACCGAACCAACATCAGCAACTACGTAAACCTCTCGGCCAACAACGCCCAGCCGATTCAAATTCGCAATTCTGTGTTAGCACCACCCGGTCAAGGCGGAGGTTTTCTGGGAATTCCTGGTGACTGGACACCGCCATCAAGGTTTGTACGCACTTGCGCCATGCTCGGCTTTGCTAAACCAGTAACAGAAGCTAAGGCGGGAGTGAACCTGGCTCTGCACATACTCAATGCTGTAGACATTCCACTAGGAGATGTTCGGCCAGCAGATAAGCAAATTGACCACAGTGATTACACCCAGTGGATTGTCGTGAAAGATATGACCAACTCATTTCTCTACTTCCGCTCTTATGACAATTTGAATTTGCGCAAAATTGACTTAAAGAAACTCGATTTTGCAAGCACTGCAAAAATCGAACAACTGGCAACGATAGCCGGTGGCACTGAGGCTACTGAACTCTAATTCGTTCTTGTAACTTGTTACTGTTCTTCCTGACTGGCCATGACGTCGGCTTCAACATCGAACTGACGGAAAGTATCGGCAAATTGCTTTATTGATTCAAGAAGAGCAGGAGTATCATTCTCACTCATCATATCTTTGCGATCAGGATTAGTTACCTGACCGTGACCTTTTCGACGCAGTAATTGCTCAATACACCAGGTGCCATAATTTTCAGTAGATTCAGCAAAGGCGCACTCAGCCTCGGTAACACCAACGGCTAAGAACAATCCGAAGCCACCAGATGGCAGTTGATACCAAGCATCAGGAGCTTCATCGGCATACCAAATAATGGCACTACGCAACTGAGAATCAGAATTTGGAGCAATTGGTGCACCAAGATTGATGCGCTTGCCTGGGCTCAAAGTACCGGCATGATTGAAAATATAAAATGCCATTGTGCGCAAAAGCTGTGGTGCCCAGGCACTGTTCGTAGGACTTTTGATCATCAATTCACAACCGAAACCAGATACCTCTTGAGCCTCAGTCTGCACCCAGGGGCTAGAAATGCCAGCGGTGACGTAAGTCCAGTAGGGCTTAAAAGGATCTGGCCCGTAGGCAAGCACAGCCAGCTGTTGATCGCCTTCAATTGAAGCATCAGATGGCCGCGATGTATCGCTGCTGTCTAAACGGGTTTTGGTCTTTTTGCCTAAAGGTTCATCTTTAAAAACTGGCGGACCATAGTTGGCTGGTGATACCGAAGTTGGTTCGCCAAAGAGTTCTAAATAAAGAGCATTTCTAGCTACCCAGGCTTGCTGTAGAAGCTTGCGCCTGGAAAGCTCACTTTCTCTTTCGAACTCTGGATCTTCCTTACCTATGCGATCGTCTTTTTTCTTGCCCATGGTCTTTACCAAAAGAGGTGATCATTTAAGTCTCAAGCAAACTATTCATCAATCTTGAGCAAGGCCATGAAGGCCTCTTGTGGAATCTCCACCCGCCCAACAGACTTCATGCGTTTTTTGCCTTCTTTCTGCTTATCGAGAAGTTTGCGCTTACGGCTAATGTCACCGCCATAACACTTCGCTAGCACGTTCTTACGCACAGCTGAGATGGTTTCACGGGCGACAATCTTGCCACCAATAGCAGCCTGAATAGGCACTTCAAACATTTGTCTAGGGATAAGTTTTTTCAACTTCTCAGAGATTGCTCGCCCCGCAGAGTGGGCCCGGTCATAGTGAACAATCGCCGAAAGGGCATCAACTTTGTCGCCACCGATGAGAATATCAATTTTGACTAAGCGCTCTTCTCTGAACTCTTTGAAGAGATAATCAAGGCTGGCGTAGCCCCTAGAGCGGCTTTTCAATTGGTCGAAAAAGTCAGTGATGATTTCAGCTAGGGGTAGTTCGTAAACCAGCATGGCCCGCCTAGGGTCTAAGTGCTTCATGTCTACATAGACACCACGTCTCTGCTGACTGAGTTCCATCAAGGTACCAACATACTCAGTCGGCGTAATGATATTGGCAGTAACAAACGGTTCTTCGATAAAAAGACGATAGGTCGGATCGGGCAGCAAGGCTGGGTTTTCAACCATAACTACAGTGTTATCAGTTTTAGTTACTCGATAAACCACTGATGGTGCTGTAGTAATTAAATTGAGGTTGTACTCACGCTCCAATCTCTCTTGAATGATCTCCATGTGGAGCAAACCAAGGAATCCGCAGCGGAAGCCAAAACCTAATGCATCAGATGTTTCAGGTTCAAAAAATAAAGATGAATCATTGAGCTTGAGCTTGTCTAAAGCTTCACGCAGATCAGGATATTGATCGTTGTCTACTGGATAGATACCGGCGTAAACCATGGGCTTAGCTGGACGATAACCAGGCAATGGCTCAACGGCCGGATTAGAAACCAAAGTAATGGTGTCGCCCACCAGTGTCTCAACGTCTTTGATTTGAGCGGCAAGATAACCTACTTCACCAGGGCCCAATCGATCAACTTTTACTTGAGCTGGGCGCAAAACACCCAATTCGGCGATATCAAAAGTTTTGTCATTGGCCATGAAGCGAATTTTATCGCCCACTTTTACTTCACCGTCTTTGACTCTAAAGTAAACAATGATGCCGCGATAACTGTCGAAATAGCTATCGAATATAAGTGCACGCAGTGGCTCATTAACAGTATTTCTAGGAGCTGGCACAAATTTGACGATAGCTTCTAGCACATCTTTGACGCCAATATTGTTTTTAGCGCTAGCAAGAATAGCTTCATCGGCCGGTATACCGATCACATCTTCAATCTCGGCGCGAATACGCTCAGGCTCGGCGCTGGGCAGGTCAATCTTGTTAATTACTACGACAATTTCAAGGTTGTTCTCTGAGGCCAAGTGCACGTTTGCTAATGTCTGAGCCTCGACCCCTTGAGTGGCGTCAACAATAAGCAGGGCGCCTTCACAGGCAGCCAAACTACGCGAAACTTCATAGCCAAAGTCGACGTGGCCGGGGGTATCAATTAAATTGAGAATATAAGTCTGGCCGTCATCGGCAATATAGTCCATGCGCGCCGCTTGGGCCTTAATTGTGATACCGCGCTCACGTTCGATGTCCATCGAGTCAAGCACTTGCGCCTGCATATGTCGCTTGGCGATGGTATTGGTCATCTCCAACAAGCGGTCGGCCAAGGTAGACTTGCCGTGGTCGATATGGGCAATAATGGAGAAATTTCTGATTAACTTGGGGTCGGTCACTGAGAACCCTTTAATGACGTGGATATCCGAGAACAAGGCCGCAAGATTGGCTATTGCTAGCCACAACCTTTGCAATCTGACCCAAATTCTTTATGCAAGGTATATTAGCAGGAAGACCAAGCGAGATCGCTAATAATAACAACTACACTTCACGCAGGCGCCCAAAGCTAGCAAATGTCAAACACATCTAACTCATTTTTAGAAACCCTGAAACAGCGGCCATTATTGGCCGACGGAGGTATCGGTACACTCTTGTACTCAAGGGGCGCTTCAACTGAGGCATGCTTTGAGCACTTAAATTTGACCAAGCAAGAAACAATTCAACAACTTCACGTTGACTACATCAACGCCGGAGCTGAAATTATTGAAACAAATTCTTTCTCTGGTAACCGCATCAAACTTGCCAATAGTGGACTAGAAAACGATGTCTGGAAAATCAATGTCTGGGCAGCCAAGATTGCCAGAAATGCGCGCGAGATCGCTGGTCAGCCAACTTTTGTAGCCGGTTCAGTCGGCCCTACTGGCAAACTTTTACCACCGCTGGGCGATACAGCTCTTGACGAACTCGACTATGCCTTCAAAGAACAAATGGAGGCCTTGCTGGCTGGCGGCGTCGACCTCTTTATGATCGAGACAATGTCGAGCCTAGAAGAAACGGCAATTGCCGTGCGCGCCGCTCGCAATCTCTCTAAACTACCGGTAGTGGCACAGATTTCCTTTTCAGTAGAAGGTCACACCCTTCTTGGAGCTACACCAGAAGATGTCGCTCGTTTAATTCGCGATCTAGGCGACGAGGCCCCCGATGTCATTGGTATCAATTGCGGTGCCGGACCAGGCCCAGTTTTCGATTCGTTAATTCGCCTAACAGCAGCAATTCGCACGCTCAATTTAGAACCCGGTAAGCTGACATTTTCATGTTTACCAAACGCCGGCCAGCCAAGCCTTATCGGCGGTCGCCCCGTGTTTATGAGCAAGCCACACTATTGCGCCTCATATATCGAACCCTATTTGAGAGCGGGAGCAAGAATTGTCGGCGGCTGCTGTGGGACAACTCCTGAGCACATTAAAGAAATGAGAAAGAGTGTCGACAGCTATTTAGCAAAAGCAACTCAAACGAATAATGTTAGCGCTGTTAGTGGCTCGTTAAGCGCACAAGAAACCGTACTGTTTCATCCTGATTCACTTGAAACTGTCGATGACAAAAGCAAAGAAACTCTATCGTTGAGTGCCCATCTAAAAAATATCAAAGAGGGCAAAAGCAAACAAGATTTTTATATCTCAGTTGAGCTTGACCCACCAAAAGGAGCTGGTACTAAAAAGATTTTGGCAGCAGCCGATTTACTCTTCAAAGCCGGTGCCGATGCCATAAATGTTGGTGACAGCCCCATGGCCAGAGTACGCATGTCTTCATTAGCAACTTGCCAATTGATCAGCCAAAAAGTTGGAGTTGATACCATCATCCACTTCACCACGCGCGATCGCAACTTAATGGGTATGCAAGCAGATCTATTAGGCTGTCAGGCTTTGGGCTTAAAAAATATTCTTGCTCTTACTGGAGACCCACCCGCCTTGGGCAATTACGCTCACGCCACAGCAGTATACGATGTAGATTCAATTGGCTTAATTCGCATAATTTCGCAATTAAATGCTGGGCAAGACATCGCCGGTAATACCATTGGTACCCCACTCAATCTTTCTATCGGTTGTGCTCTTAACCCTACTGCTCAAAACCGAGCCATGGAGCTGGAGAGATTCAGAAGAAAAATTGAGGCTGGCGCTCATTTTGTTATGACTCAACCAATTTATCAAGTGAGCGATCTAACTGACTTCTTGGAACAATTCGGCGACCTTCCTTTGCCGCTTTTAGTCGGCATCATGCCCTTACATTCAAGCAAGCACGCCGAATATTTGCATAACGAAGTACCGGGAATTTCTATACCTGCCAAAATTCGCAAAGCAATGGAGGAGGCCGGCGAGAGTGGTTCTCAGAAAGGTCTAGAGCTTGCCGAAGAACTTTTAGCAGAGGTGCGCCAGTTCTGCCAAGGTACTTACCTCGTGCCTTCGTTTGGCAGATATGACGATATGGCGGCTCTGGTCAAACGACTTAAGAGCAAAAATGATTAGTTAGGCGCGAATTGTCCGCGCACAGCACGTACATGGTTTTCCATTTCTTGCGCTTGAGCCACTCTATTGGTTTTACGCAAAAGCTTGGCATACTGCTCTTCTACATCGGCAAAGCGAGGATGATCCTTGCTATAAACTTTCTGCCTGATGGCGAGTGCACGCTTGAACAATGGCTCGGATAATTCAAAACGAGTTTGGAAATAATAGAGACGAGCGAGATTTTTTAGCGAGGTTGAGACCAAGGGATGCTCGCCGCCAAGCGACTTTTCGCGTATCTGCAAAGCTTCTAGAAGTATGGGTTCCATCTCGCGATAGAGACGTCTGCGGCAATAATGGTCAGCCAACTTGGTCAGCATATCGGCTACATGAGGATGATCTTTACCCATCATCTGGCGCACCGAAGCTACTTCTAGCTCAGCTTCTTTTTCGTGGTCATCAGGAAAACCGGTCGGCCATCCCAGAGCCATCGATTGGGGAATGGCATCTAATGATGTAGACGAATCAGTCATCGAGTGCTTCCAGTCACTAGAAGGACGAGCATAAACAGCTGTTGGTGCGCTCTTCTTGCGCACAGTCAACACCTTCTCTAGACATTTCTTTGTATCAGCTACTTCAGCGCGATATGGTCCGAGAGTTCTTTCCATGATTTCTAAAGCCCTTCTATAAAGAGCTTCTGCATTCTCAAGCATACCTTTATTGAAATATAGATCGGCCAGCTTTGAAACTGTTGCCGCTACCTCTGGGCTGTCTTGCCCCAAGGCCTGTTCCTGAATAGTTAGGAATCTCTCTAGTTCAGGGATCGTTTCACACTTCATAACTGCCTCAAAAATAGAATCTAAGATTAGCGGTTCAACTTCGCTCGAAGTAAAAACGTTTTTTTGTTTTTGGGAGACCAAACAATTCAGACTACTAATTAGAACGGCTTCCCGAAAGCTATCGAATATTAGCTCTCGTCTATATTCTTACCCAGATAGTAAGCGGCGGCTAGACCCGTACCCTATAACTTTGTACGGGATTAGTATAGAGAAAGAGAACCTATAGGTTAACCACCACAACAATACGGTAGAACCTATACCCGGCCGCTAGGGCACTGAGATAGCATCAGTATAGGTGTATGGTAGGCGGCAGTTACAGCTATAGATAGATAGACAGTTAAATAGATGTAGAAAGTGGGGTTAGCGGGGGATGGGATCCTTTAAAGATAGGATTATTCGACTGTTGAAAAACATTGTCGAAGAAGCCGAGCGAGAGAAAGATGTCGAGGCGCAGAAAGCCCTCGCGCGCCAGGCAGCAAGTTCCGCCGCCAGCGCAGACGCATCTATAGATGAGAAGCCCGCAGCCAGTGAAGAAGCCGCAGTAACGCCCGTAGTCGAAGCGGTTGCGCCCCAATCTAGCAACGATACCGAAGATATCGCGACCATCCACAGCTTGCTTCATCAAGGCAAAGACAACCTATCAACTCGGTTTCTCTCCGCTGGACAGCCAGACGCTATGCCGCTACCACCTTCGACGATGCGCGACGCCGCAAGCTTGGTTGACCCCTCATTCGCGCGTGCCCAGCTAGACTCATCGTGGCACCATATTGATGCTATCAAAGCTGAAGTCGATAAGAATGAAGCAGCCAAGGCAAAAGCTAAGAAAAACGAGACCAAACGCAGCAAAGAATTTGATTTCTCCAACCCTGACAAATCAGATAGCCAAACCCGGTTGTACTCTGGTTCTTCCGAAGAAGAGCCAAGCTTGTTGGCCGCTCAATGGCAATGCACTCCCGACGATACACTAATAGGAAGCAACTCTTCTCCCACCGAAGAATCATTCAACCGTGCCGCCGAAAATGTCTCCACCTCACCGGCTACACTGGC
The DNA here is from genome assembly GCA_021732025.1 of Candidatus Obscuribacterales bacterium. Classification (GTDB taxonomy): domain Bacteria; phylum Cyanobacteriota; class Vampirovibrionia; order Obscuribacterales; family Obscuribacteraceae. The sequence goes on along the minus strand of JAKFVU010000077.1, from coordinate 40,318 downwards.
TTGGCTCTCCTCGCTGGTCTCACCAGAAGTGCGCGCCTCAGTGGCAGCTAACCTAAAAACACCACCGGAAACCCTGCGTAAACTGGCTAACGACGTGGACAACACTGTCCGCCTATCGGTAGCAACAAACCCCAATACACCTTCCGACGTACTTAGGAATCTAGTTCGTGACATCAGCAAACTGACAGCCTCAGAAGCACAATCTGCCTTGTGCGCGCGCGGTGATGTGGTTGAAGCTGAACGTAAGAGCCATAACCTACTGACCAACAATCGTTTCAATCCAACTTCCAATCACCTAGTTGCTTCTTACACCAGCCTAGATGCTGTCATGCCGGATGGCATCAATGATGGCAGCAAAGCCGATAGTGAGTGGCAATCACTCAATTCAGATGGTGCCCAAAAGGCATACAAACAGCAAAAAGACACAGTCAAAGACCTTAAGTTCAATCCCAGTGTCTCTAACCCCAACGGTCCTCGCGACATAGCCAAAGAATTGCGGCCTCACTCTGCTTTCGACAGCCCACCTGAAAATGCTTCCCCCCAAGAAAAAATAGCATTCCTCAAAATGATTGCCACACGCCTTAGCACTCCGCCTTCTAAATTGACTGAGTTAGCGGCAAATGAGAGCATCGAAATTCGCGCCGCAGTAGCCGAAAACATCAACACTCCCGCTGAAGCTTTTGCCCTGCTCGCTAAAGATCAGCAGGCACAGGTTAAGCTGCGGGTGATCGACAATAGCAATTGCCCCCACGAAGTGTTGGAATTGCTAAAAGACGATCAAGACCCTTATGTTGGCTATGAAGCTAAGAACCAGCTCAAGCGCATTCAAAACTCATTGGCCCAAGAGCGCTCGGGCAGCTACAGAACCGAAGGTTTGATCTAAAAATACAAAAAAAAGTAGTTTCCATGGAAACTACTTTTTTTGCATTTGCATGCTAGAGATGCCTATTTAAGAGCTGGTGCCAGCTTCGATACTGCTGCCAAAGATTCTTCTAAGGCTTTGAGGAACATATCAATTTGCTCGTATGAAATCACCAATGGTGGCTCAACTCTTAAAACGCGCGAATTAATATAAGTACCAGAGATGAGAATATTGCGGCTGAAGAGTTCCTTTGCCACAGCATAGCCAGTGTCATTGCCAGTAAATTCCATCCCCAACATCAAGCCCACGCCGCGAATCTTCGAGAGAACATCCGGGAATTGCTTTGCCAGTTGCGTCACTTTATCAATTAGATAATCACCTTTCTCGCGCGCTTGTTTTGGCAAATCTTCATCAAGCAAAATTGAAATTGTCGCAATCGCTGCGGCACACGCTACAGGATTGCCACCAAAAGTAGTGGTATGCAAGAAGGGATTCTCTACATACTTAGCCCATACTTTCTCATTGCCAACAACTGCGCCAATCGGCATAACACCACCGCCGAAGGCCTTTCCTAGAGCCATCAAGTCAGGCACAACACCTTCATAATCGCAGTAGAACATTTTGCCGGTACGGCCCATTCCACTTTGCACTTCATCGAAGACAAGCATGGCTCCATATTTGTCGCACAGTTCGCGTGCTGCTGCCAGATAACCAGGAGGGGCAACGTTAATACCGCCTTCGCCTTGAATGGGCTCGACGACAAAGGCTGCCACTCTATCACCGCTAAAATCAGCACAACTTAGTGTGGTTTCTAAAGCCTTGATGTCACCAAATGGTATGTGACTCCAGTTCAACAAAGGCATGAAGGGCTCACGGAACATCGCTTTGGATGTACCGCCAAGAGCGCCTAGAGTTTTGCCGTGAAATGCGCCCACTGTTCCCACAAAGTGCTTGCGTCCAGTGGCCAACATGGCCATTTTCATACAACCTTCTACAGATTCAGTACCTGAATTGGAGAAGAATGAATAATTGAGATCACCAGGGGTAATCAATGAAACCAAATACGCCAAATAGGTTCTTAGTGGATCTATCAGCTCTTGTGAGTGAATTGCTTGTCGCTCTAGCTGTTCGGTTACAGCTTTCAAGACTCGTGGGTGACGGTGACCAACGTTATAAACGCCATAACCACCCAACATATCTATGAATTCTTTGCCGTTAATATCACGAAAAACTGCTCCGTTATCTTCCCATTCAACAGCCGTATAGTCTGTACTGACTGATTTTCGATACTTCAAGAAGCCAGCATTAACGTGATCTGTCCAATACCGAACTGAATCAGCAATAACTTTGTCGCGCTCCTCTTGGGTGAGCTTTTTCTTTCCGATAAGCTCCAGTACCTCCCTGGATTTTGCCTGAGCTGTCTCCAGATCTTGAGCCATTTTTTTTACTCCCACGTTTTTAGCAGCCTCAAAAAACAAGGCACTACTTTGTGACGAACACTTTGTGACGATTACTTTGTGACCGAACTATTTTACGCCTGCCTCAGACTTAAATCAAAAATTTGCAGAAAAAACGTAGCAACTTCTTCATGACAAGTCGCACTTAAGGGTCCTGTTAAGGAATTAGCCCGCGACTCCATTTTGAAGTTTCGCTCACTAAAAACTTGTACATGCGCACACAGCTCATCTCCCGACCACCCGGCAAGAGTTGCTTACCAAGCCCATCGGCGACATAACCATTAGCAAGATAAAACGGCTCAGCATTCAAAGCCGCATTAAGATTGAGCCAATCAAGGCCAGATTGCCCAGCTAAGCGCTCTAATTCGTTTAAAAGGGCCACGCCAATCCCTTGCCGAGAAAGACGAGGATGGACATAGCAAGCGCGAATCTCACTTAGACGCGGTACAAGTATGCCAAAACCCACTACGGCATTGTCCATTTCAGCCACACGCACAACTTCGTCAGAACGCTGGGGGCGATTAATGAAATTCTCTATGCGACTGTCAGTTACATCGGGCGACCAGTCGTCTAAGACCTCTTCATCGTAGTAATCAACGGGCTCTCCATGAACCGCGGCATAATGCACGTCGAGAATACCCCTAATGTCAGAGGTGTCCGTATCTTCTTCCCGCGCCTTGCGAATGATCAACATATAGTGGAATTATAACGCTGATTTAAAATCAACCATGCGGAATCAGCTATTGGGATAAGCCAGTTTTTGCCCAGCGATGCTGCTGGGTGGCGCGTAGCGATCCCGTACCTGTGGGTCATAGCCGATCTTTGCCTTAACTACTTTAGGCTTAAGGTTGAGGTCTTCTAAGCGGGCAAAAGGCTTGAGAAAGTCAATCAAACACTCAACATTATCAGCATTAACACCGCGATCGCAGTAGAAAGCACTAAACAGTTTGGCCCGTCCCATCAGGGCTGGCGCGCCGGTGATGTTTACCAGTGTGCCCCCATTGGTCAGGGTGCAGAGATTGACAGTCAAATAGTTAATTGCTGAACTAGTCTGCTGCACCTCTAATAACAAATGACCAGCAGCGACGTCAGCCACCAAAATCTCATAGCCTTCAAGTTCGGCCAAGGCGAAACCAACAAGTTCACAAGCCTGATTAAAGTTCTGCGGCAATTGAATTGAGCGGCGTTGGTAAGGTTTGCCGAACTGGCCCACTTGCCAGGTATGCACAAAGCTAAGAAAACAAACCAGTACTCCAGCTCCAATAGAGCCGCAGATAACGCTAGAGACAATCCATGAACCGATCAAGCGAAGATCGGCCGGGGTGGAAGAATGACCAGTGACGAGGGCCAATGGAAAAGCCAAGGCAATCGGAACAAAAAAGATCAGGCTCAAGATTAATGCCGCAGTCAAGCCAATGGACAAACATTGAAGAAAGAAACGAGCATCATCAAGCTGGCCAATGGCGCAGTCTAAATCGACAATATTGCGGCTCTTCTCTAAAACAGAGCGTTCTTTTATATTCCTAGAATTTGCCATAGGAGATTTATCCCCAAAATAGTTAGTAAAAGTAAGAGTTAGTAAGTTAGTAAATAGGGCGCGAACCAAACAATAGAACCAGTGTAGGTGGTACTACGTGTCAATTACGTGAAAGTCAAAATTCTAGGGTGAGAGTTCTACTTGACGCGCACGATTGGAAAGGTGTAGGTCTTAGCAAAAGACAATTTGCTGTCTTTGAGAGTGTCAGCACTGAAAAATCCCAACGTGCCCAGGGGCATAAAAACATCTGTTGATGTGCTTACCTGAACGTAAGGGGATGTTTGGGGCAAATTGCGGCCGGCAAAATCTTCATAGACGATGGGGGCTGAAATTGTCGGCGCTGAGAGAAAGCTAGAAGATTGATAGCCCTTCAAAATTACTTTGGCTAACTTTGTCGCCTCAGTCAAATCTTGACCTTGAGCGGCATTGCGACAAGCATCACGGCAAGCACGGTCATTGGCATAAGCGCCAAAAATGGCAATCCCTAAGTGCAAAGCAAGGGCAACGAAAACTGTAGCGAGCAAACTGCCGCAGACAAATTCAACGGCCAAAGACCCGGATGCTCGTGCTCTTTTTCTTACAGTAATCGCCATTTTAATTCCTCAATTAGAAACCAGTTTGACCAAACGGCGAGCAATCTTAGCGAAGGTCTGCCTCAATTGTGAACTGTCAGTAACCAGACTAAATGTGCCACCATGACCGGCAATACCAGCCATTCCGCCCGTGGTTGGATCGCTCACTTTATCGTTCAAAATCTCTGTTTGATCAGGAATAATCGCAGGGTTTTGCGCCAAACCAACTGTATAAAGTGCTACACCGGCATCTCGTGCTTCAACTGCAGCCATGCGAGCATTGGCTTTAGGGTCATTACTGAGGGGACCACTGGGCACAGTGGGCTCGCCATCGGTGAATAGAACAATTGCTTTAGTACTACCTAAACGCGAGTGGCCCTTAAGATCTTCTACAGCAGCATGAACTGCCCCGCCTATATTGGTAGCACCCATGGGCACACAACTATCAATGGCGTTATTGACCTCAGTGTACGCAGTCTTGCCAGCAGTAGCATCGATGTGCACATGAGGAATGGGATAGCCTTTTTTGGCACCATAGGGTGCATAATCATCGATGTCGTACCAAGTTTCTGTACTGGTGGCATCGGTGCCAACAGAAGAATCAAAGGCAACAAAGCCGAAATGTACATCAGCGTCAGTATTCAAAATCTGAGTCATGGTGTTAAGGGCTGTTTGAGCATCTTTCATAGGCTTGACCTGTTTTGCGGCAGCTTCAAAATAGGCTTTCTGGTAGCCAGCACGCGGTGCAACAAATACTGCAGTGTTTGCCCTGCTGCTTCGATAGACGCTATCTGACTCTAGATTGCCTCGAGCGGCTTCGGTTAAAGTTGCTATATCAGGAAAAGAAAAGCCACCGTAACTAGTACCACCAAAGCTGGGCTGGCCATCAATATTGACCACTACATCAGTAAAGACAGTCATGCCATCAAAAGTTGGTGCAGTACCGGGCGGGCAATTTCCTGGTGGCTTGCCTGCCTCGGGATAAATCCCTCCTGAACGCAAACCAGGCACCCCATAATATTGCGCGAGATACTCTGACGAGTAAGCCTTAGCCTCCCAATATGCCTCAGTAAGAATCTGAGGATAACAGGCGTTTAAACTACTTCCGGTAACGGCAGGCTTAAGAATGTCGAAAATCTTACCGCGCATTAGACCATTGGCGCCGGTGACAAGACTATAGACATTCTTGCCACCACCCAAAGTGGCATCCCACTTTCTCTTAACGAAAGTGACTGGTGTTTGATCATCCATAGAACCAGATACATCGAAGCAAATGACCATATCGAGTTTAGGCACAGCACCAGTTGATACGGCGTTGACCGAAAGGGTTTTGATACCGACAAAGTCACCAAAGGCTAAGCGGCTAGTGGTGCTACTACTAATGCGCACAACCTTACCATTGGGGCTAGTCAGTGGTTCCACTGCAGCGGTAATAGGGTTTATAAATTCAAAGAACACTCGCGCTTCACCCAGATCGCAGCTCAAATTGCTTGTGGAGGAGGCTAGGTTAGTATTGCTAAGAGCTTGACCAAGTACAGTATTGGCTTTGAAGATCTTTATAGCAGCAGCAATGGCATCGTTATGAGCTTGGAGCGGATCAACATTGTCTGAGCTAGCCAGCGTAGCTGTACCAGCTAAAACTGCGGCATCGCTTGCGTTCTGAAGCTCTTGCTTGGCCAGATAAAGACGGGATGCTTCAAAAGTAATCGTCGCCAAAAGAGGCACAATCACTAAGAAAATTAGGGTCATTAAGAGCAAAAGACTCTGGCCACGCTCACTGCGGCGCCACGAATTTCTTTGCTTGGACGAGACTTTATTCATAAGAAACTCTTAAATGGTTAGACCCTGGGGATTTTCGCAATACTGCTTTGCCGAAAGATGCACTGTAATCGGGGCATTAAGGCCCTCAATTCTGACTGGAATCGGTATCGGTATCAGCGGCTGGGCAGAGCAATCTGCTGATACCTCAATTTGATAGCTGTTCACACTCTGATCGGCTGCAACCGCCAGCGGTGCTGACTGAGAGCTTTGTGCAAGAGTGTCATTCTTTGTGATCAAAATGGCAGTATCAATGTTTGTCACAGCCAGACCAGTAAAGCATTTTTGTATTTGATTGATTTTGCTAGTTACTTCAGACTTTGCTGAGGGCTTTCCATCTATAGGAACTGCAAAAGTATTGGCTCTGGCAGCCGAGATACTTGCGAAGTGAATACCGGCATACAAAAAGGTAATACGGAAGAAGACTGTAGTTAGGTCTATAATCGGAAAAGCAACCACCATAAGTAGGACCCATAAAATCATGGGCAATTCGGCCAGCATTGCTGCTCTAGGCCGTCTCAAAAAACTTTTCTTAGACTTAATTCTGGCTTCCATATTAGCGTTCCGTATGACCTTGAGCTGAAGCGAATTTACCTTTTTGCACTTCAGGCATAGGCTTGAGGCAGACCTTGAGTAAAACCGAAAGCTGCTGACGAACACGTGGGTCACTGGCTGTATTCATGCCTTTTTCACAGGCAGCCTTGGCTTGTTGCAGCTGACGCGCAGATAAATATGATTCGGCCAGACGAACTTTCAATAGATCGTTGCTCGCATCTAGTTTTATTGAATCTTCAAATGCTTGAGCAGCGCTAGCAAATTGCCCTATTTGAAAATAGCTCTCGCCCAACCAATATAAATCGTTAGCATTGGCGTTTCCAGAACTAGAGAGTCGTTGATAGATCGGTAGCGACTGATCAAACTGGCTGCTTTGATAGGCCTGTTGCGCTTGCTGGCGCAGGCGCTCTAGCTGACTAGCGGCACTGGCTCCGGGCAAGACATAAGCGATCGCTGTGGCAGTCTCAGCTTGAGCGATGGGTGCTGCGGCGGTACAGGTAAGAGCTGTGAGTCCTAGTAGTGTAAGCACAGCTGAACTAGGCAAATTAGAATAGATCACGGTGACTCCATATCGAATCTGGGGCAAATTCGTTCGATTAGCATGGGGTCATGATATGCCTAGATGTGTGGCAAAATAGTGGCAAAGACGTGAACATCACAAAACTAGACTTTAAGTGCTAGCCACTTTCTTGCGCTCAATATTGAAATACTTAGCTTCAGGATGCACGACAACTACAGCGGAAGTACTCTGCTCTGGCACTAATTGATACTCTTCAGAGAGGCTGACATCAATGCGCTCAGGTTTGAGTAGGGTAAAGAGCTGTGCCTGATCCTCTAGGTTGGGACAGGCTGGATAACCAAAGCTATAACGAGTGCCGCGGTAACCTTGTTGGAAGAATTTTTTCGGATCGCTTGCATCTAAATGAGCAAAGCCCAACTCAGCGCGTACTCGTTTGTGTACTAGTTCAGCTAAGGCTTCTGCCGATTCGACGGCTAGACCGTGAAAATATAAATAGTCAGAATATTGATTGGCAGCAAATAGTGTTTGAGCATACTCAGTAGCCCGCTCGCCCATAGTGACAATTTGGGCGGGTAGGACATCATAGCCAATAACACTATCTGAGAAGAAATCAGAAATACAAAAATGGCGACCAAACTGCTGTCGCGGGAAGTCAAAGCGCAACCACTCTTCCAGACTGTTCAATTGACTAAGATCAACACCTTCAACAAAATCGCTATCAGCATTGATACCCGGTGGTTTGTAGACAATCAATTGATTGCCAGCAGCTCGACAAGGGAAATAGCCATAGACGGCTTTGGGCTCAAGTAATTTTTGATCAATGCAGCGCTGCTTTAAAGCAGTCAGCATTGGCGTAATTTTCTCAGCTACCATAGCTTGATACTGTTCGTTGGTAGTGTCACCTTGACGAACACGGAACTGTCCTCGAATCAAAGCATTCTCGTTTAAGTACGAAAAGACTTCGCTCATGTCAAAATCGCTGACGGCCTTGGAGCCCCAAAAAGGTGGATGGGCCGGTGTCTCCGGAACGATACTAGAACGCTCTGCTATTTCAGTTTCTACTACTTCAGGTTCTTTGCCAAAGCGAATTTCTTCGATGTCATCATCATCAAGGTCTTCACATTCAACAGCAGGAGGCTGCGGCAACAGTGATTGATCACCAGTGGCTATAACTTCCATGATTTTCAAATCATCGAAAGCATCCTGGCCATAATAGAGAGTTCCTTTATAAACTTTGCGACAGTCTTCTTCAACATAGCGTCTAGTTAGTGCGGCTCCGCCTAAAATTACCGGTATATTGATGCCGCGCTGGTTGAGAATGGCGAGATTCTCTTTCATGATCACTGTTGATTTTACAAGCAGCCCACTCATGCCAATACAATCGGCCTGGTTCTGTTCAGCAGCTGAAATAATATTTTCGATGGGCTGCTTGATACCAAGGTTAATTACTCGGTAGCCGTTATTTGTGAGAATGATGTCTACAAGGTTTTTTCCGATGTCATGCACATCACCCTTAACTGTAGCCAACACCATGGTACCGCGGGTAGAGCCTTCAACTTTATCCATAAAAGGCTCAAGGTACGAAACAGCTGCTTTCATGGTCTCTGCAGACTGCAGCACAAACGGCAGCTGCATCTTGCCCGAACCAAATAAGTCACCGACAACCTTCATGCCATCTAGCAAAATTGTATTGATTATCTCAAGAGGCTTATAGCTCTCCATGGCCTTGGCCAAATCAACTTCTAAATCAACTCGATCACCGTCAATAATGCGCTGCTTTAGAATCTCTTCTATCGGTGCGTCGCTCTTGCGTTCAGCTTTGGCAGTGGCACCATCTTTACCTTTGTCTTTATAAAAGTCGAGCAAGACAAAAAGTGGGTCATAGTCTGGTGTGCGTTGATCGAAAATGAGCTTGTTATGATACTCACGCTCGGTTTCATCAATTTTATAAAGGGGCAAGATCTTCTGAGCATTTACAATGGCCATATCAAGGCCGTACTGCACCGCATGGTGTAAGAAGACCGAATTGAGAATACGCCTGATGCGCGGATCCATACCAAAACTGATATTGCTCACGCCCAAAATAGTCTTGACGCCTGGCAAATTCTCTTTGATAAGCTTGATACCCTCAAGAGTCTCTAAGCCCAGTTTGCGGTCGTCTTCGTTACCGGTAGAAAGCGTAAATGTGAGAGCATCAAATATCAAATCATAGGGCGCTAAGCCTTGGCCAACAGCCAAGTCATAAATTCGCTTAGCAATTTCGAGCTTCTTGTCGGCAGTCTTAGCCATGCCCGCTTCATCAATAGTCAGAGCAACAGCAGCTGCACCATAGCGTTTGATCAATGCTACTTTTTCTAGCATTTTCGCCTCACCGTCTTCTAAATTAATAGAATTGACGATGGGCTTACCAGCCACCAAAGCCAATGATGCCTCGAGCACGCCATACTCAGTGCTGTCGATCATTATTGGAATTTGCAACTCAGTGTTCAATCGTTTGATGAAGCGACTCATGTCAGCTATTTCATCCCGACCAACATAGGCGGTACAAACATCAAGAATATGAGCCCCTTCGCGCTCTTGCTCTCGGGCCATGGCCACCATGCCGTCAATCTGATCTGCTTGCAGCAGATCTTTGAATTTCTTGCTGCCATTGGTATTGGTTCGCTCACCAACAATCAATGGCGGCTGATCGAGGTCAAAGGCGACTGAAGTGTAAATACTAGCCGCTGAAGGAACAAACATTGCATCGCGCTTCTTGGGGGCGACGGTTCCTATCTTTTGCACCACCGCTTCAAGGTGAGCCGGAGTAGTACCACAGCAGCCACCAACTATGTTGACTCCCTGGTCATGGACAAAGTTGTACAACGAATCGGCCAGCTGCTCAGGTGTGAGCTTGTAGACTGTTTGACCATCGACATTCTCTGGCAAACCGGCATTGGGCAAAACAGAAACTGCCCGCGGTGCGTTTTGACAAAGGTATTGCACGGGATCAATCATCTCGCGCGGACCAGTGGCACAGTTGATACCAATGACATCGACAGGATAGCTGAGTAGAGTTGTTAGGGCTGCAGAAATATCAGTACCAACCAACATGGTACCCAGAGGCGGTGCTTCTAAAGTTACTTGCGTGATGATGGGCACGCGTCGGCCAAGCTGTCGCAAATAGTCTTCAATGGCAATGATGGCAGCTTTAGCTTGCAACAAGTCTTGGCCAGTCTCAAACTGCAAGACATCAACTCCACCGTCAACTAAGCCACGCACCTGCTCAAAATAAGAAGCACGCATTTGCTCAAAGGTAATGTGTCCTAATGATGGAATTTTAGTGGTGGGACCAATAGAACCGGAGACGAATCGCGGCTTATCTTGACTGTAAGCCCGTGCCACTTCTTTGGCGAGGCTGGCCGCTTTCTTATTAAGTTCATAGGTGCGTTCGGCCAAGCCAAACTCAGCTAACACGATAGTTGAACCACCAAAGGTGCAGGTCTCAACAACATCACAGCCGACTTTGAAAAACGATTCGTGGATCTCAGAGATAACGTCTGGACGACTAACAACCAAGATTTCTGGACAATTTTCGCAGTTATCGTAATCATCAAGCGTCAGGTCATAAGTATGAACCGATGTACCCATGGCACCATCGAAGATCAAAACTTTTTCCTTCAGAGCCTGCAAAAAATCCAATAGGACACCTCAAGTATTTAGTGAGCGGGCATAAAGCCTAATGCCTTAACACTCTTTTGCCCGTCATCGCTGAGGCAGAAGCCCACAAACTTACCAACTCTCTCTTCGTTGGCCTGATTGTAATAGACGTAAAGTGGGCGTGAAAGTGGATAATCGCTACCAGACAGAGCACCACCTTGGTTTGAATCGGGCGATTTCTCGGTCAACTTTAGTTTTAAAACTTTGACTTTGTCTGTGCTCGTGGCTTGGGCCATGCCAACAAAGCCAATGGCTAAACGATTGCCCATAACAGCACCGATGAGCGCCTCAGAAGAAGGCATAACTTTGACAATGGGCGCTACAGCTTTACCAGAAAGCACATGTTCTTGAAAATAATCAGAAGTACCGCTGGTAGACTCTCTGCCAAAAGCTCTAATTGGCTCTGCTGCTAAATCTTTGCGAATTTGCTTCCAGGTTGAAGTTTCACCGAGATAAATCTTGGCCAAGTCACCCAGGTCAATCTCGTCTAACTTGTTTTGCGGATTAACCACAATGGCAATGGCATCACGAGCCACCATTAGGCGCTTGAGGTGTACACCTTTGCTATGTGCAGTCTTATTTTCAGTTTCAGAAATTTCGCGGGAGGCGGCAGCTAGATCAATTTTGCCAGAGAGCAAATCATCGATACCACTGCCGGTATCGCCTTGCTTCACGGCAATCTGAAGACCTGGCTTGGTAGCCATGTAATCGTTAGCCCACATCTGCATCAAACCTTCCATCGTATCAGAACCCTGAACGACGATAGACGAAGTGTCTCGCGGAGCAGTAGGAGGCGCAGAGCTACAGCCAGCTAGGACAAAACTTACGCCGCAAGCTGCAGCGAGGATCTTGTCGAGTATTAGTTTACGGGGATGCCAGTTAATACTTTTCATACATCGCTCCGTCCAGTGCGGATTTCTCAGGCTCTATTTTCAGCCCTAGAAGGCTCATATAGTAGGGGAAAGCGTGCAATGTTTACCTTTCTAGGTGACTTCTCTCTAATGAGGCCCGGTCAAATCGGCCAAAAGCTCACGGGCTGAGCTATAGCGCTGATCTAGATTGAGAGCCGTGGCGCGCACTATCGCCGCGTCGAGGGAGGGCGAGACTTTGACTATTTCACTGGGGCGAGATGAAGTTAGGGCCTCTGGTTCACAGGCAGTAAGCAGATAGAAAAGGGTGGCGCCAAGGGCGTATATGTCGCTCTGGGAGCAGGGTTTACCGCGAAACTGCTCTGGGGGAATATAAGCATGCTTACCCACGACAGTGGCGCCAGTGGCATTCTCGAGCTGTCTGGCCACATTAAAATCGACCACTTTGATCTCCCCAGCTAAATTGAGCATGATATTGTCGGGAGTGAGATCTCGGTGTATTACCGCTGGATAGCAATCATGAAGGTAAATCAAAACCTGGCATAGCTTTGCACCTACGGATCGAACGAAATTCTCAGATTGTGCTCCTTCGCTTTGCACAAGCTCTTTCAGCGAGCGGCCCTCGACAAACTCCAACACTAGATAACCGCGATAGTCTTCCACAAAACAATCAAGCAGCTTGACCACACCAGGATGATCTAATCGAGTGAGTATGTCAGACTCGTGCTTGAGCTTAGCTGACAGTCGCTCTAGCACTGAACTGCCCTGATAAACAGGCATAATATATTCTTTCAAAACGACATCAGAACCAACTTTGGCATCGCCCTCGCTGGCACTACTGACACAGGCGAGATAAGCATTGCCCTGACCACCGCCGCCCAGAACCCCAACGACAGTATAGGCACTGCCCTTTAGACTTGTGCCTTGAGTGAGTAGGCTATCGCGCTGGCGAATGTTTGCAGTAGAAAATTGATGTAGCCAGAGCTCTGTAAACTGACTGTCGCCGCCATCTTGGCTGCCATTATTTTCAGAATCTGGCTGTGGCGCAAGCTGGCAGTAAGCATGGGGCGCCCAAGTCTGCACGGCATTCAGCAATGAAGCTTGTGAATTATCGATCAACAAATCGTCATAACGTATCGTATAACTGACTCCTAGGGCTGTTTTAATCACTAGATGCAATTCTTTGTCGGGCGTAAAACGATTGAGATGCTTTAACTCGACCTTGTCGATGGATGACCAAGGAATAACAATCTCAGCGAATAGCTCATCAGTTAGCTCCATGCGCAGCACCATCATTGATGGCAGAATTTTGAGGCGCTTAGGCTTTTCTAAAACCCACAGACCAAGCGTAACAGCTACAAGCAGAGCGGTTATTGCAATTACTGCCGGTAAGCAAGCACCCAATATTATTGGACCTAACCAAGACGCATGCATACGATCTGGTGACGAACAGATATGATAGGTGCAGTAAAATACCAGAATCGCCAAAAATGCCAAATTAGTCTTGAGAAAAGTACCGAAAAATACTGACCGCTGGTCTAACTTTCGGTAGATACGCAAGGCTGCTAAGCGTAAGCAAATTTCAGCATTAGCACCGCCTGCAAACGACGAGATCTCGGTGCCACGAGCATAAGTAACAAACGAACCAACCTCTGCCATCACTCGCTTTGCCTTAGAGTTATTGGTCATAGCTTGTGCACTCGATCAATTAGCTCATCGGCAGTTTTGATGCGCTCGCTGACATCTTGTCGAGTGCAGTCGAAAATGAGCTGATCCAGACCAGAAGGCAGTGCTACAACTTTTCCCGCACGCAATTCAGTCAATGGTTCTGGCTCTATGCCAGTGACAGAAAAGTAAATGGTGGCGCCTAATGAATAGATGTCAGAACTAAGCCCTGCCTTACCGCGAAATTGCTCAGGAGCAATATAAGACTGCTTACCAACCAAAGTGCCTGTGGCTGTGCCCAAAAGCGCATTGGCCGCACCAAAATCTATTAGAGATAAACAACCGTCACGAGCCAAAACTAAATTATCGGGAGTGACATCACGATGGATAATGGGAGGGTTTTGGCCATGTAAAAACTGCAAAATTTTGGCTGCCTCCAAAAGCCAACGTACCACCACTGCCGGTGGCTGAGCACCTTGCTCGGCAATAAAGCAGCGCAAGTCAACGCCTTCAATATGCTCAAGCAAAATATAATTTCGACCAGCACTGACAAAATAATCAAGCACCCGCGCTATGCGGTCATGGTTAAGGGCGCTCAGCAGCATCGACTCACGCTCAAACATCTCTAAAGCTTTTGCTTTCAAAGCATCATCCGTGCTTAAAGGCATGACGGCCTCTTTCAATACATAGAGCCGACTTTGCTCCGCAGCAGAAGCCTCCGGGCGACTGACTAGATACACGGCAGAGAGTCCGCCAAACGACAACTGTCCTTCAATTTTTAACGAGCGACTGCCACCTGTCGATTGATAGTCTATTACCTGACCGGGTTCTAAAGGAACGAAAATTGTGGAACCAAAACGATTCTCTAATTCCTCTTCCCACATTTGGGTAAATGAGGCATGAACACTTTGCCTTGGACCAATAGCCCCAAGATTGAGATCGAGCGTATTAAGAGCGGGTTTGAATTTTGCTTGAAGCGCATAGGCTTGAACGGCCAAAATAAACTCTTTGAGATCAGCCTTAGATAGACCATTCAGCAACAATGTAACCTTTGCACCATCGGCAAAATGCAAGATCATTCGTTGCGGATGCATGCGCTCAAGAAGACTTACTCTATCGTTGAAGGCAAATTCTACTTCTATCAAAGTTGTCCAAGATCTAGCAATGCAAAACTTAGAGTCGAAAAGATATTGCCAAGGAAGACGCAACGACTCTTTACTAACAATCAATTTGGTGTCGGCACAGACACTGACGGCAACACAACCCAAGAAAACGAGAAGCAAATAAAACAATATTGAGGCAATGGTAATTTCCGATCCGCTCACTCCAGTGCTGATGTTAGCCCAAGCCTGGGCAGCCAAACTGAAGGCCGCAAGTATCGACCAGCAAAACCAAATCGGAGAGAGGGCCAAGAGAAAAGCCAAAGCAGTGAAGCCAGCTCTATATCTCAGCTCAATTGGCTGAGTAGAAACTGAAGGAAGTTGCTCACTGCTAGGTTGTGTAAGTTGGGTAACTGGCTCTATTGGCATAAACAGGCTATGGACGCTTTAGAAATGCTGTAGCAAGGTGCTTCCAACTATTTGCCCGCTAAAGCAAAAAACTCCCCCCATGGCTATGGAGGGAGTTTTAATATTCGATACTACAAATGGAACAATTATTCTTCGTCGAATTCTTCCATGTCTTCGCCGTACTCGCCGAACTCATCAGCTGATTCGCTGGTGGCTAGGAGAATTTCGGTTGTAAGTGTAGCGGCGCAGTCAGGTGAGACGCCAACCGAAGTCAAAGTCTTTACCCAGTGCACTACTTCGTCTAATAAAGCAGTGTCCATAACTGATTCTCTCTCTGTAGCTGTGGCTGTTTGCGACATTACGTTCCCCTACTTGTTTTTACGTCAGTAATCGCCAATGCTACTCCACCAGAGAGGGCTTGTGTAGCGCTTTTTGTTTAAATTCTTTCAAAACGATACAGGTATATCTAGGCGATATTCTGTTTTTTCACATAGTGGCTACTCGGTGTCGAGTTGCCATTCAAGTGTGATGCGGTCGCCGGCCCGACCAGGCGCAAGCTCTTTCTCCTGGTAAGCCTTTCTCTCTTGATAGGCTTTGATCATGGCTTGGGTGCCAAGTTCTTGGCTTGCATCTTTACCAACTGTGGCCATGGCTTCTTCGAACAATTCAAAAGCCAAACGAGTGCCCGGTAAACGACCAGCCGGGTCGAGATTCTCAAAGGCCAAGCGCAGGTCTTTAAGCATATGGTTAGTAGCGAAGCCTGGAGCCATATCATCAGCCAGAATTCGCCGTCCAAGATTGCTCAATGACCAAGAACCACCGGCTCCGTTCTCGAGCACATCAACCACAAGTTTCTTGTCTAAGCCTAGCTCTTCAGCCATTGAAACAGCTTCGCAAACACCAATTAAATTGAGAGCACATAGAGTCTGGTTTGCCAACTTCAAGGCTTGGCCATTACCAGATTTGCCGCAATGGCGAATAGTCTTGCCCATGGTTTCTAAATAGGGCATCAGCGCCTGAAATGCAGCCAAGTCGCCCCCAACCATGATAGTGAGAGTGCCTTGCTTGGCTCCGCTATCGCCGCCAGTAACTGGTGCATCAAGAAACTGCATATCGGCGCTAGCCAAAGATTTTGCAATAGATCGGGCCGCCTTGGGGCCAATAGTACTGAAGTCAACAACCACGCATCCTGGGGCCGCAAATTCAGATACTCCACCGGGTCCGGTTAAAACCGAACCAACGTCACGTTCATCACCCAGGCAACTAAAGACAATCTCACTTCCAGCCAAACAGTCTTTCAAGTGGGCAAAATCTTCCGCCCCAGCCGCTTTGGCTAGCTCAATTCCGGCTTTGCCAGTGGAGCGGTTCCAGACCTTGAGGCGACCACCGCTGCGGGCGATAGCTGGCGCTAAATTGGCAGCCATTGCGGCTCCCATGATTCCCATACCAAGAAAACTTACGCTCTTGGTCAAAGCAGCCTTTGCATTTTCAGACACGACGTCTCCTAAAACCTGATCGAGCTAAGTTGACTCAGTAACATTGAATAGAGATTACCGGCTTCAGTCCATTAAACTCCAGTTGACAGCAAGAACTTTTTTAATCTTTTACTTTAGAATTAGAATTTGTTTCAGAATTTAGAACAATGTCAGAAAATCCTGCACTACAAAAACTCAAAGGGTCGCACTCTTGCCGAGACTCGGCTTTAAAGTGTGTCGACTGCAATGGCCAAGTTTGCCCCAAATGTTTCGTTCAATGTGAAGTCGGCAATCGTTGCAAAAAATGCGCCAGTCGCTTCACCTCACATGTACTTTTAACCAGCCCCAAAGTCTTAGTAAAGCTAAGCGTGGCCGGTATTCTTTTAGGAGTGGCCTGGGGTTTTGTCCAGCCACACCTTGAGATAATGGGCATGTACGGCTACTTTATACAGTTTTTTGCCGCAGTCTTTTTAGGCAAAGCCTTGCACAGAGCGGCCTCCTACAAGCTCGGCCCCAAAGTAACCACTGTGGCACTGATTGCTCTGATAATTGGTCTAGCCATCGGTCCCAGCCGAGATATGCTTTTGACAAGCATACAAGTGTCGAATTTGTCTCTGGAAGACGGCGGCGACCCCAATGCCTTAAGCGGAGAAGTTATTTGTATCGCTATTTTTCTAGTCGGATCACTAATGCCCTTTATCCGCAAGAACTAATATGGGTTATTCTAACGGCATGCCAAGCGTCAAAATCGGGTAATCTTTAGATCTACTCAGAAAGAGCATGATGGAAAGTTTTAGCAAAGTCTGCCTGACTTGCAAAAAAGAATATAGCAACGAGGTCATGGTCTGCCCCGACGATGGCTCACAATTGGCCCCTCTGGCTAAAGATGCTCTAGTTGGCACCGTCTTTGCCGACAAGTACGAGATTCTTTCAGTGCTTGGCTCTGGCGGCATGAGTGTCATCTACAAAGCCCGCCACAAATATATGGAAAGAATCTGTGCAGTGAAATTGCTGCATCCATTTCTTCTTTCTGACTCTTCAATGTTTCAGCGCTTTCAGTATGAAGCCAAGGCTGCCAGCAATCTGTCACACCCTAACATCGTCACTATGCATGATTTTGGTATCACCAATGAAGGTAAGGCCTACCTAGTCATGGATTATCTCGAAGGGGAAGATCTTTCAACCGTACTAGAAAGAGATGTTTTCTTAACTGAACCACAGGCTCGCGAAATTTTCAGACAAGCGTTGGCCGGTCTCGATCATGCACATTCAAAAGGCGTGATTCACCGCGATCTAAAACCAAGCAATCTATTTTTGATACCCCAAACAGACGGCAGTGTTCTCGTCAAACTAGTCGACTTTGGTATCGCCAAAATTACCGATTCAAGCAACATGGGACAAAACCTCACTCGCACCGGCGAAGTGTTCGGATCGCCTTTGTACATGAGCCCAGAGCAGTGTGCCGGTAAGTCGCTCGATGCTCGCTCAGACATTTACTCAATTGGTTGTTTGATGTACGAAGCCTTGAGTGGCAGACGACCATTGGTAGGGGAGTCGGCATTAGAAACAATGCACATGCACCTTAAAGATGTGCCCCTAACGCTAAAGCAGGCAGCTCCCAAGCTTGAGTTATCGCCTCAGCTCGAAGAATCAGTGATGAAATGTCTGTCTAAACGGGCCGATGATCGTTGCAGCAGCGTGGCTGAGCTTTATCAAGAAATTTATGGCGAACCACTACCGAAAGTACCGCTGGCTCACACGGCCACTGGTACCGATTCGCAAATTGTAATTCCCCTCCCAATCAACTCGGCCAATTCTGTCACCGCAGCCTCAACCAAAAGAGCTGACGAAATTACCGACCGCTCAGGGCTCTATCTAACCGCTCGCGACAAAGAACGCTTGCTACCAGTGGTAGTGGCATTTGCTGTCTGCGGGCTACTTATCTCATCTGCTATTTACTGGACAGTATTTGTCTGGCCCGGGCCTGAAAATGACCGGGGCACGCTGATAAACCGCTGGTCATATACCTTTTGGATAGCCCGCGGTGAAGAGCTAGCCAAGCAAAATCGCTTTGATGAAGCAGGTTCTTCTTTTCTCAAAGCAGAAGAGGTGGCTACTAAATTTGGCGACAATTTCGGGCGAAAATTAAACGTATTGAGAGCCCGTCTTAAATTAGCCAATGCCACCAATCGTCCCAAAGAAACCGAGCAGATTCTGCGCAGCATGGGGCAAATAAATCGCGACCGAGCCCTCGCTGACTGCGAGCTGGCTCGCCAAGAAATAACCCGTATAGCCGCTTTGCGCCAAGGCGCTATGGCAAAGAATTCGCAAGGAGACAGCCGCACTTTTGTTTACGAATTAGCTCTGCAGATGGGCACAAAAATCGAAGCTATCATTGGCGTATCTAGACGATTAGGTTCGGTGCAGGCCTTTGACGATCAAGAAGATTTACTTACTCAAGCGTCGCTACTTTACTCACAACTAGCCGGTGATGATGACCCGCAATTAGCTGATCTAAAAACAGAACTAGCTTACTCACATTGGCAACAAGATGAAGTGAGCCAGGTGCGCCCTTTGTTGGCAGAAGCCTTAGCTATTAAGACTAAAGTCAACGAGCGCAGCAAATCTGAAACTAGCCCGATTGATGAGGCCGAGTCTTGGCTGAGATTAGGTCAGTTTGACCGCGACCGCAGCCAATTTACCCAAGCCGAAAGAGAATTAGAGACTGCCCTTAAAAAGCTGCGCAAATATAACAAGCTAGACAAGAGCAACAATAACTCAGTACGCGCCTACAAACTCTTAATCGAAAGTTTAAATGCTATGGCTGATTATAAGGGCCAGGTAGGCAAAGAAGCCGAAGCTATAGCGCTGCGCCAAGAAGTAGCCGCGCTCAAGAAAGTTAAGCTCGACTATCATCCTGATATTGAATAAATCAGCTGAATTACTTAGCAGCACCAGCTAAGACAGTTACTTTAGCTAAACCAGCTTCAAGGTCTTTGACTAAATCGTCAATGTCTTCGATGCCGACTGAAAGTCTCACCAGTGCATCAACCACACCACGAGCATCACGTTCGGCTTTAGGAATAGAGCCGTGGGTCATTGATACTGGATGGCAGACGAGAGACTCGACACCACCAAGACTTTCAGCTAACGAAAACAGTTTTGTTGAACCCAAGAATTGGCGAGCGCTTTCTTCGCCACCTTTAAGTACAAACGAAACCATGCCACCAAAGCCATTCATTTGCGCCTTAGCTAGAGCATGTTGAGGATGGCTAGCCAGGCCTGGATACATAACTTTTTCAACAGCTGGATGCTTCTCGAGATACTGAGCAATTGTCATAGCATTCTTCTGGTGCGCTTCCATACGCACTGCTAATGTCTTCACTCCGCGCAAAACTAGCCAGCAGTCCCATGGGCCTGGTACAGCACCAACAGCATTCTGGTGGAATTTCAGAGTTTCATAGAGATCGTCGCGCGATGTAAGAACAGCTCCACCAATCACATCACTGTGGCCACCGATATATTTAGTCACTGAGTGCACCACAATATCAGCACCCAAAGCAATGGGATTCTGCAAATAAGGGCTAGCAAAAGTATTATCAACAACTGTTATTTGCTTACCGGCCTTAGCCACTTCAGCAATAGCCTTAATGTCGCAGAGCCTGAGCAATGGGTTGGTGGGCGTTTCAATCCAGATCATTTTGGTGTTGGGCTGAATCGCTGCTTTTACCTTAGTAGCATCACTAGCATCTACATAAGTAAAAGTAATGCCGTAACGCTTCCATACTTTTTCAAATAAACGGTAAGTGCCACCATAAACATCATCGCCACAAATTACATGATCACCGCTCGAAAGCAGATTCATGATGTTGCCTTCCGCAGCTAATCCAGAACCAAAGCACAGACCATACTTGGCGCCTTCTAAAGCGGCTAAACATTCTTCTAAGGCAAAGCGAGTGGGGTTCTGAGTACGAGCATACTCAAAGCCCTTATGCTGATTCAAGCCCTCTTGCACATATGTAGAAGTTTGATAAACCGGTGGAATAATGGCTCCAGTAGTTGGATCTGGCTCCTGGCCTGCATGGATGGCCTTGGTCGAGAACTTCATCGATAATCTCCTCTGATATTTTTTTATGCCTAGGTTTATGCCTAAACAGTAATTTTGGTGCCTTTGGCTTTGACCTCTGGGGCTTCGATATGACTCGATGCTTTCAGGTGCGAAACAATGTCAAACTTGGTCAACACAGCGCAGGCCTTACCCTCTTTAGTGAGAATAACCATATTGCTACCCAGCTTGAATTGCTTATAGACTCTATCGATTTCGCTATCGACATCAAGCTGAGGGAAGGGGCGACCCATTACCGATGAAACAGTAGTTGACTCTGGATGTTTGCGCTCATAAACAATTTGCATAGTGATCAAATCATTGATGTGGCCAACGTTTTGACCGGCAGCAGTGACCACCGGAAGTTGATCGATTTCATACTTTTGCATAATTTCGATAGCCATCTGCACAGTATCATCAGGCTTGATTGTAATCATGGCTGGTACTTTGCCTGAGCTGGTCTTGCCAGCAAGCAAATCTTTGGCAAAGAAACTCAGACCTTCAGCTTGCAAATAACCAAATTCGCGCATCCAATCATCAGAATAAATTTTGCTCAAATAGCCTCTGCCGCCATCGGGCAGAATTACTACAATCACATCTTTTTCGGTCATGGTGGCAGCCACTCGCAGAGCAGCGACAGTAGCTGTTCCGCACGAACCACCGATGAGCAGACCTTCTTCTCGCACTAAGCGACGGGCCATGAGGAAGGATTCTTTGTCTGAAACACGTTCGAAGTGATCAACAATCTTCAAATCAGCATTGCGTGGAATAAAGTCTTCACCAATACCTTCAACTTTGTAAGAGCCTGGGGTATCACCTGAATAGATTGAACCCTCTGGGTCGGCGCCAATTATTTTGATATTCGGATTCTTTTCTTTCAAATATCTAGCAGTACCAGAAATGGTGCCGCCAGTACCAGCTCCTGCCACCAAGCAAGTAATTTTGCCTGAGGTTTGCTCCCAAATTTCTGGGCCTGTGGTCTCGTAGTGAGCATCAGGATTATTAGGATTAGCAAATTGGTTGGGCTGGAAGGAACCAGGAATTTCCATGGTCAATCTGTTGGCGACAGAATAATAACTCTCTGGCGAACTGGCAGAAACAGTTGAAGGAACCATTACTACTTCAGCACCATATGCTTTGAGCAAATTGATCTTTTCAGGAGCGACCTTATCAGGACAGATCAAAATGCACTTGTAGCCTTTGACAGCTGCAATTTGCGCTAATCCGGTACCGGTATTGCCGGAGGTTGGCTCGATAATCGTGCCGCCCGGTTTGAGCAAGCCAGCCTTTTCAGCCTCCTCAATCATTTTCAAAGAGGGCCTATCCTTGATCGATCCTCCCGGATTAAAAACTTCAAGCTTAGCCAAAATAGTTGGCTTCAAGCCCAGAGTCACCTTGTTAAGCTTAACAAGAGGAGTTTGGCCAATAGTTTCCAGGATGTTCTCGCAGTACTTCACAAGGAAGTCCTCCATTACAATATGTATGAGAAAGAATAGGTTTAATTATACGGCGATGACAGACAACAAAGACTGCTTCAAACCTGAAGATCTATCAGATTTTGATTGGAAAAAGGAGCTCGGGGCGCCTGGAGCCTACCCCTTCACCCGCGGAATCTACCCAGATATGTACCGATCGCGCAAATGGACAATGCGTCAGTATGCGGGTTTCGGTAATGCCGAAGAGACGAATAAAAGATTTAGATATCTCTTAGGTAACGGCCAAACTGGTCTTTCTGTTGCTTTTGACCTGCCAACGCAGATGGGTCTCGACTCAGACGACCCCATGGCCCTGGGCGAAGTTGGCCGCACCGGCGTGCCTATTGACACCCTCAAAGACATGGAGCGCCTCTTTGATCAAATTGATCTTGGCAAGGTCTCTACTTCTATGACTATCAATGCCACGAGCGCCATTCTGTTGGCAATGTACCGAGCAGTGGGAGTGAAGCAAGGTGTTAGCGCTGCCAATTTGTCAGGCACTATTCAAAACGACATTCTCAAAGAGTACGAAGCACGCAACACCTATATTTTTCCACCCAAAGGCTCTATGCGCCTAATCACAGACATTTTTCAGTTCTGTGCCAGCGACATGCCTAAATGGAATACTATCTCGATTTCGGGTTATCACATTCGTGAAGCCGGAGCCACAGCCGTTCAAGAGTTAGCTTTCACCTTCGCCAATGCCATTGAGTATGTGCGGGCAGCGCAATCTTCGGGCCTAGAGGTCGATAGCTTTGCTGGTCAACTGTCATTCTTCTTTGTTGCCCAGATGAATTTCTTCGAAGAAGTAGCCAAGTTTAGAGCAGCACGACGCATTTGGGCCAAAATCATGCGCGACCAGTTTGGCGCCAAGAGCCCTAAGTCACAGACCCTTCGTTTTCATGTGCAAACAGCTGGCTCGAGTCTGACCTTGCAGCAACCAGACAACAACATAGTGCGAACCACATTAGAGGCATTAGCAGCGGCCCTCGGGGGCTGCCAATCACTGCACACAAACTCGAAAGATGAAGCCATCGCCCTACCCACTGAGGCTTCAGCTTTGACAGCACTGCGCACTCAACAAATCATCGCCTTCGAAACTGGAGTTACCAATGTGGCCGACCCCCTAGGCGGCTCGTATTACATCGAAGACCTCACCAATAAAATCGAAGCCGAAGTAGAAGAATATTTGCGCCGTATCGAAGAAATGGGTGGCGCCATCAAAGCCGTGGAAAGTGGCTACATTCAAAAAGAAATCCAAGATTCTGCCTACGAAGACCACCAAGACATCGAGCGCAAGGCCAAATTAGTGGTGGGAGTCAATTCATTTATAGATGAGCACGAAGACGAAATAAACGTACAACGCATCGACCCAGCTCTTGAAGGCCGTCAAGTGTCTGCCCTGCAAGCCCTCAAAGAGAGCCGTGACCAAGAGAAAGTAGCCGCTGCCTTAGCTAACCTGCATGCAGCAGCAAATTCGACTGACAATCTCATTCCACTTATTTGCCAGGCCGTTGAGTGCTATGCCACCGTAGGCGAGATCAGCGGCACTCTAAAAAAATCGTTTGGCAAATTTAGGCCGATGGTGACAATTTAGAGCGCGGTAGCCAAGCGGCAATATTTTTATATCGATGAAGACATCTTCATCTTTGATGGAGATTTAGACTGGCTCTGGCGCAGGTCAGAGGCAGTTGGCAAATAATTGGCGAAAAACTACTGGCAGGTAGCTAATCTGCTGGTGTATGCTGCATCCTGGAATGGCGCGTTGCTTGTTGACGATGTCAATCCAGCAGCCCTGTCAAGAAGTTGACGGCAAGGGCTGAGCACTTTTATTGGTTGCTAAAAAAAGGTATCTAGGAAGCATGGTTCAAAAGGCTGGCCTAAAAAAGATATTGGTCACGGGTGGAAGCGGCATGATCGGCCGCGCCATTATTTCTAGACTGGTTTCAAGCAACCAGTGTTTAGTCAGAGCACAAGTACGCGACCGCCTCGATGCCCGTTCAAAAATGGCTAATGGCGTCGATCTATCTGTAGTCGATTTGCAAGCAGCTGATTTCACCCGCGTGGGCGATCAAGAGATGCGCGCTCTCACTAAAGACATCGAGTTTGTCGTACACGCAGCTGGCTTGGTACATCAAGAAGCAGCCTCTTATCAAGAATACGAAGTAGTAAATGTGCGGGCAACGCAGCAACTAGCTGAAGCTTGCGTAGCAAACGGTGTGCACACCCTGGTTTTCTTGAGCACTTCAGCGGTTTATGGCAAAGGCCCCTTCAAAGGTATAACCGAAGCCGGACCTTACTCGGCGAAAACTCCGTATGCCGTTTCGAAAATGACTAGCGAAAATTACCTGCAGACTCTGGTCGAAAAAATTCCAAGAATCATTGTGCTCAGACCATCAATGGTATTTGGCGAAGGTGATCGTGGCAACATGCTTTCATTGATTCGTCAAATCAAAGAAGAAAAATATGTCCACATCGGCAGTGGTGCCACCCCCAAAAGCTTGATCTACTCCAAAGACTTGGCAGCAGCTGTACATCTCTGCCTACAACGTGTGCCCAATGGTTATCATGTATTCAATGTGGCCAATCCATCAGCAGTATCGATGAAAGATCTAGCTGAGAAC
Source organism: Candidatus Obscuribacterales bacterium (assembly GCA_021732025.1). Lineage (GTDB taxonomy): Bacteria > Cyanobacteriota > Vampirovibrionia > Obscuribacterales > Obscuribacteraceae. The sequence continues at coordinate 15,577 of JAKFVU010000077.1, read as the reverse complement.
ATTGCCGCCACAATGAACATCACCAAGAAATTTAGTTCTGTTCCTGAAGGCTTGTTAAAGATGGGCTTGAAAGCTGCTCAAGCATTCATGCCTGGAAAAATAAATGTCACTCCTGAACAGGTTGAAAAACTTGCAACTGAAACAACTTTGGCCACAGACAGCCTCGTTGCCAGTACTGGTTTTGCCCCTGCCACAAATCTTCAATCTGCAATTAAGGCCGAAGTCGATTGGGCAACAGCAAACAAACTAATCTAGACAAATATTTCAAAATTACTGAGCGCCACTCGTCGATTCGCAGCGAGTTTTTAGGCGGCCTCACCACCTTCTTGACCATGGCTTATATTATTGTGGTTAACCCAGCTATTCTGGCTTTCGCTGGAATACCGCAAGGGCCGTCGACGGTTGCCACCATTTTGACAGCAGTGTTTGGCTGTCTGGCTATGGGTCTTTTTGCTAATAGACCACTGGCAGTGGCACCCTATATGGGCGAAAATGCTTTTATTGCTTTCGGTCTTGCCTCCTTAGGCATCAGCTGGCAACTTCGCCTCGGCGCAGTCTTTGTAAGTGGCTTTGCTTTTCTTGCCATGTCTCTGTTAAAAATCAGACCATGGCTAGCCAATTCAACTTCAAACAGTATGAAGCACAGCTTTGCTGCTGGCATTGGCTTATTTTTAACCCTTATCGGCCTCTACGAAACGGGCATTATCGAAAGTGCCGTACAAGGTATGCCGGCAAAAATCTTGCTCTCTCCCGACGGTATCACCCTTGGTGCACCACCTGTGCCACTTAAGCTCGGCAATCTACACGAGATAAAAGTGATACTAGCGATAGTGGGCACAGTAATCACAGCTACACTGCTTGCCCGCAAAGCCAAAGGGGCAATATTAATTGGCATCATAGCCACAGCAGCCCTTGGTTTTGCCTTCAACGTCGGCGAGTTGCCCAAAGCAATATTTTCAGTGCCGTTTCAAGGCGACCTTAGTTTAGAGCCAATATTTCTCAAGTTGGATATTGCCTCTACACTTAAACTCAGCTTCTTACCGATTTTACTCACTCTCTTTCTCATGAGTTTTCTGGATACACTTAGCACCATAGTCGGTGTCGGTGCCAACTGTGGCATGGTCGACGAAGATGGCAATCTAACCGACATTGAAAAGCCCATGATTGTTGATGCCTGTTCATGCATCTTCTCTGCTCTAATTGGCTCTTCTACCAGTGGTGCTTTCATCGAGTCGGCCGCCGGCATAAGAGAAGGGGCTAGAACTGGCTTAGCATCAGTAGTCACAGCTCTATGTTTCTTTGCTGCCTTGTTTTGCATTCCCCTTCTGGCACCATTACAGCATCTAAAATATGCCTATGGACCAGCCTTGATTTGTGTCGGCCTACTAATGCTCAATTCGTTGCGCAAAATCGATGTGGATGATTTAACCGAAGCCTTTCCCTCATTTGCCACCATTGCCATGATGATTTTCACCTACAGCATAGCCAACGGCCTAACCGCCGGGCTCGTGCTCTATGCCGTCATCAAAACTTTGTCTGGAAGGATGAAAGAAGTCTCCGCCGGGGCTTGGGTTTTAGCCTTTATGTGCATGCTCTACTTTGTCTTTGGCTTGCCGCACTAAGAATTAAAAAAATCGGGTACTAAACTAGCACCCCCAATACTCATCGTCAGCCACCACCAGAACTCATAGAAGAGCCGCCACCGCCTCCGCGGTAGCTAAAGCCGGTGAAAACGTTGCCGTTGCCAGCGTAAGTGCGACTACCTGCATATTTTGCCACTTGAGCATAGCCAGACTGAGCCTGATAGCGCAAAATTGGATTCTTACTGTAGGACACAACCCAAGAATAGTGGTCAATGGCCCGCTGAGTTTGATTGAGGTTGTGATAACAAAGACCCAAATAATAATGGGTCATGTCATTACAAAAGCCAGAACGGTCGGCTAGTTCGAACTGCTCAGCGGCTGGGCCAAAACGTTTGCTCTGAAATTCTTGCCAGCCCTTTTGAAATGTTTTGGGCGGTGTTTTGCTTTTGACTACTTTAGACTTAGACGCCTTCTTAGCCGCAGCCTGCTCGTTAACAGTTGCCGCTGCCGCAAACGACAACAAACAAAGACAAGCAACAAGACTGTGAACAGCTTTACACTTCATAGCCTTGTTTTACCCAATATTTGCCATTTTGAGCACTGTCCAATTGGTGTCCAACTGGGCACGTTATTCTCTCAAAACTGAGGTTAACAATTATGGCTCCACGATTTACCAGTACTGATGCACCGACCCAAACAAGCGAACAGCCAGACACTGCCTCTGGTCTGCGCGACCAATATTTTGATTGCCTGGCCAGCGGCAAAACTTGTTCGCCACCCGCCGGCCAAGATCTGTCCACTGGCTCTCTTGAATTTACTAGCCCCTATGCAGAGTGGACATTAGCCTTCAACCTTACTACCACCCAAGAGCATCAATCCCCTCTAAACAGCGATGAACGGGTTTACAGCGGAGCCCGCAACAAAGCTGCAGAGCTACTGGCACTAGCTGCCAGCACCGTAGACAAGCCAATCACTTTGGTGGTGCAGAACGCCCAGCCACAAGAGAACAATGACACCAAGCCAACTAACAAAAATGCCAGCAAAATTGTGGATGGCCAAGCTCACGTTTCGCTAAGCCAATCCTCTAGCACAAACGGCGGCATGCTCATTCACACCTATGTCATTCATGACGGCGAAATTCAAGAGTTAGAAACTCGCCCTTCAGAGGGCGTGGCAGCCGATATGGAAGCCCTAATCACAACAGCCGGTGAGCAGGCACCATCAGAGCATCTAGCCCTCTTTGCCCAGGGCCACGGTGGTGGCCCCCAAGGCATTTCTGGTGATACCGGCTCTGCCAGCCTGGAAGAAGTCGACGCAGCTATTAAAAGTGGTCTCGAAAACATAGGCCGCGACCGCCTCGATCTACTCGATTTTGATTCGTGCTCAATGGGAAACAGCACAGTAATAGCGGCAATGAGTGAAGCCGCTGATCATATTATTGCCTCAGCCGAAGTAGAGTCAGCAGGCGGACTCAATGTCGATGGCCAAAACGTTACAGCCATAGTCAATGAAGTTTTAGAGCGGCCGGCTATGAGCCCAGAAGATCTAGGAGAGACAATAGTTGCCTTAGCAGCTCAAGGGGCCAATGGCGGAGAAGCGGCACTAGGTGATGACAAGCAAGATGCAGGAACAAATACTTTGGCCCACTACAATGCTTCCGAGATAGAAAGCTTCAACCAAAGCTTAGAGAATCTTGGCGCAAGTTTGAGCCAAGCACTACAAACAGAACCCGGCCGCCAGGCTATTCTCAGCGCCATAGACGCTAGCCCTCTAGCTTCGCAAGCTGGCGGCAACCGAATATCTGGCACACCCAGAGCAGAACTTCACGACGTCAAAACTTTCGCCAACAATTTATTGAGCTCAATTGAAAGTGGCTCTCTAGATGATTTTGGTGGCAACATTGAACGTGCAGCAGAAGCATTACTGCGCGGGCAAAGTGAAATGATATCTAGCTACCACGGTGAAGAGAAAGGCGGTTATGACGACCAAGGCGGACTAAGCACGTTCTTACCGGGACGCCCTTACCTAGACTTGCAGGCTCGGGCTGATGAGATTAATCCAGTTCAATCGATTGTTGGTTTAGCTAGCGACGAGCGACTAAATAACTTAGAAGATCAGAAGTCACTACTGAATAGCTTAAGCCGCGAAATCGAAACCATAGAAAGACAGTTTGGTACCGAACTTGTAGTAGCACCATTAGTTGAAGCCAAAGCGGCAATAAGCAATGCCACCACTCAAAACCAATACAGCAGCGCTCTTGATCTATTGGCAGAAAACGCCAAGCAATTTGATCAGTCGGCCGCTGGTCAGCTTGTTAACTCTGTTGCCCTCGACCGTGCCCAAGAAAACACGACAAGAGCCTTGGCCTCAGAAATCTCGCCCACAGCGCAAGATCAATGGACTGTATTTTTAAGAAATCTAGCAGCCATGGCCCAGTGATCTGAGAGAAATAATCTTACTTCTGATGGATTTGATTAACGATACTAGAATCTGTAATCTTACTGTCTTCGGCCAGAAGGAAGCACTTACTCAGTATTACAGAGAGAAGCGAATCGCCCTCGAAGGGCAGATATACTTTGCCAATATCAGACTTTGCGAGACCACGAGAGGGCACAATACAAAGGTATTGTGCGTTAGGTTCCATCAATATATTGCCACTACCGACATGAATTCGATAAGTGCGCAAATCGCCACGAACTATCAAGAACTTGTCAGAGAATGAACAGCGGGCAGCTATCTTCAAGCGCGGAATGATAGTTTTTAAAACTGCCAGTCTAGTCTGAGCCGACGAACCAAGATCACCGAACGAATAAGACTGCCAGTAGGTCCCCAACGTACCTCCATCCTGCCAGTTAGGATCATTGCCTATACTACATACTCCAACAAATAGATCTACGTCACGCATTACTTCAGTAAAAACTATTGGCATAATTTCAGAGAGTTCAATGGCTTCAGGAGAATTGATGCGGCGAAAACGCACTTGGTCAGTGGCCACATGCAAATATATTCCGGCTGGCGACGAAGCATCCTCAGTAGCTGGAACAACCAAGAATTCAACTTCCAAATTCCATTTAGGCAGCTTCAAGATTGGTGAGTTTAACGAATCCCACTGGCCCTGGAGAGTGTAATGCCAGCCCCGTTGCTTACACAATTCGGCAAATTGATGTTGCCGCAACATGTGTGCAGCAAATCGATTAGAGTAGGTTGCCGTCTTTCGCTCCGCGTCGGTGAGCAAATAAATTTCGCGATAGACTTGCTTAAAAGGTTGAGTAATACCGCGTTCTTGCAACTTCGTACGCCAGGCTAATACATCAGAAGCCGAGGAAGCGATTGGATGCCACAACTCAACTAAAGTGTTATCTAATACTGCAATTTCAGCGCCGGCTAAATCACAAATCTTTCCATCTAGACAAAGTCCAGTTTTACCGTTAAAAGTCCAGAGCAGTCGCCGGGCGAGAACGCCACAGACGGGGTGATTCAAATAGCGCTCGCGCCAAACTGAGAACGGCCAATTGCGTTGTTGCAACAAGCTCATTTCAATGCGGTCACGAATTGAAGGCAATAGTTTCTCCAGCTCAATTACCGTCTTTTTTATTGCTTTAAGCTCTAGCGGAAAATCACGTTTCATCGCCGTAGATGGCGCCTTCAAAGGTTTACCATCCACACTCCAATTAACTACTAACGAATGAACGCCAGCAATGACAATCTCAACTTCAAATTGAGCAAACTGTTTTCGGTAGACTCCAAATTTGCTGAAACCAAAATCAGGAACACTGACTTCCTGAAGATCCTCCACTGTCATACCAGAGCGCTCGGCAGCGCTCCCTAGGCCCTTGTCAATGGTCTTACGAGCAGACGGACTCTTCGCCTTAGCAGCCAATCTAGATAGTTGAGAGATCGCTTCCTTAAAAGGCATCATAGATAGTGCGCCGACGCAAGCATTAGCAATCTTCGGACTGCGGGCACCGTGATTCTTCACTTTCCTAAAACAAGTGTCAGCTGTGGCACCAAGCAATCGCGCCGTCTCGTCATCGCTATAGCTAACAAGAAACCAGACAATACCTTTTAAAACTTCAGCATTGGTAGCACAAATTAACTCGTTCGAGTCAGACCAATGATCTGGTGGGACGTCTCGTGTGCCGCGAACACCAATTAGAGATAGCCAGCGCGAAGCATATTTAGAGTAATTCTCGCGACCGACTTGCGCTAGAAGTTTTTGCGCTTCAGACTGCCACTTAATTGAAGGCTTCACGGCAGTCAAACTGACTGCATGATTCAAAACTCGATTCCAAAGCTGACTGTCAGCTGGCGTCATCAGCTTGCAATCAGCAATAATCTGATCGCCTGCCGCTTCACCAGGCTCAAGCAGAACCGGAACATCCTGGGGCCGGCAGCCTGTGCAAATAGAGAACGCTCGGTTTACAATCCTATTGGTTTCCCTCTCATCTATATTGATTGCAATCATTCGAGCAAACTTCTCGAGGTTGAGCCGAATAGGCTCAGTCAGCCCGTGTTTTTTCACAAACTTCTCAACCACATCGACTATTCGCGCAGAGCGGGTTCGCCTAAAGGACGGTGCTTTATGGGCAAGGCTGATCAAAGTGGCGATCTGGGTCGAATCAAATTCGAGGTTCCGCCTCAGTAGCTCGACTGCCAAACTTTCTAGCGAGGCAGGAGCCATCTTACTAACTCTCGGCCGATTAAAATCAAGCTCTTCTAAACACTCAAACAAAATTTCCACCAACAAGGCCCTATCGCTCTTCATTACCTCCAAGGTTCGCTCTGTCAAAGCCGGATTGCAATTCCAATTAGGCGAATGAAAACCCATTGTCGCTAATTCTTCTATGATTGTTTGCGCTTGCTTGCGAAGTTCTGAATGCTCTTGTGGTAGCTCCACGGAACTATCCTCCAACTAGCGGTGTCAATCTCAAGAATGTCACTTGCGACTGAGAAGTAAGTACAATCTCTTGATCTAGATTCTCGGCCTGGTTATTGTCTATCAGGATAAAGTATCGATTTTGTTCAAAGGCCAAAAGAGCACGAGTCTGCAATTTCTCTCGGTCGAGCGGTTTACTTTTTGGCACTGAATGAGACTTTTGATTGAGAATTAGTTCGTCTTCTGTCGGAATAAAGAATGATTGATGCACCAACTCTGCAGATTGCTGCTGAGCAATCTGAGCATCGACATATGCACCTATCAATTGCCGCACAGTTAGCCGCTCGGGCAAGAGCACTTGGCTCGAGCGCTTAGCACCGCCACCGGGAGCTTCTTCGCCAATGGTTAAGGTCCTAGACATCGATCACTCCTTCTTACCTAGCTTTCTCATCTTTTACTTGCGCCGCCGCCAAGCGACTAGCAATGGTGGCCAACCAGGGGTTAGTATTTGAGTTGGCGGCCTGGGCTGAATTAACGACTTTGGCGCGTTCTAAGAAAAATTTGCAATCGGCTAATTGATGGCGCGCAAGGCTGATCAAAGCAGCTTGCACTAACACTTCTTGATTGTATGGTTGACGACGAACAGCTAAGCGAATATGACTCTCAGCCGCTTCTAATTGATTTAGAGCCAAAAGAATCTGCGCCCGTGTCATAAGTAAATAAGTGACGTCTTCACCTTTAGTGAATGACTGCGGCTCTGATGAATACTGTTCAATTTCTTTCTGGGCAGCAAGAGCATCGCCTTGGGCTAATTTGGCCTGAGCTAGAAGACATCTAGCTTTGAAGACATATTCAGGATTTTGACTTGCATTTACACCTTGGCTGAGCAGCAGCCTGGCATCTTTCTGTGCTTGGCTGTACTGACCTAAAGCCAAATCTAATTCTGCTTTTTCCAACAAGGCTAAACCATCATATGGTGCCAATTTGAGGGCGTGCTCTAATAAGCGACTAGCCTCGGCATAATCACGTCGATAGAGACAAACGCGCACGATATTTAGCCGGGGTTCAACATAATCTAGCTTGAGAAATATTGCCCGGCGCCAATCGCGCACAGCTGTACTAAAGTCGGCTCGTCGTTGTTCTGCCAATCTAAACTCGGCTTGCCCCAGGCCATTCCAGCCAGCAGCGAACATTGGTTCTAATTTGACTGACCACTGATAATAATCGCGAGCCAATTCAAAATTGGCTTCAGCTGCCGCTTTCCCTGCACTGTTAAAGCAATAGTAAACCATAGCCTTACGACCGAGAAAGACGACTAGGCTAACTAAAATTACGCCAGTGACAAGAATTTTTTGCTTGTTCAACCAGCCGTAGGTTTTGCGCAAATGCTTCCAATTTTCAATTTCAAATGCATCTGCAGAAGCAGCAGCTGCGACAACTGCGTACTCATATGGCAAATCATCTGGCAATGTTCTATTGGGTAGGGCACCACTTTTGGCAAAGACATCTTTCACCAGTTGATCGAAAGTTGCTTTGCTAAAGAAAAAGGATGGGATGTAATTAGGAAAAAGCAAACTAGAAAGTAGTTTGTTCTTAACTTCAAAATGAAAAAGAATAGTAAGACGTCTAGCTGTGTGCTTGAGCCCAAACAACTTAGTGAAGAAAAAATTGGGCTCGACGGCCACGGCCCTTATCGATGTCCATGGCACCACCCGGTCAAAGCGCGAAAGTTTGATGCCTTTTTCGCTTATCCATACGCCACGGCTGATAAATTTGAGCGTTTGGGTAATGGCCAAAAATCCCAAAAACCATATGACGGCCACAATAATCCAGTCGCCCACCACGCGCAAAACCAGACCGATAACTGAAGTTGCATTCGGTATAAGAGGAATGACATCTGTGATTGCCAATACAAAGGCAATAAATACAGACGAACCCACCGCCAGTTGTGTCAGCGCTTGAGAATCAAAGGGATAAAGAGTTGGCTTCGTGCTGTCTATGTCAGACCCTGCTTGGCTTTGAACGTTGCATGTAACGAATCTAAAAAGTTGGACAAAAACATTAGACCATGACATATTGAACAAGGGTTAATATTAACCGTGACGAATGCATGCGAGGTATGTCCTTTGAAAATCCTGATCATTGAAGACGACGTAAATATCGCGCGTCTCATCGAACTTGAGCTCGGCTATGAAGGTTATCAAGTTTCCGTGGCTCACGATGGCAATCAAGGTCTTGATCTTTTCAAGAAAGACCAGCCTGAACTGGTTCTTTTGGACGTGATGTTGCCTGGTCTCGATGGCATTGAAGTTTGCAAGCGCTTACGCGCTATGTCGAAAGTTCCAGTGATTATGCTCACCGCCAAAGATGGCGTTCAAGACCGCGTTAGCGGCCTAGATAGTGGCGCTGATGACTATTTGACTAAGCCGTTTGCTACCGAAGAGCTGTTAGCCAGAATTAGAGCTGTAATGCGGAGAAAACCAGCAGAAGGCATTCTTACATATGCCGATCTGTGGATGGACCAGCTTAATCGTGTCGTAAAGAGAGGCGAGCGCCAGCTTGATCTTAGAGCGAAAGAATTTGATCTATTGAGACTGTTCATGCAGTATCCAGAACAAGTTCTCTCCCGCGAATTTATTTTCGACAAAGTTTGGGGCTATGACTTTATCGGCGAATCAAACGTTATTGAAGTGTATATCCGTTACTTGCGCTCTAAGTTAGAAGACGCCACATCTAAACGTCTAATTCAGACCGTAAGAGGCGAAGGTTACGTCTTGAGAGAAGAAGAACCTTCACGCTAATAAGCGCTAGATACGAAAAAATCAGTAATAGAAAAGACCGGTCAATCACCGGTCTTTTTTGTTGCTTATAGCTCAAATTCCGAATTGCTGTTCGGGTGGTGTTAACAGCAACTTCAGCCTTGCTTGTAAATCGGGAGCCATCATTTGCAGTGTCTTTAGTGCTCGACACCTTATATAAGGGTTGTCGTCATGAGCCAAATCAATCAGTATTTGCTCAGGCATGTGGGGGCTTTCAGCGACACCATAGCGAACATCGGCACTGTCATCACTGGCTAAGAGAGCAAGACAGTCGGCCGGGGTATTAGCATTCTCTGCTACAGCCAAACGCACTTCATAGTCAGTGTCAAAAACGAGCTTCTTGAGAATATCGACTGGAGTTCTAGGATTCTCGGCAACGGCCCGACGAATAGCTTCTGATTTGTCTTCAGCTAAGCGCTCTAATACTTGCTTCGGTGTATTTGGATTGCCGGCCACCACCCGCCGCACTTGCAAAATCTCGCCATCAGCCTCGCTCTTAGCTTCAGCTCCATGGTTGGTTATCAGCGATTGCTTCTCTTTCCGCATTGATTCTGCTCCGTACGCCTCTATGAACTAGATACATACCCGTTGTCAAGAGGTCTTAATCATCAAGAGATATGGTTTAAGGCCAGTCTGGTTAGCCTTTCGACCATCAGGCAAAAGTGAAAAAGCAAATTGCATAGTTTTGTAAAGGCAATTTACAGCTTCAATTGTGACGGAGTTGCAGCGAAAATAAGGCTTTCCCCTATCACACTAGGGGATATGACTTCTTTTGACCGGTTTTCAGGGGGAAGTCCCACTTAAGCCCGAAAAAAAGCCGCTATATTGCGGGTTTTACGGCTTGTAAAAAAACATGTCGTAACGTTATGATAACTAGCATATAGTTTAGGTATGTCTAAGGGAAACGCCCGAAAGAATTACCTCGATGGCGATTCGCTTCGCCAACCATTGTAAAGACCAGGTGACCATCATGAATACATTGCAAACCCGCTACACCTCTTTTTCTGCCGCTTCTTCAAACGGCATAGAAGAACTATTGTCCGTGGCTGAAGACGGAAACTTTGTCTTGAGTCTGCCAACCAATCTTAAAGACTATCAGCAAGAGCTAGAGAGACTGCTCGGCAAATGTTTTAGCGGTCGTGCTACCTCAGAAGGCACCCTGGCCCTAGCTCGGCAAATGTCGATTAACTGGTGTTTGTCGAAGTGCAAGCAAACCGGTCAATCAGTCGATCAATGTCTAGATCTACTGTCTTGATCTGAATATTCAAACTCTAAAAGCAAAACGCTCAGAATTTCTTCTGAGCGTTTTTTTCTTAAGCTGACTTGTTGATCTTGAACTATTTTGTTTCTGGCTTGGTCTCGGCTTTGCCATCATCCTCGGCATCATCAGCGTCATTGTCACTGCCGTTGTCGCTGCCAGAATCACCAGCTGGTTCAATCGCTGCCACCACTGGGGTAACAGAAACTACCATATCGTCCTCACCCACTTGTTGCATCTTAACGCCAGTAGCCATGCGGCCTTGAATGCTGATTGCATCGGCTTGCTGTCTAACAACAACACCATTGGCAGTGGCAATGATCATCTCATCGCCCGGTCTGACTACACGCAAGCTTGCTAGTCTTGAGCTAGCATTCTTGAACTTGGTACCAATCAAACCAATACCACCGCGGCCTTGCTGTCTGAACTCTTCTAGCCTGATGCGTTTGCCGAAGCCGTCATTCGTGACCACTAACAAGTAAGTATCATCGAAGGTCTCTAGGGCATCGAAGCCGACAATACGATCGCCTTCACGCAAGGTAATGGCGCGCACACCGCGAGCCGAGCGGCCTAGTGGTCTCAATTCTTCTTCACTGTAGCGAATACACATACCATCACCAGTACCGATGATAATGTCGCTCTTACCAGCCGATGGTCTTACCCAACCAAGTTCATCACCATCATTTAGGGTGATAGCAATGATGCCTGTTTTTCTGATGTTGGCAAATTCTGACATTTGCACTTTCTTGATGTAGGCCTGATGAGTGAGCATGATCAAGTAGCTGTCGGGATCAAAGCTCGATACAGGAATAACGGTGGTGACCGTTTCTTCAGGACGCAATTGCAACAAGTTGACCAGAGCTAGACCACGAGCGGTGCGACCACCTTCAGGAAGATCCATAACTTCGAGTGGGAATATTTGACCACGGTTGGTGAAGACCAATAATCTATCGTGCATGTTGGCAGCAAAGAAGTGCTGCAAGTCATCTTCATCACGAGTCTTCACGCCGGTTACACCGCGGGTATTGCGGCGCTGCCTGCGGAAGCTATCGAGCGAAATACGCTTGATGTAGTCTTGCTTAGTGATAAACACAGCCATCGGTTCGTTTGGTGTTAGATCTTTAGCTGTGATTTCAGTGTCAGATCCACTCGATTCGATGATGGTGCGGCGCTCATCTTTGTGACCGTTAGCATCTTTAAAGTTGTCGCGAATTTCGCTCAACTCTTGTTTGATGATTTCATCAATACGTTTGCGGTTAGCAAGAATATCTTTGTAGTCAGCAATTTTAGCCAAAAGCTCGGCTAGTTCTTTTTCTAACTTGCCGCGTTCCAATCCGGTTAGACGACGCAATTGCATTTCAAGAATGGCATTTGCTTGCGGCTCAGTCAGATCGAACTTAGCCATCAATTCGGCACGAGCACTTTCTGTTGTTTCAGAAGCGCGAATCAAACGAATGACTTCGTCGATATTCTTGATTGCTTTTAGATAGCCTTCAACAATATGGGCGCGGTCTTCAGCTTTGCGCAAGAAGTAACGTGTTCGTCTTGTAATCACATCGATGCGGTGTTCGATGAATTCTTGAATCATCGCCGCCAACTCTAAGGTGACCGGTTTGCCCTTAACCAGAGCCAAGGTATTGACAGGGAAGGAGCTCTGCAACTGAGTGTATTTGTAGACATTGTTGAGAACAACTTGAGCATTGGCATCGCGCTTCAGCTCGATTACTACACGCATACCAGATCTATCAGTTTCATCGTTCACATCTGAAATGCCAGTGAGCTTCTCGTCGCGCACCAACTCAGCCACACGCTTGGTGAAAGCTTCTGGGCCAACCATATAAGGAAGTGCAGTGACAACAATGGCCATCTTCGACTGACGGCCACCTGAGCCTGGAATCTGCTCAATTGTGGCAGTACCACGAGTAGGAATTGAGCCGCGACCAGTAGTGAAAGCTTCGACAATGCCATCGGTTCCAAGAATTGAACCACCGCCTGGAAAATCGGGGCCCTTGATCCATTGCATCAATTCGCGCGAAGTAAGTTCAGGATTGTCAATTTTGGCGATTGTGCCGTTTACAACTTCAGTCAAGTTATGAGGAGGAATATTGGTGGCCATACCCACAGCAATACCAGAAGATCCATTCAATAAGAGGATTGGCACACGTGATGGCAACACCGACGGCTCTTTCAAAGATTCGTCGAAGTTGGGGCGCATATCAATGGTTTCAGCATCGATATCTTCAAGAGTTTCCATGGCAAGAGGAGCCAACTTACACTCGGTATAGCGCATGGCAGCCGGTGGGTTGTCTAGGTCACCGAAGTTTCCGTGACCATTAACCAGAACATATCTACTGGCCGAAGGTTGCGCCATGCGAACCAAGGCTTCATAGATTGATGAGTCGCCGTGAGGGTGATACTTACCCATAACATCGCCGACCACACGAGCCGATTTCTTGAACTTCTCATTGGGCGCCAGATTGAGCTCGTGCATACCGAAAATAATGCGTCTGTGAACTGGCTTTAGACCGTCTCGCACGTCAGGAATAGCTCGGCTGACGATAACCGACATGGCATAGTCAATGAAAGACTTCTTCATCTCGTCGCGTAGTTCGACCGAGACTATTCTCTGACCACTATTACCAGAACCGCCCGCATTGCCTGTTGAATCAACCACCACGAACTACCTCTTAACGAAAACAGAATCCTTGCGCCAGGCGCAGGAGAAAGATACCAAGCAATTGGACACTTCATCACTGCACTATAAATTTGACAGGGACCAATTATAACACTGCTCAAGCTCGCTGATGATGCCCCTTTCAGTAACAAATTTGAGCTATTCGAGAGTATTGCAGCGGTACTCGGCCGACTTAATACTAAAATAGGGAGCTGAGTGTACCAAGCGTATATATGTAGTTTCTCGGGGATACGAAATCAAGATGTCTGGCAATAACGAGTCACCCAAAGCTCTAGCAGCACAAGCCAAGAAAGCAGCCGCTGCAGCAGAAGCCGCCAGCAAACTTAAAACCGATCGCTTGAACAAATTGACGGCCTTGAAAGAGCAGGGCATTAATCCATATCCGTATAAATATGAGCGCAGCCACAAGGCTGCCGAACTACAAGAAAAATATAAAGACCTTGCCGTTGGCATAGAGACCGAAGACGTTGTCCACGTCTGTGGCCGCATCATGAATAGCCGCAATACCTGGATGTTCGTTGATGTCTTCGATGACTCAGGTAAAATTCAGCTTTTCTGCCACAAAGAGTTTCTTGGTGAAGAAAAACAGGCCCGACTAAAGCTCCTTGACAAAGGCGACTATATTGGCGCTACCGGTACCATTCGCCGCACCTCGCAAGGTGAACTTTCAGTCAAAGTTACCGACTGGCAAATATTGTCGAAATCACTCTTGCCATTGCCCGACAGCTGGGAAGGCTTTACTGATGTAGAAGCGCGCTACCGCCACCGCTACGTCGACATGATTATGAATCCAGCTGTGCGCGAAAATCTGCGCAAGCGCTCCCTCACGATTCGTCATATGCGCAATTTTCTTGACAGCCACGGCTATCTAGAAGTTGAAACACCAACTTTGCAAGTCGAAGCCGGTGGCGCTGATGCTCGGCCTTTCATCACTCATCACAACACTCTAGGCATCGACCTTTATTTGCGCATAGCCACTGAACTTCACCTAAAACGCATGATCATTGGCGGCATGGAAAGAGTCTATGAAATCGGTCGCATCTTCCGCAATGAAGGCATGAGCACTCGACACAATCCTGAATTCACCATGATGGAAATGTACTGTGCTTACGGCGATTACAATGAGCTTATGACTTTCACCGAGTCAATGCTGCGCCACATCGCTGAAAATGTTCTACAAACAGCAGACTTCAGCTATCAGGGTGAGGCGATTTCCTTTAGCAAACCATTCCGTCGTTTGCGCATGAATGACGCTATCAAAGAAGCTACTGGCCTTGATGTTTCAACACTGAAAGATTTCGAAGAAGCCAAAGCTGCAGCTATTAAGCTCGGGGTTAGGCTAGACAAACAAGACACCAGGGGTGGTGTCATCAACGCCATATTTGAAGACAAGGCCGAGCATACTTTGATGCAACCGACCTTTATCATTGACTATCCAGTAGAAATATCACCACTAACGAAAGCACATAGAGAAAACCCCGGTGAAGTAGAGCGTTTCGAACTCTTTGTCTTTGGTCGCGAATTAGCCAATGGCTATTCAGAGTTAACTGATCCCCACGATCAAAGAACTCGTCTAGAAGAACAAGGCCGCAAGAAAGCCGCCGGTGATGTTGAAGCCATGCCGCTAGACCTCGATTTTATAATGGCCATGGAATACGGCATGCCGCCTACTATGGGTATCGGTATTGGTATCGATCGTTTGGTCATGCTGCTCACCGATTCGGCATCAATACGCGATGTCATTGCTTTCCCGACTATGAAACCAGAAGGGAAACCCGAAGGGAAACCAGAAGCGAAGCCCGAAGCGAAACCTAAAGTAGATGCCGCTGTGGCAGCAAGCCAGGAGGGCTAGTAAATTATGAATATGATCAAAGTCTATCTCTACGGCCCAGCTGGGACAAGCAAGAGCGTGCTACTGCCCACGGTGGCAGAGACCGAAGCTGGAGTGTTTGTCGAAGGCGAACCGCTATTGATTTACGACTTGCACCAAGTCGACCAATGGAAGAGCCAAATTTACAAAGCCTTGAACCGCGAAATGGCGGTTGTCTCTACCCCAGACGGCGACCTAGAGCCTGGTTCGCAGATCTTAGAAGCTCTGCACTTGAACTCATGGGCAGCCTTCGAAAAGCAAGCAGTGCTATTCACCATTCATAAAGGGGCACGCTACATCAAAATCTATGCCACCGGATTTGGTGAGGACGGCATGTGGTCAAATGCGGCCATGTCAGAGCGACAATTTCACAGCAAGGCACCACTAGAAGTTATCGTCGATGCCATTGCCAAAGAAATAATTAGCCATCCCCAAGGACACAAGGCAGAGCCAAGCTCTGCCCCGTTGATGATTGG